>NZ_CBDAMB010000002.1:0-763478 GCF_965197125.1 Pseudomonas spartinae
AATGGGCCTATGCCCGCAGCTACGACACTTCACAGCAGCGAGCAGCGCACCTGCTGCCCTGGCTGCATCACTACAACTGGCACCGACTGCACGCCAGCCTCGGATACCTGCCCCCGATCAGCAGAGCGCCGCTTCCACTGAACAACGTACTGGGTTTACACAGCTAGCCGATGATCGCAAGCTGGCCGACGCCGCCTTCTGGAGCCCGGCGCAGGCCGCCTTCCTGCGCGAGGAAATTCTCGAGGATGCCGACTGGGCGGAAGTGGTCGACCAGCTCAACGTGCGCCTGCGCGGCTAGGACGTCCCAGGCCTCGCAGAGGCCAGGCCGCACACCCGCGATTCAGCCTGAGCCGGTCATCTCGCGCCAGGTCAGGTACATGCGCAGATCGAATTCGATCTGCGCATAGCCCGGCAGCATGTGGTCGCACAGCTTGTAGAACGCCTTGTTGTGGTCGCTCTCTTTCAGGTGCGCCAGCTCGTGCACCACGATCATCTGCAGAAAGGCCGGCGCCGCATCGCGAAACAGCGAGGCGACGCGAATCTCCTTCTTCGCCTTGAGCTTGCCGCCCTGCACCCGCGAGATCGCCGTGTGCAGCCCCAGTGCGCGGTGCGTGAGGTCGAGGCGATTGTCGTAGAGCACCTTGTCGATGGCCGGCGCGTTCTTCAGGTGCTCCTGCTTGAGCGCCATCACGTAGCCGTAAAGCGCCTTGTCGCTCTGCACCTCATGCCGGCCCGGATAGCGCTGCGCCAGGTAGTCGCCCAGCCGATCATCGGCGATCAGCTGACGAACCTGCTGCTGCAAGGCCACCGGATAACCCTGTAGATACTTCAACGCTACGATCCCGTCTTCATCAGGACCGCCAGTGTAACGGATGCCAGGCTATTCGCTGGGCACCACGCGCAACAGGCGCCCCTGCGGGTTATCGGTGAGCAGATAGAGCGCGCCGTCGGGCCCACTGCGCACATCGCGAATCCGCTCGCCCAGCTCTTCGAAGAGAATTTCCTCCCCCGCCAGCATGCCGTCACGCACCCGGATGCGTCGCACGCTGCGCTCGGCCAGGGTGGCCACGAACAGGTCGCCCTGCCAGTCGGGGAAGCGCTCGCCGCGATACAGCGTCAGGCTCGACGGCGCCACCGACGGCGTCCAGTGCAGCAGCGGCGCGGTCAGCCCCGGCAGCTCGGTGTAGGGGCTGATACGCGCGCCGGTGTAGTCGATGCCGAAGGTTGCCAGCGGCCAGCCGTAGTTGTTGCCGGCCTCGATCAGGTTGAGTTCGTCCCCGCCGCGCGGCCCGTGCTCGTGGCTGTACAGGCGCTCGTGCTCGGCATCGAAGAAGATGCCCTGCACGTTGCGATGGCCGAGGCTGTAGATCTCCGGCGCAGCGCCTTGCTGGCCGACCAGTGGGTTGTCCGACGGCACGCTGCCGTCGCGGTTGAGGCGCACGATCTTGCCCAGGTGGTTGGCGGGGTTCTGCGCCTGCTCACGCCAGTCGAAACCGTCGCCCAGGGTCAGCACCAGGGTCTTGTCGGCGAGAAAGGCGATACGTCCACCGTAATGCGCGGCCCCGGCCTTGAGCGGCTGGGCGGTGAACAACACCTCGAAGTCACGCAGCTCGTCATCCACCAGGCGTGCCCGGGCCAGACGGGTGTTGTTGGCCTCCGGCGAGCCGTGCGCATAGGTCAGATACAGCCAGCGGTTTTCACCGTAGTCCGGGTCCAGTGCCACCTCCATCAGCCCGGCCTGGGCAGCGATGAACGCTTCGGGCAGGCCCGCCACCGGTTCGGGGTCGACACGGCCATCGGCTTCGACGATACGCAAACGCCCGACACGCTCGGTGACCAGCATGCGCCCATCGGGCAGAAAGGCCAGCGCCCAGGGATTCTCCAGCCCCTCGCTGAGGGTTTCGACACGGTAGTCCAGGGCCAGCAGCGGCGTGCTGACCAACAGGGCGCCGAGCAGCAGCGCGCGAGAGCATCTCAACATGGATAGCGCCTTGTCACAGGGAGTCGGAAGAAGTCGGCTGCACCCGGTAGCGCACACGCCGGCCGAGCAGACCGAACAACAGCGCACCAACGCTGCCGCAGGCCATCAGCCCGAGCGTACCGAAGGGGTCGCGGTCGGCAGCGATCAGGGTCGGCATCGGCGCCAACGCATTGGCCAGGGCCAGGGCCGTCCAGATCGCGGCCGCACCAGCCAGCACGAAGATCAGCCAACGCAACGCCGGCATGCGCCGCGCCAACCCGGCTGCCAGCGGCAAGGCGAGAAGAAATCCCAATGCACTGAGCAAGGCGAAAGTCGGGGCGAAACCGAGCAGATCCAGGCACGTGGTGCCGACGCGCACATCCAGCGGCATCGGCGCACCCAGCGCCTGCAGCGCGGCAAGGTTGGTCTGGGTCTGGAAGATCGAGGCAAGCAGCGAGGCCAGCAACACGGCGAGGATGAAAGCGAGCAACAGGCGCGGCTTGCTGGACATGGAGGGCAGTTCCCGGAACGACAGTGCACGAATTATGGCGCACCCCACCGGCCGTTATGCCCCAGGTGTTTTACAGGGTTTTACCTGTGACGGACGGCGCACCAGCCGCGCCAGTTAGGACTGCGCAGCGGAGCGAAAACGCCAATGATAATGACTTTATATTGGCGCCAATAATACGACAGACGGTTATCAGGCTTTCACCCGGGCTGCCGTTATAGAGCGCGCCACGAGCACACCCACCGCTCGTGACAGCCACCTTCTCGCTCGCGCGTCACTGGCCGGAACGCCAAGTAAGCCGTTACTGACTCCTGGATGAGATGCGCCCCGACAGAAGTTTCCGTCTTTCAGGAGCTTTGAACATGATCGAACTCGCCATGTGGAACCTCAGCATCCCGGTCGGCGTCCCCGCGACCACCATCGAAACCCGAGTTCTGGCTGGTGGCTATCAGGACCACTACTTCCAGTCCAAGGATGGCGCCATCTTCTTCTGGGCGCCGGTCAATGGCACCACCACCGAAAGCGCCAAGTACCCCCGCTGCGAGCTGCGTGAGACCTATTCCGATGGTCGCCTGCGCAACTGGACCTATCCGAGCGCCGATCATTTCCTGCGGGCCGCCCTCAGCGTCAACCAGGTGCCCTCGACCGGCAAGATCGTCATTGGCCAGATCCACGCCTACCAGAGCTCGATGCCGCTACTCAAGCTGGAGTACCAGTACAAGACCAAGACCGCCAGCGGCAACATCGTCGCCAAGGTGCGCATGACACCGACCGCCGAGATTCAGACGATCACCGTAGTCAGCGGCATCGTGCTCGGTCAGGCGTTCAGCTATGCGATCAACCTCAAGCCCGACGGCACCCTGGTGATCGACCTTGACAGGACCCGTTGGAGCACCCGCCTGGATTCCTCCTGGGCGGCAAAACCGCTGTACTTCAAGGCCGGCGTCTACACCCAGGACAACACCGGCTACGAAACCGAAGCCGGCGCCGCCCGTTTCGACCAGTTGAGCATCGAACATCGCGCGCTACTCAGCGCAGCGCCCTGAGCCCCGAACGCCAGGCATGAAAAAGCCGCGACGCTTGCGCAGTCGCGGCTTTCAGCTGAGCGCTGCAGGCCTGCGCCCGCCGCGGATCAGTTGACCTTGGCGTTGAGCTCGCCGCTGGCGTAGCGCTGGAACATGCCTTCCAGGGACACCGGCTTGATTTTCGAGGCGTTTCCGGCAGTGCCAAAGGCTTCGTAGCGCGCAATGCAGATGTCACGCATGGCAACGATGGTCTTGGCGAAGAACTTGCGCGGGTCGAACTCGCTCGGGTGCTCGGCCATCATGCGGCGGATCGCGCCGGTGGAGGCCAGGCGCAGGTCGGTGTCGATATTGACCTTGCGCACGCCGTGCTTGATGCCTTCGACGATTTCCTCGACCGGCACACCGTAGGTTTCCTTGATGTCGCCGCCGAATTCGTTGATCACCTTCAGCCATTCCTGCGGAACGGAGGAAGAACCGTGCATCACCAGGTGGGTGTTGGGGATGCGCTTGTGGATTTCCTTGATGCGCTCGATGGAGAGCACGTCGCCGGTTGGCGGCTTGGTGAACTTGTAGGCGCCGTGGCTGGTGCCGATGGCGATGGCCAGCGCATCGACCTGGGTAGCCTTGACGAAGGCAGCGGCTTCTTCCGGGTCGGTCAGCAGTTGGCTGTGGTCCAGCACACCTTCGGCGCCAACGCCGTCTTCTTCTCCGGCCATACCGGTTTCCAGGCTGCCCAGGCAACCCAACTCGCCTTCGACGGAGACACCACAAGCGTGGGCGAAGGCCACGGTCTGCTGGGTCACGCGAACGTTGTAGTCGTAGTCGGCCGGGGTCTTGCCGTCTTCCTTGAGCGAGCCGTCCATCATCACCGAGGAGAAACCCAGCTGGATGGAGCGCTGGCAGACGTCAGGGCTGGTACCGTGGTCCTGGTGCATGCACACCGGGATGTGCGGGAATTCTTCGATGGCAGCCAGGATCAGGTGGCGCAGGAACGGCGCACCGGCGTACTTGCGGGCACCAGCGGAGGCCTGGACGATGACCGGCGAATCGGTCTTGTCGGCGGCTTCCATGATGGCGCGCATCTGCTCGAGGTTGTTGACGTTGAAGGCCGGCACGCCGTAGCCGAATTCGGCGGCGTGGTCGAGCATCTGGCGCATGCTGATAAGTGCCATGGTGTCACTGTCTCCCAATTTGGAGTTCGTTAGTCGTGCAAGCCTGCCGCAGGGGCCGACGTTGTTCAAGTTTCGTCGAGCCGGGGCCTGCGCCCACAGCTCGTCTCGGCATCGCCGAAGGTGTTACGGAGCCTTGCAGCCGCGGCCGATCAGGTCATCGGTGGCGGTCCAGTAGACCAGCCCTTCCTCACCCTTGGTGTGGAAGGACAGGCGCCCGTCGCTGTACAGCGCGCCGGATGCAGCAGGTTCCTGGGTCAGGCGGTGGACGATGTCATCGCCACCCAGGCGCACATCCACCTGGTCGGCGCTGCCATTGGCAAAACGCCACAACACCTCGGCCTGGCTGTCGCACACCCAGCGATTCCACTGATCCGACACCTGCGGCTGACTGCTGCAGGCCGCAAGCAACAGAGCGCTAGCAGCGAGCCCCGCGAGTCTGATCCCGATCATTGTTTCTCCTCGTCAGCAACGCTGTTCCGGCGCTGGGCCAGCGGACTGGCCAGTGCTTTCATCAACACGTTGATCATCCTGAGTGGTCGGGGTTTCGATCTGCGCAGGGCTGAATACCTCGCAGGCGGCCTCCCGACCACCGCTGGCACAACCGGCCAGCAACATACCAATGACGCTCAAGGCGGCTAACTTGTCCATGACACGACTCCTTGTTCGATGATCCGGTTTTCTACAGACCACCCGTTCGCGTCAGGGTTTAATCAGCCAGGGCGCAGGGTGAGTCGCTTCACCCTAGCAGGCCTTTACTTGGCGCGCTGCTCCAGCACTTCCACGGCCGGCAGCACCTTGCCCTCGACGAACTCGAGGAAGGCACCACCACCGGTGGAAATGTAGGAAATCTTGTCGGCTACGCCGTACTTGTCGATGGCCGCCAGGGTATCGCCACCACCGGCGATGGAGAACGCCGGGCTTTCGGCGATGGCCAGGGCCAGGGCCTTGGTGCCGTTACCGAACTGATCGAACTCGAACACCCCGACCGGGCCGTTCCACAGGACGGTCTGCGAAGCCTTGAGCATCTCGGCGAACTGCTTGGCGGTCTGCGGGCCGATGTCGAGGATCATGTCGTCCTCGGCCACGTCCTTGACCGCCTTGACGGTGGCTTCGGCGTCTTCGGCGAAAGCCTTGGCCACTACCACGTCGACCGGCAGCGGCACGCTGACCTTGGCCGCGATGGCCTTGGCGGTGTCGACCAGATCGGCCTCGTACAGCGACTTGCCCACCGGCAGGCCGGCAGCGGCGAGGAAGGTGTTGGCGATACCGCCACCGACGATCAGCGAGTCGCAGATATCGGCCAGGGAGTTGAGCACGTCGAGCTTGGTCGACACCTTGGAGCCGGCGACGATGGCCAGCATCGGCCGGGCCGGCTTGTCCAGAGCCTTACCCAGGGCATCCAGCTCGGCGGCCAGCAGCGGGCCGGCGCAGGCCACCTTGGCGAACTTGGCCACGCCATGGGTCGAACCCTGGGCGCGGTGGGCGGTGCCGAAGGCGTCCATCACGAACACGTCGCACAGGGCGGCGTACTGCTGGGCCAGCTCATCGGTGTTCTTCTTCTCGCCCTTGTTGAAGCGTACGTTCTCCAGCAGCACCAGCTCGCCGGCCTTGACCTCGACACCGCCGAGGTAGTCCTTGACCAGCGGCACGTCACGACCGAGCGCCTTGCTCAGGTAGGCCGCGACCGGCGCCAGGCTGTCTTCCTCGCTGTAGACGCCCTCTTCCGGGCGGCCCAGGTGCGAGCAGACCAGCACGGCTGCGCCCTTCTCCAGCGCCAGCTTGATGGTCGGCAGGGAGGCGAGGATGCGCGCGTCGCTCTTGACCACGCCATCTTTCACCGGGACGTTGAGGTCTTCGCGGATCAGCACGCGCTTACCAGCGAGGTCGAGTTCGGTCATCTTCAGAACGGTCATAGATTCAGTCCTTCACGGAGCAGGATTGGCTTTATTGGCTTGCAGGAGAAAATGTTCGGCGACATCGAGCATGCGGTTGGCGAACCCCCACTCGTTGTCGAACCAGGCCAGCAGGTTGACCAGGCGCGGGCCGGACACGCGGGTCTGGCTACCGTCGACGATGGCCGAGTGCGGATCATGGTTGAAGTCGCAGCTGGCGTGCGGCAGCTCGGTATACGCCAGCAGCCCCTTGAGCGGGCCGCTGTGCGCCGCCTGTCGCAGCACGCGGTTGATTTCCTCGGCAGAGGTGTCGCGCGCGGTCTGCAGGGTGATGTCCAGGCAGGAGACGTTCACCGTCGGTACGCGAATGGCCTTGGCCTGAATACGCCCGGCCAACTCCGGCAGCAGGCGCTCGATACCACGCGCCAGGCCGGTGGACACCGGGATCACCGACTGGAAGGCCGAGCGCGTGCGGCGCAGGTCTTCGTGGTGGTAGGCATCGATCACGGGTTGGTCGTTCATCGCCGAGTGAATGGTGGTAATGGAGACGTACTCCAGACCCACCACCTCATCGAGAAGTTTCAACAGCGGCACGCCGCAGTTGGTGGTACAGGACGCATTCGACACCAGCCGCTCGCTGCCCGTCAGGCCATCCTGATTGACGCCATAGACGATGGTGGCGTCGATATCCGCCTCGCTGGCCATCGGCTGCGACAGCAGCACGCGCGGCGCACCAGCGTCGATGAAACGCTGCGCCTGGTCACGGGTTACGTACTGCCCGGAGCATTCCAGCAACAGATCGATGTCCAGCCCAGCCCAGTCGATACCCTCGGGTTCGCTCTGGCGCAAGACCTTCACGCAGTCGCCGTTGATATGCAGGCAGTCGCCATCGACCTTCACCTCGCCGGGAAAACGCCCGTGGGTAGAGTCGAAGCGGGTCAGGTATTCGATGCTGGCCTGGTCGGCCAGATCGTTCAGCGCGACGATTTCCAGGCCCGCGGCATTGCCACGCTCGTGCAGCGCACGCAGCACGCAACGGCCAATGCGGCCGTAGCCGTTGAGGGCGACACGATAAGGGCGATTGGACATGGGCGGTCTCGTATGATCCGTAGGGTGGATCGCGCTTCATCGATCCACCGTCGGTGTAACGGCGGGTGAAAACAGCGTCACCCGCCCTACGGCGTCGCTCTCGCTTAGGCGTCGAGCAGTTCTTCGGCGGTGCCGACCACGTTGTCGACGGTGAAGCCAAACTCCTCGAACAGCGCCGGAGCCGGGGCCGACTCGCCGAAGCTGGTCATGCCGATGATGCGACCTTCCAGACCGACGTACTTGTACCAGTAATCGGCGTGCGAGGCCTCGATGGCGATGCGCGCACCGACCTGCAGCGGCAGCACGTCCTGCTTGTAGGCGGCGTCCTGCTGGTCGAACACGCTGGTCGACGGCATCGATACCACGCGCACCTTGCGACCGGCGGCAGTCAGCTTGTCGTAGGCGGCAACGGCCAGGCCGACTTCCGAACCGGTGGCGATCAGGATCAGCTCCGGCTCGCCGCCGCAGTCCTTGAGCACGTAGCCACCGCGCGCGACGTCAGCCAGCTGCTGGGCATCACGCGGCTGGTGCGGCAGGTTCTGGCGGCTGAACACCAGGGCGCTCGGGCCGTCGGCGCGCTCGATGGCGTATTTCCAGGCCACGGCGGACTCCACGGCATCGGCCGGACGCCAGGTGTCGAGGTTCGGCGTGCCACGCAGGCTGGCCAGCTGCTCGATCGGCTGGTGAGTCGGGCCGTCTTCGCCCAGGCCGATGGAGTCGTGGGTGAACACGTACAGCACGCGTTTCTTCATCAGCGCGGACATGCGCACGGCGTTGCGCGCGTATTCCATGAAGATCAGGAAGGTCGCACCGTAGGGCACGAAGCCGCCGTGCAGGGCGATACCGTTCATGATCGCGCTCATGCCGAATTCGCGCACGCCGTAGAACATGTAGTTGCCGGAAGCGTCTTCGGCAGACACACCCTTGCAGCCCTTCCACAGGGTCAGGTTGGAGCCGGCCAGGTCGGCGGAACCGCCGAGGAACTCCGGCAGCAGCGGACCGAAGGCATTCAGCGCATTCTGGCTGGCCTTGCGGCTGGCGATGGTTTCGCCCTTCTCGGCGACGTCCTTGATGTAGGCGGCGGCTTTCTCGGCGAAATCGGCCGGCAGTTCACCGGCAATGCGGCGCTTGAACTCGGCAGCCAGCTCGGGGAAAGCGGCGGCGTAGGCAGCGAACTTGTCGTTCCAGGCGGCTTCGGCGGCAGCGCCGGCGGCCTTGGCGTCCCACTCGGCGTAGATCTCGGCAGGAATTTCGAACGGGCCATGGTTCCAGCCCAGCGCGGCGCGGGTCAGAGCGATCTCGTCATTGCCCAGCGGCGCGCCGTGGCACTCTTCCTTGCCGCCCTTGTTCGGCGAACCGAAGCCGATGGTGGTCTTGCAGCAGATCAGGGTCGGCTGATCCACGCTCTTGCGCGCGGTCTCGATGGCCATCTTGATCTCTTCGGCATCATGGCCGTCGACGTTGCGGATCACCTGCCAGCCGTAGGCTTCGAAGCGCTTCGGCGTGTCATCGGTGAACCAGCCCTCGACTTCACCGTCGATGGAGATGCCGTTGTCGTCGTAGAAGGCGACCAGCTTGCCCAGGCCCAGGGTACCGGCCAGCGAGCAGACTTCATGGCTGATGCCTTCCATCATGCAGCCGTCACCGAGGAACACGTAGGTGTTGTGGTCGACGATAGCGTGGCCTTCACGGTTGAACTGCGCGCCCAGCACCTTTTCGGCGATGGCGAAACCGACGGCGTTGGCGATGCCCTGGCCGAGCGGGCCAGTGGTGGTCTCGACGCCTGGGGTGTAGCCGTACTCTGGGTGGCCCGGAGTCTTGCTGTGCAGCTGACGGAAGTTCTGCAGATCGTCGATCGACAGGTCGTAACCGGTCAGGTGCAGCAGCGAGTAGATCAGCATCGAACCATGGCCGTTGGACAGCACGAAGCGGTCACGATCGGCGAAGTTCGGGTTGCTCGGGTTGTGCTTGAGGAAGTCGCGCCACAGCACTTCGGCGATGTCCGCCATGCCCATGGGGGCACCGGGGTGGCCGCTGTTGGCTTTCTGCACAGCATCCATGCTGAGGGCACGAATGGCATTGGCTCGCTCACGACGGCTGGGCATCGCTGAATCTCCTACGGGGGCTGCTTCTGAATGAAGGGGGCGAAAAAAGGGTGCCATTTTCGCCCAGCCGGGCCCCGTGGGGCAATGACAGATAGTCGTAGAGCGCAAATCAGCTGGTTTGCTCGCTCAGAACGCTCACCGCAGGGCTGCCCGGCCCGCCCAGGCACGGCGCCTGGAACAACTCGCCATGCCAGACGCCGGCGAGCGTGCGACTGAACACCAGCGCCCACACGGCGGCCAGCTGGACAGCCAGCACCAGCCCGACCAGAGCGAAGAAGGCCAGCCCGGTCAGCGCCTGCAGCTCGAAGGTCGCCAGGGCGAACACTCCCAGCGGGAAGGTAAAGCCCCACCAGCCGAGGTTGAACGGCATGTTGTCGCGGATGTAATGGCGAGTGAACAGGGTCGCGATCACCAACCACCAGAGCCCCGCGCCCCACAGCGCCAGGCCGCCGATCAGGCCAAGATCGCGGGCCAGCTCGGCGGCACTGACCAGAGGCGTACCGGCGAAAGCCAGCGGCGCTGCCTGGCCCATGCTCAGCAGCCCCAGGCAGCCGGTGGCCAGCGGCCCCAGGGGCAGCCAGCTGGTAGCGGCAAAGTCGGTATCCGGCAATTTGTGCAAGGCCAGGCGCAGCAGCACCAGGGTGATCAGCGAGAAGGCCAGCGACAGCGACAGCCCCCACAGCACGAACCCCACCACCAGCAGTTGCTGCGCAGCCGCTGCGTCCAGGTGCGGCGCCAGCGCCCCCGCCGAGCTGGCGACCACCTCGGGTGCGACGATAGGTAGCAGCCAGACTGCGGTCAGTTTTTCCAGCGCATGATGCTGCCGGGTGAACATCAGATAGGGCACCAGCAAGGCACCGAGCAGCGCCAGCCCCGCATTCAGCCACCACAGGGCATGGGCCAGCGCATAGACGCCGTCACCCCAGCGCGGCACGCCGAACAGCAACAGCCCCTTGATCAGCACCGCCAGGCCCATCGGGATGGCACCGAGGAACATCGACTGCACCGGATGCAGCAGCATCGGCCAGACGGTGTCGCCAAACAGCGCCAGGCGCAGCAGGAGCAGGAGGCTGAACAGGGCGAACAACGCCACGGCGAAGAACCACAACCCTTCGGCCAGCATCGCCAGGGCTGGCAGCTGCCAGGGCAGATGGCCGATCACCAGCGCCAGCACACCGGTCCCCATGGTCATGGCGAACCAGTTGGGCGTGAAGTGACGAATGAAGGCGAGCGGCTCGGGCAGGCGACTGAAAGGGCGCAGCATGAATCGAGTTGTCCCGTGAGATGAGTGACAGCTCAAGGTTAAGAATTGGCTTGCCATATGAAAAATACATATTCAGCATCTAATGAATGCCTTTTGTTTATGCATGCTCATGAACCTTCATCACCTCAAAGTCTTCCTTGCCGTGGCAGACGCCGGCAGCATCAGCGCCGGCGCCGAACGCCTGCATATCAGCCAGCCTGCGGTCACCCGGGAGATTCGCGACCTCGAGGCCAGCCTCGACCTGCGCCTGTTCGACCGCCTGCCGCGAGGCGTACAACTGACCGAAGGCGGGCTGCGCCTGCTCGACTACGCCCAGCGCATCTTCAGCCTGGAACGTGCCGCCGAACGTGATCTGCGAGACTTCGCCCAACTCGAGCAGGGCGAACTGCACCTGGGTGCCAGCGCCACGCTCGGCTCCTACCTGCTGCCCCCCCTGCTCACCCGCTTTCGCGCCCTGCACCCACAGATATTCGTCAGCCTGGAAGTGAGCAATACCGACGTGGTGACCCGGCAACTGGACGAAGGCCGCATCAGCCTCGGTTTCGTCGAAGGCCCCTTCGCACACGCCGACTATGCCCATCGCCTGCTGGCGCGCGACGCCCTGCTCCCGGTGGTTGCGCCGCACCACCCGCTGGTCGCCAGCCCTAGGCTCATGGCAGTGCAACTGCAGGACTACCCGCTGTACATGCGCGAGCCGGGCTCCGGCGCACGCGTCAGCATCGAACAGGCCTACCACGCACACGGGCTCGAACCCCGCGCGGGCATGGCCATCGGCAGCACCGAGGCGCTCAAACGCCTGCTCGCTGACAGCCAGGGCATTGCCTGGCTGTCGCAGCGGGTGGTGGAGCGCGAACTGGCCAGCGGCGAACTGCGCCATCTGCCCGTCCAGGACCTGCAGATCGAGCGCGAGCTGCATGTCCTGTGGCGCCTGGGCGCCAGCCTGAGCCCGGCCCCTGCGGCATTTCTCGAGCTGAGCCAGGCGTCGGAATGACAGCAATACCAATATCAAAACTTTTTGATATTGGTATTGCTGTATGAAAACTGACCGACTAGACTGCGCCACCATGACCCTGCGCGCACCTGAGTTGGAATTCGACCCCTGCGACGAGCTCGCCGCCCTGTGCAAGGCCGGCGGCGATCCGCTGCGCCTGAACGTCCTGCGCGTCCTGAGCAACGACTCCTTCGGCGTGCTGGAGCTGGCGCAGATATTCGCCATTGGCCAGTCGGGCATGAGCCACCACCTCAAGGTCCTGGCCCAGGCCGACCTGGTGGCCACGCGCCGTGAAGGCAACGCGATCTTCTACCGCCGCGCCCTGCCCAACGGTCGCCTGCATGCCGCCTTGCTCGACGATATCGATGAACTGCCGCTGCCTGCAGATGTGCAGGCCCGTATCGCCACCGTGCATCAGCAGCGCGCCACCGTCAGCCGCGACTTCTTCGCCCGCATGGCAAGCAACTTCCAGGCCCAGCAGGACCTGATCGCCGGCCTGCCGCAGTACCGCGACAGCCTGCTGGCCCTGCTCGATGCCCTGCACTTCGCCCCCAGCGCCAGCGCAGTGGAAATCGGCCCTGGCGACGGTGCCTTCCTGCCCGAGTTGGCGCAGCGCTTTGCCCAGGTCACGGCACTGGACAACAGCCCGGCTATGCTCGAACTGGCAAGCCAGCGCTGCGCCGCCGAAGGGCTGGACAACGTCGAGCTGAAACTGGCCGATGCGCTGCAGGACGCGCCAGTCACGGCCGATTGCGTGGTGCTGAACATGGTTCTGCACCACTTCGCCGCCCCGGCCGAGGCCTTTCGCAAGCTGGCTGACCTGGTCGCCCCGGGCGGCAGCCTGCTGCTCAGCGAACTGTGCAGCCACGACCAGAGCTGGGCGCGCGAAGCCTGCGGCGACCTGTGGCTGGGCTTCGAGCAGGAAGACTTGGCGCACTGGGCGACGGCCGCCGGCCTGACGCCCGGTGAAAGCCTGTACATAGGCCTGAAAAACGGCTTTCAGATTCAATTACGGCACTTTGCCAAACCCGATGCGCACAGCGCCTTCAGCCTCCGGCAAGAAAGGAACCGATAGATGAGCGAATATTCCCTGTTTACTTCCGAGTCCGTGTCCGAAGGGCATCCGGACAAGATCGCCGACCAGATTTCCGATGCGGTGCTCGACGCCATCATCACCCAGGACAAGCACGCCCGCGTGGCGGTGGAAACCCTGGTCAAGACCGGCGTGGCCATCGTCGCCGGCGAAGTCACCACCAGCGCCTGGGTCGACCTGGAGCAGATCGTCCGCGACGTGATCTGCGATATCGGCTACACCAGCAGCGACGTCGGCTTCGACGGCGCCACCTGCGGCGTGCTCAACATCATTGGCAAGCAGTCCCCGGACATCAACCAGGGCGTCGACCGCGCCAAGCCGGAAGATCAGGGCGCTGGCGACCAGGGCCTGATGTTCGGCTACGCCAGCAACGAAACCGACGTGCTGATGCCGGCGCCGATCTGCTTCTCGCATCGCCTGGTCGAGCGCCAGGCCGAAGCGCGCAAGTCCGGCCTGCTGCCGTGGCTGCGCCCGGATGCCAAATCCCAGGTCACCTGCCGCTACGAGAACGGCAAGGTCGCCGCCATCGACGCGGTCGTGCTGTCCACCCAGCACAACCCGGAAGTGAAATACGACGACCTGCGCGACGGCGTGATGGAACTGATCGTCAAGCACGTGCTGCCGGCCGAACTGCTGCACGCCGACACCCAGTTCCACATCAACCCGACCGGCCAGTTCATCATCGGCGGCCCGGTGGGTGACTGCGGCCTGACCGGGCGCAAGATCATCGTCGACAGCTACGGCGGCATGGCCCGTCACGGCGGCGGTGCCTTCTCCGGCAAGGACCCGTCCAAGGTCGACCGTTCGGCTGCCTACGCCGGCCGCTACGTGGCCAAGAACATCGTTGCCGCCGGCCTGGCCGAGCGCTGCGAGATCCAGGTGTCCTACGCCATCGGCGTGGCCCAGCCGACCTCCATCTCGATCAACACCTTCGGCACCCACAAGATCGCCGAAGACAAGATCATCGCGCTGGTGCGCGACATATTCGACCTGCGCCCCTATGCCATCACGCGCATGCTCGACCTGCTGCACCCGATGTATCAGGACACCGCAGCCTACGGTCACTTCGGCCGCACGCCGCAGTCCAAGACCGTCGGCGACGACAGCTTCACCACCTTCACCTGGGAGCGCACCGACAAGGCTGCCGACCTGCGCGCCGCTGCCGGCCTGTAAGCGACGCCCGCCAAAAAGCCCCGCCTGCTTGAGCAGTGCGGGGCTTTTTCGCTTTGTGCGCCTCAGGAAATCTGGAGACTGCCGCCGAGATACATCATCCCCAGCCCAATGGCCATGAACAGCAACGGCGCACGCATGGGCGGCTCGTACAGGGCGAAGATCCCCTGCGAGACGGGCGGAAACAGGAAGTTGAGCACAACGCAGATCAGCGACACCTGGACGCCACGCGCCACAGACCAGATCCAGGCTGCCAACGCGAGGAGAAAACCGATCACGTCCATTTACCATTCCTTGGCTAGAGTAGAAGTTGGGGCGCGAAATATATCAGCCCCCAGGAAAAGCAACAGCACGAAAGGGTTCAAGGAGGAACCATGCGCAACGCTCTGGCATTCGCCGCACTGCTCGCATCCATGTCGAGCCTTGCCACACCCTGCCCCGACTGGTCCAGCGCACAAGCCACGCATGAGCTGACCGCCCTGCAGGCCCAGCTCGCCACCTGGGACGACGCCTACCATAACCAGGGCCGCAGCCTGATTGCTGATGAGCTCTACGATCAGGCCCGCGTCCGCCTGAGCCAATGGCAGACATGTCTCGGCCAAGCGCAACAGGCACCAGACGCTGCTCTGGCAGGCGCGAGCACCGAACTGCCTCACCCCATAGCCCAAACCGGCCTGCGCAAGCTCGACGAAGCCGGCATCGGCCAGTGGCTAGCCGGTCGCACCGATGCCTGGATTCAGCCCAAGGTCGACGGCGTCGCCGTGACCCTGGTCTATCGCCAGGGCCACCTGCGGCAGGCCATCAGCCGCGGCGATGGACGCAGCGGGCAGGCCTGGACAGCTCGCGCCCGCGAACTGCCGGCCATCCCCCAACAACTGCCCCAGCCGCTGAACGCCATCCTGCAGGGCGAGCTGTACTGGCGCCTGGACAGCCACCAGCAGGCCCGCGACGGCAGTGCCGGCGCACGCGGCAAAGTGGCAGGACTGATGGCAAGACAGACGATATCCGTCGAGGAAGCGGCCGGCATTGGCCTGTTCGTCTGGGATTGGCCAGATGGCCCGGCCGATATGCAAGAACGCCTGGCTGTCCTGCAGCGCCTGGGCCTGCAGGACAGCCACACTTACAGCCGCCCGGTCGAAAACCTGGCGCAAGCAGCTGAATGGCGGCAGCACTGGTATCGCAGTGCCCTGCCCTTCGCCAGCGATGGCGTGGTGCTGCGTCAGGGCCAACGGCCTGCGGGCGAGCGCTGGCAGGCCGAACCACCACATTGGGCAGTAGCCTGGAAATACCCGGCCAGCCAGGCGCTGGCCGTGGTGCAGAGAGTGAAGTTCAACATTGGTCGCACCGGCCGCATCAATCCAGTGCTGGAACTGCAGCCTGTACTGCTCGACGACCGGCGTATCAGCCGAGTCGCAGTCGGCTCGCTGCAGCGCTGGCAAGAACTGGACATCCGCCCCGGCGATCAGGTCGCCATTCGCCTCTCCGGCCTCACCATCCCGCGCCTCGACGAGGTGGTCTGGCGCAGCCAGCAACGCGCCGAAGTGGACGTACCGCATGCCGAGGACTACCACGCCCTGAGCTGCTGGCGCAGTACGCCATCCTGCCAGCAGCAATTCCAGGCCCGCCTGGCCTGGCTCAGCAGCAAGCAGGGCCTGAACCTGCCCGGCGTAGGCCCCGGTACCTGGCGCACATTGCTGGCGGGTGAGCGCCTGCACGGCCTGCTCGACTGGCTGGAGTTCGACAACGAGCAACTGCAACAACTGCCGGGCGTCGGCGCGCGGCGTGCCACCCAGTTGCAGCACGCCTTCGCCCAGGCCCAGCAGCGCTCGCTGCAGCAATGGCTGCAGGCGCTCGGCGCCCCGCCGGGCCTGAACCTGCGTGCGGACGATGACTGGACGACTCTGCAGGCGCGCAGCCACGCCGAATGGCTACGCCAACCCGGGGTGAGCCAGAAGAGTGCCGAGCGGCTGCTGGCGTTCTTCAGCCATCCGGAGGTCCAGCAGCTGGCGACACAACTGCAGCGCGCCGGGGTCGAGGGCTTTCAACGCCGGGACACTCCACCCCACGGCTGATCCAGATCAGCCGATGCCGCGCACGGGTCGAACCTCATGCAGTAACCGTGGTCACTTCGAATAGACACTCACGAGGACAGACCATGATTCGTCAAACCGCTTTGCTCGGCCTGCTGCTGGCCGCCAACCTCAACGCCACGCCCATCCTCGCCGCCGAAGCTGACAGTGGCTGCGCGGCCAAACGCCAGGTCATCGAGAAAAAGATCGAAGCCGCCCGCCAGAATGGCAACGCGCACGAGCTGGATGGACTGCAAAGGGCGCTGGGCAACGTGGCAGCCAATTGCGATGACGACACGCTGCACAGCGAGCGCCTCGCCAGCGTCGAACAAGCCCGCCAGGAAGTAGAGGAACGCGAGATGGATCTGCGCGAAGCCATCGGCAAGGGCGATCAGGAGAAGATCGCCAAGCGTCAGGCCAAACTGGCCGAGGCGCGCGCCGAACTGCAGCAGGCCGAGGCCGAAGCACGCGTCGATCAGTAGGCGCGAAACGCCTTGTGGCAAGCCTCGCAACTGTCCTCGACGGCCTGCATCGCCGGCTCCAGTTCGGTGCGACGTAGCGGCGGCGCGGTCGTAGCCTGCACCAGCGCCGCAGTGGCCTGCTCCAGGTCGCGGGCCATTTTCTGGAATTGCTCATGGCGCTCCCAGACCTCGGGATTGGCCTTGCTGCGCTCGTCATCACGCACTTGCGGAAAATGCTGCCAGGGCTCATGCGACAGTCGCTCCAGCTGCGCGGCGCCAGCAATGAAGCCGGCTTCGTCGTAGACGATACGACCACGCAGCATTCCACCTAGATCTTCGCTGACCTTGAGCATCTCCTTGAACGCCGCCTGACGCTTGCCCAGCGGCGAGTTGGGGTCAACCCCACCACAGGCAGCCAGACTCAGGCAGACGCAGCCGAGCAGCAGGAGTTTCTTCAGCGTCATCGACACGACTTCCACAGGGAAAAGGGTCGCCAGTATCGCGGCTCGATCCGGCCTGGCCAAGCGACCTCTTGTCACAACCCTGGCGTTTCACGTGCGCCAGTCAGCCAGGGTTCAGCTAGACACCCTGGCAAGGCGGGGCTGTTCGCCCAGGCAGACGCGCTCAGGCGGAGACCACGAACAAGGCGACGATCAGGCCCATCCCGGCGAACCATACCAGCGACCGCACAGGTCCCCAGTCGGCCAGGTAGCAGATGAAATACAGCACGCGGCTGACGATAAAGGCCAGCGCCAACTGGTCGAGCAGCGCCTGCGCAGCACCTCCGGCCTGGTGCGCGATGATCACCGCCGCCGCGAATGCCGGCGTGACTTCGAAACCATTGAGCTGGGCGTTGTTGGCCCGCTGGCGCCAGCCCTGCAGCGTGCCCAGAAAGGCGCGTGGATCCTGGTTGGCCCGCGGGCCGTAACCAGGGCCGAGAAACTTGGCGGCAGCGGTGCCCAGGTAGGGCAGGAAGATGGCGATCAGTACGCACCAGTAGGCAAGGGTCATGACGGGCTTTCACGGTTGGGAACGGGAAGCCAAGCCTGCGCGAGCACCCCGCCCACGTCCATGACTGCCGCCACCGATGATGCCGGCGCTTCGGCCAAGCCTGCGGCCATCTTTGCCAGCGTGGTTCAGCCGGGGAAACGATCCTTGGCGTAGGTGATCGCTGTCTTGCCGTGAGGCGCCGGCAAGCCGTCCTCGCCGAGGTTGACGAACACCAGCTTGTCGATGGTCAGGATGCTCTTGCGGGTGACCTTGTTGCGCACCTCGCAGCACAGGGTGATGGAGGTACGACCGAACTCGGTGGCAGTGATGCCCAGTTCGATGATGTCGCTCTGCCGCGCCGAACTGACGAAGTTGATCTCGGAGATGAACTTGGTCACCACGCGCTGATTGCCGAGCTGGACGATGGCGTAGATCGCCGCCTCTTCGTCGATCCACCTCAGCAGGCTGCCGCCGAACAGCGTGCCATTGGGGTTGAGGTCCTCGGGCTTGATCCACTTGCGGGTGTGGAAATTCATGCATTGTCCTCCGTATTGAATGGGTCCCCATGATGCGCCGACAGCATTACGCTTGTCGCGGCGCGGCCATCTGTGGCGTGCATTGCGACGCGAAAGCGACGGAAAACCTTGGGCGCCGCCGCTCGGCTCGCTATAATCGGCCAGTTTCACGCGACCGGCACCGCTCCGGTCGCTCCCGCCACCCGGTCGAGGGGCGCTGCAGCAACCTGAAAGATCTGTTTCGAATCCGCAAGCTCCGCATTCCAGCAGTGCTTCGCGGCGGATTCGAATCAACCTTCCAGGCTGTCAGGCTCGCCCGGGGCGTTATCCAAACGCATCAACGGCGCCCATTCGCAGACAACGAATGGAGAGTTACTGCATGAGCGCTTTCAACGACTACAAGGTCGCCGACATTTCCCTGGCCGACTGGGGCCGCAAGGAACTGATCATCGCCGAATCCGAGATGCCGGCCCTGATGGGCCTGCGTCGCAAGTACGCCGCCAGCCAACCGCTGAAAGGCGCGAAGATCCTCGGCTGCATCCACATGACCATCCAGACCGGCGTGCTGATTGAAACGCTGACCGCCCTGGGCGCCGAAGTGCGCTGGTCCTCGTGCAACATCTTCTCCACCCAGGATCAGGCCGCTGCCGCCATCGCCGCCGCCGGTATCCCGGTGTTCGCCTGGAAAGGCGAGACCGAAGAAGAGTACGAGTGGTGCATCGAGCAGACCATCCTCAAGGATGGCCAGCCGTGGGACGCCAACATGGTGCTGGACGACGGCGGTGACCTGACCGAAATCCTGCACAAGAAATACCCGCAGATGCTCGAGCGCATCCACGGCGTGACCGAAGAAACCACCACCGGCGTGCACCGTCTGCTCGACATGCTCAAGGCCGGCACCCTGAAAGTTCCGGCGATCAACGTCAACGACGCCGTGACCAAGAGCAAGAACGATAACAAGTACGGCTGCCGCCACAGCCTCAACGACGCCATCAAGCGCGGCACCGACCACCTGCTGTCGGGCAAGCAGGCGCTGGTCATCGGCTACGGTGACGTGGGCAAGGGCTCGGCGCAGTCGCTGCGTCAGGAAGGCATGATCGTCAAGGTCTCCGAAGTCGATCCGATCTGCGCCATGCAGGCCTGTATGGACGGCTTCGAGCTGGTCTCGCCGTACAAGAACGGCATCAATGACGGCAGCGAAGCGAGCGTCGACGCCGCACTGCTGGGCAAGATCGACCTGATCGTCACCACCACCGGCAACGTCAACGTCTGTGACGCCGGCATGCTCAAGGCTCTGAAGAAGCGCGCCGTGGTGTGCAACATCGGTCACTTCGACAACGAGATCGACACCGCCTTCATGCGCAAGAACTGGGCCTGGGAAGAGGTCAAGCCGCAGGTGCACAAGATCCACCGCACCGGCGCTGGCACCTTCGATCCGGCCAACGACGACTACCTGATCCTGCTGGCCGAAGGCCGTCTGGTGAACCTGGGCAACGCCACCGGCCACCCGAGCCGCATCATGGATGGCTCGTTCGCCAACCAGGTACTCGCGCAGATCTTCCTGTTCGAGCAGAAGTTCGCTGATCTGTCCGCCGAGAAGAAGGCCGAGCGCCTGACCGTCGAAGTGCTGCCGAAGAAGCTCGACGAAGAAGTCGCGCTGGAGATGGTCAAGGGCTTCGGTGGCGTGGTCACCCAGCTGACCAAGCAGCAGGCCGATTACATTGGCGTCACCGTCGAAGGCCCGTTCAAGCCCGACACCTACCGCTACTGATCAGCGGGACAGGCAGGGTGCAAGGCACCCTGCCTGCCAAGAACCTCGGTGGCCGGGCCACCCTACGGAATTTTGCTATGTCACAAGAACGCCGCTACAGCTTCGAGTTCTTTCCCGCAAAGACCGAAGCCGGGCATGAAAAACTGATGGATGTGGCGCGCCAACTGGCGGCCTACAATCCCGATTTCTTCTCCTGCACCTATGGTGCGGGCGGCTCGACCCGCGACCGCACCCTCAACACCGTGCTGCAGCTCGATGGCGAAGTGAAGGTGCCCACCGCACCGCACCTGTCCTGCGTCGGCGACAGCAAGGCCGAGCTGCGCGAGCTGCTCAACCTGTACCAGAAAGCCGGCATCAAGCGCATCGTCGCGCTGCGCGGCGACCTGCCGTCGGGCATGGGCCTGGCCAGCGGTGAACTGCGTTACGCCAACGAGCTGGTCGAGTTCATTCGCAGCGAAACCGGTGATCACTTCCACATCGAAGTCGCCGCCTACCCGGAGATGCATCCGCAGGCACGTAACTTCGAGAGCGATGTCGCCAACTTCGTGCGCAAGGCCAAGGCCGGTGCCGACAGCGCCATCACCCAGTACTTCTTCAACGCCGACAGCTACTTCTACTTCGTCGAGCGCGTGCGCAAGCTGGGCGTGGACATCCCCGTGGTGCCGGGCATCATGCCGATTACCAACTACAGCAAGCTGGCGCGCTTCTCCGATGCCTGCGGCGCAGAGATCCCGCGCTGGGTGCGCAAGCAACTGGAAGCCTACGGCGACGACAGCGACAGCATTCGTGCCTTTGGCGAGCAGGTCATCACCGAGATGTGCGAGCGCCTGCTGCAAGGCGGCGCGCCTGGCCTGCACTTCTACAGCATGAACCTGGCAGGCCCCAGCCTGTCCATCTGGAACAACCTCAAGCTGCCGCGTTAACAGGCCGCTTACTCACAGGCTGCCCACCCCGGGCAGCCTGTCCGCTTTACCCTCCCGCCTCGCCGCCGAAGGATCGCCCCTCATGCTCAAACGCACCAAGATCAACGCCTCCGTCAGCCCCAAGGGCAGCCTGGAGACCCTCTCCCAACGTGAAGTGCAGCAGTTGCGCGAAACCGGTTCGGGCAGCGTTTATCGCCTGTTCCGTCAGTGCGCCCTGGCGATCCTCAACACCGGTTCGCATAGCGACAACGCCAAGACCATTCTCGAGGCCTACCCGGACTTCGAAGTGAAGATCCACCAGCAGGATCGCGGCATCCGCCTGGAACTGCTGAATGCCCCGGCCGACGCCTTCGTCGATGGCGAGATGATCGCCAGCACCCGTGAGATGCTGTTCAGCGCCCTGCGCGACATCGTCTTCACCCAGAGCGAGCTGGAGAACAAGCGCATCGACCTGGACAGCTCGGAGGGTATCACCGACTACGTATTCCACCTGCTGCGCAACGCACGCACCCTGCGCAGCGGCGTCGAGCCGAAGATGGTGGTGTGCTGGGGCGGCCACTCGATCAGCACCGAGGAATACAAGTACACCAAGAAGGTCGGTCACGAGCTGGGCCTGCGCGGCCTGGACATCTGCACCGGCTGCGGTCCGGGCGTGATGAAGGGGCCGATGAAGGGCGCCACCATCAGCCACGCCAAGCAACGCAATCTCAAGGGTCGCTACCTGGGCCTGACCGAGCCCGGCATCATCGCCGCCGAAGCACCCAACCCGATCGTCAACGAGCTGGTGATCCTGCCGGACATCGAGAAGCGCCTGGAGGCCTTCGTTCGCGTCGGCCATGGCATCATCATCTTCCCGGGCGGCGCCGGTACGGCCGAGGAGTTCCTCTACCTGCTGGGTATCCTCACCCACCCGGACAACAAGGACCTGCCCTTCCCGGTCATCCTCACCGGGCCGAAGAGCGCCGCCACCTACCTGCAACAGTTGCACGAGTTCATCGGCGCGACCCTGGGCGAGGCGGCGCAGCAGCGCTACAGCATGATCGTCAACGACCCGGCCGAGGTCGCCCGCCAGATGCATGTCGGCATCAGCGAGGTGGAGCACTTCCGCCGCGAACGCAACGACGCCTTCCACTTCAACTGGCTGCTGAAGATCGACGAGAGCTTCCAGCACCCCTTCGAGCCGACTCACGAAGCCATGGCCAGCCTCAACCTGACCCGCGAGCAGCCACTGCATCACCTGGCTGCCAACCTGCGCCGCGCCTTCTCCGGCATCGTCGCGGGCAACGTCAAGGAGAACGGCATCCGCCTGATCGAAGAGCACGGTCCGTACGAGATTCGCGGCGAGGCGACCATCATGCGTCCACTCGATCGCCTGCTGCAGTCCTTCGTCGAACAGCACCGCATGAAACTGCCAGGCGGCAGCGCCTATGAGCCCTGCTACCGGGTCGTCGACTGAAGCTGCTCACAACGCACTTTAACGACCCGGACAAAATCGCTAATCTGGCGCAATGCCATTATTCCAGCGCCAGATTATCGCCACTCTATTACTCTGCAGCCTTGCGCTCAGCGCTCGCGCCGAGACGTTGCGCCTGGTCACGGACGCCTGGGCGCCTTACGTCTATGAAGAAAATGGCCAACCCGCCGGGCTCGACTACGAGATCAGTCGCGAGGTACTGCGCCGCCTGGGCGTGAAGCTGGATCTGCAGTTCATGCCCTGGAAGCGCTGCCTGATGGAGCTGGAGCGAGGCCATGTCGACGGCATCCTGGATATCTTCCACCGGCGCGAACGCGAGGCGAGCATGCTCTTCGTCGAGGAGCCCCTCAGCGAAGTGGAGCTGGTACTGTTCTACGCCCGCAACCGCCCCTACCCCTACGACAGGCTGGAAGACCTGCGCGGTCTGGTGATCGGCGTCTCGCCTGGCTACTGGTACAACGACGAAGCGTTCCGCACCTCGACCCTGTTCAGCCGTGAAGAAGCGCCTTCTCACGAGGCCAACCTGGGCAAGCTGATCCGTCATCGCATCGACCTGGCGGTCAGCGACCGTCGCGCCGGACTCTACCTGAGCGCCCAGATGGGCCTGCAGGAGCAGGTCGACTACAACCGCAAGCCTGTCGGCCACGACCGCCTCTACCTGGCGCTGCGCCATGACCCGAGGCTGGCGCGCCTGGCCGAGAGCTTCACTGCCGAGCTGCGCCGCTTCAAACACGAACCCGCCTACACCCAGCTGCAGCAACGCTACGCGACCCTTTGATACGCCAGGCCGTGAACCAACCGTCAGGCTGGTAGCTGCGCAGACGCTCAGCTCTGTTATACTCGGGCCTTCCCGCCAGGCTTGCGCCCGGATGCTAGCTCCCAGAAGCCAGCAGTACCGGACGGGATCATGCGCCCCACGTGTGATTCAAGCCAGGCTCTACACCCCAAGGGCCACGCCCTCACTTAGTACAGGATTGCTCATGTCCTTTGCCTCCCTCGGTCTCTCCGAGGCTCTAGTCCGTGCGGTCGAGTCCGCCGGCTACACCCAGCCCACTCCGGTGCAACAGCGGGCCATTCCCGCCGTGTTGCAAGGTCGCGATCTCATGGTGGCGGCCCAGACGGGTACAGGTAAGACGGGCGGTTTCGCCCTGCCGATCCTCGAACGCCTGTTTCCGGGCGGTCATCCGGATCGCGAACAACGCCACGGCCCGAAACAGCCGCGCGTGCTGGTACTGACCCCCACTCGCGAACTGGCCGCCCAGGTGCATGACAGCTTCAAGGTCTATGCCCGCGATTTGAAATTCGTCAGCGCCTGCATCTTCGGCGGCGTTGGCATGAACCCGCAGGTTCAAGCCCTGGCCAAGGGCGTCGACGTCCTCGTGGCCTGCCCGGGTCGTCTGCTCGACCTGGCCAACCAGAAGGCCATCGACCTGTCGCACGTGGAAATCCTCGTGCTCGACGAAGCCGACCGCATGCTCGACATGGGCTTCATCCACGACGTCAAGAAGGTGTTGGCCAAGCTGCCGACACAGCGCCAGAACCTGCTGTTCTCGGCGACTTTCTCCAAGGACATCACCGACCTCGCCGGCAAGTTGCTGCACAACCCCGAGCGCATCGAGGTCACGCCGCCGAACACCACGGTCGAGCGCATCGAACAACGCGTCTTCCATCTCGCCGCCAGCCACAAGCGTGCTCTGCTCGCCCACCTGATCACCCAGGGCGCCTGGGAACAGGTGCTGGTGTTCACCCGCACCAAGCACGGCGCCAACCGCCTGGCCGAGTACCTGGAAAAGCACGGGCTGCCGGCTGCCGCGATTCACGGCAACAAGAGCCAGAACGCACGCACCAAGGCCCTGGCCGACTTCAAGGCGAACAAGGTGCGCATCCTCGTGGCGACTGACATCGCCGCCCGCGGCCTGGACATTGACCAGTTGCCGCACGTGGTCAACTTCGAGCTGCCCAATGTCGAGGAAGACTACGTACACCGCATCGGCCGTACCGGCCGCGCCGGGCGCAGTGGTGAGGCGATCTCGCTGGTCGCGCCGGACGAGGAAAAACTGCTCAAGAGCATCGAGCGCATGACCAAGCAGAAGATCCCTGATGGCGATCTGATGGGCTTCGATGCCAGCGCCGTGGAAGCCGAGCGCCCCGAAGTACGCGAGCCGCGCCAGCCGCGCAACGCCGGTCAGCAGAAAAAGCCGAAGGGCGAAGGCGGCGACAAGCCCAAGGGCGATCGCCACGGCGGTGGCCGCAAGGACAAGGGCAAGGACAGCGGCAAGGAGCAGAAAGCCAAGCCGCAAGGTCAGAACCGCCGCGGCCAGAGCCAGCGCAGCAATGCCCAGGGCTCCGCTGCAGCGGCGATCCCACCGCTGCCCCCGGATCGTGATCCCGAGGAATTCCTCGACGATGAGATCGACAACTTCGGCAACCGTGTCGACTATGTCAGTCCGAACCAGAACAAGCAGCAGGGTCGCGGCCGTCGCTCCGGTACAGCACCGGCCAACGGCGCAGCGTCAGGCCAGCCGCGGCAGAGCGGCAAGGCTCCGCGCAACAACAATGGCAGTAGCAACGGCAGCAGCAATGGCGCGAACAAGAACCGTCGCCAGGGCAGCGGTCAAGCAGGCCAAGGCGGCCAGGGGCGCAACGGCAGCAACCGCGGTCGCGGTCGTCCAGCCAATGACGGTCGTGTCACCTCGCTCGATCGTGACGAGCTGCCACGCGCCGAAGCGGCCGTGCGCAGCCCGCGCGAGAAGCAGCCGATCATCATGCACAAGGGCTCGCGCCTGGACCGCTTCCCGACTGCCGAGCAACTCGACGAGCTGAGCAACAGCACCCGTCCGCGCGGCGAGAAGCCAGCACTGCTGACGCGCAACCGCGACGAGTAAGCGCTGACGCACCAACAAAAACGCCGCCCCTGAGGGCGGCGTTTTTGTTTAGGGGAAAAGGCGAGTGGAGAAGCACGTCTCCCCCGCCCTTCGGCCCCCCACTGCGCGCCCCTGCCTGGTCGCCAGCGATCAGGCGCTCATCGGCGCAGGAGGCGATGCCTCCGACAACACACCTCTTCGCCCCATGAATGGGAGAGGGTCATCAGACGGCCGCCAGCTAGCGGCCGCTTTCCTTACTGGCGAACACCTTCGACCGAGATGATCAGCTCGACGGTTTCCGAAGCCGGGCCGAGATCCTTGGAAATATCGAAGTCCTTCAGTTTCAGCGTGGTGGTGCCTTCGAAACCGGCACGGTAGCCGCCCCACGGGTCCTTGCCTTCACCGATGAACTTGGCAGCGATCACCACCGGCTTGGTCACGCCGTTGAGGGTCAGGTTACCGGTGATGTCAGCGGTGCCTTCGCCAGTGGATTTGACCGAAGTGGATTCGAAGGTGGCGGTGTCGTGCTTGCTCGCGTTGAGGAAGTCGGCGCTGCGGATGTGCTTGTCACGCTCGGCGTGGTTGGTGTCGACGCTGGCGGTCTTCAGGGTCACGCTGACCTTGCTCGCCTCCGGGTTGGCGGCGTCGAAGCTGAACTTGCCATCGAAGTCCTTGAAGGTGCCGTACAGCCAGCTGTAACCCAGGTGGCTGATCTTGAAATTGACGAAGGCGTGCTGGCCTTGCTTGTCGATGACGTAGTCGGCCGCCATGGCCTGGCCGCCGATCAGAGCCGAGCCCAGAACCAGTGCAGCGAGGGCGTTCTTCAACATGGGTGTTCTCCTTGCGAGTTGTCGATCTAGATGGGCATGGGCCCGATGATGAATTGCGTCAGCGCCCGAACATCCGCAGCAGGGTGCTGTCACGGTCAATGAAATGGTGCTTGAGTGCGGCCAGGCCATGCAGGCCGGCGAATATCACCAACCCCCAGGCCAGGTATTCGTGGATCGCCCCGGCGATGTCTTCCTGTTGCGCGATTCCGCTCAGGGTTGCCGGCACGCTGAACAGGCCGAACACCTCGATGCCACGGCCGTCGGCGGTGGAAATCAGGTAGCCGGAGATCATCACGCCGAACAAGCCGAGGTAGAGCACGCCATGACCCAACTTGGAGGCCAGGCGAGTGAGCTGGCCGTGGCTGCTCAGAGCCGCCGGTGACGGGTTGAACAGACGCCACAGCACGCGCAGCAGCATGACGGCGAACAGCACGATGCCGATGCTCTTGTGCAGATCCGGCGCGCTCTGGCGCCACGGGTCGTAATAGCTGAGCCCCACCATCCAGAAGCCGAGGGCGAACAGTCCGAATACGGCCAGCGCCACCAGCCAGTGCAGCAGCACGCTGACGAATCCATAAGTAGCGGGGGTGTTGCGCCATTGCATGGGTGGGTTCCCTGATCCAGTGTCCGAGCAAGACTAACGGCAAATATATCGATTTAAAGCGAATTTTTTCGCTATGAAACATCGAGAAATGCGATAGCTCATCACGGACTTTTTAGTCGACCGGCTTAGTGCCGACACGCAGCGCAAAGTTCAGCGACAGGCGCACAGGCGGTATACAACGCCAGACCAGCGGCGCCGTCAGCGTACTGGGTGCCGCTTCTGGTAGGCTGGCCGCCCGCACACAGGGAGATTTCTCATGAGCCTCAACGACCACTGGATGCAACGCGACCTCGACGTGTTGTGGCACCCCTGCACCCAGATGAAGGATCACGAGCGCCTGCCGCTGGTGGCGATCCGCAAGGCCTCTGGCGTATGGCTGGAGGATTTCGACGGCAAGCGCTACCTCGATGCCGTCAGCTCCTGGTGGGTCAATGTCTTCGGCCATGCCAACCCGCGTATCAACGCACGCATTCGCGAACAGCTGGAAAACCTCGAACACGTGATGCTCGCCGGCTTCACCCACCAGCCGGTCATCGAACTGTCCGAGCGCCTGGTGCAGATCACCCCGGCGGGCCTGAACAAGGTGTTCTACGCCGACAACGGCTCATCGGGCATCGAAGTGGCGCTGAAGATGAGCTTTCACTACTGGCTCAACAGCGGCGCGCCGGCGAAGAAGCGCTTCGTGACCCTGACCAACAGCTATCACGGTGAAACCGTGGCGGCGATGTCGGTGGGCGACGTGTCGCTGTTCACCGACACCTACAAGGCGCTGCTGCTCGACACCCTCAAGGTGCCCAGCCCGGACTGCTACCTGCGCCCCGAGGGCGTGAGCTGGGAGGAACATTCGCGCGTCATGTTCGCCCACATGGAGCAGACCCTGGCCGAGCATCATCACGAAGTCGCCGCGGTGATCGTCGAGCCGCTGATCCAGGGTGCGGGCGGCATGCGCATGTACCACCCGATCTACCTCAAGCTTTTGCGCGAAGCCTGCGACCGCTATGGCGTACACCTGATCCACGACGAGATCGCCGTCGGCTTCGGCCGCACCGGCACCATGTTCGCCTGCGAGCAGGCCGGCATTACCCCGGACTTCCTGGTGCTGTCCAAGGCGCTGACTGGCGGCTACCTGCCGATGGCTGCCGTGCTCACCACCGATGATGTCTACAGCGCCTTCTACGACGACTACGCGACCCTGCGCGCCTTCCTTCATTCGCACACCTATACCGGTAACCCGCTGGCCTGCGCCGCCGCGCTGGCGACCCTGGACATCTTCCGTGACGACGACGTGATCGAGCGCAACAAGGCCCTGGCAGCACGCATGGCCAGCGCTACCGCACACATGGCCGATCACCCGCATGTCGCCGAAGTGCGCCAGACCGGCATGGCCCTGGCGATCGAGATGGTGCAGGACAAGGCCAGCAAGACCGCCTACCCCTGGCAGGAACGTCGTGGCCTGCGCGTCTATCAGCATGCCCTGGAGCGCGGCGCCCTGCTGCGCCCACTGGGCAGCGTGGTGTATTTCCTGCCGCCTTACGTGATCACCCCGCAGGAGATCGACTTCCTTGCCGAGGTAGCCAGCGAAGGCATCGATATCGCCAGCCGCGAGTCGGTCAGTGTGGCAGTGGATAACCGCTACCCCGATCATCGCGATCCGGGTTGAGCGAACCACGCCCAAAGAGCGATACGCACAGCGCAACCTGCGGAACAGCGGCGCCTCGACCGCAGGGTGCGCCGCGCGCAGCAGCGCTTTAAACTTGCCGCTTCGAACTTGCCGCCTGCAGCTGCCCTTATGCGCCTATCCCGTTTTTTCATCGATGCCCCGCTCTCCCTCGGTCAACACCAACTGCCCGAGGCCCAGGCCCACTACATCGGCCGCGTGCTGCGCCATGCAGCGGGCGATGCCGTGCAATTGTTCGACGGCAGCGGCCAGGAGTATCTCGGCGAGCTCATCGAAGTAGGCAAGAAGAGCGTACGCGTCGAGCTGCGTGAGGCGATCGCCGGGCTCGACGAATCCCCGCTGCGCATTCACCTCGGCCAGGGTCTGTCACGCGGCGAACGCATGGACTGGGCGATCCAGAAGGCCACCGAGCTGGGGGTCAGCGAGATCACCCCGATCGTCTCGATGCGCTGCGAAGTCAGACTCAAGGATGAGCGTGCCGACAAGCGCATGGCTCACTGGCGCCAGGTGGCGATCAGCGCCTGCGAGCAATGCGGTCGCTCGGTACTGCCGGTGATCAACCCGCCACTGGAACTGGCCACCTGGCAGCAACAGGTCGAAGCGGACCTGAAACTGGTGCTGCACCCGGTTGCCGAGCCCTGGAGCGGTCACGCCGCACCGCGCTCGCTGGCGTTTCTGATCGGCCCGGAAGGCGGTTTGAGCGAGGCTGAAGTCGAGCAGGCCAAGGACGCCGGCTTCCACGCCGCCCGCCTCGGACCACGTGTCCTGCGCACGGAAACGGCTCCCGTGGTGGCCCTCAGCGTCGCACAACAGCTCTGGGGCGACCTGTAAGGCGGGAATGTCGCCTTGGCGTAACAAAATGTGACCTCAAGAGATTGCAAGAGCAACAGTCTTTGTCATGCTCTGCGCGCCGCACGCGCGACCCGCTCACCAGCCACCCGCGCGCGGCCGAGGCCGGCGCCCAGAGCGCCGTTCCTCTTCCAATAACAAACAACGGGCTTCGGCCCCGCCCATAAGGCGGCCGCATGCCCAGGAGCATTGCATGAACGAACTGGTCTCGACCCTAAACGGTCTGGTCTGGAGCCCCGCGCTGATCTATCTCTGTCTCGGCGTTGGTCTCTACTTCTCCCTGCGCGGCCGCTTTCTCCAGGTTCGCCACTTCAAAGAAATGATCCGCTTGATGTTCACCGGCAAGACCGATGAGCACGGCATCACCTCCTTCCAGGCTCTGACCATGACCCTCGCCGGTCGCGTCGGTACCGGCAACATCGCCGGTGTGGCCACCGCGATCACCTTCGGTGGTCCGGGCGCCGTGTTCTGGATGTGGATGGTGGCCTTCCTCGGCGCCAGCTCGGCATTCGTCGAGTCGACCCTCGGTCAGGTGTACAAGGAAAAGCTCAACGGTGAATACCGCGGTGGCCCAGCCTTCTACATCGAGCGCGGCCTCGGTCTGAAGTGGTACGCCTGGTTGTTCGCCATCGTCACCGTATTTGCCTGCGGCCTGCTGCTGCCGGGCGTACAGGCCAACTCCATCGCCTCCAGCGTGAAAACCGCCTTCGACATCGACCCGAACGTCACCGCCGCCGTGCTGGCCGTGCTGATCGGTCTGATCATCTTCGGTGGCGTCAAGCGTATCGCCCACTTCACTCAGGTGGTCGTGCCGTTCATGGCCCTGGGCTACATCCTGGTGGCCATGGTGATCATCCTGCTGAACATCGGCAAACTGCCGGAAGTGGTGATGCTGATCGTCAAGAGCGCCTTCGGCCTCGAGGCTGGCTTCGGCGCCATCGTCGGCATGGCGATCCAGTGGGGCGTCAAGCGCGGCGTCTACTCCAACGAGGCCGGCCAGGGCACTGGCCCGCACGCCTCCTCCGCCGCCGCTGTCAGCCACCCGGCCAAGCAGGGTCTGGTACAGGGCTTCTCGGTCTACATCGATACCCTGTTCGTCTGCTCCGCCACCGCCTTCATGCTGCTGATCACTGGTCAGTACAACGTGCAGGCGCCGGATGGCAGTGCGATGTTCACCGGTATCGCCGGTGTCGCCGCAGGTCCGGGCTATGTACAGACCGCGATGGAGAACATGATGCCCGGCTTCGGCAACGCCTTCGTCGCCATCGCCCTGTTCTTCTTCGCCTTCACCACCATCCTGGCGTACTACTACATCGCCGAGACCAACATTGCCTACATCAACCGCAAGGTGAAGCGCCCCATCCTCACCCTGCTGCTGAAGTTCGGCATCATCGCCGCCACCGTCTACGGCACCGTGCACACCGCCACCTTCGCCTGGGACCTGGGTGATCTGGGCGTTGGTCTGATGGCCTGGTTGAACATCATCGCCATCCTGCTCATGCACAAGGTCGCCTACAAGTGCCTGAAGGACTATGAGCAGCAGTTGGACGAGGGCAAGGACCCGGTCTTCCACCCCGAGAAGCTCGGCATCAAGAATGCCGATTACTGGGGCTCAAGCACCTCGGAAGACAACCTGACCGCAGAGAAAGCCGACGCGCAGCAAACGCAGCGCTGATAGCTCGGCGGCAGTAACGAAAAAGCCCCGGCCAGTGCCGGGGCTTTTTCATGGGTGCAACTTCGAGCGCGGGCCGAACTCAGATCAGGCCGGCATCGGCGAGCAACTGCTCAAGGGCGGCCAGGTCGGGAATACGTACCACGTCCTCACCAACGCGCGCTGCACCCAACTCCAGCGGCGCCAGCTCCACATCGGCCGCCTGCAGGTCGCTACCGACCTTCAGCGAACGTGGAATGCCCTGCACCAGCAAGGCGATGAACTTGACCTTGGGCCGACCACCCAGGGCATTGATCACCGCCACGCGAGCGCCATTGGCAACCTGTACCTGACCGCCGCTGGCAGCCTCGAAGGACAGCAGCGGCAAACGCAGATCACGCCAGGCGATCTGGCCGAGAAACCACTCGGGAGTGCCTTCGCTGACCTGCGGTGCGCGATAGGGAATCAACTCGGCTAACGCCACGTTGGGCAACAGCAGGGTTCGGTCGGTCAGTGGTACCAGCACGCTGGTAAGACCGGTGGCGCTGTTCTGGGTGGCGACGGCTTGGCTCATTGAAACGTCCTCAACTGCAATGTTCGGTGAGGTGATTGACCAGGGCTATGGCCAGCTCGCGCGGGTCCGCGCTGAAACTGCTGTAGCCCCCCTCACGCAGGCTGTCCGGCATGCTCGGACTGGCGCAGCTATCGGCGCGCTGGGTCCAGATCATGCCGCCCTGGCGCTTGACGTAAGCAGCGGCGGCGCTGCCATCGCTGCCCATGCCGCTGAAGGCGATCACGCCACACTGGGCACCGAACTGCTGCGCCAGGTTGAGCATCATCTGATCGATGGACGGGCTGTAGGGCTCCGGCCAGCCGCGTTCGGCGATCTGCATCGCGCCGTCCTCGGCAAAGCCCAGCTCGCGGCTGATCGGCACCACCACCACTTCCCCGCAGCGCACCGGGTCGCCATGTCGCGCTGCGTTGACATGCCACTGGCTATGTCGACCGACGGCCTGCGGCAATGCCGCCTCGAAGCTGGCATCGATATGCTGGGCGTAGATGAAACCGATCGGCAAGCCGCCCGGCAGCGCATCGAGAAACGCCTTGACCGCCGCCGGGCCACCCAACGACGCAGCCAGCAACCATACCTGGCGCGCCGGCTCGCCGGCTTTCAGCGGCGTATCGGCCAGTGCCTGCGGCAACTCCAGGCGAGTCGGGCGCTGTGCTTCATCGAGCAATGCCTGCAGACTCGGCCCGACCGCCTGGGCCGGATCGCCGACCAGACGCTTGAGCTTGCCGAACAGACTGCGCTCCCAGCGCGGATAGTTCTCCGAATGACGCTCCGGCGCATGCCCCTCACCGAACAGCACTGGCGCACTGGCGCGCTCCAGCAGGCTGTCGACCAGCGGCGAATCTTCCGACTGGGCCAGATCCACCAGCCACAGATCGGTTTCGCAGGCCGCCAGGGCCTGCTCGTCGAGGCGCGCCGGATCGCTGTTGAGCACCACCTGATAGCCGCCGCCGGTCAAGGCCTGCTGCAGCACGTGGCGCTGCAGCGAGGTGTCAGCGATTACTGCAATACGCGCTGCAGATTTGTCCGTCATATCCGTTTGACCCGGTGGCTATCCACCAACTGTGCAATGGTCTCGAGCAGCAAGGATTCCTGATAGGGCTTGCCGAGGTACTGATTGACGCCGATGGTCATGGCCCGCTCACGGTGCTTCTCACCGGTACGCGAGGTGATCATGATGATCGGCAAGTCCTTCAGGCGCTCGTCGTGGCGCACCAGCGTGGCCACCTCGAAGCCGTCCATGCGCGGCATTTCGATGTCCAGCAGCATGATGTCGGGCTTGTGTTCCTGCAGCTGGGCGATAGCGTCGACACCATCCTTGGCGGTGACCACGTTCATGCCGTTACGCTCGAGCAGACGACTGGTGACCTTGCGCACGGTGACCGAATCGTCGACCACCATGACCAGCGTCGGACGGTCCGCTTCCACTTCCTCTTTGGCCACCGTCTGACGCGAAGCCAGGCGCGGTACCAGCTGATTCTGCAGGTGCGCGTGCAGCACACGGATGGTCGCCAGCAGATCGAGAATCACCACCACGCGACCGTCCCCGAGGATGGTCGCACCGGAGATGCCATGCACCCCGGCGAACTGCGGGCCAAGACTCTTCACCACGATCTCGCGTGAGCCGGCCAGGCTGTCCACCTGCACCGCCACGGCGTGCTCACTGGAACGAACCAGGATCACCGGAAGCGGCAGGCTCTGCCCGACCAGCTTGGGCTGCTGGCCATTGTTCAGCAGATCACCGAGGTACTTCAGTTCGTAGGCCTGACCAGCGTATTCGAAGCGCGGCGCGTCGGGCGCGTAGTAAGCCTCCAGTTCGAACGGCGAAACCCGCACGATACCTTCGATGGTGTTCAGCGGGATGGCGTAGAGGTCTTCCCCGGAATACACCATCAGCGCACGGTTGACCGACACGGTGAACGGCAGGCGGATGGTGAAGCGCGTACCCTGGCCCAGCGTCGAGTCGATACTCATCGAGCCGCCAAGCTGCTTGACCTCCGAGTGCACCACGTCCATGCCGACACCGCGGCCGGAAATCTGCGTGACCTTCTCGGCGGTGGAGAAACCCGCCTCGAGAATGAACTGCAACACCTCGTGATCGCTCAGGTCGCTGTCGGCATCCATCAGACCGCGCTCGATGGCCTTGCGGCGCACGGCTTCGAGACGAATACCACCGCCATCGTCGTCCAGCACCAGGACGATATCGCCACCCTCGCGACCGAGGTTGAGGCGAATGGTGCCAGTGTCGGACTTGCCCGCAGCACGGCGCACATCGGACGGCTCGATACCGTGGTCGACGGCGTTACGCAGCATGTGCTCCAGTGGCGCAACGATGCGCTCGAGCACGGTGCGGTCCATTTCCCCTTCGGCGTTGCCGACGACGAACTCCACCTGCTTGCCCAGCTCACCCGCCACCTGACGAACGATACGGCGCAAACGTGGTACCAGGCGGTCGAAAGGCACCATGCGCGTGCGCATCAGGCCTTCCTGCAACTCGGTGTTGACCCGCGCCTGTTGCAGCAACAGGGTCTCGGCGTCGCGGTTCTTCGCCGCCAGGGTTTCCTTCAGATCGAGCAAGTCGGACGCGGACTCGAACAGCGCACGGGACAGCTGCTGCAGTTGCGAGTGGCGGTCCATCTCCAGCGGGTCGAAATCTTCGTAGCCAGCGCGCTCGGCCTCGGCCTGGTAGCGGCTGAGAATCTGCGCCTGAGTCTCGGTGTCGAGACGGCGCAACTGGTCGCGCACACGGTCGATGGTCGCTTCCATCTCGCTCAGAGTGAAGCTGACATCGCTGACCTGCTGCTCGACACGGCCACGGAAGATCGAGGTCTCACCGGCCAGGTTGACCAGGCCTTCGAGCAGCTCGGCCGGCACCTTGACCAGCTCCTGCGGCGCACGACGCGCGGCCGCTTCCTGAGCAGCCTCCTGCGCACGCTGCACGAATGGCAGCACCTTCAGCGCCTGCACTTGAGTCGGCACTTCACTGGCGGCAACGATGGGATTACGCAGATTGGCAATCGCCGGCGCTGCTGGCTCGGCCTCGCTGACCGGCGCCGCCGCTTCGTCGGCCAGGCTGGCACTGAGGCGCTGACGCAGTACGTCGAGTTCCTGCTGCAGACCTTCGAAACCGGACTGCACATCGAGGAACAGGCTTTCCGGCCAGGGCGCCCCCTGGAGCAACGCCTCGCTGAGATGCTGCTCCAGGTCGTGGCTCATGTCGCCGAGGCGCTTCTGCCCGGCCAACCGTGCACCACCCTTGAGGGTATGCAGAATGCGCAGCATCTCGTCGATGGCACTGACATCGTCACGCTGCTCTTCCCAGCGACCGACGGCCGTTTCCATCGCTTCGAGCAGGTCGTCGCCCTCTTCGAGGAAGATATCGAGGATGTCGCTGTCGGCCTCGTCCGCCTCATCGTTCTCGACCACAGCTTTGAGCTGCACGGCCGAGGGCATGCTCAGCTGCTCGTCCGGGTTGGCACGGAAGCGCTTGATGGTCTCGATCAGGGCATCGCCCTGCGGCACGACACGTTTACCCCGCACAGCTTCGAGCATCTCGGCCAGGCGGTCGTGGCAGGCCTGCAACAGGGTGAACAGCTCGGGGCTGGCGCGCAGACGGCCGGCACCGAGGTCTTCGTAAAGGAACTCCAGCTCATGGGCCAGATCGCCGATCTCGCGAATCTCGGCCATGCGCGCACCACCCTTGAGGGTGTGCAGGTCACGCTGCAGGGCTTCCAGTTCGAGGCTGTTGTCGACATTGGCCATCCAGCGCTGCAGTGCGGCACCGGCGCTGTCGATGATGTCGAAACCTTCCTCGAGGAAGATTTCCACCAGCTCGGGGTCACGCTCATCGTGCCAATTGGCCAACGGCGCGCTCTGCGGCTCGGGCTCAGGCTCGGGCTCGGGCTCGGGCTCGACTGTAACTTCATTCAGCGCGGGCGATTCATCTGCCGCCACTACCGGCTCGACTTCATCGCTCAAAGGCAAATCGGCCTCTGCCTGCGGCTCTTCGTCGAACACGATCTCGTCTTCGACCAGAGCCAGCGGAGGCAGCTCGGCGCTGTCCGCTTCCGGCTCGATCAGGTCGACGGGCGCCTCATCGGCTTGCGGCTCAACCTGAGCGGCAGCAGCGGACAGACTCTGCGGCACACCACCTTGACGGAACTGGCGGATGGCCTGGATAAGGTCATCTCCGGAGACCAGTGGCTGGCGCGCCTGCAACTGATCAAGCATCTGCGCCAGACGGTCATGACTTTGCTGCAGCAGACTGCCCAATGCCGGCGAGTAGCTGTAACGGCGATCGACCAGCCCTTCGTAAAGCGACTCCAGCTCGTGGCCCAGGTCACCGACCGGGCGAATCGCGGCCATGCGCGCACCACCCTTGAGGGTGTGCAGGTCACGTTGCAGCGAGGACAACGGCAGGGTGTTGTCCGGCTCGCCGAGCCAGCGTTCCAGCGCCTGACCGGCGCTTTCGAGAATATCCACGGCTTCTTCGAGGAAGATCTCGACCATTTCCTCATCGAGATCAGCGTCGGCAGGGCTGAACCCCAGCTCGGCCTCTGCCTCGGCCTGCAGTTCGATGTCATCGCTCTCGACGACGTGAGCCTCGACGGACTCTTCGTCCGGCTGCGGCGGCTCGACTTCGGCTTGTTCGAGCTCGGCAGTGGCCTGGTCCAGCTCGATGATTTCCATACCCTCGGCACCCGGCGCCAGCAAGGCCAGGGTCTGCGGATCGATGGCCTCGCTGAGCAGGTCACGCAGTGCCTGCACGCGCTCGGGTTGCGCGCTGACCTGCAGGGCGGCGGCGACCTGATCCATCATGCCGATCAGAGCTTCGTGGGCTTTTTCCGCCTCATCGAAGAAGCGCTCGCTGACCGCCAGGCTACCTTCCTCGACTGCACCATAGAGGTCCAGCAGGGCTTCACAGAGTTCGTCGATCTGCGGCAGTTCGGCCATTTCGGCCCCACGGCCGAGGGTGGTCAGTTCTTCCAGCAGTGCAGACAGCTCCTGGCGCTCGGACGGGTGTTCGCGCCATTTGCGCAGCAGGTCCTCGGCGTCCAGCAGGATATCCATGCCCTCGGCGAGGAAGATGCCGATCAGTTGCGGGTCGCGACTTTCACCGCTTTGCCCCAGACGCTCGTCTTCGGCACTGGCCAGGCGCTCCTGGTGCAGCGCTTGCACGCGGGCGAGGAACTCCGCGGCGCCCTCGATCGGCGCCAGGGGCTGGCTTTCCAGATTTTCCAGGCCGACACGGAACAACTGCTCGGCACGACTGAGCAGCTCGGCGGCGCTCAGGTCAACCTGAATCAGGTTGGTCTTGAACTCCTTGACCAGTTTCTCCAGCGGCGCGGCGATCTCCGCCACCGGCAGGATACCGGCCATGTAGGCGCTGCCCTTGAGGGTATGCAGGGCACGCTGCAGGTTATCGGTGACCGGCTGTGGCAGCTCCTGCGCGCAGTCGGCGAGAAAGCCCACCAGGGTATCGAGATGGGTTTCCGCCTCGTTGCGGAAAATCTCCAGCAACTGTGGATCGAGTGGCTCGCCTTCGAGCGCTTCGTCGTCACTCGAAGCAACCTGCTTGGTGACCTCGGTAGCTTCGTCAACGCCCTCGGGCTCGGCTACCTGCTGGGCGGCCGGGGCGTCAGATTTTGGGGGCGTCAGCCCCTTGGCCAGCGCGTGTGCGGTGGCTGCCAGCAGGTCGACATCGTCACGCTGGCGCTGCGCCTTGGCGGCAAACTCATCGACCAGCGCCGGCATCAGGGCAACGACATCCAGCACCACCTGTTGCACAGATGCGTTCGGTTCGATGCTGCGATCGAGCACGCGGTTGAGCAGGTTTTCGATGGACCAGGCCAGCTCGCCGATAATCAGTGCGCGGACCATGCGCCCACTGCCCTTGAGGGTGTGGAAGGCGCGACGAACCTCGATCAGCGCATCCTTGTTGTCGGTATTGGCCTGCCACTGCGGCAGGTACTCGGCGATGGTTTCCAGCACTTCGCCGGCTTCTTCGATGAAGACTTCCAGCAGTTCCTCGTCCACCGGCTCTTCGTCGGCAGGTGGCGGCAACAGGCTCGGCGGCACGTCGGCAGCAGGCGGATTGATCGCCTGTACCGGGGCGGCCATCACGTCAGCCATCGACAAGGGTTTCTCTGCCTCGGGCTGCGCAATCTGCTCCGCTACGTCCGGCGCGCTGGGCAGCTCGACTTCCGGCAGTTCCAGCTCGGCCAACTCCAGCTCGTCCCACTGCGGAACCTCGGCCAGCTGATCCAGGCTCAGCTCTTCGAGTTCCAGCTCGGGTTCGGCATCGAGCAACCGCGCGGCAACGGTTTCTTCGTTCTGCTGCGCAGGCAGCTCTTCGAGATCATCGAGCTCGAAGGTGAAGGTATCGGCAGGCTCCTGGGTTGCCGGCAGCTCGGGCTCGGCATCGAGCGAGTGCACATCCGCAACCTCATCACTGGGCGACTCGGGCGCGTCGAATGTCAGCGTCTCGATTTCGGCCAGGGGTTCTTCGAGCTGTTCGTCTTCCGCGCCCAGCAGTTCGATTTCCTGCAGCGGGTCAGCCAGTGGTGCCAGGCTTTCCTCCTGCGGCTCGACGCGGTCGAGGATCGACGGTTTTTCCGTGAGCGGGTAACCGAGGTTTTCCAGGCTTTCCTCGGCGACATCGAGAATCAGATCACCTTGCGTGCCGTGGTCCTCGGCCAGACGCTCGAGGTAATACTCGACGCTGGTGATGGCATCGGCCAGGGTGTCCAGGCTCTGCCAGTTGGGCACGGCCTTGCGCGCCAGCAGCTGCTCCTGGATGTAGCGATTACAGGCGTTGAGAAGATCGGCAGCGCGCTGCAGCGGAATCATCGCCAGGCCGCCACGGACCTGGGTCAGCAGTTCGGGAACACGGGCCAGGTGCTCGTGGTTCCACTGCGAGGCGATGAACTCGATGATCGCGTCCTTGGCCTGTTCCAGACCGTTGCGCGCCTCTTTAATGACAAGCTGATGGATCTGCCCCACATCGGTGGTCGGCAGACGGCTCTGCTCATTCTGATTGTCCTCGCTCGGGCCGACCATGCCGGCCAGCGTCGCTTCGACATAGAGCAGCGCACCGGCGACATCCATCAGCACTGCATCGTTCGGCTCACGCTGGCCGAGTGACAGGCTGTGGACGACGTCGATCTGATCGAGAATCACCTTGCGCGGCTGGCCGAAACCGAGCACAGCCAGGGTGTCGGCGATCTGCTTGAGCGGTGCCAGCAAAGCGTCCAGCTCACCCGGCTGACTGCGATCGCTGCGTACGAACAGGTCGAGGCTGTCCTTGACCCGCACCAGCTCCTCGCACAGCGCGGCGACCACCGAACGCATGGCATCGCGGTCTGGGCCGGCCAGGCGAGCACGCTCTTCGTCGACTACTTCGTTATCGGGCAGCGCTTCATCGAGACGGTACTGTTCCTTCAGCGCGCTAATGCGTGGCGACTGCGCCGGAGCCTTGGCCACGTAGAACAGCAGGTTCTTGGTCAGCTCATCGGGCGCGGACTGGTTGATGCCATCGGCGCCCTGCTCGACCAGGCGCTTGAGCTCCTTGTCGACCTGACGCAGCAAAGTACGCACGGAGGTGCCATTGACCACGCTGCCATTGGCCAGACCTTCGACCATGCCGGAGGCGATCTGCCACAGGCCGCCCAGCGGGGCGTCCTTGCACAGGCTTTCCAGGCGGGCGAAGACGCGCGCCATATAACCGAGATTGGTGCCCAGATCCTGGTTGCGGATCACCCCGACCAGTGACATCTGCAGCATCTGCCGCAGCTTGCGCAGCAACACCGGCAACTCGGCGGTGCGCAGGCGCGCCATGCTGCCTTCGGGCAACGCTGGCAGGCGCACGGACATATCAGGGGAGAACAGGCTGGTTTCCGACAGCAGCTTCTCGCCACGGGCGGCGCGCAGGTCGTTGAGCAGCGGCAGCACGACCATCGGCAGGTCGCGGCGAGCGGTCTGGATACGGTCGAGGTACACCGGCAACTGCAGGATGGCCTGCATCAGCACTTCCAGGGCTTCACCCTGGTTGGCCACGCGACCTTCCATCAACGCCTTGGCCAGTTGCTCCATTTCTTCGGCGAGCAACGCTGCGCCGTAGAATTCGACCATCTGCAAGGTGCCGTGAACCTGGTGCACGTAGGTCAGACAGAAGCGCATGCGCGTGGGGTCCTGCGGGTTCTCGACGAACGCCTCCAGGGCCTGTCGCGCCTGCTTCAGGGTTTCCCCGATCTCGCCTTTGACCCACTCCAGGGCGACATAATCATGCCGATCACCCATAGCCACTCCACTCATAAACTTGGCCTTATCCCTTGCGGGTAAACGCCAGAACTCGCTCATCGGCTACCGGCACCAGTTGCGGGTGCTGCCAACCGGCTACTTCGCCTACGCCTACGACCAGCAGGCCACCCGGCGCCAGGCTCTCGGCCAGGCGGTTGAGGATGTCGCGGCGACGCCAGCGGCGGAAATAGATCAGCAAGTTCTGACAGAAAATCACATCCATGCCGGACATAGGCGCCTTGGCCAGTTCCAGCACATTGAGCCGGGCGCAGCACACTCGCGCAGCCAGACTCGGTACCACCTTGAAACGTTCATCGGCCTGCGCGATGAAATAGCGCTCGCGCAGCTCGTCACTCACCTGCTCCAGGCGCCGCGTCGAATAGCAGGCCTCGCGGGCCTTGCTCAACGCGCCCTGACTGATATCGGTCCCGGTCACTGCGAAGTGCTCGGGCAGCTCGCTGCCCTGCAGCGTCTCGGCGGCCTGAATCGCCAGCGAATAAGGCTCTTCACCACTGGAACAGCCTACGCTCCACAACTCCCAGGGCTTACCCAGGCCCGCCTCCAGGCGTTCCTGCAGATACTGCGAAAGCACTTCGAAGGACGGCGGGTGGCGGAAGAAGCGGGTTTCCTGCACGGTCAGACGATCCAGCAGGGTCGACCACTCCACCGCGCCACGCGGCCCGTCGGTGACCTGACGGTAGTAGCTGGCGTAGTCCGTGACGCCCAGTTCACGCATGCGCGTACTCAGGTTGGTCTGCAGAAAGGCACGACGCTGCTCGCTGATCACCACACCGGTGCGCGCCTCGAGAAGCGTCTGCCAGTCTTGGAAATCGGCTTGCGACATATCGGCCACCGGGCGCAATGCCCAAACGCCCGCTGACTGCATACCTTCGCCCTGAGTCATGGCTGTGTTGCGGTGGCCAGCATCAGCCACCGCGCTCCTTTATCAGGCGTCTGGCAGGGTGAAGCCGGACACCGACTTGCGCATCTCACTGGCCATCTTGGCCAGGTTACCAATGCTCTTGGCGGTGGCGGTGGTACCCGAGGACGTCTGCGAGGTGATCTCCTGGATCACGTTCATGGTGTTGGAAATGTGGCCGGCCGAAGAGGCCTGCTGACGGGCGGCGTTGGAGATGTTCTGGATGAGGGCCGCGAGGGTCTTCGATACCTTCTCGATCTCTTCCAGTGCCACACCGGCGTCCTGCGCCAGGCGGGCACCGCGCACCACTTCGGAAGTCGTCTGCTCCATGGAGATAACGGCTTCGTTGGTGTCGGTCTGAATGGTTTTTACCAGTGCCTCGATCTGCTTGGTCGCCGCCGAGGAACGTTCTGCGAGGCGCTGTACCTCGTCCGCTACCACGGCGAAGCCGCGGCCCGCATCACCGGCCATGGACGCCTGGATCGCGGCGTTCAGTGCGAGGATGTTGGTCTGGTCGGCAATGTCGTTAATCAGGCTAACGATGTCACCGATCTCCTGGGACGATTCACCGAGGCGCTTGATCCGCTTCGAGGTGTCCTGGATCTGCTCACGAATGTTATCCATGCCGGTGATGGTGTTGTGTACGACTTCGTTACCCTTGTTAGCGATGGCTACGGAACGTTCCGCTACCGCGGAGGATTCCGAGGCGTTCGCCGATACCTGGTCAATCGACACGGCCATTTCATTGATCGCCGCGGAGGCACCGGCAATTTCCTGCGCCTGGTGCTCGGAAGCCTCGGCCAGGTGCATCGCCGTTGCCTGGGTTTCCTGGGCTGCACCAGCTACCTGAACGGCGGTCAGGTTAATGGTGGCTACCAGGTCACGCAGCTGGTCGATGGAGTAGTTGATGGAGTCGGCGATGGCACCGGTGAAGTCTTCGGTTACCGTTGCGGCCACTGTCAGGTCACCGTCGGCGAGGTCGGCGATTTCATCGAGCAGACGCAGAATCGCCGCCTGGTTACGCTCGTTCTTCTCGGCGGTTTCGGCCAGACGACGGTTGGTTTCCCGCACCATCACCAGGCCGATGAGAATGATCGAACCCAGCGCCAGGGCGCCCAGCACATAGCCGAACAGGGTGTTGATGGCGCGACCGTCAGCCAGCTCTTCGAAGCCGCCGGCCAGATCGGATGCCTTGTCCAGCAGGGTCTGCGAAACGGTGAAGATGGAGTTCGCAGACTCACGCACCTGGAACAGTTCCGGCGAGGTTTCGAGAATCTCGTCCACCGAACCAGATACGAATTCGAACAGCTCGGAAATCTCGGACAGACGCTCGAGCGCCTCATCGTCGGTCACCTGGCTGATCTCCATCGCCGCGTTGCCTTCGAGCATTGCGGCCAGTACACGGCCGAACAAACTGGCGTCACGGCCGAACATGTCGGCAGCCTGTACCGAGTCTTCGTCACCGGCCAGTACCTTGTTCACCGAACCGAGGATACGTTCAGCCAGCAGCGACTGGCGCTGGGCCACGGAAACCTGGGCCGCCGGCGCACCGCTCTCCAGCAGGATGTCGACCACCTCTTCGTACTCGACCTGCAACTGCGGGATGGTCTCCGCCAGGGTGGCGGCTACCTGGTGCAACGACAGTACGGTCTGCTCACTGGCGAGAATGGCGTCGGTGTTCTGCCGCAGGCTGTCCCAGTCTTGCTGTACTGCAGCCATCTGCGCCTGCACCGACGCCGGCGCCGGCGGCAAGCCGCTGCTGGCGTCGCCATCGGTCAGGTAGCCCCAGCGCTGCTGGAAGTCGTTACGCGCATCGCGCAACAGACCGAAGGCTTCGGCCGTACCGGCCGCCGCTTCCGTGGCGTTCTTGGCGATACGCTGGGACAGTACGCGCAGCTCACCGGAGTGACCGATGTACTCGGTATCGTAGTTGGACTGGGTGTTGATGTAGGCGAAGTTCGCGAACAACAGCACGATGGAAACGATAAGGACGACGAACAGCGCTGCGATCAGCGTACTGCTGCGTGCCCCCGCCAACAAATTGCCTGCATTGAGTTTTTTCATTATCTGGCCCCCGCCTGGACCGACCGCACTAGGGTTCCCATGTAACGCCAAAGAGCCGGAAGAACCGGCCCAACCGAAAATCTATTGATAGGACACATCGAGAAAGCCCGGATCGGCCGTCAGCGCATGAGGGCTGAACACCAACCAGGGCTGTTCGCGTTGAAAGACACCGTGGATAAACGGCGCAATGCTCGCCTCGAGAGGCGGCAGTTGTTCTGAAAATGCATCCACGGGGAAATGTTGCATGCCGAAAACTTCGTCGACCGTCAGGCCAGCGAAGATTTCCTGGTGATCGACCACCAGAATTCGCCGCAGCTTGCGCAGCGGCGACAGTTCATTACCGAAGAACCCGCACAGGTCCATGATCGGCAGCAGGCGGCCACGCACGTTGGCCACCCCTTTTACCCAGCCCTTGACGCCCGGCAGCAGGGTGTAGCGCGGCTCATGCAGTACCTCGCCGACCTCCCCCATCGGCGCGACGAAGAATCGCTCGCCCATGCGAAAGCCGATACCGCTCCAGGTCTGTACCGCCGCTTGTTGCGATGGCAGGCCGGCCGCCAGGGCTCGGCAACGCTGGTCGATCTCGAGGAGTATCTGGAAAGGAGTCTGCGCATCCGACATGCCAGCCGAGGCCTTCTTATTTAATACGCGGACGGCACGGCATCAGCCGGCCAGTACCGCGTTGAGGGTTTTCAGCAAGGTGTCTTCATCGACCGGCTTGGTCAGGTAGTCCTTGGCGCCCTGGCGCTTGCCCCAGACCTTGTCGGTTTCCTGATCCTTGGTGGTGACGATGATCACCGGGATGTGGCTGGTTTCGGCGTCCTTGGTCAGTTGACGAGTCGCCTGAAAACCATTGAGACCGGGCATGACGATGTCCATCAGGACTGCGTCCGGCTTTTCCTGACGGGCCAGAGCCACGCCATCGGCGCCATTTTCCGCTTTAAGTACCTGATGGCCGTGCTTTTCCAGCATGGCGGTCAGCTTGTACATCTCGGTTGGGGAGTCATCAACAATCAGAATTCGAGCCATGGTGTTTCCCAATACAGAAGAGACGTAGGGGCCGCGAGACCGCTACATCAGGAGGCTTGTTCCACCGGAGTGAAGTCCGGCACGTGGGCTTTGATCGCACCGAGCAACTCTTCCTTGCTGAAGGGCTTGGTCAGGTATTGATCGGAGCCGACGATGCGTCCCTTGGCCTTGTCAAACAGGCCATCCTTGGAGGACAGCATGATCACCGGGGTGGATTTGAAGGCACTGTTGTTCTTGATCAGGGCACAGGTCTGATACCCATCGAGACGCGGCATCATGATGTCGACAAAGATGATGCTGGGGTGAGTGTCGGCAATCTTGGCCAGGGCATCGAAGCCATCGACCGCGGTGATGACATCACAACCCACTTTTTTCAGCAGAGTTTCAGCGGTGCGACGAATCGTTTTCGAATCGTCGATCACCATCACTTTCAAACCCTCGGAATGCTGTTCCATGTTCGCCCTACCATCGCCTCGGTGAGTCGTTATATTCGCGTTATCAGTATGCCTGAGGCCTAGTCGCCGATGGGTCTTGACCCAATCGTCGGGCCTTTTTAGCACACTCTCAACATGCAAGCTACAAGGCTGCCAGGGCAGCCCCAGCCCTTGACCAAGGCCGCGGCCGAAGCCACCCTGACAGCCATCGTTCAGCATGGCCAGTCCGGCCCCTGCCCTCTATCTCGCGGAGATTTAACCCCCATGAGCCTTCGTCTCGGGATCGTCATGGATCCGATTGCCAGCATTTCCTTCAAGAAGGACAGCTCGCTGGCCATGTTGCTGGCCGCTCAAGCACGCGGCTGGTCACTGTTCTATATGGAGCAGCAGGATCTCTACCAGATTCGCGGCGAGGCTCGTGCCCGCCTGCGACCGCTGGAAGTGTTCAACGACCCGCAGCGCTGGTTCACCCTTGGCATGGAACAGGACACGCCGCTCGCCGAGCTGGACGTGATCCTGATGCGCAAGGACCCGCCCTTCGATAACGAATTCGTCTACTCCACCTACCTGCTCGAGCAGGCGGAGCGCGACGGCGTACTGGTGGTCAATCGGCCGCAGAGCCTGCGCGACTGCAATGAAAAGTTCTTCGCCACCCAGTTTCCCCAATACACGCCACCGACACTGGTCAGCCGGCGCGCAGACATTGTGCGCCAGTTTGCCGATGAGCACCGTGACATCATTCTCAAACCCCTTGATGGCATGGGCGGTTCGCAGATCTTTCGCCACCGCGCCGGCGACCCGAATCTCTCGGTGATTCTCGAGGCGCTGACCCTGCACGGCCAGCAGCAGATCATGGTGCAAGCCTACCTGCCGGCCATCAAGGACGGCGACAAGCGCATTCTGATGATAGACGGCGAACCCGTACCGTACTGCCTGGCGCGCATTCCAGCGGCAGGGGAAACGCGCGGCAACCTGGCCGCAGGTGGACGCGGTGAAGCCCGCCCGCTGACCGAGCGTGATCGCGAGATCGCCGCAGCAGTCGGCCCCACCCTGCGTGAAAAAGGGCTGATCTTCGTCGGACTCGATGTAATTGGCGAAAATCTGACCGAAATCAACGTCACCAGCCCGACCTGCATCCGCGAAATCGATGCTGCCTTCGACACCCGCATCGGCGAGCGCCTGATGGACTGCATCGCGAGCAAGCGCGGACTAAAAGCTTGACGCAAGTGGCAGCCTGGCGCCTGCAACTTGCAGGCGCCTACTGCTACCCGGCAGACTGCGCGACATTCGAAAGCAGACCCGATACGCGATGAACGCAGCAGCCACCCCACCGACCAGCTCCTCCGCCACCGTCCGACCGGTGGATCGCCTGGGGTTCACCCTGTTTATCGCTGCCGCACTGCACGTGGCGGTGATCCTTGGCGTCGGCTTCAGCCTGGAGTCACCGCCGGAAATCAGCAAGACGCTGGAAATCACCCTGTCCACCTTCAAGAGCGAAGAAAAGCCCAAGGAGGCGGACTTCCTCGCTCAGGACAACCAGCAGGGCAGCGGCACCCTGGAACATGCCGCCGCCCCGAAGACCACCGAACAGGCGCCCTTCCAGGACAGCGAAGTGCGCAAGGTCACGCCGCCCGCCACCCCGCAGCCGCCTGCCACCAAACAGCAAGCGCCCAAGGCTGCCGTCGCCACACGGGCACCACAGCAGCAGAAAACCCCGGTCAAGCGTGAAGAGAGCAAGCCCGTGCCGCAGACACAGCCTGCGCCGGTGTTCGACTCCGCTCAGCTGTCAGCTGAGATCGCCAGCCTGGAAGCCGAGTTGGCGCAAGAAGTTCAGCAGTACGCCAAGCGTCCGAAGATCCACCGCCTCAACGCCGCCTCGACCATGCGTGACAAAGGCGCCTGGTACAAGGACGAGTGGCGCAAGAAGGTCGAGCGCATCGGCAACCTCAACTACCCGGACGACGCCCGCCGCCAGCGCATCTACGGCAGCCTGCGTCTGCTGGTGTCGATCAACCGCGACGGCTCGCTGTATGAAGTGCAGGTGCTGGAGTCCTCGGGCCATGCCGTGCTCGATCAGGCCGCCCAGCGTATCGTGCGCCTGGCCGCGCCCTACGCCCCCTTCACCGGCGACCTGGCGGATATCGACCGCCTGGAAATCATCCGTACCTGGCGCTTCGAACGCGGCGACCGACTGTCGAGCAACTAGCCCCGAGGTACGCGCGGCGGCACCTGGGTCGCTCTCCGTGGCCCGGATGAAATCCGCGAATTTCACCACCGCCCCACGGATTTCATCCGGGCTACCGGCATGTCGCCCCAGCCCGCTCTGCAGCTGAACCGCCCTACAGCTTGAAGCCCGGCGCCTTAAAGCTGAAACTAGCCGGCATGAAGACCTCAGCCCCCACCTCGCTCAAGCACCACTTTCTGATCGCCATGCCGCACATGGCCGATCCGAACTTCGCGCAGACCGTCACCTACCTGGTCGAACACAACGAGCAGGGCGCAATGGGTCTGGTGATCAACAAGCCCAATGGCCTCAATCTGGCTGACGTGCTCGAACAGCTGCGTCCCGACGAAGAGCCTGCCGCGCTGTGCCACAGCTTGCCGATCTTTTCCGGCGGCCCGGTACAGACCGACCGTGGTTTCGTCCTGCACCCGGCCGGCCCGCAGTACCAGGCCACCCTGGAGCTGGGCGAACTGGGCCTGTCCACTTCACAGGACGTGCTGTTCGCCATCGCCGACGGCAGCGGCCCGGACAAGTACCTGATCACCCTCGGCTACGCTGGCTGGGACGCCGGGCAACTGGAGGCCGAACTGGCCGACAACGCCTGGCTGACCTGCCCCGCCGACAGCAGCATTCTCTTCGACCTGCCCTTCGATCAACGCCTGAATGCCGCTGCCGCCTGCCTCGGCATCAACCTCAGCCTGCTCACCTCCCAGGCCGGGCACGCCTGATGAGTGACAAGCCACTGCGCCTGTTGCTGGGCTTCGACTACGGCAGCAAACAGATCGGCGTCGCCGTCGGCCAAGTCATCACCGGCCATGCCCGCGAGCTGTGCGTGCTCAAGGCGCAGAACGGCGTGCCGGACTGGAGTCGCGTCGAAGCATTGATCAAGGAATGGCAGCCGGACGCCGTGGTGGTCGGCCTGCCGCTGAACATGGACGGCACGCCCAGCGAGATGAGCGCCCGTGCCGAGAAATTCGCCCGCCGCCTCAATGGCCGCTTCAACCTGCCGGCCTACACCCACGACGAACGCCTGACCACCTTCGAGGCCAAGGGCCAGCGCCTGCGCGAAGGCCAGAGCGGCGGCTACCGCGAGCGCCCCGTCGACGCCATTGCCGCAGCCCTGCTGCTGCAGGGCTGGCTAGAGGAAAACTGCACGGGCTGAGCGAATCGGCCCGCACCAAGGAGTTTCGCCATGCTACCCAATCCCAACGACCTGCTGCCGGCCATGGCCAGCGCCCTGACCCAGCACCTCAACCAACGGCAGATCAGCGAGCCGCGCTTCATCGGCATCCGCACCGGCGGCGTCTGGGTCGCTCAGGCCCTGCTTGCCGCCCTGGGGCGCGATGACGCACTGGGCATCCTCGACGTGTCCTTCTACCGCGACGACTTCACCCAGAACGGTCTGCACCCGCAGGTGCAGCCGTCCGAGCTGCCGTTCGAGATCGAAGGCCAGCACCTGGTGCTGATCGACGACGTACTGATGAGCGGCCGCACCATCCGCGCCGCCCTGAACGAACTGTTCGACTACGGCCGCCCGGCCAGCGTGACCCTGGTCAGCCTGCTCGATCTCAACGCCCGCGAATTGCCGATCCGCCCGGATGTGGTCGGCGCCACCCTGTCGCTGGCGACCAACGAGCGGGTAAAATTGTCCGGCCCTACGCCGCTGACCCTCGAACTCCAGACGCTCGCCAACTGAGACTCCCCGCGATGACGCCACTCGCCGCCAAGCGCCCGCTGCAACTGAACGACCAAGGTCAGTTGCGCCACTTCCTCTCACTCGACGGCCTGCCCCGCGAGCTGTTGACCGAAATCCTCGACACCGCCGACTCCTTCCTCGAAGTCGGCGCGCGCGCGGTGAAGAAAGTCCCGCTGCTGCGCGGCAAGACCGTGTGCAACGTGTTCTTCGAGAACTCCACGCGCACCCGCACCACCTTCGAACTGGCTGCCCAGCGCCTGTCGGCCGACGTCATCAGCCTCAACGTGTCGACCAGTTCCACCAGCAAGGGCGAGACGCTGTTCGACACCCTGCGCAACCTCGAAGCCATGGCCGCCGACATCTTCGTCGTGCGCCATGCCGACTCCGGCGCCGCGCATTTCATCGCCGAACACGTGTGCCCGAACCTGGCGATCATCAACGGTGGCGACGGCCGCCACGCGCACCCGACCCAGGGCATGCTCGACATGCTCACCATCCGCCGGCACAAGGGCGACTTCGAGAATCTGTCGGTGGCCATCGTCGGCGACATCCTGCACTCACGGGTGGCGCGCTCGAACATGCTGGCGCTGAAAACCCTGGGCTGCCCGGACATCCGCGTGATCGCACCGAAGACCCTGTTGCCCATCGGCCTGGAAGAAAGCTACGGCGTGCGCGTGTTCAGCGATGCCAACGAAGGCCTCAAGGACGTCGACGTGGTGATCATGCTGCGCCTGCAGCGTGAACGCATGCAGGGTGGCCTGCTGCCCAGCGAAGGCGAGTTCTACCGCCTGTTCGGCCTCACCGAGCAACGCCTGAAGCTGGCCAAGCCGGATGCCCTGGTCATGCACCCGGGTCCGATCAATCGCGGCGTGGAGATCGAGTCGGCGGTGGCCGACGGTCCGCAGTCGGTGATCCTCAACCAGGTCACCTACGGCATCGCCATCCGCATGGCCGTGCTGTCGATGGCCATGAGCGGGCAGAACGCCCAACGTCAACTCAACGCCGAGGAGGCCAACTGATGCGTACCGCAATCCTCGGTGCCCGCGTGATCGACCCGGCCAGCGGCCTGGATCAGACCACAGACCTCTATATCGATGGCACCAAGCTGGCCGCCATCGGCCAGGCGCCGTCCGCTTTCGCTGCCGACAAGACCCTCGACGCCCAGGGCCTGATCGCCGCGCCCGGCCTGGTCGACCTGTCGGTAGCCCTGCGCGAGCCGGGCTACAGCCGCAAGGGCAGCATCGCCACCGAGACCCTGGCCGCTGCGGCCGGCGGCGTCACCAGCCTGTGCTGTCCGCCACTTACCAAACCGGTGCTGGATACCACGGCGGTGGCCGAGCTGATCCTCGACCGCGCCCGCGAAGCCGGGCACACCAAGGTTTTCCCCATCGGCGCGCTGAGCAAGAATCTCGCCGGCGAGCAGCTTGCAGAGCTCGTGGCCCTGCGCGACGCAGGCTGCGTCGCCTTCGGCAATGGCTTGAACAATTTCCGCAGCAGTCGCACCCTGCGTCGCGCCCTGGAGTATGCGGCCACCTTCGACCTGCAGGTGATCTTCCACTCGCTGGACCTCGACCTGGCCGAAGGCGGCCTGGCGCACGAAGGCCCGACCGCCAGCTTCCTCGGCCTGGCCGGCATCCCGGAAACCGCCGAGACCGTGGCCCTGGCCCGCGACCTGCTGCTGGTGGAACAGAGCGGCGTGCGCGCGCACTTCAGCCAGATCACCAGCGCCCGCGGCGCCGAGCTGATCGCCGACGCCCAGGCCCGTGGCCTGCCGGTCACCGCCGATGTCGCGCTGTACCAGCTGATCCTCACCGACGAGGCGCTGATCGATTTCTCCAGCCTCTACCACGTGCAACCACCACTGCGTTCGCGCCGCGATCGCGACGGCCTGCGCGAGGCAGTGAAGGCCGGGGTCATCTCGGCCATCGCCAGCCACCACCAGCCACACGAGCGCGATGCCAAGCTGGCCCCCTTCGCCGCCACCGAGCCCGGCATCAGCAGCGTGCAGTTGCTGCTGCCGCTGGCCCTGAGCCTGGTGCAGGACGGCCTGCTGGACCTGCCGACGCTGCTGGCGCGCCTGTCCAGCGGCCCCGCCGCCGCACTGCGCCTGCCGGCCGGCACGCTGAACGTCGGCAGCGCTGCCGATATCGTGCTGTTCGACGCGCAAGCCTCGACCGTGGCCGGTGAGCAGTGGTACTCCAAGGGCAGCAACTGCCCGTTCATCGGTCACTGCCTGCCTGGCGCGGTGCGCTACACGCTGGTCAATGGACACCTCAGCTACCAGAGCTGAACCACGACGAGCCCGCCAGGCCAGGCCGTGTGAAAACGTAGCGAGCGAAGGTCAGGCAAGGCAAAAATAGGCGAAGAAGCGCAGTTTACGAGCTGTAAATGAGCATTCTGAGCCTGTTTTTAACGCTGCATGACCAAGTGCAGCAGATTTCACACAGCCTGAGGCGGCGGGCTCGCTCTTCTCAGGCCTTTAGGCAGCGCACCGAATGACGCGATATGTCTGGTGCATCTGGCATCCGAAGACGACCTGTCTCATCCGCGACACAGCTGGAACTCGCCACGACATTGGACGAATGAGTGACTCGACAGTCATGATCCACGTCAGGTTAGGCAGCCGAAATTTTCCAAACGCCACCGCCCTTTGACCCCGCCCGCGCCCACTGGCGCCGGCCTGGCGTCGCGCTGGCCTTGTTCAGGAGCTTTTGAGTTATGTCGCGCTTACCTGTGATCGTGGGTTTTGGGGGTTACAACGCAGCCGGGCGTAGCTCCTTCCACCACGGCTTCCGACGCATCGTGCAGGAGTCGCTGGAGCCTCAGGCACGCCAGGAAACCCTGGCCGGGCTGGCACAGATGATGAAACTGGTGCGCGTGGTCGACGGCCAGTACCAGGACCAGGACGGCCAGCCGCTGAGCCTGGCCGAAATCGAGAGCCGCTACGCCAAGGACATCCTCGCCGGCACCCTGGTGCGCCGCATCGAGAAGCAGCACCTGGACCCCGACGCAGCCCACTGGCAGAAAAACATCGGCGTCGCTCCGAGCAATGGCACCAGCCTCAGCTTCATCACCCAGCGCAAGCAACTGCCCGAGCCGCTGCCGGCCAACTGGTCGCTCGAAGAGCTCGAAGGCAATGAGGTGCGCGTCACCCTGCACGACAGCTGCGAATTCAAGGTGGACAGCTACCGCCCGCTGGCAGTGAAGTCCGCCGGCCAACTGCCTACCGGCTTCGAGCCGAGCGAGTTGTACAACGCGCGTTTTCACCCTCGCGGCTTGTCCATGACCGTGGTCGGCGTCACCGATGCCTTGCGTTCGGTAGGCATCGACTGGCAGCGCATCGTCCAGCACGTGGCGCCGGACGAAATCGCCGTGTTCGCCAGCTGCATCATGAGCCAACTCGACGAAAACGGCTTCGGCGGCATGATGCAGTCACGCCTCAAAGGCGGTCGCGTCACCGCCAAGCAGCTGGCTCTGGGCCTGAACACCATGCCGGCCGACTTCATCAATGCCTACGTGCTTGGCAGCGTCGGCACCACCGGCAGCATCACCGGCGCCTGCGCCACCTTCCTCTACAACCTGCAAAAAGGCATCGAGCAGATCGCCTCGGGCAAGGCCCGCGTGGTCATCGTCGGCAGCAGCGAAGCGCCGATCAACCAGGAGTGCATCGAGGGCTACGGCGCCATGGGCGCACTGGCGACCGAGGAAGGCCTGCGCCAGATCGAAGGCAAGAGCGAGGTGGACTTCCGCCGCGCCAGTCGTCCATTCGGTGACAACTGCGGCTTCACCCTGGCCGAGGCCTGCCAATTCGTGGTGCTGATGGACGACGAGCTGGCTCTGGAGCTGGGCGCCGACATCCACGGCGCGGTACCGGACGTATTCATCAACGCCGATGGTTTCAAGAAGTCCATTTCCGCACCCGGCCCAGGTAACTACCTGACCGTGGCCAAGGCCGTGGCCAGCGCCGTGCAACTGCTCGGCCTGGACGCGGTACGCAGCCGCAGCTTCGTCCACGCTCACGGTTCCAGCACCCCGGCCAACCGCGTTACCGAGTCGGAGATTCTCGACCGCGTCGCCGCCGCCTTCGGCATCGAGCAATGGCCGGTCACGGCGGTGAAGGCGTTCGTCGGTCACTCCCTGGCCACCGCCAGCGGTGACCAGGTGATCGCCGCCCTCGGCGCCTTCAAGTACGGCATCGTGCCGGGCGTGAAGACCATCGACGCCGTCGCCGCTGACGTGCATCAGGATCACCTGAGCCTGTCCACCGACGACCGCAAGATGGGCGAGCAGGCGCTGGATGTGGCCTTCATCAACTCCAAGGGCTTCGGCGGCAACAACGCCAGCGCCCTGGTGTTGGCCCCGCATGTCGCCGAGCGCATGCTGCGCAAACGTCATGGCCAGGCCGCGTTCGACGCCTACCTGGCACGCCGCGAGGGCACCCGCGCCGCAGCCGCCGCCTACGACCAGCAGGCGCTGCAGGGCAAGCTGGACATCATCTACAACTTCGGTAACGACATGATCGACGACCAGGCGATCTCCATCACCACCGAAGAAGTGAAGGTGCCGGGCTTCGACCAGCCACTGGTGTTCAAGAAGGACGCGCGCTACAGCGATATGCTCGATTGAGGATGCACAGGCTGTAGGAGCGGCTTCAGCCGCGAAGCTTGCCGCACGCCGTCTCTTGGGGACGGATCGCGGCTGAAGCCGCTCCTACTCCGGCAAGAAGCGCCTCAAAATCGTAGATTGCGCGCCAGCTCGATCAGCTCGCCACGCCACTCGGCAGCAGCCGGCAGCGCCAGGAAAGATGGGTTGAGGAAGGACTCGCGTGCCTCGTAGGTAAGCGCCTCACCAGATAGATCCAGCACCTCGCCCCCCGCCCCCTCAAGCACACCCTGCGCGGCGGCGGTGTCCCACTGCGAGGTAGGCGCCAGGCGTGGGTAGCAGTCGGCATTACCTTCGGCCAGCAGGCAGAACTTCAGAGAGCTACCGATATTGGCCAGCGCCGGCTCGCCGAAACGTTCGGCCAGACCGGCGAGCAGGGTTTCCTGTGCCGGGCTCGAATGGCGCTTGCTGGCCACCAGGGTAAAGCCCTGCGCGGGTGCCAGACGCACGCTGATCGGCTGCTCTTCGCCAGGCGCGTCGCTGCACCAGGCCCCCAAGCCGGCGCCACCGTAATAGCAGCGCCCATTGGCGGGAATCCCGACTACACCGAAAACCACGCGACCACGCTCGACCAGGGCGACGTTGACGGTGAACTCCTCCGAGCCGGCGATGAATTCCTTGGTGCCATCGAGCGGATCGACCAGCCACCAGCGCGTCCAGGCCGAGCGCTCGCTCAAGGGAATATCCGCTGCTTCTTCCGACAGTACCGGAATCTCCGGCGCCAGCGCCTGCAGGCCATCGAGCAGGATATGGTGCGCAGCCAGGTCGGCGGCGGTGACTGGCGAGGCATCGGCCTTCTCCGTCACCGCCACGTCGCTGCACCAGTACGGCAGGATCGCCGCGCCGGCGGCACGCACCAGTTCGATCACCTGGGGAATATAGGGATGACTCACTGCACGAACTCCCCGCGCTGGCTCAACAGGTCGCGCACCAGGTACAACGCAGCCAGGGCGCGGCCCTCGCTGAACTGGGCGTGCTGGGCCAGGCTGGACAACTCACGCAGGTTGATACGGTCGACCCGCATCGGCTCCGGCTCGTCACCAGGCAGGCGCTCCTCGTATAGATTGCGCGCCAGCACCACCTGAATCTTCTGGCTCATGTAGCCGGGCGACAGGCTCAGTTCGGTGATGTACTCCAGCTCATGCGCGCCAAAGCCCGCCTCTTCCTTGAGCTCGCGATTGGCGGCCACCAGCACGTCTTCCCCCGGCTCGATCAAGCCCTTGGGGAGCGACAACTGATAGTCGTCGGTGCCGCCACAGTATTCCTCGATCAGCACAGCGTGCTCGGCATCGAGCATCGCCACCACCATCACCGCACCATAACCGACACCCTTGCCGACCAGTCGCTCATAGGTGCGCTCCGTGCCGTTGGAAAAGCGCAACTGCACTTCTTCGACACGAAACAGACGGCTGCTGGCGACTATTTCACGGGCGAGTACCGTGGGCTTCTGACGCATGGGGCGACTCCTTGGCGTGACCTGGCGGGTTATCATACCGCGGCTTTTGCGATTATCCCCGGCGCAGATTGCGCGTTCGCGACGCACGCCGGCAGATTCACGACTTTCATCACCAGGCGCACCCATGCCTTCACTTCCCTGGCATCAGATCGACACCGTCCTGCTGGATATGGATGGCACACTGCTCGACTTGCACTTCGACAATCACTTCTGGCTCAAGCACCTGCCGCAGCGCTACGCCGAGCACCATGGCATCAGCCTGGCACTGGCCGAAGCCGAGCTGCTGCCGCTGTTTCGCCAGCACGCCGGCACGCTGAACTGGTACTGCACGGACTTCTGGAGTCGCGAGCTGCAACTCTCGATCCGCGATCTCAAGCGCGAGGTGGCCCACCTGATCGCCCTGCGCGAAGATGCCGAAGCATTTCTGCGCGCCCTGCGCGAGGCCGGCAAACGCGTGGTACTGATCACCAACGCGCACCGCGATTCACTGTCGCTGAAGATGGAGCGCGTAGAGTTGGCGCCCTGGTTCGAGCGCCTGATCAGCTCCCACGACTATGGCTTTCCCAAGGAAGACCAGCAGTTCTGGTTCGCCCTGCACCAGGACGTCGGCTTCGACCCGACGCGCAGCCTGTTCATCGACGACAGCCTGCCGATCCTGCGCAGCGCCGGTCAGTTCGGTGTCGCCCACCTGCTTGCCGTGCGCCAGCCCGACAGCCAGGCCGGGCCGAAAGACACCGAGGAGTTCGCCGCGGTGGAGGACTACCGGGCGTTGTTGCGCGATATCGGCTAACCCGCATGCAATGCGGGAGGCCCTGGCTACGACCCTCGCAGTTGCATGAACTGCAGAATGTCGCAGCCGAAAGAGCCTCCCGCCAATGCTCGGTCACCCGGGAATACGCAACACCTGACCGGGATAGATCTTGTCCGGGTGGCTGAGCATCGGTTTGTTCGCCTCGAATATCTTCATGTAGGCGTTGGCATTACCGTACTCGGCCTTGGCGATGGCGCTGAGGGTATCGCCCTTCTTCACCGTGACGAAGCGCGCCTCGGGCGCAGCCGTGACGACAGTGATGCGATCCTCCACCTCGGCGACACCCGCGACGTTGCCCAGGGCCAGAAGCACTTTCTCCTTCTCTTCCTGACTGGCCACCTCACCCGCGGCGATCACTTTATCGCCGTCAACGCTGATCTGGATGTTCGGGTTGCCCAGGCCAACATTGGCCACATGTTCCTTGAGCGATTCGGCAGCCTGCGCCTCCTGGCCGACCAGCGATTCCCACAGCTTGACCCCAGCTTCTTTGACAAAAGCGAACATTCCCATGGTGATGCCTCTCGTTCCGTGTGGATGACCGGAATGCAAGTCTAGACCATGGGGGGACGACGACAACGCCAGCCTCAGGCCGGCGCGGGGCTGTATACGCGCGGCGGGCTGTGGTGCGGCAGGTGGATGAGATTGAGACGGTGCCGACGCGCCCAGCGCACGCACAGGTCAGTCGGCGCGGACAGGCTCACCAGGCTGGCGAAACCGGCGCGCACCGCCTTGTGGATCAGCTCCAGACTGCAGCGACTGGTGACCACGGCGAAACCGCGGCGTGCGTCACGGCCTTCGCGGCGCAGCGCACCGATCAGCTTGTCCAGCGCGTTGTGCCGGCCAATGTCTTCGCGACACAGAATGATCTCGCCATGCTCATCGACGAACAGAGCGGCATGCAGGGCGCCGCTATGACGCGCCAGCTTCTGCACCTCGCCGATGCGCGTGCGCAGATTGTCCAGGTGCAAAGCCGGTGGCAGCGGGTTCACACTCAGGGTATCGAGTTGTGGAAGCGCCTGCTCCAGCGCTTCCACGCCGCACAGCCCGCAGCCACTGGTACCGGCCAGATTGCGTCGCTGCTGCTTGAGCGCCCAGAAGGCTCGACTGGCGATCTGCACCTCGGCGCTGAACGCCTCGCCCGCGCGCCTCAGCTGGATGTCGTAAATGTCCTCGGCCGCCCCGACCACTGCAGAGGTCAGGCTGAAACCGACGACGAAATCCTCCAGCGCACTGGGCGAAACCATCATCACCGCATGGCTGATGCCGTTGTAGGCAATGGCCAGCGCGCATTCCTCGGCCAGCACCGCATGCCCCGCGCTCGCGGTTTCGTCCAGCTCGACATAGGCATAGCCGTCCGGCGCTGGGCTGGCGGCGTATTCATCGGCAAGTGGACGGGTGTGACGATGGGTCATGTGATGCGGATTCCTCGCGATGATCGCAGGGTGCCTGGCGGCACCCTGCGCAGCAGCCAGATTGCCGCACTCAGACAGCAGCGGCCTGCGGCGCGATCTGCCCGCGCAGATCACGCAACACCTGCAGCACGAACTCGCTCAGCCCTTCGCCACCGCTGGCGTCCAGGTGAGCGTAAAGCGCCGTGCGCATCTGCGGATCCCACTGCCGCTTGAGGTGCTGGGCGTACTCCGTACGCGCCTGCTCCTGGTTGGGCTGGGAAGCGAAGAAGGCGCCGATCTGGTTAGCCATCTTGATCAGTTGCGTGGCGTTCATGCCCATGGCTTTGCTCCGCTGGTTGACCGAAAAGCCGCCAGTGACAGGCGAGCGTGGCAGTGGTGCGCAAGGCGCACCCTGGGTTCCGATGCCGGCGCGAGCCTCATCATAGCTGCACCACCGGCAGCAGGTTGACCTGCTCGCGGGTGAAGGCATCGAACTCCTGCTGCCAGTCGGACGGCGTCTCGACCTTGCGCACCTGCACCGCCGTGACCTTGTACTCCGGGCAGTTGGTGGCCCAGTCGGAGTTGTCGGTGGTGATCACGTTGGCGCCGGACTCCGGATGGTGGAAGGTGGTGTACACCACCCCCGGCTGCATGCGCTCGGTAACCTTGGCGCGCATCACCGTCTCGCCGGCACGGCTGTTGATGCCGACCCAGTCGCCGTCCTTGATGCCACGGTCCTCGGCGTCAACCGGGTGCAGCTCGAGAATGTCCTCGGCATGCCAGGCCTTGTTGGCGGTACGCCGGGTCTGCGCGCCGACGTTGTACTGCGAGAGGATACGCCCGGTAGTCAGTACCAGCGGACGCTTGCGCGAGGTGCGCTCCTCGGTCGGGATGAACTCGGTGACCACGAAACGGCCCTTGCCACGAACGAAGGCGTCTTCGTGCATGATCGGGGTACCGTCCGGCGCCTCGTCGTTGCACGGCCACTGGATGCTGCCCAGACGCTCGATCTTTTCGTAGCTGACGCCAGTGAAGGTCGGCGTCAGAGCGGCGATCTCGTCCATGATCTCCGACGGATGACCATAGCTCATCGGGTAACCGAGGGCGTTGGACAGCGCCATGGTCACTTCCCAGTCTTCCTTGCCAGCCAGCGCCGGCATCACCTTGCGCACCGGCGAGATACGACGCTCGGCGTTGGTGAAGGTGCCGTTCTTCTCCAGGAAGGAGGCGCCAGGCAGGAACACATGGGCGTACTTGGCGGTTTCGTTGAGGAACAGATCCTGAATCACCACGCACTCCATGGCCTTGAGCGCATCGGTGACGTGCTGGGTATCGGGGTCGGACTGTGCCGGATCCTCGCCCTGGATGTACATGCCCTTGAAGGTGCCGGCATGCGCGGCAGCCAACATGTTGGGAATACGCAAGCCCGGCTCGTCGAGCAGCTTGACGCCCCAGGCAGCCTCGAACTGCGGACGCGCCACCGGGTCGGAGACGTGGCGGTAACCCGGCAGCTCATGGGGGAAGGAGCCCATGTCGCAGGAACCCTGCACGTTGTTCTGCCCACGCAGCGGGTTGACCCCGACGCCCGGACGACCGATGTTGCCGGTGGCCATGGCCAGGTTGGCAATCGCGATCACGGTGGACGAACCCTGGCTGTGCTCGGTGACACCCAGGCCGTAGTAGATCGCGGCGTTGCCACCGGTGGCGTACAGACGGGCGGCGGCGCGCACCGAGGCAGCCGGTACGCCAGTCAGCGCTTCCATCGCCTCGGGGCTGTTGCGTTCTTCGCTGACGAAGGCACGCCACTGCTCGAAGCCTTCGCTCTCGCAGCGCTCGGCGACGAACGCTTCGTTGATCAGTCCTTCAGTGGCGACCACGTGACCAAGGCTGTTGAGCAGGGCCACGTTGCTGCCCGGACGCAGTTGCAGATGGTGCTCGGCCTTGATGTGCGGGCTGCGCACCAGGTCGATACCACGCGGGTCGGCGACGATCAGCTTGGCGCCCTCGCGCAGGCGGCGCTTGAGCTGCGAGCCGAACACCGGGTGGCCGTCGGTGGGGTTGGCACCGATCACCAGCACCACGTCGGCGGACAGCACCGAATCGAAGTCCTGGGTACCGGCGGACTCGCCGAGGGTCACCTTCAGGCCATAGCCGGTCGGCGAGTGGCAGACGCGAGCGCAGGTGTCGACGTTGTTGTTGCCGAAGGCCGCGCGCACCAGTTTCTGCACCAGGTAGGTTTCTTCGTTGGTGCAGCGCGAGGAGGTCAGACCGCCGACGGCATTGCGGCCGTACTGCGCCTGAATATCCTTGAAGCGTTTGGCGGCGTAACCGATGGCCTCGTCCCAGCTGACCGGGCGCCATGGCTCATGGATGCTGTCGCGGATCATCGGCGTCTTGATGCGGTCTGGGTGGGTCGCGTAGCCCCAGGCGAAGCGGCCCTTGACGCAGGCGTGACCGTGGTTGGCGTGGCCGTTCTTGTTCGGCACCATGCGCACCACGGTGTTGCCCTTGACCTCGGCATTGAACGAGCAACCTACGCCGCAGTAGGCGCAGGTGGTGGTGACGCTACGCTCGGCCTGACCCATTTCGATCACCGACTTTTCCATCAGCGTGGCAGTCGGGCAGGCATTGACGCAGGCGCCGCAGGACACGCACTCGGAGTCGAGGAAGTCCTCGGCCTGGCCAGCGGCCACGCGCGAATCGAAGCCACGGCCGTCGATGGTCAGGGCGAAGGTACCCTGCACTTCTTCACAGGCGCGCACGCAGCGGTTGCAGACGATGCACTTGGACGGGTCGTAGCTGAAATAGGGGTTGGACTCATCCTTGGTCTCGGCCAGATGAGTCTTCACCGGGTCGTAGCGCACTTCACGCAGACCGACCACGCCTGCCATGTCCTGCAGTTCGCAGTTGCCGTTGGCCGAGCAGGTCAGGCAGTCCAGCGGGTGATCGGAGATATACAGCTCCATGGTGCCGCGGCGCAGTTCGGCCAATTTTGGGCTCTGCGTGCGCACCACCATGCCCGGCTCGACCGGGGTGGTGCAGGATGCCGGGAAGCCACGGCGACCTTCGATTTCCACCGTACACAGGCGGCACGAGCCAAACGGCTCCAGGCTATCGCTGGCACAGAGTTTGGGCACGGCGATGCCGGCCTCCTGGGCCGCGCGCATCAGCGAGGTGCCGGCCGGCACGGTGATGGCGGTGCCGTCGATTTCCAGGGTTACCGGGGCACCGCTGCGAGCAGGGGTGCCATAGTCGAGTTCACGATACAGGGCCATGGGGACGCCTCCGGGTCAGCGGGCTTCGGCGGCGTCTTGCGACACCCCGAAGTCCTCGGGAAAGTGGTTGATGGCGCTCATCACCGGGTACGGGGTCATGCCGCCAAGGGCGCAGAGCGAGGCGCCGAGCATGGTATCGCAGAGACTCTTGAGCAGTTCGATACGCCCCGGCTGCGGGCCTTCGGAGCGAGCCACGATGATCTGCGACAGCAGTTCCTCGCCGCGGGTCGAGCCGATCCGGCAGGGCGTGCACTTGCCGCACGACTCCACCGCGCAGAACTCCATGGCGTAGCGCGCCATGTCGGCCATGTCGACGGTGTCGTCGAACACCACGATGCCGCCGTGACCGAGCACCGCGCCGAGGGCAGCGAATGACTCGTAATCGAGCGGGGTGTCGAACTGCGATTCGGGCAGGTAGGCGCCGAGGGGGCCGCCGACCTGCACCGCGCGAATCGGTCGGCCACTGGCCGAGCCGCCGCCGTATTCGTAGAGCAGCTCACGCAGGGTGATGCCGAAGGCCTTCTCGATCAGGCCACCACGGGCGATGTTGCCGGTCAGCTGGATAGGCAATGTGCCGAGCGAGCGACCCATGCCGTAATCCTTGTAGTAGGCGCCGCCCTTGTCGAGGATGACCGGCACCGACGCCAGCGAGATCACGTTGTTGATGACCGTCGGCTGGCCGAACAGACCCTCGATGGCCGGTAGCGGCGGCTTCGGCCGCACGGTGCCGCGCTTGCCCTCGACGCTCTCGAGCAACGCGGTTTCCTCACCGCAGATGTAGGCGCCAGCGCCACGGCGCAGCTCCAGATGGAAGGCCTTGCCACTGCCGAGCACGTCGTCGCCGAGGTAACCGGCCGCTGTGGCACGGGCGATGGTCTCGAGCAGTACCGCCTCGGCGTGCGGGTACTCCGAACGCAGGTAGATGTAGCCTTTGTTGGCACCGACGGCGAGACCGGCGATGGTCATGCCCTCGATCAGTACGTAGGGATCGTCCTCCATCACCATGCGGTCGGAGAAGGTGCCCGAGTCGCCTTCATCGGCGTTGCAGACGATGTATTTCTGCTCGGCCTGGCAGTTGAGTACGGTGCGCCACTTGATGCCGGTGGGGAACGCGGCACCGCCACGGCCACGCAGGCCGGACTCGGTGACCTCGGCGACGATCGCCTCGGGCGTCATGCCGAGGGCGCGCTTGAGGCCGCGATAGCCGTCATGAGCGATGTAATCCTCCAGCGACAGCGGGTCGGTAATACCGGCGCGGGCGAAGGTCAGACGCTCCTGGCGTTTGAGGTAATCGATTTCCTCGGTCAGGCCGTGGCCCAGCGCATGCGCCTTGCCTTCGAGGAAACCGGCATCGAACAGACCGGCCACGTCACGCGCCTTGACCGGACCATAGGCGACACGGCCAGCCGGCGTGGCCACTTCGACCAGCGGCTCGAGCCAGAACAGCCCACGCGAGCCGTTGCGTACCAGCTTCACCTCGACGTTGCGCGCCGCGGCCTCGGCGACGATGGCGCGGGCCACCTTGTCGGCGCCCAGACTGAGCGCGGTAGCATCACGCGGGACGTAAACGGTAATGGACTCGCTCATGCTTGGGCCTCCTGTTCCGCCAGCAGCGCCAGCACTTCCTCGGCGTCGACACGACCGTGCAGCTCGCCATTTAGCATCACGCTCGGTGCACAGGCGCAGTTGCCCAGGCAGTACACCGCCTCGAAGCTTAGACTACCGTCCTCGCGGGTCTCGCCCAGCGGCAGGCCGAGCTTGGTCTCGAGTTCAGCGGTCAGCGCCTTGACGCCCATCGACTGGCAGGCCTCGGCCTGACACAGCTTGAGCACCTGGCGACCGGGCGGGGTGGCACGGAAGTCATGATAGAAGCTCACCACCCCGTGCACTTCGGCACGCGACAGGCAGAGGTCCTCGGCGATCAGCGGCAACAGCTCGGGCGGTACGGCGCCGAGACGGTCCTGGATATCGTGGAGGATGGGTAGCAGGGCGCCGGCCTGACCGCGGTGGGCGGCAAGCACCTCGCGGGCGACGGCCTCGCACTGCTCAGGGGCGAAGCGCTGGGGAAGAAGGGCCATGTTCGATGCTCCAGCCGGCGGCTATACCGGTACGGTCAGGAGACAAGCGCCACACTCACGGCTAATGGGCGCTTATCCCAGGCGGAGCCGCAAGGCTCGCCACATATGAAATAAAGTTCTTATACTTGGCCGCAAAGCGCCCATGTGCTGCAAATTAGCATGGGTAATCGGCCGAACAAATATGAAGCCTTGAACATATGATCCGTATCGATATTCAGCCGCGTTGGCGCTTTCATCAACGCGACGGCAGCAGCCTCGACCCGCAGGGACTGGAGTTGCTGCAGGCCGTGCACGACACCGGCAAGCTGACCGAGGCCGCCGCTCGCGTCGGCTACTCCTACCGCCATGCCTGGAACCTCCTGGGCAAGTGGCAGGCGTTCTTCGGCAGCCCGCTGATCGACCTGGAGCGCGGCAAGGGCGCGCGCCTGGCGCCACTGGGGGAAAAACTGCTGTGGGCCGACCAGCGCATTCGCGCGCGACTGTCGCCCCAGCTGGACAACCTGGCCAGCGAACTGGAACTGGAACTGAACCGGGTGCTGCAGGCCAGCAATCCGGGCCTGCGCATCCATGCCAGCCACGGTTTCGCCGTGGCAGCGCTGCGCGAGTGGCTGGAGAGCGACCCCAGCTGGCAGTGGGAGGTGCAGTTTCGCAGTGGCAACGAGGCAATGATCGCCCTGCAGCGCCATGACTGCGAGGTGGCCGGCCTGCACGTACCGGCCGGGCCACTCGGCGCGCTGAGCATGAGCCGCATCCAGCCCTGGCTGCGCCCCGCGCAGCGGGTGATCACCTTCGTCGTCCGCACCCAGGGCCTGATGCTCGCCCCGGGCAACCCGCTCGGCGTGCAAGGCCTGAAGGACCTGGCCAGCGGCAGACTGCGCTTCGTCAATCGCGAACTGGGTTCGGGCACACGCCTGCTGCTGCAGGACCTGCTGCAACGCGATGGCCTGGACAGCACGAACATCAGGGATTTCCACAACGAGGAGTTCACCCACGCGGCAGTGGCCGCCTACGTCGCCAGCGGCATGGCCGATGTCGGCTTCGGCGTCGAGGCTGCAGCGCGTCAGTTCGGTCTGGACTTCATCCCCATGGCACGCGAGCACTACTGCCTGCTGTGCCGCGAGGACAGCCTCGAACTGCCGGCCATGGCCGCTCTCCTTCGAGTGCTGCAGAACCCGGAGTTCCAGGCGCGCATCAGCCAGTTGCCCGGCTATGCCCTGAGCCGCCCCGGCGAGGTGCTGCCGCTGGCCCAGGCGCTGGAGCAATGGGGACGCGAACCGTTGCTGTGAGCGTTGCCCAAGGCCATCCGACGGGCGGCCGGGCAACGGGGAACCACGGGTGCACCGCTTGGGTCAATGGAGCAACTCCCGCCGCAAAGCGGCTCCCGTGATCGAGAAGCCTATGAAGTCCCTACAATTTCTCTTCCTCTCCTTTGGCCTGAGCAGCGGCGGTGTCGCCTTTGCCGGCAGCACCGAAGCAGGTTTGGGCGGCGCCCTGGGTGGCGCGGTGGGTGCGATGGTTGGCCAGCAGGTCGGTGGCAACACCGGTGCCGCGGTCGGCGCCGGCCTCGGCGGCGCTGCAGGCAGCATGGTGGGCGCTGATCGTCGCAGCCGTACCGAAGCCGCCATCGGCGGTGCGCTGGGTGCAGCCGGCGGCAACGTCGTCGGCCAGCAGGTCGGCGGCAACACGGGCGGCCTGGTTGGCGCCGCAGTGGGCGGCGGCGCCGGTGGCGCACTGGGTAACTACATGGGCAATGCCAGCTACGACGATGATCGTCGTGGCAAGCATCGTCAGCACCACGGCAAGAAGCACAAGAAACATCACAAGCACTGGCGCCGTCACTGACGGATGCCGAGCACCCAGGGTTCATGACGACGGCCGAAGGCCACGTCGACCTGCGCCTTGAACCCTGTCCGCTGATAGCTGCGTGCCCAGCCACGCGCCAGCTCACGATAGGCGTAGGGAACGCTCAGGCGGTCATTCTCCAGGCGAATGGTCGCGCCATAACCGGCCTCCGTGCCGTTGCGATAAGGCTCGATACGCCCGGCCATCAGCACCTGGCGTTGCCGATCCGGCCAACGCTGGCGCAGTGACAGGGCATCGACTCCCGCATCCACCAGCATCAGGCGGCTGGCCTGCTGCTCGACAAACTGCAGGCGCTGCTGGCGTTCATCGCGCGCCTGGCGCAACGTCTCGCTCCCGGGGCTGGCCTGCAGCTCCGCTTCAGCGGCGAGCAATGCCTCTCGGGCCTGCTCGACCTGACGTCGGTAGAGCGCCCCATCCAGCTCCAGAACCAACCAGACCTCGCGTGCCGGCTGACGGCTCTGGGCTTGCCCGGCGCCCGCGTCGAAACCCAGCTCGTGCAGCTTGGCCTCGTCCAGCCAGGGCAATCGCCCCCCCTCACCAGGACGCTGCCAGCTCAGTTGCAGGCGCATTACGCCGTCGCCCTCTTCACGCAGCCAGCCACCCGGCACGCGCTGTAATTCGCGTTCGCTGAGCAGCAACCGCGCTTCAGGCTCGCCACTGCGGTTGTACCAGACGCCGCCAAGGGCGAGCGCATTGCTCAGCAGCACCACGCCGAAACCAAGCCACACGGCCCGCTTCATTGCCCACCTCCCGTCGCACTGCGCCGCCAGCGCTGCAACACCATCAGCAGCAGTACTGCGATCAGACCGAGCAGGAGGAAGAACAGGTAGCGCGGCAGCAGTTGCCACCACCAGTCGAACAGCTTGGCGAACAGCATGATCAAGGCGAAGACCAGCCCGGTATTGACCACCTCGCCCCAGCCACGGCGAACGCCCAGCCAGATCGTTGCGCCAGCCAGGACGAAACCGAGCACCTGGTATAAGGCCTCGATCGACCCCGTCGACCACTTGAGGTAGCTGCCGCCACCCCAGTAGGACAGCACCAGCACCGGGCCGAGCAGGTAGAGCAGCGCGAGCACCCGATAGCAGGCGGCAAAGCCCGTATAGCGCCGCTGATCCCACCACTGCGGCACGAACAGCAGCGCCACCAGCGGCATGAACAGCTCCGGCCGTTCGCCCAGCGACCACCAGTGCCAGCCCACCCAGTCGCCCAGGCGGGCCGCCACGAACAGACCGAAGCACAGCAGCGCCACCACCAGCAGCAGGCGCTGGCGGCACTGGTAGGCCAGCAGCAGCGCCAGCGCGCACCAGGGCAACAGCGCCTTGTCCGATGGGGTGATGTTGAAGATCTGCCCGAGCATCGACAGATTGAGCACGAAGCAGACGAACGCCAGCACAGCGGCCAGCTTGGCGTAGTAGCCCGAGGCGTCACGCGCCTGCAACCAGAAGCACGCCAGCAGGCTACCCAGGGTGCTGCCGAGGAGGATGGCGACCTGCGCGATGACGTCGAACAGGCCCCAGAACTGATAGAACAGGAAGAACAGTGCGGCCGCCAGCGCCAGTGCGCCGAACAACGAAGCCAGGCGCATCCCCAGCGACAGCTGGCGAGCACGGGCATCGGCGTCGATATCCAGCGTCTGGCGAAAGTGCGTCAGCAACTGGCGATGGTGGCTGGCGACGGCCTGCTCCTGCGCCTCGCTCAGCTGCAACACCTGCTCCTGGCGCAGCTCGGCCAGTTCCTCGCGAAAAGCAGCGATGCGAGCAGCGCGTTGCTGCGCCTGCTCACGCTCAAGAGCGGACATGGGCACTCCCTGGCGAATGACTGCCCACAGCCTAGCAGTGAGCGCCCTCAAGCGGTATGCAACACCGCAGAGGCTGCGCCGTACGCCGTGTTTTCACTCCACCAGCAATGCCGCCAGCGCCGCACGTAGCGACGCTGGAATGGCCACTGGACGATTGCTCGCCCGGTCAACGAAGACATGCACGAAACGCCCGGCGGCGCACGCCTGCTCTTCACCCGCCTTGAAGACTGCCAACTCGTACTGCACCGAACTGTTGCCCAGCTTGCCGACCCTCAGCCCCACTTCGATGGCATCGGGAAAGGCGATGGAGGCGAAGTAATCGCAAGCCGAGCTGACCACGAAGCCGACCACCGCACCGTCGTGGATATCCAGGCCACCCTCGGCGATCAGGTAGGCATTCACCGCGCTGTCGAAGTAGCTGTAGTAGGTCACGTTGTTGACGTGGCCATAGATATCGTTGTCGTGCCAGCGCGTACTGATCGACTGGAAGTGGCGGTAATCGCCACGCAGATGCTGGGGTTGGCTCATCGCTGGTCCTCAATTGTCATCGTGGCTAAAGCCCCTCCTACAAGATTGCGAGCGTCTGTGGGAGGGGGATTTAGCCGCAACCTGAATCAGTAGGCGGCCTGGTAAATGGCCAGCGCCTGCTGCTCATTCATCTCACGCGGATTGTTCACCAGCAGGCGCTGCTGCAGCATGGCGTCCGCTGCCAGCGTGGGCAACATCGCCTCGCCCACGCCAGCATCACGCAGCCGCGTCGGCAGGCCGCTGCGTTGGCTGAACGCGGCCAACGCCTCGATCAGTTGCTCGGCCTGAGCCATCGCACTGCCTGCCGCTAAACGCTCACCCAGCACCAGCGGCGCCAGCTCGGCATACAGCGGTGCAGCCACCGGAGCGTTGAAGGCCAGCACCTGCGGCAGCACCAACGCATTGGACAGCCCATGGGGGATATGGAAGTGCCCGCCCAGGGGGTAAGCCAGCGCATGCACGGCTGCCACCGGAGCGTTGGCGAATGCCTGGCCGGCCAGGCAGGCGCCGAGCAGCATGGCCTGCCGCGCCTCGCGATTACTGCCGTTGTGCACCACCTCATCGAGGTTGGCCGCCAGCAGGCGCAGGGCCTCGCGTGCCAGCAGGTCGGAAAGCGGGTTCTTCTTCAGCGCGCTGGTGTAGGCCTCGATGGCATGCACCATGGCATCGATACCGGTGGCGGCAGTGACCGAGGCCGGCAGACCGAGGGTCAGATCGGCATCGAGCAGGGCCAGATCCGGCAGCAGCAGCGGCGAGACCACGCCCATCTTGGTGGTTTCGCCCGTGGTGACGATGGCAATCGGCGTGACCTCGGAGCCGGTGCCGGCGGTGGTCGGCACCTGGATCAGTGGCAGGCGTCGACCACGGGCATTACCCACGCCGTAGATGTCACTCAGGGCCTGGGCGCAGTCGGGATGAGCCAGCAGCGCCACCAGCTTGGCCACATCCATCGAGCTGCCACCGCCGAAGCCGACCACCAGTTCGGCCTGCAGCTCACGGGCCTGGGCCACGGCGGCCAACACCACCGCCTCGGGAGGGTCGGCCAGCACCTGATCGAACACCTGCACCGTCATCCCGGCATTGACGAAACCCGGCAGCAGCGGCTGCAAGAGCCCCAGGCGGGTGATGCCGGGGTCGGTGACGACCAGCACGCGGCGGGCGCCGCGTTCGCGGCAGAGTTCGGCCAAGCGCAGACTGGCGGCGGATTCGCAGAGAATCTGCGCGGTGGTGGCGAAACTGAAGGGATGCATGCAGTGCTCCTCTTGTTGTAGCCCGGATGCGATCCGGGATCGGCCCTGTCCCGTGCGATAGGCGCCAGACCTGAGTCGGCGCCATCGCTCCCCTCTCCCGCTTACGGGAGAGGGTTGATGGAGAGTGTGTTAGAACGCAAAGCTCTCCTCGTCCATGGCCATCAGGCACTGCGCGCCGCCCAGCAGCGCTTCACGGTGCGCGCTGGCACGCGGCAGTATGCGGCGCAGGTAGAACTCGGCGCTGTGCAGCTTGGCCTGGTAGAACGCCGCCTCAGCGTTGCCCGCCTCCAGTTCGTCCTGCGCTCGCGCCGCCGCCTGCAGCCAGAAACCGGCCAGCAGCAGATACGCCGAGTACTGGAGAAAATCCACCGAGGTGGCGCCGATCTCCTGCGGGTCGCGCTGGCAGGCAGCGATCACGGCGCTGCTCAGCTCACGCCATTCGCCGAGACGCGCCTGCACCACGGCCGCCATGTGCGTCAGGGCCGGGCGCTTGGCCTGGGTATCGCACAGCGCGCTGAACTCGGCCTGCAGGGCAGACAACTCGGCACCGCCGTCGCCCAGCAGTTTGCGCCGGATATAGTCCAGCGCCTGGATGCCATTGGTGCCTTCGTAGAGCTGGGTGATGCGGCTGTCGCGCATCAGTTGCTCCATGCCCCACTCGCGGATGAAACCGTGCCCGCCATAGACCTGCACGCCCTGGCTGGCGACCTCCTGGCCCATGTCGGTGAAGAACGCCTTGACGATGGGAATCAGCAGCGCCGCGCGCTTGCCGGCTGCCTGGCGCGCCTCGGCCGCGTCGGCGCCATGTTCAAGGTCGAGTTGGCGCGCGGTGTAGGCAGCGAGCATGCGGCTGCCTTCGACCAGGGTCTTCTGAGTCAGCAGCATGCGCCGTACGTCGGGATGAACAATGATCGGGTCGGCCGCCTTGTCCGGCGCCTGCACACCCGCCAGGCCACGTGATTGCAGACGCTCGCGGGCATACCGCAGCGCCCCCTGGAACGCCGCCTCGCCGATCCCCAGGCCCTGCAACCCGACCTGAAAGCGCGCGTCGTTCATCATGGTGAACATGCAGGCCAGGCCCTGGCTAGCCTCGCCCACCAACCAACCGGTGGCGCCGTCGAAGTTCATCACGCAGGTGGAAGCGCCCTTGATGCCCATCTTGTGCTCGATGGCGCCGCACGACAGGGTGTTGCGTTCGCCGGGGGTGCCATCGGCTGCGGCGATGAACTTCGGCACCAGCAACAGGCTGATGCCCTTCACCCCCGCTGGAGCGTCCGGCAAACGCGCCAGTACCAGATGGACGATGTTTTCCGACAGATCCTGCTCGCCGCCGCTGATGAAGATCTTGCTGCCGCTGACCCGATAGCTGCCATCGGCCTGCGGCTCGGCGCGAGTGCGCAGCAAGGCCAGATCGGTGCCGGCCTGCGGCTCGGTCAGGCACATGGTGCCGGTCCACTGGCCGCTGACCAGCTTGCCCAGATACTGCTGCTTGAGCGTTTCGCTGCCGTGCTTGTGCAGCGCCAGCACCGCGCCTTCGGTCAGCCCGGAGTAGACGCGAAACGACAGCGACGCGCCCATCAACATCTCGTGGAAAGCGCAGGCCACCAGTTGCGGGAAGCCCTGACCACCGTATTCCATCGGCCCGGTCATGCTCGCCCAGCCGTTGTCCACGTACTGCTGATAGGCCTCACGAAAGCCCTTGGGCGTGCTCACCGCGCCGTCGCTCAGCTGGCAACCTTCTTCATCGCTGTTGCGATTGAGTGGTGCGATCTCACCGGCAGCGAAGGCTGCAGCTTCCTCCAGCACGCCGTCGATCAGCTCGCGATCCAGGCCGTTGCCCAGGCGTTCGCAGTGACCAGCGGCATCGAACAGTTCATGCAGTACGAAGCGCATATCGCGCAATGGCGCCTGATAGCTCATAGCTTGCCCTCCTCAACATCACCAAAGCCTTTGTTCGCCGCCGCCAGGCGCTCGATCAGCGCCGCTGGTTGCCAGTGGCTGCCGAAGCGCTCGGCCAGTCGCAGCAGGCGCTGACCAATGGCGCCGACACCCTGGCCATCGGCCCAGCTCATCGGGCCGCCGCGCTCGGCGGGAAAGCCGTAGCCGTTGAGATAGACCAGATCGATGTCGTGGCTGGTGCTGGCGATGCCCTCCTCGAGAATCTTCGCCCCCTCGTTGACCAATGCCAGCAGGCAGCGCTCGACGATCTCCTCGTTGCCAATCTCACGGCGGACGAAGCCCAGGCGCTCCGACTGCATCTGCACCAACCCGTCGACGGCCGGGTCATGTTCGGCCTGACGGCTGCCTGGCGCATACAGGTAGTAACCCTTGCCGCTCTTCTGGCCGAAGCGCCCCAACTCGCACAGGCGGTTATCCACCTGCACCGCCGGGTCGTCCTGGCCCTGCCCGGCCAGTTCACGGGCACGCCATTCCAGGTCGATGCCGACCACGTCATACATGCGAAACGGCCCCATGGCGAAGCCAAAGCCCTGCAACGCGGCATCCACCTGATGCGGCCAGGCGCCCTCGAGCAGCAGCATGCGCGCCTCGCGCACGTAGGTGTGCAGCATGCGGTTGCCGATGAAGCCGTGGCAGTTGCCGGCCACCACCGCCACCTTGCCCATGCGCGCGCCGAGCTCCTTGGCGGCCTGCAGCACGGCGGGCGCGGTCCTGGCACCACGGATGATTTCCAGCAGCTTCATGATGTGCGCCGGGCTGAAGAAGTGCAGGCCCAGTACCGCCTCCGGCCGCGCGGTGACGGCAGCGATGGCATCGATATCCAGCGCCGAGGTGTTGCTGGCGAGGATGGCGCCGGGCTTCATCGCTGTATCCAGCTCGCGGAAGATGCTCTGCTTGAGTTCGAGGTTCTCGTACACCGCCTCGATCACCAGGTCGGCATCGGCCAGCGCGGCATAGCCGTCCACCGCCGCGATACGAGCGCGCCGCGCCGCCGCTTCGGCTGAATCGATACGCCCCTTGGTCACGTTATGCGCCCAGGTTTCCTCGGCCATGACGAGGCCGGCCTCGACCATCTGCGGGTTGTTGTCCAGCCACAGTACGTGCAGGCCGGCATTGGCCAGGCTGATGACGATACCGCGGCCCATGGTGCCGGCGCCGATCACGGCGGCACAGCGAAGCGGCGAGACGACTTTATTCATTGTTGTTCCTCTCGTGCACGAACAGGCTGGGCCCCCTTAAAAACTACCTGCGTTGTCATCGCTGCGTTAAAAACAGGCTCACAGCCGAAGGCTGAACGCGCTTTAGCGCGGCCCCGAAGGGGGTGAGCGAAGCGAATCAAATGCTCATTTACAACCCGTAAACTCCGCTTTTTCGCCTGTTTTCGCCTTGCGCTGACTGCCTCGCCTACGTTTTTAAAGGCACCCAGAAGCTTGGGTCACCATAAGCAAGCCGCTACTATTTTTGAAATTTAGTCTTGTGATACGACATATTCAGCATATGAATTTCATCAACTTCGACCTCAACCTGCTGCGCGTACTCGACGCCCTGCTGCGCGAACAGAACGTCTCGCGCGCCGCCGAGCGCCTGGCCCTGAGCCAGCCTGCCGTGAGCAATGCACTGAATCGCCTGCGCGAACTGCTCGGTGATCCGCTGCTGGTCCGCGTGGGCCGGCGCATGCAACCGACACCACGGGCGTTGGCGCTGGAGGCACCGATCCGCAGCGCCCTGCGCCAGCTGGAACAGAGCCTGAGCGCCGGGGAGAGCTTCGAACCAGGTGAAAGCCGCCAGCGCTTTCGCATCGCCGTCACCGATTACGTGGAGCTGGTGTGCATGCCGCGCCTGCTCGACCGTCTGAGCCAGAAGGCGCCGGGCATCGGTATCGATATCCGCCACCTCAGCCCAAGCCTGCCGATGGAGGCACTGGACAAGGGCGAGTTGGATCTGGTGCTGGGTCGCTTCGACGAGATCCCCGCGCGCTTCGCTCGCCGCCACTGGATGAGCGAGACACTCAAACTGGCGGCGCGCAGCGACCATCCGCTGCTGCACGGGCATCTGGACCTGGCCACGTTCCTGCGCCTGCGCCACCTCTGGGTACATGGCGGCCAGACCCGCGGCATGGTCGATCAGTGGCTGGGCGAGCAGGGCCTGTCGCGGCAGATTCTCTACACCACGCCGAACTACCTGCAGGCCGCGCATATCGTCGCCGGCAGCGAGCTGACCGCCGTGCTGCCCACCGCCCTGGCCCGGCATTTCGCCACGCTGCTGCCGCTGCAACTGTTCGAACTGCCCTTCAGCCTCGGCCCCTTCCACCTGGAAGTGGTCAGCCTGGCGCAGCGCCAGCGCGATGCGGCGCTGCAATGGCTGATCGAGGAAATCATCGCGGTAGCCGATACTGAGGCTGCGCCGCGAGGGTGATCAGGATGGTTCCGCGCGCGCCTGTCGCTCGGCGTCCCGATCCGCACGCCCACCCAGATACCAGCCGAGCACGCCCCATAGCGCAGCGCACAGTGCCCCGACCATGGCGACCAGCCAGGCACCCTGGCCGAGCATGTCCAGGCCGGCCTTGGCCCAGCCGCTGAGGGCATCGCCGCCGCGATAGACCACGGTGTCGATGAAGTTCTTCACCTTGTACTTGCTTTCGGCATCCAGCGGCGCGAAGAGCATTTCCCGCCCCGGCCGCACCAAGGCGTATTCACCGATACGGCGCACGATCATCAGCCCCGCCAGCATGGCAAAGGTCGGCGCCAGCGCCAGGCCGACGAAGCCCAGGCAAACCAACGCCGGCACGATCGACAGCAGCACGCGCACGCCGAGCTTCTGCGCCACCCGGCCGGTGATGAACAACTGCGCGGTCAAGGCACCGGCCTGCACGACGAAATCGATCACGCCGAACACCCGCACCTGCGCGGCGCGATCCGGAAACAGTTCGGCCACCAGGCGCGCCTGCTCGAAGTAGAGGAAGGTGCTGACCGAAGTCAGCAGCAGGATGAACGCGCCAATGGCGAGCAGGTAACGCGAGCCGAGCATGCGCGTCAGCCCGCTGAAGGGGTTGCCCGGCACCGGGCGGCGCGGATTTTCGCGGCTCACCGCCCCGGGCCGACCAGCGCCTTGGCGCTCGCGCCAAGTCATCAGGTAACGCTTGAGCGCCATGGCCGCGCCCAGCAGTACGGCCGCCATCAGCATCAATCCGGATTCACCGACAATCCCCACCAGCAGCGCGCTCAGCAGCGGCCCGCAGAGCCCACCGACGCTGGCGCCCGCTGCGATGAAGGCGAACAGACGACGCGCCTGGGCGCCGTCGAACACGTCGGCCATCAGGCTCCAGGCCACCGATACGACGAACAGGTTGTAGACCGAGATCCACACGTAGAACACCCGCGCCAGCCACAGGCTGTCGTGATCGAGGCGAAACAGCAGGACAAAAACCAGCAGGTTGAGACAGAAGAAACCGTATACCCAGTCGATGAAATGGATGCGCGGGACCTTCGAGTTGAGCCAGGCCAACAGCGGCACCGCCAGCAACATGGCGACGAAGGTGGCGCTGAACAGCCACTGCAGGTTGTTCACTCCGCCGGTGATGCCCATCGCCTCGCGGATCGGCCGCAGCATGAAATAACCGGCGAACAGGCAGAAGAACAGGGCGAACCCGGCCAGCACCGCCGCCAGCTCCTGGTCCTCGGCGTTGATCGCCCGCGCCAGGCGCCGGGTCAGAGCCTGCATTTCAGGCGAACAGTTCGATGATGCGCTGGCGCTGCGCCGCGTCGGGCAAGCGCCCCTGCCCGGCGAGAATGTTGTCAGCCATATAACGGGGGTTGGAGGTGGCCGGAATCACTGCGGTCACCGCCGGGTTGGCGAGGATGAACTTGAGCATGACCTGTGCCCAGGAGGTGGCTCCCAGCTCCATCGCCACCCAGTCAGGCAGGCTCTTGCCCTTGACCCGATCGAATAGCGCCGCGCGCTGAAATGGCCGGTTGATCAGCACGGCGATGCCCTTGTCGGCGCAGAACGGCAACAGCTCACGCTCGGCGTTGCGCTCACCGATGGAATAGTTGAACTGAACGAAATCCACCGGCTCCGTGCGCAGGACCTCGAGCAGACGATCGTGGGCGGAATCCAGATAGTGGGTAACGCCGATGTAACGCACCCGCCCCTGCGCCTTGAGATCGCGCAACAGGCCGAGCTGAGTACTGGTGTCCTGCAGGTTGTGCACCTGCATCAGGTCGATGGTGTCGGTGCGCAGCGCGGCGAAACTGGCCTGAACCTGGCGCTCACCGGCAGCGCGCCCGGTGGAGGACACCTTGCTGGCCAGGAACAACTTCTTGCGCATGTCGTCTTCAGCAGCCAGGGCACCGCATACCGCTTCTGCACGCCCGTAGCTGGGCGCGGTATCCACCAGGCTGGCACCGCCGTTGACCAGTTCCCGCAGCACGTCGCGCAGTGGCTGCAGGGCCTCGTCGGTCATGGCTACATCATGAGTGCGTGAGGTTCCCAGGCCGATCACCGGCAACTGCTCGCCGCTGCTGGGAATGGCCCGGGTCAGCAGGGTCTCGGAGACGGAAGCGAAAGACGGTAACCAGGGCATCAGGGCGGCCAGCGCCGCCAGACTGGCGCTGCCTTGCAGGACTCGACGACGACTGGGCATGACGTGGTTCCTCGAACAGTGACCGATTGGTTATAGGCACTGACCACGCAAGGGCCAAGGCGTTACATCCACTGGCGGAACGAGATCGAACGAGGCAAGTCGAGAGGAAAACCGCTGCAGCGCGGCGATGACGGTAGCGACAGAGGAAATAGGGCAGGCCCCGGACGCAATATCCGGTAACCAAAAACGCCGCTGCGCCACAGGGGATAAAGGCGCAACGGTCGGGAAACAGTGATCAGGCAGCGCGCGCAGCCGACTCGCTGATCAGCATCCCGTGGGAGACGAGATAGCAACGATGGCCGTTCTGCAGGGTAAGGGGGTTACGGCTGGAAATGCTCCAACCCTTGTTCAGTAGTTGCTCGATGTGAGCACGCAGTGCCGGTAAATGGCGCTGTTCCTTCATGGCCGACCTCTCGTTATATGGGGTGCCCAGCACCCACCAGCTCATCCGTGACGCACTTCGCAAAATAGTAGTGGCGCAGTGCCAGGAAATAAAGCGGCGCAATTCTGCATTTTTTTGTAGGACATTCGCTATAGCCGTGTTGCCATCAAGGCTGCGTCAACGCCCCCTGCTCCGCGCGCTGCGGGGTGGAGAACAGCAGATAATCGTCTTCCAACCTGCCGTAGCGCAGCAGCGCCAGATCCAGCAGGTAGTTCTGGTGCAGCTTCCATGGCACCCGGTCGCCCTGAGCCGGCAGCAGGTGCGAGGCGCGTTCGATATAGCCCGACTGCAGGTCGAGAAAGGGCTCTGGCCGCACCTTGCCGTCGCTATCGCGCGGCGTCACCTGACGCATGCCGATGCGCTGCATGTGATTGATCAGGCGGCAGAAGTACTCGCTGGAAAGATCGGCCTTGAGCGTCCAGCTGGCATTGGTGTAGCCCATCACCACCGCCAGGTTGGGCAGATCACGCAACATGATGCCGCGATAACCCATGCTCTTCGGCGCTTCGAAGGGCGCACCATCGACGCTCACGGCGATACCGCCGAACAGCTGCAATTGCAGGCCGGTGGCGCTGACGATCACATCCGCTGCCAGCTCCTCACCGTTCTTCAGGCGAATCCCCTGCGCGGTCAAGCGCTCGATCTCGGCCGTCACCACCTGCGCCTTGCCCTGGCGCAGCACGCGGAACAGATCGCCGTCAGGCACCGCGCAGACGCGCTGGTCCCAGGGCTTGTAGCTGGGGCTGAAGTGGCGCAGATCGACGTCGCCCAGTTGCCGCCGCACCAAACCCAGCAGCACTCGGCGCACTAGATTGGGAAAGCGCTTGGCCAGTTTGTAGAAGACCAGTTGCAGGGTCACATTGCGGCCGCGTGCCAGGCGATACACCCACGTCTCGGGCAGAACACGGCGCAGCGCATTGGACAACCCATCGCGCTGCGGCAAGTTGATCACATAGCTGGGTGATCGCTGCAGCATGGTGACCTGCGCGCCCTGCTCGGCCAACGCCGGCACCAGGGTCACGGCGGTGGCGCCACTGCCGATCACCAGCACGCGCTTGCCGCTGCAGTCGAACCCCTGCGGCCATTCCTGCGGGTGGATGAAGGTGCCCTGATAGTCATCGCGCCCGGCAAAATCCGGGGTGTAGCCGGCCTCGTAGCGGTAGTAGCCGGTGCACATCATCAGGAACTGACAGCTCATGTGCAGCGGCTCGCTGTCGTCACCGCGCTGCACCAGCAGTTGCCAAGTGGCGCTGGCACTGCACCAATCGGCTTTGAGCACCTTGTGGCGATAACGGATCAGCCGCTCGATACCCTGCTCGGCGGCGGTCTGCTCGATATAGCGGCGAATCGACGGGCCATCGGCGATGGCCTGGGGGGCGCTCCAGGGTTTGAAGTTGTAGCCGAGGGTGTACATGTCCGAGTCGGAGCGGATGCCCGGATAGCGAAACAGATCCCAGGTCCCGCCCATGGCTTCGCGCCCTTCCAGCACGGCGAAACGCTTGCCCGGGCACTGGCGCTTGAGGTGGCAGGCGGCGCCGACACCGGACAGGCCAGCGCCGATGATCAGAACATCCAGGTGTTCCACGGACATGAGACACACTCGCTAGAGATGAACGCTGAGCTTCACCCTAGTCGAGAGCGCTGTCATCCGTTCTTTAGTGTGGCTAGAGTGGCTCAGGAATAACCGGCGAGAGCACTCATGAACACGGCCAACTGGGAACTGCTGTCCTACATCGTCACCGTGGTGGCGTTGCCGTTTGCCATCGCCGTATTTCTCTTCGAACAGCGCAAGGAACGGCAGAACGAAGAGGACGCCACCTGGCAGCAGGTATCCGACGCCTACATCGACTTTCTCGAAGTGGTACTGGCCAACCCCGACCTGCGCCTGCGCAGCCAACGCGCGACGGCCGATCTCAGCGACGAGCAGCAGGAGCGCATGCTGGTGATCTTCGACATGCTGGTGTCGCTGTTCGAGCGCGCCTACCTGCTGCTCTACGAGCCGAAGATGGACGAGAAACGCCGACGCCGCTGGCACTCCTGGGAGGACTACATGCGCGAATGGAGCCGCCGCGAGGATTTCCGCGAACGCCTGCCGCAACTGTTGCGCGGTGAAGACCCGGGATTCGCTGCCTATATCCAGCAACTGGCCTTAGAAGAGGCGCGCAATGCCGAGTGAACCACACGACTGGTCGGATGCGCCCGTGCGGCGCTAAGCTGTGGCGATGACCACACCCTACCTGACCACGCAGCAGACCAGCAGCACGGAGGCCGCCAGCGGCTTGCGGCTGGGTGGCGACTGGACGCTGGCCCACTACAACCGACTCGAGCCCCAGGTTCTGGCCCTGCGCGAACGGATCCAGGGCGAGGAGCCCGTCGACCTCAGTCAGCTGGCGGCCCTGGATACCGCAGGTGCGGCCCTGCTGGTGGAGCTGTTCGGCAGTGAACGTCTGCGCCGGCTGATCCAACAGGCACAGCTCGACGAACAACACCGCGCCCTGTTGCTGACGGTGGCCAACGCCATGGCCGGCAGCAGCGAGACGCAGACCGCAGCGGAGCCGTCGGTGCTGCGCGAGGTGCTCGGGCATATCGGTGAAGTGGTCGAAAACCTGTGGCACCAGGGCCGCGCTCTGCTCGGTTTCATGGGCCTTACCCTGACCAGCATGCTGGCGATAACCGTGCGCCCAGCGCGCTGGCGCCTGACCTCGCTGGCCGCACACCTGGAACAATGCGGGCTCAATGCGGTGCCCATCGTCGCCCTGCTGACCTTTCTGGTGGGCGCCGTGGTGGCCTTTCTCGGCGCCACCATCCTCGCCGACTTCGGCGCCACCATCTATACGGTGAACCTGGTCGCCTTCTCCTTCCTGCGTGAGTTCGGCGTGCTGCTCACCGCCATTCTCATGGCCGGGCGCACAGCCAGCGCCTTCACCGCACAAATCGGTTCGATGAAGGCCAACGAGGAGATCGACGCCATTCGCACCCTCGGCCTGAGCCCCATCGAGCTGCTGGTGCTGCCGCGGGTGTTCGCCATGCTCATCGCCCTGCCAATCCTGACCTTCATCGCGATGCTCAGCGGCATGCTCGGCGGCGCCCTGGTCTGCGCCCTGTCGCTGGATATTCCAATCGCCATGTATTTGTCGATCCTGCAAGACAGTGACCTGCTGCGGCACCTTCTGGTGGGCCTGCTCAAGGCGCCGATCTTCGCCTTCCTGATCGCCCTGATCGGCTGCCTGGAAGGCTTCAAGGTCAGCGGCAGCGCGCAATCGGTGGGCGAGCACACCACCTCGGCGGTGGTGCAGTCGATCTTCGTCGTAATCCTCCTCGATGCCCTGGCAGCGTTGTTCCTGATGGAGATGGGCTGGTGAGCCGGGATAGCGTCATCGAGGTACGCGACCTGTGCAATCGCTTCGGCAGCCAGGTGGTGCACGAACACCTGGATTTCGACCTGTACCGTGGCGAGATTCTCGGCGTGGTCGGCGGCTCCGGCACCGGCAAGTCGGTGTTGCTGCGCAGCATCGTCGGCCTGCGCCGGCCCAATGCCGGCACCGTGCGCGTTTTCGGCGACGAGCTACTGAGCCTGCCGGCCGAGAAGCGCTCGCAGCTGGAACGGCGTTTCGGCGTGCTCTACCAGCGCGGTGCGCTGTTCTCCTCGCTGACCGTCAGCGAGAACGTCGCCCTGCCGCTGATCGAGCATGCTGGCCTGTCGCGCGCCGCCGCCGAGCGCCTGGCGCGGGTCAAGATCGCCCTGGCCGGCCTGCCGCAGGACGCCGGCAGCAAGTATCCCAGTTCGCTGTCCGGCGGCATGGTCAAGCGCGCCGCCCTGGCCCGCGCCCTGGCACTGGACCCGGACATCCTGTTTCTCGACGAGCCCACCGCCGGCCTCGACCCGATTGGCGCGGCGGCCTTCGACCAACTGATCCGCACCCTGAGCGACAGCCTGGGCTTGAGCGTGTTTCTGGTGACCCACGACCTGGACACGCTCTACAGCATCTGCGACCGGGTCGCGGTGCTGGCGCAGAAGAAGGTGCTGGTGGCCGATCGCCTGGACGTGGTGGCGGCCACCGACGACGCCTGGATTCAGGAATATTTTCACGGCCCGCGTGGACGCGCGGCCGCACAGACCGCTGCGGCGGCAGGGAGTCAATGAATGGAACCCAGAGCCCATCATGTGCTGATCGGCCTGTTCACCGTGCTCACGGTGGGCGCGGCACTGCTGTTCGGCCTGTGGCTGAGCAAGGCTGGAGCGGACCGCGCCTTCACCGACTACGAGGTGATCTTCAACGAGGCAGTCACCGGCCTGTCACAGGGCAGCGCCGTGCAGTACAGCGGTATCAAGGTCGGCGACGTGATCAGACTGGGGCTCGACCCGGACGACCCACGCACCGTGCGCGCACGTATTCGCATCGTCGGCAATACCCCCATCAAACAGGACACCCGCGCGCGCCTGTCGATCACCGGCATCACCGGCCTGGCGGTCATCCAGTTGCATGGCGGCAGCCCGGAAAGCCCGGCGCTGGAAAGCCAGAATGGAAAGCCCGGCATCATCATCGCCGACCGTTCACCACTGTCGCGGCTGATGGCCAACGGCGAAGACCTGGTGGTCAACATCACGCGCCTGCTCAACCGCGCCAACCGCATGCTGTCGCGCGAGAACGCCGAGCGCGTGTCGCGCACCCTGGAGAATCTGGAGCAGGCCACCGCAGGTATCGCCGAGCAACGCGGTGAGCTGGGCGAAGTCCTGCGCCAGACCAGTGCCGCCACCCGCGAAGCGGCCGAGCTGATGCGCACCGCCAATCACCTGCTCGATGGCCAGGGCAGCCAGGTACTGGAGAATGCCGAGCGTCTGATGGCTTCGCTGGAACGCAGCAGCCGCACTATCGAGGAGCTGCTGCAGAGCAATCGCAGTGCGCTGGACAACGGCATGCAGGGCCTCGCCGAGCTGGGCCCGGCGATTGGCGAACTGCACGACACCCTCAGTGCCCTGCGCGGCTTCTCCCGTCGCCTGGAGCAGGACCCCACCGGCTACCTGCTGCGTAACGACAGCATCAAGGAGTTCCAACCATGAAGCGTCTGTCCCTGCTGCTGGCCGCCAGCCTGCTCGGCGCCTGCTCGATCCTGCCGCAGAGCGAACCGCTGGATATCTACCTGCTGCCGGGCGCCACGCTGCCGGCGCAAACCCAGCGCTTGGACTGGTCCTTGCGGGTGGACAGCCCGAGCAGCAACCAGATGCTCGACGGCACGCGCATCATCGTGTTGCCCGAGCCGGGCCGGATCAACACCTATCAGGGCGTACGCTGGAGCGAGCGCACCCCGCAGTTGCTGCGCGGCCGCCTGCTCGACGCCTTCCACGACGACGGACGGATTCAGGCACTGAGCAACGAGGAACAGCGCCTGCAGGCCGACCTCGAGCTGGTCAGCGACCTGCGCAGCTTCCACAGCCAGTACCGCGACGGTGTTGCCGAGGCGCTGATCCAGCTCGATGTGCGCCTGGTCGACGCACGCGACCAACGCATCCTCGCCAGCCGCCGCTTCAGCGTCAGCCAGCCGGCACGCGACACCTCGATTGCCTCGGTGGTGACGGCCTTCGGTCAGGCCGGCGATCAATTGTCCCGTGAGCTGGTGGACTGGACACTGGCCGAAGGACAGCGCGCCATCCCGTAGGATGCGCTACGAGATCGACGTCTCGAGCCAGGTTCGCACTTCAGCGTAAGGGTAATCCTCCAGCGCAGCGAAGCCGGCCAGCTGACGCGCCTTGAGCTTGGTCAACAGCGGCGTGGTCACACCACAGAGAAAGCGCGTCAGGCACTCATGGCTCGGTCTTTCGCCGGCGTGCTGCAGATGCTTTTCGACGAAGGCCGCGCATAGCGCCTGCGCATCACGAGCGCTCAACGGCGGCAGCTCTGGCGGTTGCGGCAGGGTGGCGACACGTCCCAGGCATACCGAGCAATGCCCACAATGCTCGGGCGCCTGCTCATCACCGAAGTACAGCGCCAGCCGCCGGCTCAAGCATTCACGGCTCTCGAACAGGGCGAGCATGGCCTGGATGCGGGCGATTTCGCTGCTCTCATGGGCGCGAAAGTGCGCGTGCAGATCATTGGCCAGCACCGCCACATCGAAGTCGCCGTCGAGCACGGCATAGACCTCGGTCATCTGCTTGCTTTCCAGCTCCAGCCAGCCCTTTTCCTGGAAGTAATCCAGCGCCTTGACCACCCGCGCACGCTCGGCGCCGTGATCGCGGTACAGCACATCGAAATCCAGGGTATTCCACGTCCGCGCGCGGCGAGAGCTGGACAGGATGGACTCTACGAACAGACGGCGCTCGCCGTCGAACTTGGCCAGCAGCGCCTCGTCATCGAGCAGCAACTTGAAGCGGTACTCGGCGAAGTAGGCATAGCGCGGCGCAATGACGCCACGCAGCTCCAGCTGCACCAGCAGGGTCTTGAGCGGCAGCGCGCGGATATTGCTCAGATCCGCCAGCTGATTGAGCATCAGCTCCCACTGCCCACCCGTGCCGACCGCGCGTAGGTCGTCGAGCACGGCGCGAATGCCGGAGAGTTCTGGCGTGTCGCCATAGACAAAATTTTCCAGCACGCTGAGACCGTCGCGGCTGGCCAGCACCAGGCAGTCGGAAGGCTGGCCATCGCGCCCGGCACGGCCGATCTCCTGGCTGTAGTTCTCCACCGATTTGGGCAGGTCGAAGTGCACCACATTGCGGATGTCACGCTTGTCGATGCCCATGCCGAAAGCGATGGTGGCGACGATACATTCCAGCTCGCCAGCCATGAAACGGCGCTGGATCGACTCGCGTGCCTCGTGCGCCATACCGGCGTGGTAGGCGCTGACCGCCAGACCATCGCGCGCCAGGCGTTCGGCGACCTGCTCGGCGCTCTTCTGCTGGGTGACGTAGACGATGCTCGCCTGGCCACGACGCGGTGCCAGCCAATCCTGCAGGCGCCGCAACTTGGCGCCGCCGGGCACCGGCTCGACCAACAGATTGAGGTTGGGTCGATAGAAGCCGGTGGTGACCACGTCCGCCTCGGTGATGGCGAATTTCTCGCGCATGTCGGCGATCACCTTGGGCGTCGCCGTAGCGGTGAGCAGCAGCACCTGATTGATGCCGAACTGGCGCTGGTAGTCCGGCAGCTTGAGGTAGTCCGGGCGGAAGTTGTGGCCCCATTCGGAGATGCAGTGCGCCTCGTCGACCACCAGCAGGGAGATCGGCACCTGGGCGATGAAGTTGCGAAAACGCTCGTTCTTCAGGCGCTCCACCGAGATCATCAGGATCTTCAGCTCGCCGCTGCGGGCGCGGTTCATCACCTCGGCAGCCTGCTCGCGACTTTGCGCCGAGTCGATGCTGGCCGCCGCGATGCCATGGGCATGCAGGAAGGCCAGTTGATCCTGCATCAGCGCCAGCAGCGGGGAAATCACCAGCGTCAGGTGCGGCAGGTGCAACGCCGGCAACTGGTAGCACAGGGACTTGCCCGAGCCGGTGGGGAAGATCGCCGCCGCCGAGCGGCCAGCGAGCACGGCACTGATCACCGCCTCCTGACCGGGGCGCAGACGATCGAAGCCGAAGACACGTTTGAGGGTGGACATGCGCTGTCACTCCGTTGACCGCTGAATGGCCCATGACCATAGCGCGGTCGCATAGGGTGCGCCATGCGCACCGCCGTATTGACCGATGAAGCCGGTGCGCTCGGCGCACCCTACCCCATGAATGACAAAGCCGCCCGAAGGCGGCTTTGTCAGAGAACACGGCTGAGCTTACAGCTGCGGGCCGGCGTTCTTGATCGCTTCACTGACATCGAACTTGGCGAAGTTGTCGATGAACAGCTTGGCCAGGCCCTTGGCGGCTTCGTCGTAGGCATTCTTGTCTGCCCAGGTGTTGCGCGGGTTGAGCAGGTTGGTGTCGACGCCCGGCACGGCCTTCGGCACGTCCAGGTTGATGATCGGCAGGTGCTCGGTCTCGGCACCGATCAGCGCACCGCTCTGGATGGCCGCGATCACGCCACGGGTGGTGGGGATGTTGAAACGCTTGCCGACGCCATAGCCGCCGCCAGTCCAGCCGGTGTTGACCAGGTAGACCTTGGAGCCGAAGGCGTTGATGCGCTTGATCAGCAGCTCGGCATAGACGCCAGCCGGACGCGGGAAGAACGGCGCGCCGAAGCAGGTGGAGAAGGTCGACTTGATGCCGCCGCCCGAACCCATTTCGGTGGAACCAACCAGCGCGGTGTAGCCGGACAGGAAGTGGTAGGCCGCCTGCTCGTTGTTGAGGATCGACACCGGCGGCAGTACGCCGGTCAGGTCGCAGGTCAGGAAGATCACGGCATTCGGCTCGCCGCCCAGGTTCTTCTCGCTGCGCTTCTCGACGTACTCCAGCGGGTAGGCCGCGCGGCTGTTCTGGGTCAGGCTGTCGTCGGCGTAATCCGGAGTACGGCTGTCGTCGAGCACGACGTTTTCCAGCACGGTGCCGAACTGGATGGCTTTCCAGATCACCGGCTCGTTCTTCTCGGACAGGTCGATGCACTTGGCGTAGCAGCCACCTTCGACGTTGAACACCACGCCCTCGCCCCAGCCGTGCTCGTCATCACCGATCAGGTAACGCGACTCGTCGGCGGACAGGGTGGTCTTGCCGGTGCCGGACAGACCGAAGAACAGGGTCACGTCGCCTTCTTCGCCGATGTTGGCGGCACAGTGCATCGGCAGCACGTCTTTTTCCGGCAGCAGGAAGTTCTGCACGGAGAACATGGCTTTCTTCATTTCACCGGCGTAACGCATGCCGGCGATCAGCACCTTGCGCGCCGCGAAGTTGATGATCACGCAGCCGTCGGAGTTGGTGCCGTCACGCTCAGGCACGCACTCGAAATTGGCGACGTTGAGGATCTGCCACTCGGCCTTGGCGCCCGGGTTGTAGGACTCGGGGTTGATGAACAGCTGACGGCCGAACAGGTTCTGCCAGGCGGTAGCGGTGGTCATCTTGACCGGCAGGTAGTGCTCTTCGGCGGAGCCGACGTGAACATAGGAAACGAAGTGATCCTGAGCGGCGTTGAAGGCCTCGACACGCTCCCACAGGGCAGCGAACTTGTCGGCCGGGAACGGACGGTTGATGTTGCCCCAGGCGATTTGTGCCTCGGTGCTCGGCTCCTGAACGATGAATCGATCAGCCGGCGAGCGGCCAGTGCGATGACCGGTGCGTACGACCAGCGCGCCGTTGGCGGCCAGTTCCCCTTCACCACGGCGAATGGCTTCTTCGACCAGTTGCGCGGCGCTGATGTCGGTGTACACGGCGTTGTTGGCTTGCGTCATGAGGGTCCCCGTCGGCCGCTGGCCGAGTCTTCCGAACGTTGTGTAGTACAGGGGCAACTGCGCTACACGGTAAAAAAGTCGCGGGAGTATGCCAGAAAAGCGATCAGCTTGGCAGCCTCCGATCCGATCTTGCCCCGATAGTGACAGTCTATTGGCGCGAGAGGTTCATCAGTGACGGGTCTGCGACGGCGCCTCGCTACCGGCTCCGGCAAACAGCTGGGCGATGTCGGCGGCATCGAAGGCATAGCGTTCGTTACAGAACTGACAGTCGATCACCACGCTACCGCCCTGCTCGGCCAGCAAGAGCTCGGCATCGGCCTGACCGAGGCTGGCCAGGGCACTGGCCGAGCGCTCACGCGAGCAGCTGCAGCGAAACTGCAGCGGCTGCTCGTCGAACAGACGCACGTTCTCTTCGTGGTACAGGCGATGCAGCAGCGTCGCATTGTCCAGGCCCAGCAGCTCTTCGGCGCTCAGGGTGTCAGCCAGGGTCAGCACGTGGTTCCAGCTCTCGGCGCGTGCCTCGGGCTCGGTCTGGTGGTGCACCGGCAGTTGCTGCAGCAGCAGACCGCGCGCACGTTGGCCGTCGGCCTTGAGCCAGAAGCGCGTCGGCAACTGCTCGGAGCTGGCGAAGTAGTTGGACAGGCACTGCGCCAGGTCCACGCCGTCCAGGTCGACGATACCCTGGTAGCGCTGGCCACGGGTCGGATCGATGGTGATTGCCAGCACACCTTGGGGCATCAGGCTCTGCAGGTCGGCATCGGCGCCGATCTGCTCGCCGTCGTAACGGGCAATGCCGCGCAGCTCACGGGCGCTGGAGCACTCCACCATCAGCAGCGACAGCGGGCCTTCGGAGCGCGCCTGCAGCACCAGCAGGCCGTCGAACTTGAGGGTACCGACCAGCAACGCGGCAGCGGCCATCATCTCGCCGAGTAGCTGTGCCACCGGCTGCGGGTAGGCGTGTTTGGCCAGCACATGAGCGTAGCTCTCGCGCAGAGCGACCATCTCACCACGCACATCGGTGTCGTCGAAGAGAAAGCGTTGACTGAAGTCGTTCATGGCGGGTGGCCCAGGGTCTGTAAAAAAGGCTGGCGATTTTATGCACAAATGCCGGCACAACCAAGGCCCGAACGTCATGTGCGCGCGCTCACAAAAAACGGATTCAGCCCTGAACCTGGACTGAACAGCGGCACAGATGGCCTTGCACTGTCGCCAAGAGTGCCTATCATCCGCGCGCCCGAAAGGGTCTGTCATAAATCTGCAAAGGGACTTCTCATGTCGAGCACGTTCATCAATCGCCACTGGCAACCACGCGCCCTGCTGGTCTGCCACCTCGTGGCCGTCGTGCTGCTCGTCAGCTGGTTATGGCAACCCACGCGCGAGCTGTGGAACCACTTCGACCTGTGGCTGTTCAAGCTGCTCAACGACCCGGTACACGCTGGCGGCCTGTGGGCACACATCTGGGCCATCGGCAGCATGCGCCCGGTCGATGCGGGCGTTGGCGTGGTCATGCTGGCGGTCATGCTCAAGGCCGACCTGGTGTTCACCGGGCCGCAGGTGCGCCGGGCACTGTTCGCCTTCCTGGTCGCCCTGGTGGTGATGCTGCTGATACGCGTGCTGTTTTCCGATCTGGTCGAATACATGGGCTGGCAGCACGCCAGTCCGTCCCTGGTGGTAGAAGGCAGCGCGCGCCTGACCGAAATGTTCCCGGCCTGGGAAGAACGCTGGGACCTGAAGGACAGCGCCAGCCGCAGCTTCCCCGGTGACCACGCCTCCGTGCTGCTGATCTGGGCTTACTTCATGAGCTTCTTCGCCCGCGGCTGGCGTCTGCTGCTGGTCTGGGGCATTACCGTGATCGGCATATTGCCGCGCCTGGTGGCGGGCGCTCACTGGGGGGCAGACGCCTTCGTCGGCGGCGTATTCCTCAGCCTGCTGGCGCTGGCCTGGAGCTGTTACACCCCTCTGGGCTATCACGCCAGCGAATGGCTGGAGAAGATCACCCTGCCGATCACCTCGCGCCTGAGCAAACTCCCCCTGCTGGGCCGCCTGAGCATCGTCAGCGGACGCTGAACGAAGTAGCCCGGAGCAATCCGGGCTACAGGCAAGCGTGCTGCCCCGCCAGCCCAAGGCTGCGCCAACATCGGTCGGTGTAGGGGCGGTGCGCAGCACAGCACATCCTACGGGCAGGTAGCCCTATTCGTCCTCGTCCGCCCAGGGGTGGCGCAAGCCGCCATCCTGCTGCTCGTTGAACTGGTGGATCTGTCGGCGCTGCTTCTTGCTCGGACGACCGTCGGTCTGTACGCCGAGGCCACCGGCCTTGCGCATCGCCGCAGCCTGTTCGCGGCGCGCGATGCTCTCTTCGGTTTCACGGTAGAGCAGTTGCGCCTCGGGCGCACCACGGCGCACGGCGGACAGCGCCAGCACAACCACGGTGCGCTCGTCGAAACCGGTACGCAACACGTATTCATCACCGACCCTGGGCTCCTTGCCCGGCTTGCATCGGTCACCGCGGTGGTGCACCTTGCCACCTTCTATAGCCGCCTTGGCCAGGGCTCGGGTCTTGTAGAAGCGCGCCGCCCACAACCATTTGTCCAGGCGCACCTTGTCGTCGTCTTTTTCGCTCATCTAATACTCTGAAGGGGTTTGGCATTCGCACGCGCAGCGGATGCAGTTGTCACACGACACAACTAGAATGCGCGGAATCATAGGCGTTGTCGGCCGCAGGGGACACTCCCACCTTGAAGACTTTCGACCAGCTCAACGTGATCGGCCTGCGTGAGTGGATCAATCTGCCCGAGCTCGGCATCATCGGCCTGCGTGCCAAGATCGACACCGGCGCCAGCACCTCAAGCCTGCACGCCAGCGACATTCAGCCGTTCCAGCGCGATGGCGAAGACTGGGTGCGCTTCACCGCCTACCTCGGCACCCAGGTGCAGCGGCGCCACCGCTGCGAGGCGCAGCTGGTTTCGGTCAAACGCATCAAGAGCTCCAACGGTCAGGCGCAGAGCCGCTACGTGATTCGTACCCACCTGGCCCTGGGCGATCGCCTGTGGCCGGTTGAATTCACCCTGGCCTGCCGCAAGACCATGCGCTATCGCGTACTGCTCGGTTCCAAGGCGCTGATCACCGGCCAACTGGTGGTCAACCCTGCTCTCAGCTACGTGCAGGACAAACCCTCACTCTCCTCTGCCCTTCCAGGTGCCCAATGAAGATCGCCGTGCTGTCGCGTAACCCGCGTCTGTATTCCACCCGCCGACTGGTGGAGGCCGGCCAGCAGCGTGGCCACGAAATGGTGGTGATCGATACCCTGCGCGCCTATATGAACATCGCCAGCCACAAGCCGCAGATCCACTATCGCGGCCAGGCCATGGAGGGGTTCGATGCGGTGATCCCGCGCATCGGCGCTTCGGTGACCTTCTATGGCTGCGCGGTGCTGCGTCAGTTCGAGATGATGGGTGTCTACCCGCTCAACGAGTCGGTGGCCATCAGCCGCTCGCGCGACAAGCTGCGTGCCCTGCAACTGCTCTCGCGCAAGGGCATCGGCCTGCCGGTCACCGGTTTTGCCCACTCGCCGGACGACATTCCCGACCTGATCCAGATGGTCGGCGGTGCGCCGCTGGTGATCAAGGTCCTGGAGGGCACCCAGGGCATGGGCGTGGTGCTGGCCGAGACGCACAAGGCGGCCGAATCGGTGATCGAGGCCTTCCTTGGTCTCAAGCAGGACATCATGGTCCAGGAATACATCCAGGAAGCCGGCGGTGCCGATATCCGCTGCTTCGTGGTCGGCGACAAGGTGATCGCGGCGATGAAACGCCAGGCCAAGGCCGGCGAATTCCGCTCCAACCTGCACCGGGGCGGTAGCGCCAGCCTGATCAAGATCACCCCGGAGGAACGCATGACCGCCGTGCGCGCCGCCCGCGTGATGGGCCTGAACGTGGCCGGGGTCGACATCCTGCGCTCCAACCATGGCCCACTGGTGATGGAGGTGAACTCCTCGCCAGGTCTGGAGGGCATCGAGACCACCACCGGCAAGGACGTCGCCGGGATGATCATCCAGCACTTGGAGAAGAACGCCGAACCCGGCCAGACTCGCACCCGAGGCCGCGGATGAGCCAAGCGTTCGACGGCCGCCTGGCGCTGATCGCCCCCGCCGCGGCGATTGCCGAGGAGGTACTGGAAGCGACCCTGGCGCAGCTCGATGTGCTGGGCATCCGCTATCACCTGGGCCGGCACGTGCGCGCCCGCCACCGCTACCTGGCCGGCACGCCGGAGCAGCGCCTGGAAGACCTGCACCAGGCCTTCAGCCTGCCTGATATCTGCGCCGTCTGGTGCCTGCGCGGCGGCTACGGTTGCGCACAACTGGTGGCAGACATCGACTGGGCGCTGCTGAGTCAGGCCAGCCCGCGTCCACTGATCGGTTTTTCCGACCTGTCGATCCTGCTCGATGCCTTTCAGCAACGAGGCTTGCCGGCCATTCACGGCCCGGTGGCCACAGCGCTCGGTCATCAAGCGCTGTCTGCCCCTGGTGGCCAGCGCGAGCGCCTGGCCTCGATGCAGGCGCTGTGGAGTCTGCTCAAGGGCCAGCACCGCCAGCTACTCCTGCGTCACATCAGCGGCCCGCAACTAGCCATCGAAGGCACCTTGCAAGGCGGCAACCTGACGGCATTGGCCAGCGCATGCGGCACTGACGCGGCGATGCGCCTGGCCGAGGACTCGATCCTGATTCTGGAAGACGTCGGCGAGCCCTACTACAGACTCGAACGCAGCCTCTGGCAGCTGCTGCACAGCTTCGCCGGGAAGCGACCACGCGCCGTATGCCTGGGCAGTTTCACCGACTGCCCGCAACGCGGCGTGCACCACAGCCTGGAGCAGATCGTCGGCGAGTACCTGGCGCCGCTGGGCGTCGCACTGTACGGCGACTTACCCAGTGGCCACGGTGACGTCAATTATCCCTGGCCCTATGGCCAGCGGGCGCGCTTGAGTGGCAACAGCCTGAGCTGGTAACCCTGCTCAGCGCTGGCGCGCCTGCATCCAGGCGAGAAACTCCGCTTCCATCATCGGCCGGCCGAACAGATAACCCTGCCCCAATGCACAGTCCTGCTCGCGCAGCAGCGCCAGCTGACTCTCGCGCTCGACCCCTTCGGCCACGCATTCAAGGCCCAGGTTGCGCGCGATCATCAGGATGGTCTGTACCAGCATGCGTCCGCTCGCCTCGCCATCCAGATCGGCGACGAAGCTGCGGTCGATCTTCAACCGGTCCAGCGGCAGGCGCTTGAGGTAGGTCAGCGACGAGTAGCCGGTGCCGAAGTCGTCGATGGCAAAGCGCACGCCCTGCTGCTTGAGGCGTTGCATGTTGCCGATGCAGCGCTCGACGTCTTCGAGCAGCACACCCTCGGTAATTTCCAGCTCGAGGGAGTGCGCCGGTACGCCGTGATCACGCAGGCAACGCTCGACACGCTCCACGCAGCCCACCTGGCGCAGCTCGCGCGGGCTGAGATTGACCGCCAGCACCAGTTGCGGCCACTGCGCCTGCCAGCGCGCCAAAGCGGCGCAGGCATGCTCCAGCACCCAATGACCGATGTCCTGGATCAGGCCGGTTTCCTCGGCCAGCGGGATGAACTGATCCGGGCCGATTTCGCCGCGCTCGGGGTGCATCCAGCGCAACAGCACCTCGGCACCGGCGAGCGAACCGTCAGCCAGCATCAGCTGTGGCTGGAACACCAGATGCAGCTGCTGACGGGCGATGGCCTGACGCAGCTCGCCCTGCAACTGCAGGCGCTGATCGATGGCCGCCTGCATCTCCGGGGCGAAGAAATGCAAGGCGTTGCGCCCGGCATGCTTGGCCCGGTACATGGCGGTGTCGGCCTGTTTGAGAATGTCCGAAGCCTGTTGCAGGCCCATAGGGTGCAGGGCGATGCCGATGCTGGCGCTGATCGCCAACTCATGGCCGTCGATCAGACAGCTGCCTTGCAGGCCGCGCAGCAGCTTCTCTCCCACTGCGGCTGCATGTTCGGCAACGGCCTGCGGCTCGTGACCCAGGGCTTCGAGCAGCACCACGAACTCATCCCCGCCGAGACGCGCGAGGGTGTCTTCGGTGCGCAGCTCGGCAGCCAGGCGTGCCGTCACCTCGACCAGCAGGGCGTCACCGAGCAGATGGCCGAGACTGTCGTTGACCGTCTTGAAGTGGTCCAGGTCGATGAACAGCAAGGCGCCCAGGCTGCCCTCACGGCCCTCCCGATCCATGGCGTGCTGCAAGCGATCGAGCAGCAGGCGGCGATTGGGCAGGCCGGTCAGCTCGTCGCTGTAGGCCAGGCGCTCGATCTCGCGCTGATAGCGCTGGCGCTCGGAGATGTCGGTGATGCTGGCGCGGATCAGCAGCTGTTCGCCCGGCATGCGCACCAGGCGCACTTCGCACGGCAGTTGGCGGCCGGCGCTGTCCCGGTGGGTCCACTCGAATACCGGCGCTTCACCGGCAACGGCGCGACGCAGGAACTGTTTACCGGCGCGGGCGGACGGGCGACCGTCACTCTGGCGCACCGGGCTGATGCTCTGAATCGACCGGCCGATCAGCTCATCGCGAGGGTAGCGGAACAGGCTCAGGGCATTCGCGTTGCATTCGACGATACCGCCGTCCGGATTGAACAGCAGGATCGCCTCCGGCGCATGCTCGACCAGGGTGCGATAGCGAGCCTCGGCTTCGCGACGGGCACTGATGTCCTCGACCAGTAACAGGAACAGCGTCTGCCGTCCGCTGCGCACGGCGCGCAGGCTAACGCGGGTAAAGACCACCTGGCCATCGGCGCGCAGAAAGCGCTTGTCCATCTCGAAGCCGTCGCTGACACCGCGCAGAACCTGCTCCACATGAGCCTGCTCGGCAGGCAGATCATCGGGGTGCGACAACTGCCGCCAACTGTTGGCGAGCAGCTCCTCGCGATCGAAGCCGAGGATGCTGCACAGCTTCTGGTTGACCTCTTCCCAGGCAAAGCTCTGAGTGGTCAGCGCCATGCCGATCAGCGGCGCTTCGAAGAACAGGCGCAAACGCTCGTCGCGTTCTCGCAGCTGCGACTCGGCGCGCTTGCGCTCGCTGATGTCCTGAACGACCCCATAGATGCGCACCAGGCTGCCATCGGTATTGCGTTCGGGAATACCACGCAAACGCAGCAGCCGCCCTCCCAGACGCGCGACCAGGCGAGTCTCGACGTCCAGCTCCTCGAGCCCTCCCAGCGCTGCCTGCAGGGTCTGCATGATCAACGTCTGACTCGGTGTGTCGAAGTAATCGAGCGCCTGCTGGAGAGAAGGTGGCCCCAGGTGGAGGTCACGCTCGACGATGCGGTAGCAGCCATCGCTCCAGAACATGCCGTAATCGCTGATCTCCAGCACCCAACCGCCCAGGTTGGCGATGTCCTCGGTCTGGCTGAACAGATGACTCTGGCGCAGCAATTGGGAACGCTGCTGCTCGACCTTGGCCGCCAGCTCGACGCGCTCGGTGACATCGTGCTGCAACCCGAGGAAATGACTGATGCCCTGCTCGTCACGCATCGGCGCCAGCACCACCTCGTTCCAGAACGGCTTGCCGTCCTTGCGGTAGTTGCGCACCACGGCGTGGCCGCTGCGGCCGTCACGCAGCGCATTGCGCAGTGCCTGCAGCTCCAACTGGGCACGCTCTTCGCCGAGCAGGAAGCGGCAGTTGCGCCCCAGCGCCTCATCGGCGCTGTAACCGGTCATCTGGCTGAACGCGGTATTGCAGTAGACCAGGGGCAAATCGGCCTGGCGCGCATCGGCGATGGTCATGCCCAGTGGGCTGGCCTCCATCGCCAGGTTGGCGCGAGCCAGTTGCTGCTGCATCTGCGCGCTACGCGCCAGCGCCTGACGCAGATCGCTGATTGCACGCCCTACCAACAAGGTAGCACCCATCAGCAGCACGACGGCGAAGTGCAGCTGGTTACGCTGCATGTCCAGCTCACTGAAACTCAGGCTGCCGCGCAGCAAGGGCAGCGGCAGGGTCGCCGCGTACACCAGCAACACCCCATACAGGGCGCCAGCGAAGGCATGTCGCAACGCCAACACCAGCATGCTCAAACCCAGCAGCGGCAGGGCGAGCTGGGCCGGCAAGCTGGCGCTGAGCAGCATCAACGCCAGGAACACACCCAACGCCAACAGCCAACCACCCGGCGAACGGCTGATGCTCAACGTCGGCGCACTGCTCGCGCCCCGATCCCGAAGCCAGCCGCGATCCCGCAGCAACGGGGTGCCGAACGCCAGCAGCGGCGCCGTCAGGGCGAGCAGGTTGATGGTATCGCTCAACCACACAGCCAGGCTGGCCTGCGCCCATCGTTCATCGACCTGAAAGCCGGTCAGCCAGAGGTTGCTTTGCAGGCCGAGCGCCACCAGGGTGCTCGGCATCAATACGGCGAAGGCGAGAAACCTCAGCAAGTCGCTCAGACGACCCAGGGCCGGATCGAAAGGCTGGCGGCGCAGCAACCACCAGCCTAGCGCTATGGCAGCGGTTTCAGGCAGGGCGTAGAGCGGCCCCCACTGCCAGGGCAGGCCCCATAGCGGCACGCTGAACAGGGCATTGAGGTACAGCGCCGGCAGCACGCGCGGCCCCCACCACAGGCAGAAGGCGAGCCCCAGCACCAGAGGCAGGTAACACAACGCCACCCCGTCGCTCAGGCGGGTCGCCAGGGAAATCCAGGTTGCCAGGTGCAGAATCGGCAGCGGCAGCCACCAGGTCCAACTGGGCAAGCGGTCAGGGAACGCGGCGGACATGCAGGCCTCGAATCGATGCGCTGGCACAGCATAGCCCAGCCCCAAAGTGCTTGGCAGCATATTGCCAGCACCCGAGGAAGGTAATAGGACGTTTGGTTATACCGCGTCGCGCGGCAAAAGCAGGCCGAGCGGTAGCCGTACCCGCGCTTCCAGGCCGCCACCACTGCGGTTGCGCAGCTCGACGCTGCCCCCGTGCAGCGCCGCGATGCGCTTGACGATGGCCAGGCCCAGGCCGGTGCCACGCCCACCACGGGCGCGATCCCCGCGAATGAAGGGGTTGAAGATGCTGTCGAGCTCGGCCGGGTCGATGCCGTTGCCACGATCCAGCACGCTCAGCACCACATAAGGCGCGCTGTGGTCACCCGCCAGGCTGGCCACCACCTCGACCGCGTCGCCACCGCCATGATTGAGGGCATTCTCCACCAGGTTGGTGAGCAGGCGTTTGGTCGACACCCGGCGCAGCGGAAACGGCGGGATCTCTTCCAGGCACAGACGCACCCGCTCGCGGCCCTGGTTGTAGGGGGCCAGCGTTTCGCGCACCAGCTCGGGAAAATCGGCCTCCTCCACCGGCTCGTCGCGACCGTCGCGGATAAAGGCGAGGAACTGATCGAGGATGGCGTCCATATCTTCGATGTCGCGCACCATGTCTTCGGCCAGCTCGGAATCGTTGTCCATGAATTCCAGCGCCAGGCGCAGGCGCGTCAGCGGTGTGCGCAGGTCGTGGGAAACCCCGGCCAGCATCAGTTCGCGCTCGCGCCCGGCCTGCTCGACGTCCTCGGCCATCTGATTGAAGGCGCGGTACACCTCGGTCATCTCGCTCGGCGTATCGCTCACCGGCAACCGTACGCTGCGCCCCTGGCCGAGCTGGCGCGCGGCGAAGACCAGTCGCTTGAGCGGCGCATTAAGCTGGCGCACGAAGATCCAGGCCGCGGCCGTGGACAACAGGCCGATACCGAGGAACCAGCCGAGCACGCTCCAGATGCGCTGGCCGCGCAACGGATGCGGATACATGGGTACCCGCACCCAGCCCTCGCCGAGACTCGGCGCACGCACCCACAGCGCCGGCGGCGTGGTCGCGCGCACGCGGGTTTCGGTATCCGGGCCGAGTTCGGTCTGCATCTGCCGCTGGAAGATTTCGCTGTAGGGCCAGTGCTGCTCGCTGGCCGGCACCTTGTCGCGCGGGATGCGCTTGAGCCCGGCGGCCTGGGCGATATGGTCGCGGTCATCGGGGTTGGCCGCCCAGTAGGCGCGCAGGGTCAGCGCCGCGCCGTGGCTGTACTGGCGGTCGACCAACACATCCTCGTTCATCATCAGATAAATGAGGGTCAGCGCCTTGGAAAACAGCACGACGACAAGCACCAGCCAGAGGGTGCGGGCGAAGAAGCTTTGCGGGAACCAGACAGGTGCCTTCACGAGCGACAGGCCTCACGCTTGGAGCCGCAAGAAAAAGCCGCCCGCGCTGCAATCCACGGCAGCTTGTGGCTCGCCGCTTGCTGCCTCACTTGTTGCCATCCGGCACGAAAACGTAGCCCACACCCCAGACGGTCTGGATATAACGTGGCTTGGACGGGTCCGGCTCGATCAGGCGGCGCAGGCGGCTGATCTGTACGTCGATGGAGCGCTCCAGCGCATCCCACTCGCGACCGCGTGCCAGGTTCATCAGCTTGTCGCGGGTCAGCGGCTCGCGTGCATGCTGCACCAGTGCCTTGAGCACGGCGAACTCGCCGGTGGTGAGCATGTGCACCTCCTCGCCCTTCTTCAGCTCGCGGGTGGCCAGTGACAACTCGTACTCACCAAAGCTGACGCTCTCGTCCTCGGAGCCCGGCGCGCCCGGTACCACCGGTGCCTGACGGCGCAGCACGGCCTTGATCCGCGCCAGCAGTTCACGCGGGTTGAAGGGCTTGGCCAGGTAATCGTCAGCGCCCAGTTCCAGGCCCTGGATGCGACTGGACTCATCGCCCTTGGCAGTGAGCATGATGATCGGGATCTGGTTGTTCGACTCACGCAGGCGGCGGCAGGCAGACAGACCATCCTCGCCCGGGAGCATCAGGTCGAGGACCACCAGGTTGAACAGTTCGCGCGCCAGCAGACGATCCATCTGCTCGACGTTCTCCACCGCACGAACCCGGTAGCCCTGCTCGTCGAAGAAACGTTCGAGCAGGCGGCGCAGACGGGCGTCATCATCGACGATGAGAATCTTCTCGCCTTCGGCGGCAGGGGCAGCGGACTGGGTCATGGCGTCTCCTTGGACAGCCGTACTGTGGACGGCAAGTGGCGGCATTATCGCTCAGGCGCATGCCTGGGCGCTTCAGCCATTGTTAGCAGATTTTTCCCCGAACGGTTCCCAGCATGAGCGGGTGCGGTGTTTATAATGCGCCGCTTTCGTGTCTGGCCGGCATTCTTGCCGCCACCCTGTCGCTCAGTGGGTAGCTTTATATTTATGGACAGCATCAACAACCGCATCGCTGAAGAACTGGGCGTGCGCCCGCAACAGGTCGCCGCCGCCGTGGCCCTGCTCGACGAAGGCTCCACCGTGCCCTTCATCGCCCGTTACCGCAAAGAAGTGACCGGTAGCCTCGACGACACCCAGTTGCGCCACCTGGAAGAGCGCCTGCGCTACCTGCGCGAGCTGGACGAACGCCGCGTGGCGATCCTCGCCAGCATCGAGGAACAGGGCAAGCTGACCGCCGAACTCAAGCGTGAAATCGACCTGGCCGACACCAAGACGCGCCTCGAAGACCTTTACCTGCCCTATAAGCAGAAACGCCGCACCAAGGGCCAGATCGCCCTGGAAGCCGGCCTCGGCGAGCTGGCCGATGCGCTGTTCAACGATCCGAGCCTGGCCCCCGAGCAGGAAGCCGAGCGCTTCATCGACGCCGAGAAGGGCTTCGCCGACGTCAAGGCCGTGCTCGAAGGCGCCAAGTACATCCTCATGGAGCGTTTCGCCGAAGACGCCGCGCTGCTCGACAAGCTGCGCAGCTTCCTCAAGGACAACGCCACCCTCAGCGCCCGCCTGGTGCCGGGCAAGGAAAACGAGGGGGCCAAGTTCAGCGATTACTTCGAGCACGACGAAGCCCTCAAGGGCGTGCCGTCGCACCGCGCGCTGGCGATCTTCCGCGGGCGTAACGAAGGCATCCTCAGTTCCAGCCTCAAGGTCGGCGAAGAGCTGCCCGGCACCCTGCACCCGTGCGAGCTGATGATCGGCGAGCGCTTTGGCCTGGAGAACAAAGGCCGCGCCGCCGACAAATGGCTGAGCGAGGTGGTGCGCTGGACCTGGAAGGTCAAGCTGTACAACCACCTGGAAACCGACCTGCTCGGCGAGCTGCGCGAGAAGGCCGAGGACGAGGCGATTGCCGTGTTCGCGCGCAACCTGCACGACCTGCTGCTGGCTGCCCCGGCCGGCCCGCGCGCCACCCTGGCGCTCGACCCCGGCCTGCGTACCGGCTGCAAGGTGGCCGTGGTCGATGCCACCGGCAAGGTGCTGGAAACCGCCACCGTCTACCCGCACGCGCCGCGCAATGACTGGGACGGCACCCTGGCCATCCTCGCCAAGCTGTGCGCCAAGCATGGCGTCGACCTGCTCTCCATCGGCAACGGCACTGCCAGCCGCGAGACCGACAAGCTGGCCGCCGAACTGATCAAGAAGGTGCCGGGCCTGAAGCTGACCAAGGTGATGGTCTCCGAGGCCGGCGCCTCGGTGTACTCGGCCTCGGAACTGGCCGCGCGCGAATTCCCCGATCTCGACGTGTCCCTGCGCGGCGCCGTCTCCATCGCCCGCCGCCTGCAGGATCCGCTGGCCGAGCTGGTGAAGATCGACCCGAAATCCATCGGCGTCGGCCAGTACCAGCACGACGTCTCGCAGCTCAAGCTGGCGCGCTCGCTGGACGCCGTGGTCGAAGACTGCGTGAACGCCGTCGGCGTGGACGTCAACACCGCCTCCGCCGCCCTGCTGGCACGCATCTCCGGCCTCAACGCGACCCTGGCGCAGAACATCGTGCAGTACCGCGATGCCAACGGCGCCTTCACCTCGCGCGCGGCGCTGAAGAAGGTCCCGCGCCTGGGCGAGAAGACCTTCGAGCAGGCCGCCGGCTTCCTCCGCGTGATGAACGGCGACAACCCGCTGGACGCCTCGGCAGTGCACCCGGAAACCTACCCGCTGGTCGAGCGCATCGCCCAGGACACCGGCCGCGACATCCGCTCGCTGATCGGCGACTCGGGCTTCCTCAAGCGCCTGGATCCGGCCAAGTTCACCGACGAGCGCTTCGGCCAGGTCACGGTCGGCGACATCCTCAAGGAACTGGACAAGCCCGGCCGCGACCCGCGCCCGGAGTTCAAGACCGCCGAGTTCCAGGAAGGCGTGGAAACCCTCAAGGACCTGCAGCTGGGCATGATGCTCGAAGGCGTGGTGACCAACGTCACCAACTTCGGCGCCTTCGTCGACATCGGCGTGCATCAGGACGGCCTGGTGCACATCAGCGCGCTGTCGGAGAAGTTCATCAAGGACCCTCACGAAGCGGTCAAGGCCGGCGACGTGGTCAAGGTCAAGGTGATGGAAGTGGACATCCCGCGTAACCGCATCGCCCTGTCCATGCGCATGGGCGACATCCCCGGCGAGAAAGTCGAAGGTGCACGCGGCGGGCAGTCCCGTGGCGGCAACCGTGGCGGCAATACGCCGCGCAGCGAGCGCCATTCCAGCCAGGACAAGCCGGCACCGGCCACCGGCGGCATGGCCGCCCTGTTCGCCAACGCCAAGCAGTTGAAGAAATGAGTACGGAAGCCAACGTCGGCGCCAGCAGCGCCTTTTCCCGCCTGCTCGGTCTGGAGATTCTCCAGGCCGGCGGCGGTGAGGCGCGCGTACGCCTGACCCTGACCGACGATCTGCGCAACCTGCACGGCAAGCTGCACGGCGGCGCGCTGTTCTCGCTGATCGATACCGCCATGGGCCAGGCCAGTCACAGCCTGGGCGACGGCGGCCCGAGCAGCGTGACCCTGGAGTGCAAGATCAACTACATCCGCCCGGTATCCGAGGGCAGCGTGCTGTGCCATGCCAAGGTGTTGCACGCCGGACGCCGCACTCAGGTGGTCGAGGCCGAGGTGTTGCAGGGCGACAAACTGGTCGCCAAGGCACAAGGCACCTTCGCCTGCGTGTAATCGTCCGGGTTCGATCTCGTCTAACGTGAGAGCATCGTCGCCCCTTGCAGAGTGCAGGGGCGATCCCCATATTGTGGCGACTGCCCAGTTAGGAATTGCATCTTGAGCAACCTTCTCTCACGCCGCCTGGCCCAGCTCGGCGAGCCGGCCAACCTGTCCCTGCTGGGTGAATGCCTGCACGGTATCGAGCGCGAATGCCTGCGTGTCGATCGTGACGGTCAACTGGCCCTGACCCCGCACCCGCAAGGGCTGGGTTCGGCATTGACCCACACTCAGATCACCACCGATTACTCCGAGTCGCTGCTGGAGTTCATCACCGGCACGGCCACCGATCCAGCCACCACCCTCGACGAACTGGAAAACATCCACCGCTTCGCCTACGACAAGCTCGACGCTGAACTGCTGTGGAGCCCGTCGATGCCCTGCGCGCTGCCGGACGAAGAGACCATCCCCATCGCCCGCTACGGCAGCTCCAACATTGGCCGCCTCAAGTACGTGTACCGCAAGGGCCTGGCACTGCGTTACGGCAAGACCATGCAGTGCATCGCCGGCATCCACTACAACTTCTCCCTGCCCGAGCAGCTGTGGCGACTGCAGCGCCAGGCCGAAGGCAGCACGCAGAGCGAGCGCGATTATCAATCGGCGCGCTATATCGCGCTGATCCGCAATTTCCGCCGTTACAGCTGGCTGCTGATGTACCTGTTCGGTGCCTCCCCGGCGCTGGACAAGGGCTTCATGCGCGGCCGCCCGCATCAGCTGCAGGAGCTGGACCCCAACACCCTGTACCTGCCCTACGCCACCAGCCTGCGCATGAGCGACCTGGGCTACCAGAGCAGCGCGCAGTCCGGTCTGACGCCCTGCTACAACGACCTGGCCAGCTACACCGACAGCCTGCGCCTGGCAGTCGGCACGCCCTACCCGGCCTACGTCGAAGCCGGTACCAAGCGCGGCGACGAGTGGCTGCAGCTGAACACCAACATCCTGCAGATCGAGAACGAGTACTACTCGAGCATCCGCCCGAAACGCGTGACGCAAAGCGGTGAGCGCCCGATTCAGGCGCTGAGCAGCCGTGGCGTGCAGTACGTGGAAGTGCGCTGCCTGGACATCAACCCCTTCCTGCCGCTGGGTATCGACGTGGCGCAGGCGCGCTTCATCGACGCCTTCCTGCTGTTCTGCGCGCTGGAGGACAGCCCGCTGCTGGAAAACGGCGAGTGCAGCAGTTGCACCCGCAACTTCCTCAAGGTGGTCACGGAAGGACGCCGCCCCGGCCTGCACCTGCAGCAAGGCAACCAGCAGGTGGAACTCAAGGCCTGGGCCAGCGAGTTGCTCGAACGCATCCTGCCGCTGGCCGAACTGCTCGACCGTAGCCAGGGCAACCACACGCATGTCGAGGCACTGGCGCAGCAACAGGCCAAGGTCGCGGATGTGGCAATGACGCCGTCGGCCCAAGTGCTGGCCGTTCTGCGCCAGGGCAAGAGCTTCACCGAGTTCGCCCTGCAGCAGAGCCTACGCCACGCCAAGTACTTCCGTGGGCAACCACTTGGCGCTGAACAGCAACAGGCCTTCGAACAGGCCGCGCATGACTCGCTGGCCGGCCAAGCGGAGCTGGAGGCGCAGCCCGAAGAGGATTTCGATGCCTTCGTTGCGGCCTACCAGGCGAGCATCCTCACCCTGGCCGGGTAAAGCCAGCAGGGCCGCACACCCCCATGCCAATCAGGTTACGCGTAGTGCGCACGGCGCACGTGCGTAGCCTGGGTGTGCGCCACTGGACGGAAGATCGCGATTCGTCGACTGCGTCACAAAGCCAGCCAGCGGAGCAAAAGCCAGGATGGGCGGCCACCCCCGCACTCGCCCAGCCAGCTAGCATTGCCGGGTAAAGGACGATAGACGAGCAGCGCCCATGGCCGATGACGCCACGCCGCAATGGAGCTTGGAAAGCCTGACCAAGGCCTACCAGCAAGGCTATATGGCCGGCCTCACCGGCCAGCCCAGAGCCCGCCAGCCGTACCCCGACGAAATCCCGGCAGCTGCCTGGGAGGCCGGCTGGGACGATGGCTTCGAACAGATGCGCCTGCAGCAGCACAGCGCCTGACGAACAATTGCGATTGCCATCAATTCCGTAGGAGCGGCTGGGCGGCATTCCGCTTCAGCCGCGAAGCTCGCGGATAAATCCGCTCCTACAGTTCGCTGGACAGACGCCGCAGCCTACAACGCCTTCTCAAACACCTTGGAATTGCGCTGATAGTTGTACAGCGACGCCCGCGCAGTGGGCATGCGCTCGACGCTGCTGGGCTCGAAGCCGCGCTCGCGGAACCAATGGGCAGTGCGAGTGGTGAGTACGAACAGGGTCTTGATCCCCTGCGCCCGCGCCCGCGCCTCGATGCGCTCGAGCAACTCGTCACCACGGCCACCGTGACGGTAGTCGGGATTGACTGCCAGGCAGGCCAATTCGCCACAGTCCGAATCGGCGATGGGATACAGCGCCGCACAGGCGATGATCAGGCCCTCACGCTCGACGATGCTGAACTGTTCGATCTCGCGCTCCAGCACCTCACGCGAACGGCGCACCAGAATACCCTGCTCCTCCAGCGGGCTAATCAGTTCGATCAGGCCGCCGACGTCCTCGATGCTCGCCTCACGCAACGACTCGAACTGCTCCTGCGCCACCAGGGTGCCGTTGCCGGTGCGAGTGAACAGTTCGCTGAGCAGCGCACCATCGGTGGCGTAGCTGACGATGTGACTGCGCTTGACCCCGCCTCGGCAAGCCTCGGCGGCGGCATCGAGCAACTCACCCTGGTAGTTGCTGCCCAGGCGCGCCAGATGCGCCGGCACCTGCTGCGGGCGCAGCTCGCGCACCAGCTTGCCGTTATCGTCGAGCAGACCGTCCTCAGCGCCGAACAGCAGCAGCTTGTCCGCGCCCAGGTCGATGGCGGCGCGGGTGGCGACATCCTCGCAGGCCAGGTTGAAGATTTCCCCGGTGGGCGAATAACCCAACGGCGACAGGAGCACGATACTGCGCTCGTCGAGCTGGCGATTGATGCCCTTGCGGTCGATGCGGCGCACTTCGCCGGTGTGGTGATAGTCGACGCCATCGACCACGCCGATCGGCCGTGCAGTGACGAAGTTGCCGCTGGTCAGACGCAGGCGCGAGCCCTGCATCGGCGAGGCGGCCATGTCCATCGACAGGCGCGCTTCGATGGCGATGCGCAAGTGGCCGACGGCGTCGATCACGCACTCCAGGGTGGGCGCGTCGGTGATTCGCAGGTCACGGTGGTAATGCGGAGTCAGGCCACGGGCAGCGAGACGCGTCTCGATCTGCGGACGCGAACCGTGCACCAGCACCAGACGCACGCCCAGGCTATGCAACAGCACCAGGTCGTGGACGATATTGGCGAAATTGGGGTGGGCAACGCCCTCTCCCGGCAGCATGACCACGAAGGTGCAGTCGCGGTGGGCGTTGATGTAAGGCGAAGCGTGGCGTAACCAGGTGACGTAGTCGTGCATGAGCAATCCATTAGCGTCGAGACGTTAGACGGGCATGGCCGTCGTGTTCGGTTAAAGAGTCGCTCTCATCGTCGCTGCACGTCGTCACTCCGGGTCAGGCAGTAGTGTTGGATCAATTGGCGCAGCAGCGCCACAGTAGGTTCGATGCGGGCCAGCTCCAGGTGTTCCCCGGGCTGGTGGGCACAGTCGATATCACCGGGGCCGAGCACCAGGGTCTCGCAGCCAAGTTGCTGAAGATAAGGCGCTTCGGTACCGAATGCCACCGCCTGGGCCGTGTGTCCGGTCAAGCGCTCGGCCACGCGCACCAGCTCCGCGTCCGCGCTCTGCTCGAACGGCGGCACGGCGGGGAACAGCGGACCGTAGTCGATACGCACCTGATGCTTGAGCGCCAGCGGTTGCAGCTTGCCGCGAATCGCTTCGCGCAGCACATCAGGATCCATACCAGGCAGCGGGCGCAGATCGAACTCCAGCGCACACTGGCCGCAGATGCGGTTGGGATTGTCACCGCCATGGATGCAGCCCAGGTTGAGCGTCGGCTGCGGCACGCTGAATTGCGGGTTGTTGAACTCGCGCTGCCACTGCGCGCGCAGGCCGCGCAGCTCACCCATCACGTCCTGCATCGCCTCCAGGGCGCTATGCCCGAGGGCCGGGTCGGAGGAATGGCCACTCTGCCCGAGAATATCGACGCGCTCCATCATCACGCCCTTGTGCAGGCGGATCGGCTTGAGCCCCGTCGGCTCACCGATCACCGCCGCGCGGCCGAGCGGACGGCCGGCCTCGGCCAGAGCACGGGCACCGGCCATGGAGCTTTCCTCGTCGCAGGTGGCGAGGATCAGCAGCGGTTGCTTGAAGGGCTGATCGAGCAGCGGCCGCACGGCCTCGATGGCCAGGGCGAAGAACCCCTTCATGTCGCAGCTCCCGAGGCCGACCCAACGGTCGCCGACTTCGGTCAGCTTGAGTGGGTCGCTCTGCCACAGGGCGGCGTCGAAGGGTACGGTGTCACTGTGACCGGCCAACACCAGGCCGCCGGGGCCGGAGCCATAGCTGGCAAGCAGGTTGAATTTCCCGGGCGCGATCTGCTGGGTTTCGCAGGTAAAGCCCAGGTCGCCGAGCCAGGCAGCGAGCAGCTCGATGACAGGCGCGTTGCTCTGGTCCCAATTGGGCTGGGTGCAGCTCACCGATGGCGCTGCAATCAGCGCAGCGAACTGCTCTTGAAAGGACGGCAGGGGCATCGGCGATCTCCAAAAAACGATGCCCCATGATAGGGGCATCGAACCTCAGAGGGCACCTCTAAAAACTACCTACGTTGTCATCGCGGCGTTGAAAGCAGGCTCAGAATGCTCATTTACAACTCGTAAACTGCGCTTCTTCGCCTGCCTTCTCCTTGCGCTGACCGCCTCGCCTACGTTTTTAGAGGCACCCTGACCTGAAACCGCCGAAGTGGAATCAGACCCCGCCGAACAGCGCGCGCAGAATGAAGAAGAAGAAGATCGAGAGGATCGCACCGGCCGGCAGGGTGATGATCCAGGACAGGAAGATCTTGCCGATCATGCCCAGGTTCAAAGCACCGATACCACGCGCCAGGCCGACGCCGAGGATGGCCCCCACCAGGGTGTGGGTGGTGGACACCGGCAGGCCCAGGCCCGAAGCGCTGACCACGGTGGTGGCAGCGGCCAGTTCTGCCGCGAAACCACGGCTGGGGGTCAGCTCGGTGATTTCCTTGCCGATGGTGGCGATGACCTTGTAACCGTAGGTGGCCAGGCCAACCACGATGCCCAGCGCGCCCAGCAGCAGGATCCAGCCTGGCACCAGCGACTTCTCGCCAGCGGCGAGTTCACCACCGCTCTGGATCACACCGACGATGGCCGCCAGCGGACCAACGGCATTGGCCACGTCATTGGAGCCGTGAGCGAAAGCCATGGAGCAGGCGGTGAAGATCATCAGGATGGCGAACACCTTCTCCACACTGGAGAAGTGGAAGGCCTTGTCAGCCTCGGCATCGACATGGATGCGGCTCAGCAGCGCGATACCGATCAGCATGACCAGCACGCCGATCCCGATCGAAAGCATGAAGCCCTCGGTGCTGGAGAGGTCCAGACCAACATGCTTGAGGCCCTTGGTCATGGTCATCAGCGAAATCATGAAGCCGGTGATGAACATGTACAGCGGCACGTAGCGCTTGGCGTTCATGAAAGGGTTGTCGGTATCGATGATCAGTTTCTGCACACTGACGAACAGGCAGAAGGAGATGATCCCGGCAAGCATCGGCGTGACCACCCAGCTGGCGACGATGGGGCCGACGCCGCTCCAGTGCACGGCATCCATCGACACACCGGCGGCGGCGAAGCCGATCACCGCACCGACGATGGTATGGGTGGTGGACACCGGCCAGCCGCGCATCGAGGCCACCAGCAGCCAGGTGCCCGCCGCCAGCAACGCCGACATCATGCCCAGCACCATGAGATTGGGGCTGATCAGATTGGCATCGACGATGCCGTTCTTGATGGTTTCGGTCACCTGCCCGCCAGCCAGATAGGCACCGGCGAACTCGAAGACCATGGCGATGATGATCGCCTGTTTGATGGTAAGTGCACGCGAGCCAACGGATGTACCCATAGCATTGGCTACATCGTTGGCTCCAACACCCCAGGCCATGAAAAAACCGAAAAGGCAGGCAAGAACGAGCAGCACCAGCCCGTAGTCCGCAATCAGAGACATAAAATAAGTTTCCGTAGATCCCAGAAAGGACACTGGCGCTTAGCGCGCCAGCAGTTGTTCCAGTCGGTTGCCCACTCGTTGGGCACGGTCGGCGACATCGCCGACCCAGTCGATGATCTGATAGAGGAACATCACATCGACCGGGGGAAGGTCCTTCTCCAGCTTGAACAGGTTGCGGCGCACCTCGATCTGCAGGCGATCGGTATCGTTTTCGATCGAACCGAGCTCCTCGATCAGGGTTTCCACAAGCACAGCTTCACGGCCGGCGAAACCGGTCTCGAGCAGCTCATCCAGTTCGTTCATTGCCTTCAGCGCCTGGGCGCTGGCGTCCACGCTGCGTTGCACGTAGGTACGCATCAGCGGCTGCAGCGGCTGTGGAATGGCCATCTGCCGGCCAAGCATGAGGCCGGCGATGTCCTTGGCACGGTTGGCGACTTTGTCCTGTACACTGAGCAGTTCCAGCAGGTCCGAACGCGGCACCGGCAGGAACAGGCTCTTGGGCAGGTGCAGACGTACGCTTTTCTTCAGCTTGTCCGCTTCGTGCTCCAGCCGGGACATCTCCTGTTGTACCTGTTCCACCTTGGCCCAATCCTCGGCCATCACGGCTTCGAAGAAAGGCACCAGGTTCGCCGCGCACTCATGGGCCTTGGCGATATGCTGTTGCATCGGGCCGATGGGTGAACGGCCGAACAGGCTGACAAAGGGATTGATAGGCATAGGGTAAGCCCCCGTTTTGAGAAGGCCGCAAGTATAGGGACCGGCTTCGTCATCCGCCAGCACGCGTCATCGGTCTGTCACATTTTCATAAAAGGCTATCTAGCTCTCCACCATGGTCAAAGAAACCGAAATCAAACTGCGCGCCAGCCGCGCCACCCTGGCCGCACTGCGCGAACATCCGTTGCTGAAAAAGCGCAACAAGAGCGGCTGGCAGCGCGGCGAGCTGTTCAACCAGTACTACGACACCCCGCAGCGCGAGCTGGCCAGTGCCAAGGTCGCCCTACGCCTGCGGCGTGACGGCGAGCAGTTCATCCAGACCCTGAAGAGCCGCGGCCAGAGCGTCGCCGGCCTGTCCGAACGCAACGAATGGGACTGGTACCTGGATACCGCCGAGCTCGACCTCGGCAAGCTCGATGACCAGTGCTGGCCGGCCAGCCTGGCCGAGCTGGACAAGAACACCCTGCAGCCACTGTTCACCACCGACTTCGTCCGCGAGAAAGCCGAGATCGCCTGGGGCCGCGGCAAGGCCAAAGTGGTGATCGAGGCCGCGCTGGATCTGGGCAAGGTCATCGCTGGCGAAGGCGAAGAGGAAATCTGCGAGCTGGAGCTGGAGCTGCGCCAGGGCGAACCCGCCGCACTGCTGGAGCTGGCCTGTGAGCTGGCCGCCGAACTGCCGCTGATGCCCTGTGACATCAGCAAGGCCGAACGTGGGTATCGCCTGTTCGACGCCGGCAGCTACAACCTCAGCCTGCCGGCCCCCGAGCTGAACGCCGAGCTGTCCCTCGACGACGCCTTTGCCGCGCTCGCCTGGCACCTGCTCGGCGCCAGCCAGCGCCTCGCCGAACAGTATCGCTGGAATGGTCACTGGAGCCTGTTGCAGCAATGGCTGGAGCAATTGATCGATCTGCGCGCCCTGCTCGCCAGCCTCGGTCAGGCCGCGCCGCGCGCCAGTTCTCGTGAACTGCGCGAAGCGCTCGATGCACTGCTCGAAGACTGGCGCCCGCGCCTGGCAGCCGGGCAGGACGACGACAGCATGCGGCGCAATGCGCCGGCACTGTTCGCCGCCGAGCTCGATGGCTGCCGCTGGGGCCTGCTGTCGCTGAAGCTGTCTTACTGGCTGCTGCAGCGCAACTGGACGCTGGAGCGTAACAACCGTGGCAACCGCCAGGGCAGCGCGGCCCTGGGCAACTGGCTGCCTACCCTGCTGGGCGAAGAAGGCGCTGCCCTGCAGCTGCGCCGCTACCAGCAACAGCCGGAAGACCTGGCCGAGCAGATGCCGCGCCTGGAGCGCCTGCTGGTCTGGCTGCGCCTGGCACGTGGCGTACTGGAAGTGCCCGAAGTCGACCGCCTGTATGGCGAGCTGAACAAGCTGTACGGCCTGGCCCAGCAGGCGCTGGATGACGAGCAACGTCAGCTGCGCCCGACGCAGACGCAAATCCTGCAAAGCCTCAAGGCCTGGAAAGCGCTGGTGAAGTAACGACCACAGCACTGTGGGAGGCGTTTTCGCGGCGAGCCTTTGGTCGCGACTGAGTCACCTGCCACACACCATGAAAAACGGGCCCCGCGGGGCCCGTTTTTCATTTCAGCGCAGCACTCAATTGTCGGCGCTGGAGCGACTGTCGACGACGGGCTGCCAGGATGGCTTGGTCGTCTCGTCCATGGCCTGCTGCATGGCCTTCTTGCGCTTTTCTTCGGCGCGGTGAGCGAAGAACCAGGCCAGGAAGGTGGCAAATGACACCGCCAACAGGATCAGGCTGGCTACCGCGTTGATCTCCGGTTTAACCCCCAGGCGCACGGCGGAGAAGATCTCCATCGGCAGGGTGGTCGAACCCGGACCGGAAACGAAGCTGGCCAGCACCAGGTCGTCCAGCGACAGGGCGAAGGACATCATCGCCCCCGCCGCCAGCGACGGCGCGATCATCGGCACGGTGATCAGGAAGAACACCTTCCACGGCCGCGCGCCCAGGTCCATAGCCGCCTCTTCGATGGACATGTCCAGCTCACGCAGACGCGACGACACCACGACCGCCACATAGGCCGAGCAGAAGGTGGTGTGAGCGATCCAGATGGTGGTCATGCCACGCTGCATCGGCCAGCCGATCAGCTGCGCCATCAGCACGAACAGCAGCAGCAGCGACAGACCGGTGATCACTTCGGGCATCACCAGCGGCGCGGTGACCAGGCCACCGAACAGGGTGCGCCCCTTGAAGTGGGTGATGCGGGTCAGCACGAAGGCCGCCAGGGTGCCCAGCGCCACCGCCGCAATGGCGGTGTAGCAGGCGATTTCCAGCGAGCGCATCACCGAGTTCATCAGCTGTGTGTTGTCCAGCAGGCCGACGTACCACTTCACCGACCAGCCGCCCCACACCGTTACCAGCCGCGAGGCGTTGAACGAGTAGATGACCAGAATGACCATGGGCAGGTAGATGAACACCAGCCCCGCCCAGAGCATCAGGCTGGAGAAACTGAAACGCTTCATGGCCGTCCCTCCAGTTCTTTCGCCACGCTTCTGGTTAAAAAGCCGGTTGAACAGGATGACGGGCTCATTGCGATTAGCTCAGTCATGGCCGGCCCTCCAGCTCTTTCGCCTGGTTACGGTTGAACAGGATGATGGGCACGATCAGGATCGCCAGCATTACCACCGCCAGAGCAGACGCCACCGGCCAGTCGCGGTTGTTGAAGAACTCCTGCCACAGCACCTTGCCGATCATCAGGGTCTCCGGGCCACCAAGCAGTTCGGGGATGACGAACTCACCGACCACTGGAATGAACACCAGCATGGAGCCGGCGATGATGCCGTTCTTCGACAGCGGCACGGTGATCTTCCAGAAGTTGTTGAAGTTGCTCGAACCCAGGTCAGAGGCCGCTTCCAGCAGGCTCAGATCATGCTTCACCAGATTGGCGTAGAGCGGCAGGATCATGAACGGCAGGTACGAATAGACGACGCCGATGTAGACCGCGGTATTGGTGTTGAGGATCTGCAACGGCGAGTCGATCAGGCCGATGCTCATCAACAGACTGTTGAGCAGCCCGTTGTTGCCGAGAATGCCCATCCAGGCATAGACGCGGATCAGGATCGCGGTCCAGGTCGGCATCATGATCAGCAACAACAGCACGGTCTGCTGCGACTTGGGTGCCCTGGCGATGGCGTAGGCCATCGGATAGCCGATCAGCAGGCACAACAGGGTGCTGAAGAACGCCACCTTCAACGAGCCGAGATAGGCCGAGAGGTACAGGGCGTCCTCGGTGAGGAAGATGTAGTTGCCGAGATTCAGCAACAGCGTCAGCTTGTTGTCCGCCCACTCATAGATTTCCGTGTACGGCGGAATCGCCACGTCGGCTTCAGCGAAGCTGATCTTCAGCACGATGATGAAGGGCAGCAGGAAGAACATGAACAACCACAGGAAGGGTATGCCGATCACGGCATGCCGCCCGCTGGGCAGATAGCGCGCCAGTTTGCTCATTTTCATGATTGCAGTACCACGCCGCTGTCGTCTTCCCAATACACCACCACCGGTTCGTCCCAGGTCGGACGCTTGCCGCGGCGCTCGGCGTTGGCGATGAAGCACTGCACCACCTGCCCGGAGGTAAGCTTGACGTAGTACACCGAGTGGCCACCCAGATAGGCGATGTCATGCACGTGACCATTGCACCAGTTGTACTCGGGATGCTCGTGATCTTCCGGCAGCGCGGTGGCCATCAGCAGCTTCTCGGGGCGCAGGGCGTAGCTGACGGACTTGTTCTCGGCGCGGGTACTGACGCCGTGACCGATGTAGATCGGCTTGTCCAGTTGCGGGCAGTCGATGACCGCGTGGTCGACCTCATCAGTGGTGATCTGGCCGTCGAACAGGTTGACGTTACCGATGAACTCGCACACCAGGCGACTGGTCGGCGTCTCGTAGATGTCGATCGGGCTGCCGGTCTGAGCGATCCAGCCCAGATGCATGATGGCGATGCGCTGGGCCATGGTCATGGCCTCTTCCTGATCGTGGGTCACCATCACGCAGGTCACGCCGACGCGTTCGATGATTTCCACCAGCTCCAGCTGCATCTGCGAGCGCAGCTTCTTGTCCAGTGCACCCATGGGCTCGTCGAGCAGCAGCAGCTTCGGACGCTTGGCCAGAGAACGGGCCAGGGCCACACGCTGACGCTGACCACCGGAAAGCTGGTGCGGCTTGCGCTTGGCGTACTGGGTCATGTGCACCAGCTTGAGCATCTCCGCTACACGCTCGTCGATCTCGGCCCTGGGCAGCTTGTCCTGCTGCAGGCCGAAAGCGATGTTCTGCGCCACGGTCATATGCGGGAACAGGGCATAGGACTGGAACATCATGTTGATCGGACGCTGGTACGGCGGCATGTCCGTGATGTCCACGCCATCGAGGATGATGCGCCCCTCGGTCGGCCGTTCGAAGCCGGCGAGCATGCGCAGCAGGGTCGACTTGCCTGAGCCGGAGCCGCCAAGCAGAGCGAAGATCTCGCCCTTGTTGATGGTCAGCGAAACGTCGTCGACGGCTACGGTCTCATCGAACTTCTTGGTTACCCGATCGATCTTGACCAGCACCTCTTTCGGTGTCTGATCCCCCTCGAGGGCTTTTTTGTAGGCGCTGGAGGCAACAGCCATTTAGGAGAACTCCCGGAAGATTGTGCCCGACCCCCAGGGCCGGGCAGGAACGATTACTGACCCGACTTGACCTTGGTCCAGGTGCGAGTCATCAGGCGCTGCACCTTCACTGGCAATTCAGCGGAGATGTACAGCTTGTCCAGTACGGCCTGCGGCGGGTACACGGACGGGTCGTTGCGAACCTCCTGATCCATGAACTCGTCCGCCTTGATATTGGGGTTGGCGTAACCGACGTAATCACTGACTTCGGCGATCACTTCGGGCTCGAGGAGGAAATTGATGAACGCGTGGGCCTGGTCGGCATTCGCTGCGTCGGCGGGAATGGCCATCATGTCGAACCAGAGGTTGGCGCCTTCCTTGGGAATGCTGTAGGCGATCTCGATACCCTTGCCGGCTTCTTCGGCGCGGTCGGCGGCCTGCAGGATGTCGCCGGAGAAACCGGCTGCCACGCAGATGTTGCCGTTGGCCAGATCACCGATGTACTTGGAACTGTGGAAGTAGGTGACGTAGGGGCGCACTTCCAGCAGTTTGGCTTCGGCCTTGGCGTAATCGTCGGGGTTGGTGCTGTTGGGGTTCAGCCCCAGATAATTGAGCATGGCCGGGATCATTTCGTCGCCCGAATCGAGGAAGGCAACGCCGCACTCGCTCAGTTTCTTGATGTTCTCCGGCTCGAACAGCACGGCCCAGGAATCGATCTCCTCGACGCCGAGCGCGGCCTTGACCTTCTCGACGTTGTAACCGATGCCGTTAGTACCCCACAGGTAGGGCACGGCGTACTGGTTACCCGGGTCGTTGGTTTCCAGCTGCTTGAGCAGCGCTGGATCGAGGTTATTCCAGTTGGGCAGTTTGGCGCGGTCCAGTTTCTGGAAGGCGCCGGCCTTGATCTGCTTGCCGAGGAAATGGTTGGAAGGCACCACCACGTCGTAACCGCTACGACCAGCAAGCAGTTTGCCTTCGAGGGTTTCGTTGGAGTCGAACACGTCATAGATCGGCTTGATACCGGTTTTCGCTTCGAACTTGGCCAGCGTCTCTTCGCCGATGTAGTCGCTCCAGTTGTAGATGTGCACCGTCTGCTGAGCCAGGGCGGCTCCACTCAGGCTAGCAGCTGCCAGGGCGATAAGAGTCTTGGGCAGGGTTACTCGCACAGTTTCATCCTCGCTTAGTGGCCGCTAAAAAAGCGCGGCACTTTATAGAAAAACGCGTTGGGAATCAGCGACTGCCAAATCAAGCCGCACCGGTACCACCTCGGTCTGCAGACTCGAGGACGCGCATATCGACGGCCGTCATGGCCCTGTAAAGTGTCCCTTGGAACCTGGCGGGCAAGCCCGCCAGGTGGTACTGCCTCTACGATCAGCGACCGGACTTGATCTTGGTCCAGCTGCGGGTCATGTTGCGCTGCACGGCAGGCGCCAGGTCCGGGAAGGTGTAGATCTTCTTCAGCACTTCCGGAGTCGGATACACGCCCGGATCGGTACGCAGTGCTTCATCCACCAGCGGAGTGGCGGCAGCGTTGCCGTTGGGGAACTGCACGTAGTTGGTGATGCTGGCCATCACCTCAGGCTTCATCAGGTAATTGAGGAAGACGTGTGCAGACTCGACGTTCTTGGCGTCGGCCGGCACGGCCAGCATGTCGAAGAACGAACCGGCGCCTTCCTTCGGAATGTTGTAGCCCACTTGCACGCCGTTCTTCGCTTCTTCGGCGCGCGCCTTGCTCTGATAGATGTCACCCGAGTAACCAATGGCGACGCAGATGTTTCCGTTGGCCAGATCGGAGATGTACTTGGAGCTGTGGAAGTAGGCCACCGACGGACGAATTTTCATGAACAGCTCTTCGGCCTTCTTCAGCTCACCCTTGTCGCTGCTGTCCGGGGCATAGCCCAGGTAATGCAGGGCAGCCGGCAGGATCTCGGTCGGCGAATCGAGGAAGGAAACGCCACAGGACTTCAGCTTCTCCATGTTTTCCGGCTTGAACACCAGGTCCCAGGAATCGACCGGCGCGTCGTCGCCGAGCACCGCCTTGACCTTCTCGACGTTGTAGCCGATGCCGATGGTGCCCCACATGTAGGGGATGGAATACTGGTTGCCCGGATCGCTTGGCTCCAGGGCCTTGAGCAGGTCCTTGTCCAGGTTCGACCAGTTCGGCAGCTTGGACCTGTCCAGCTTCTGGAACACGCCAGCCTTGATCTGTTTGGCCAGGAACGGGTTGGACGGTACCACCACGTCGTAACCGGAGCTGCCGGCCAGCAACTTGGCTTCCAGCACTTCATTGCTGTCGAAGACGTCGTAAACGACCTTGATGCCGGTTTCCTTCTCGAAATTGGCCAGGGTGTCTTCGGCGATGTAATCGCTCCAGTTGTAGACATGCAGCACCTTGTCGTCAGCCTGAGCAGCGCCTGCCACGGCCGCGGTCAGGGACAACGCGAGAAGGGTCTTGCCGAATGTTTTCATGCGTACAGCTCCTGTTGTTGTGTCGATATTCCAGAGGTCGCGCAAGCCGTTCGAATCAGGCTGGCTCACGCACTCTGGCGCAGTCTGGCAAGGTCATGGCACCGCTGACAACTTTCCGTGGCTGCGGGCTTTCAGACCTACAGGTCACGCTGAGTCAGATCCAGGCACTTGCGCGCTTTCTCTATCAGTTCATCCACTTCCGCCTGGCTGATCACCAGAGGCGGCGCGATGATCATGGTGTCGCCCACGGCGCGCATGATCAGACCGTTATCAAAGCAGTGGCCGCGGCAAATCATGCCTACCGCCTTGTCACCCGGATAACGTTTGCGCGTCGCTTTGTCCTGCACCAATTCGATAGCGCCGAGCATGCCGATACCGCGTACTTCACCCACCAACGGGTGATCCGCCAGCTCACGCAGACGACGCTGCAAATACGGTGCCGTTTCTGCTTTCACCCGCTCGACGATGCCTTCTTCCTTGAGAATGCGCAGGTTCTCCAGACCCACTGCCGCCGCCACCGGATGCCCGGAATAGGTGAAGCCGTGGTTGAAGTCGCCGTGCGCCTCGATCACCTCGAACACCTTGTCGCTGACGATCAGCCCGCCCATCGGCACGTAACCTGAGGTCAGGCCCTTGGCGATGGTCATCAGGTCGGGCTTGAGATCGTAGTACTGGCTGCCGAACCACTCCCCGGTACGGCCGAATCCGCAGATCACTTCGTCGGCGACGAACAGGATGTCGTACTTGGCGAGGATTTCCTTGATGCGCGGCCAGTAGCTCTGCGGCGGGATGATTACGCCGCCGGCGCCCTGGATCGGCTCGGCAATGAAGGCTGCAACGTTGTCTTCGCCCAGCTCGAGAATCTTCTTCTCCAGCTGATCGGCAGCCCAGATGCCGAAGGCTTCCGGGGTCATGTCGCCGCCTTCACCGAACCAGTACGGCTGCGGGATATGGGCGATGCCGGGGATCGGCAGGTCGCCCTGCTCGTGCATGAATTTCATACCGCCGAGGCTGGCGCCGGCCACGGTGGAGCCGTGATAGCCATTGTCGCGACCGATGATGATCTTCTTGCTCGGCTGGCCCTTGCACGCCCAGTAGTGGCGTACCAGACGCAGCATGGTGTCGTTGCCTTCGGAACCCGAACCAGTGAAGAACACATGGTTCATGCCGGCCGGCGCCAGTTGGGAGATGGCATGCGCCAGTTCCAGCACCGGCGGGTGGGCAGTCTGGAAGAAGGTGTTGTAGAACGGCAATTGACGCATCTGCGCGCTCGCGGCTTCGACCAGTTCCTCGCGGCCATAACCGACGGCCACACACCACAGGCCGGCCATGCCGTCGAGTATCTTGTTGCCCTCGCTGTCCCACAGGTGCACGCCTTTGGCCTCGGTGATGATGCGCGGGCCTTTCTCGGCCAACTGCTTGTAATCACTGAACGGCGCCAGGTGGTGAGCCTGGCTCAGGGCCTGCCACTGAGCAGTCTTGGGATTGTTCGCTTGCTTGTTCATTACCAACACCTTGCTAGCACGCAGCGCCAGCGGCGCTACGCAGAGATTCGTGGCAGCGGCCGCGCCAGGCGCGGCCGGTAGCCCATTACACGGACAGCAGGAGGAACTCGCGCTCCCAGGAGCTGATCACGCGCTTGAAGTTCTCGTGCTCGGCACGCTTGACCGCGACATAGCCACGCATGAACTTCTCGCCGAGGTACTTCTCGGCAGTCTTGCACGCCTCCATGCGTTCCAGCGCCGCTTCAATGGTCAGCGGCAGGCGCAGGTTGCGGCGCTCGTAGCCACGGCCCTTGACCGGTGCACCGGGGTTGATGCCTTCGACCATGCCGATATAGCCACACAGCAGGGACGCCGCCAGCACCAGGTAGGGGTTGGCGTCGGCGCCGGCCAGACGGTTCTCCACACGACGGTTCTGCGGGCTGGCCTCCGGCACGCGCAGGCCCACGGTACGGTTCTCCTCGCCCCATTCGACGTTCACCGGCGCCGAGGTATCGGGCAGGAAACGGCGGAACGAGTTGACGTTGGGCGCGAACAGCGGCAGCAGCTCGGGGATGTACTTCTGCAGGCCACCGATGTGGTGCAGGAACAGTTGGCTCATGGTGCCGTCCTCGTTGGAGAACAGGCTCTTACCGGTCTTGATATCCACCACGCTCTGGTGAATGTGCATGGCACTACCAGGCTCGTCAGTGATCGGTTTGGCCATGAAAGTGGCCGCCACATCATGCTTGAGCGCGGCCTCGCGCATGGTGCGCTTGAACACGGTGATCTGGTCGGCCAGGTGCAGCGCCTCGCCATGGCGGAAGTTGATCTCCATCTGCGCCGGGCCGTCTTCGTGGATCAGCGTGTCGAGATCCAGGTGCTGCAGCTCGCACCAGTCGTAAACGTCCTCGAACAATGGGTCGAATTCGTTGGCAGCGTCGATGGAGAATGACTGCCGGCCTACTTCCGGACGGCCGGAACGGCCCATGGGTGCCACCAGCGGGAAGTCCGGGTCACTGTTGCGCTTGGTCAGGTAGAACTCCATCTCCGGCGCGACGATGGGCTTCCAGCCTTTGTCTGCATACATCTGCAACACGCGCTTGAGGATGTTGCGCGGCGACAGCTCGATAGGGTTGCCCTGCTTGTCGAAGGTGTCGTGGATCACCATGGCGGTGGGCTCGATGGCCCAGGGCACGACGAAAACAGCATTAGCGTCCGGACGGCAGAACATGTCGATGTCCGCCTCGTCCAGCAGGTCGTAATAGATGTCGTCCTCGACGTAGTCGCCGGTCACGGTCTGCAGCAGCACGCTCTCAGGGAGGCGCATGCCCTTCTCGTCAAGGAACTTGTTGGTCGGCGATATCTTGCCGCGGGCAATGCCGGTCAGGTCGCTGATCAGACATTCAACTTCGGTGATTTTGCGTTCTTTCAGCCAGCTCGTGAGCTGGTCTAACTTGGTACTCATAGAGACCTCAGGGTTGTAGAACCAACTAGGGTTATAGCTGGTTCAGCGTTGCCCCGCCTTCTCCCTGCAAGCCTCACCAAAGGCCTGGAAGAAAGCGAGATATTCGGGTGGATGCTACTAGGGGTACGGCACCTCCGACACCTGACTTATCACTCCACCGAAAGAAAATCGCCCGCTCTTGTCAATCGACCCCGCCCCCTCTAGCTCGCGGCATAGCGCGAGCCCAACAGAGCCGACGAACGACTTGCACACTGCAGGACGCGAGCCACCGGGCACAGCAAGGGGCGCTGCGCAGCCGCGTGCGCTATCGTGCAGGGTATTGGGTGAACGAAAGGCCTGATGGCACAGACCGAGCGGCGATGATGCCGCCGAGGAAAAAAGCTGCCGTGTAGCGGCGTCGCCAGGCATGCTCAGCGCGGGGGCCAGCATGATGTGCAGGCCAGCCTCGCGAACGAGGACAGTAGAGGTAGCGTGACCGTTGGTTATGGCACAAGCGCTGACGCCGATGCTCGGCAGGCAAAACATGAGACACCCGTATTATTGCTGTTATGGGTTTCGACCGAGCTTAGCGTTGTTCATTTTTTTACACAATAGCTCTGTAAAAAATTGAACACACCCCATTGAGCACCCCGGAAAGACTCCGGTTGAAGCCGCCTGAAAGGCCTGGAAATGCCCCAAAATTGGCCATGACGCCCCATGACAGGGCATTATCAGGCCAGCTTGACAGTAAAGTGCGTTTCGGATTGACTCACACCCGTGCATTCGCATGATTGATATATTTAACAAAAAGGTGTTGCATCATGTCGGTACCCCCGCGTGCCGTTCAGCTTAACGAAGCGAACGCGTTCCTCAAGGAACATCCCGAGGTCCAGTTCGTCGACCTTCTTATTGCAGATATGAATGGTGTGGTGCGCGGCAAGCGCATCGATCGAAACGCCCTTCACAAGGTGTACGAGAAAGGCATCAACCTGCCGGCCTCGCTCTTCGCTCTCGACATCAACGGTTCCACCGTCGAAAGCACCGGCCTTGGCCTGGACATTGGCGATGCCGACCGTATCTGCTTTCCCATCCCCAATACCCTGTGCAACGAACCCTGGCAGAAGCGCCCCACCGCGCAACTGCTGATGACCATGCACGAGCTGGACGGCACGCCTTTCTTCGCCGACCCGCGCGAGGTATTGCGCCAGGTGGTGCAGAAGTTCGACGAACTGGGCCTGCGTATCTGCGCAGCCTTCGAACTGGAGTTCTACCTGATCGACCAGGAGAACGTGAACGGCCGCCCGCAGCCGCCACGCTCGCCGATCTCGGGCAAGCGCCCGCATTCGACCCAGGTCTACCTGATCGACGATCTCGACGAGTACGTCGACTGCCTGCAGGACATGCTCGAAGCCGCCAAGGAGCAGGACATCCCGGCCGACGCCATCGTCAAGGAGAGCGCCCCGGCGCAATTCGAGGTCAACCTGCACCACGTCGAAGACGCCATCAAGGCCTGCGACTATGCACTGCTGCTCAAGCGCCTGATCAAGAACATCGCCTACGACCATGAGATGGACTCCACCTTCATGGCCAAGCCCTATCCGGGCCAGGCGGGCAACGGCCTGCACGTGCACATCTCGCTGCTCGACAAGAAGACCGGCAAGAACATCTTCGCGGCCGAGAATCCGCTGGAGAACACCTCGCTGCGCCATGCCGTGGGCGGCATCCTCGACACCCTGGCGGCGTCGATGGCCTTCCTCTGCCCCAACGTCAACTCCTACCGCCGCTTCGGCGCACAGTTCTACGTGCCCAACGCGCCGAGCTGGGCGCTGGACAACCGCACCGTGGCCGTACGCGTGCCTACTGGCAGCGCCGATGCCGTGCGTATCGAACACCGCGTCGCCGGTGCCGATGCCAACCCCTACCTGATGCTGGCCTCGATCCTCGCCGGTATTCACCACGGCCTGACCAATCAGATCGAGCCGGGCGAGCCGATCGAGGGCAACTCCTACGAGCAGCTCGAGCCCAGCCTGCCGAACAACCTGCGCGATGCCCTGCGTGAGTTGGACGACAGCGAAGTACTGAACAAGTACATCGATCCGAAGTACATCGACATCTTCGTCGCGTGCAAGGAAGCCGAGCTGCAGGAGTTCGAGACCACCATCTCCGACCTCGAGTACAACTGGTACCTGCACACCGTGTGACCCCGAGAAAGCCGGCCGCAGAGCCGGCTTCTTTTTGCCTGCCAACTGCCAACCGACAGCTCCGGCGCTTGGCCTCGGAGCCAGTGGTTCGCCGCACGGCGACCCCGCTGACATGAATCAACCCCCGGCGGCCGAGGCCGCCGGATACTGTTGCCTTCATCCTTCAGGGAGCTACTCATGCAACGCGCTCTTGCCGCCGTCCTGCTAGGCCTGATTTCCAGCCTGGCTCAGGCAGCCGACAGCATCCGTGTCTACAACTGGAACGATTACATCGCGCCACAGGTACTGGAAAACTTCACCCGCGACACCGGGATCGAAGTCGAGTACCACACCTTCAGCAGTGCCGAGGAACTGAACGCCGCACTGGAAAGCGGCCAGGCCATCGACATCGCCGTGCCCTCGCACAATGCACTACCAGGACTGATCGCCAGCGGCCGCATTCGCCCTCTGGACTTCACCCTGCTACCCAACCGCAGCCATCTGGACAAGCAACTGCTGAGCAAGCTGGCGGCGGTAGACCCGCAGAATCGCCATGCCGTGCCTTACCTGTGGGGCGCGGTCGGCCTGGCGATCAACACGCCGCAGGCAGAAGCCGCCTACGGCGGACCACTGCCGCACAGCTGGAGCCTGCTGTTCGACCCCGAACAGAGCAAGCGCCTGGCCAGCTGCGGCATCAGCGTGCTGGATGCCTCGGATGAAACCCTGTCACTGCTGCTCAACTACCAGGGCCGCAGCCTCGCGCGCAGCGCCCCAAGCCGGGTCGAACGCGCCGGCAACGTACTCGAGGCCTTGCGCCCGAACCTGCGCTACGTCGACAGCGAGCGCTATATCGACGACCTCAACAATGGTCGCCTGTGCCTGGCCATGGCCTGGGTCGGCGACGCCCTCGCCGCTGCGCAGGCCGGGCAACCGGTCAGCTTCGTGGTGCCGGACGAAGGCTCGGTACTGTTCATCGACAACCTGGTGATCCCCGCCAGCGCTGCCCGCCCGGACCTTGCCCATCGTTTCATCGACTACCTGATGCAACCGCAGGTAATCGCCCAGGTTACCGCCGAGACCCTCTACCCCAACGGCAACGCCGATTCGGCGCAATTCATCGACAGCGCCCTGCTGGCACAACCCGGCCTGTACCCGGATCAGGACACCAAGCGCCGCCTGTATCCACTGGAAGTGCTTCCGGAGAAACACGCACAGGTGCGCAGCAACGTCTGGCAACGCTTCCTCGATGGCGGCTGAAAGGCCTGGCGAGGCCAAGGCAATCGCATGAGGCTCTTTTACCTCCTTCCGGGAATGGCAGAGCTCTTGTAGGAGCGGATTTATCCGCGAAATTCGCGATGAAATCGCGAATAAATTCGCTCCTACACCGTTTATGCGATTGCCTCGCCGCCGCCTGCTGACGTCCAATAGCACCTCGACCCACGAGGAGCCCCGCCATGTCGCGCCCCGCCAGCACCCGCAAGCCGCGCGCCAGCAGCCAGGCTCGCATCGCCGTCATCCTCGGCGCTGCCCGCGAGTTGCTCGCCGAGCAAGGCATGACCAACCTGTCGATCTACGCGGTGGCCGAGCGGGCGGGCATTCCACCGTCGTCGGTGTATCACTTTTTCGCCAGCGTGCCCGCTCTGCTCGAGGGTCTGACCGCTGACGTGCACGCTGCCTTTCGCGGCAGCCTGCTGGAACCGGTCGACCATGCCGCCTTGCGCACCTGGCACGACCTCTCGCGCCTGGTGGAACAGCGCATGCTGAGCATCTACGCCCAGGACGCCGCCGCTCGCCAGCTGATCCTTGCGCAGCATGGTCTGGCCGAGGTGACCCAGGCTGACCACCAGCACGACCTGGAACTGGGTCGATTGATGCGAGCGCTGTTCGAACGGCATTTCCCCCTGCCGCAATTACCGACGGATATCGATGTATTCACCCTGGCCATGTCCCTGGGTGATCGCGTGTACGCCCGCGCGGTACAGCTGCACGGCGAAATCACGCCACGCCTGGCCGAAGAAGGCATGCGCGTATTCGACGCCTACCTGGGGCTCTACCTGCCTGCCGCGCTGCCGAAGCGCCCCACCCCGCTGGAATAATCCCCACGCCCGTCTCGTCTCGCAACAACCGTCAAACACGGCGCGCTCCTCGCCCGCACCCCTTTATCTCGATAAAAATCGGATTAATTTCACTTTGGCGAACAGAATAAACTTCTAATATCGATATTTATCGGATATAAATCGACCATCCCGCCTTGGTCGATGTTTAGCCACGGCACTGCGAAAAGGCCTCCGGCGAACCCGGTACGGCCTGTGAACGAGCCAAGAGGTGCTTTATGTCCCGTATCGTTACCGTCGCCGCGACCCAGATGGCCTGCTCCTGGGATAGTGCCGCGAATATCGCCAACGCAGAAAGGCTGGTGCGCCAGGCCGCAGCCCAGGGCGCGCAGATCATCCTGATCCAGGAGCTGTTCGAGGCGCCCTACTTCTGCCAGAAACCCAACGCCGACTACACCCAGCTGGCGACCTCCGTTGAAGAAAATCCGGCCATTGCGCACTTTCAGAACGTTGCCGCGGAGCTGAAGGTGGTGTTGCCGATCAGCTTTTTCGAACGCGCTGGCCGCGCCCGCTTCAACAGCATCGCCATCATCGACGCCGACGGCACGAACCTCGGGATTTATCGAAAAAGCCATATCCCGGATGGCCCCGGCTACCACGAGAAGTACTACTTCAACCCAGGCGATACCGGCTTCAAGGTCTGGGACACCGCCTATGCGCGTATCGGCGTAGGCATCTGCTGGGACCAGTGGTTCCCCGAGTGCGCACGCAGCATGGCGCTGATGGGCGCGGAAATCCTCTTCTACCCGACCGCCATCGGCAGCGAGCCGCACGATGCAGGCATCAACTCGCGCGAGCACTGGCAGCGCGTGCAACAGGGCCATGCCGGCGCCAACGTGATGCCGCTGGTGGCCAGCAACCGTATCGGTCGCGAAGAACAGGACGGTTACGACATCACCTTCTATGGCAGCTCGTTCATCGCCGACCAGTTCGGTGCAAAGGTCAAGGAACTGAACCAGACCGAGGAAGGCATCCTGGTGCACAGCTTCGACCTGACGACTCTGGAGAAGGTGCGTAGCGCCTGGGGTGTGTTCCGCGACCGCCGGCCGAACCTATACTGGCCGCTTTCCACACTCGATGGCGAAAACCTCTGCGAGTGAACGTAGCCCGGATGCAATCCGGGGATTTTTCTCACGACACCCCGGACTGCATCCGGGCTACAGGTGAAACATGACCACGCTGAACACCACTCCACGCGCCGATGGATTCCGCATGCCGGCGGAATGGGAAACCCACAGCAAGACCTGGATTGTCTGGCCCGAACGCAGCGATAACTGGCGCAACGGCGGCAAGCCAGGCCAGGCCGCCTTCGTCGCCGTGGCCAAGGCCATCGCCCAGTTCGAGCCGGTGACCGTCTGCGTCAGCGCAGCGCAATACGAGAACGCCCGTGCACGCCTGGACGACAGCAACATCCGCCTGGTGGAAATCACCACCGACGACGCCTGGGTGCGCGATACCGGCCCGACCTTCGTGATCAATGACAGCGGCGAAGTACGCGGTGTGGACTGGGCATTCAATGCCTGGGGCGGCTTCGACGGTGGTCTGTACTGGCCATGGCTACGTGACGACCAGGTGGCGCGCAAGATCCTCGAAATCGAAGGCTGCAAACGCTACCGCACCGAAGGCTTCGTGCTTGAAGGCGGCTCGATTCATGTCGATGGCGAAGGCACCCTGATCACCACCGAAGAGTGCCTGCTGAACAACAACCGCAACCCGCACCTGACCCGCGAAGGGGTCGAAGCCATGCTGCGCGAGCACCTGGCCATCGACACCGTGATCTGGCTGCCGGACGGCCTGTACAACGACGAGACCGACGGCCACGTCGACAACTTCTGCTGCTACGTGCGCCCCGGTGAAGTGCTGCTGGCCTGGACCGAAGATCAGAACGACCCCAACTACCCGCGCTGCCAGGCCGCCATGCGCGTGCTGGAGAACGCGCGCGACGCCAAGGGCCGGCAGCTGACCGTGCACAAGATGCCGATTCCCGGCCCGATGTACGCCACCGCCGAAGAGTGCGCAGGCGTCGATATGGTCGAAGGCAGCCAGGAGCGTAGCCCGGACGTTCGTCTGGCCGGCTCCTACGTCAACTTTCTCATCGTCAACGGCGGCATCGTCGCGCCGAGCTTCGATGACCCGAAGGACATCGAGGCCTGCACCATCCTCCAGCGCATCTTCCCCGAGCATCGCGTGGTGATGGTACCGGGCCGCGAAATCCTCCTGGGCGGCGGCAATATCCACTGCATCACCCAGCAGCAACCAGCCCCGCAGGGTGCCTGAACCTGACGGTTCGCTGCACAAGTCGCCATGAAAACGCCCGCCTGTGCCGGGCGTTTTCGTTCCCTCTCGAAGGCGGACAGGCGTCACTTCATCTTGCAGGTATTGATCCCCAGCAGCGGATAGGCCGGGCAGAAGCGGAAGATGCCGGTGGCCAGCGGCACCAAGCCGATCCAGCCCCACAGGCCGATGACACCGGCCAGGCTCAGCGCGATGAGGATCAGCCCTGCGGCGATACGCAGGCTACGGTCGAGGGTTCCAACATTGGCTTTCATCGAGGTTCTCCAGGTCATCGTCCACGCCGGCCTTCCAGCGCAGTAAAGATCAACATTCCGGCAAGCATCGCGGCGACGAACAACGCGGCCTGCCAGTACCCGGTCAGCAGGACGGCCAAGGCCGGCCCCGGACAGATACCGGCGATCCCCCAGCCAACACCGAACAGCAGGCTGCCACCAATCAGCCGGGCATCCAGATCGCGCCGCGTGGGCAGCTGCATGGCACCACCAAGCAGCGCCTTGGCGCGCCGTCGTGCCAGGCTCAGCGGCAACGCAGCAACGCCAATCGCGCCAGCCATCACCAGCGCCAGCGACGGGTCCCAGTTGCCGGCCAGGTCGAGGAAAGCCAGCACCTTGCCGGGGTCGGCCATACCTGCCAGCAACAGACCGAGACCAAACAGCAGGCCACAAACGAATGCACTGAGTCTGACCACGTTCAACCTCCCAACAGATGACGCAGGACAAATACGCAGGCGAAACCCGAGGCCATGAAGCACAGCGTGGCCAACAGCGAGCGTGGCGACAGGCGGGCAATACCGCAGACGCCATGGCCACTGGTGCAACCCGAGCCATAGCGGGTACCGACACCGACCAGTAGGCCGGCCACGATCAACCCCAGGCTGCCGGTCTCGAAATGAAGCGTGGGCAACGTCGCGAATAGCCCCCAGAGCAGGGGCGCCAGCAGCAGACCAAGGACAAAGGCGACCTTCTCGCCGCGCCCTTCGCCCCCACGCTGCAGCAGGCTACCGAGCAAGCCACTGATGCCGGCCACGCGGCCATTGGCCAGGGCGAACATGGACGCCGCCAGGCCGATCAGCGCACCACCGGCCAGGGCGCTCCAGGGGGTGAAGCTGGCCCAGTCGACGTTCATTGCCGGCCCTCGCAGAACAGACGATAGAGCGTCTCGATCACCGCCAGCGCCGCCGGACTGCTGATGCGATAGAAGATCTGCTTGCCGTCGCGACGGGTCTCCACCAGCCCTTCACGACGCAACACTGCCAGTTGCTGCGACAGCGTGGGCTGCTGGATACCGAGCAGTGCCTCCAGTTCGCTGACGTTACGCTCGCCCTGCGACAGCTGGCAGAGCAGCAGCAGACGATCCGGATTGGCCAGCGTCTTGAGCAGTTGCCCGGCGGCGTCGGCATTGGCGCGCAGCTGCTGGATATCGATGGTTTCGGCCATGAGACACCTTCACTCAATACAATATGTATTTTTATATATTGTATTTTGAAAAAGTGTTAGCGCAACTGACCGGCGGTAGGAGGGGGACTGCACAGGCCGCCTTGCAGGAGCGGCTGCAACTGCGAAAAACCGCCCAACCGTGCACAGCACAAATAGAGGGAGGGGCTCTATCCGCGACAAGAGCTCGCCACTAAAGCGCCTCCCACAAAGGGTATCGTCAACAATCTCGCCGAATCCACAGATCTCCCCGGATTACATCCGGGCGACCACTGACGCCATGCAAGTGCACTCACTGGCGATACGCACACAAGCAATAATCACCAGCCCAGAAACGCAGAAACCCGCCGTAGCGGGTTTCCGGGTCGAAGCCAGGTGAATCAGGCGTCGGCGTCAGCAGCGGCCTGATAGGCCGCAGCATCGAGCAGCTTGTCCAGCTCGCTGGCGTCGCTCGGCTTGAGCTTGAAGAACCAGCTGCCGTACGGGTCGCTGTTGACGCTTTCCGGGCTGTCGGCCAGCGATTCGTTGATGGCGATGACCTCACCAGCAACCGGTGCGTAGATGTCGGAGGCCGCTTTGACCGACTCCACCACACCCGCCTCCTGGCCAGCGTTGAGTTGCTTGCCAACTTCCGGCAGCTCGATGAACACGACGTCACCGAGGGCTTCCTGGGCGTGGTCGGAAATGCCCACGGTCACGCTACCGTCAGCCTCCAGGCGCGCCCACTCGTGGCTGGCGGCATAACGCAGATCGGCGGGGATATTGCTCATGTTTGATTCCTCGTAAACGGTGACGGCAAGTGGACCGTCAGGACAATTTAGCAGGCCACGGCGTCAGGAGAAGCCAGCACCGCGAACAAAAAAAGAGCGTGACCACGATATTGCGAGCCAGGGCCATGCAATACCGATATCGGGCCTGCAAAACCAGGTGCGCAGGCGCTGTGTACTTTGTACAAGCTTGCTTGTAACGCTGGCGCGCAGCGCATCGTAGTCAGCTTCTCAGATAAGGGTTTTACCGTGGCGAACGAAGCTCGGCTTGACCACGCGTACTGGGTACCACTTGCCGCGTATCTCCACCTCGGCACGGTCCCCGGTGGTTGCCGGCACACGCGCCAGCGCAATGGATTTGTTCAGCGTGGGTGAGAAGCTACCGCTGGTGATCTCGCCCTCGCCAAGGCCGTCGACGCGTACCACCTGATGCGCACGCAGCACACCGCGCTCTTCCAGCACCAGGCCTACCAACTTGCTCGGGCAACCAGCGGCGCGCTGCGCTTGCAGCGCCTCGCGACCGATGAAGTCGCGCTCGGCAGGCTCCCAGGCGATGGTCCAGTCCATGTTGGCGGCCAGTGGGCTGACCTGCTCGTCCATGTCCTGGCCGTAGAGGTTCATGCCCGCCTCCAGGCGCAGGGTGTCGCGTGCGCCGAGGCCGATGGGTGAGATACCAGCACCGACCAGATCGTTGAGGAAGGACACCACCTCGGTCACCGGCAGCACGATCTCCAAACCGTCCTCACCGGTGTAACCGGTACGCGCGATGAACCAGTCGCCCTCGGGCAGCCCCTGAAACGGCTTGAGCTCATGGATCAGCGCGGCGCGGGCCTGGCTCAGCAGCTCGGCGACACGCGCACGCGCCTTGGGGCCCTGGATGGCGAGCATGGCCAGGTCGCGGCGCTCTTGCAGCTGCACATCGAAATCAGCCGCCTGCGCATGCATCCAGGCCAGGTCCTTGTCACGGGTGCCGGCGTTGACCACGAGGCGGTAACCACCTTCGGTGAGGTAGACGATCAGGTCGTCGATCACCCCACCCTGCTCATTGAGCATTGCGCTGTACAGCGCCTTGCCCGGGCTATCCAGACGGGCCACATCGTTGGCCAGCAAACGCTGCAGATAGGCCTGCGCCTGGCTGCCGCCGACGTCCAGCACGCACATGTGCGAGACATCGAACACGCCGCACTCGCGGCGCACCTGATGATGCTCCTCCACTTGCGAACCGTAGTGCAGCGGCATGTCCCAGCCGCCGAAATCCACCATCTTGGCCCCCAGTGCCAGGTGCAGGTCATAGAGGGGGGTGCGCTGTCCCATGGGTTATCTCCTTCCGGGCTTGGCGAAGCGATTCAGACCCCCGAGAAGCTAGCTGCGTTGCCATTGCTGCGTTACAGCCAGGCTCAAAATGCTCATGTGCAAAAGCACACTCCGCTTTTTCGCCTGGCTGCGCCTTGCACTGGCCGCCTCGCCTACGCTTCTCGATACGTCTGCCGGATGGGCCGGCTCGCGAATGGCGCGCATTGTAGCCGCAAGGTCGGCGGGGGTCATCTGACCAAAGGTCGCGCAGTGAGCCGAGCCGGGATATGCCTCAGCCCAGGGCCGGAACCAGAGGCTTTCAGCCGAAGCTACGGGCCGAACGCCGAATCAGCAGAATCACCGGCAGCAGGCCGACCAGCACCAGCGTCAGGGCCGGCAGCGCAGCGCGCGCCCACTCCCCTTCGCTGGTCATCTCGAAGACCCGCACCGACAGCGTGTCCCAGCCGAACGGACGCATCAGCAGGGTCGCCGGCATTTCCTTGAGTACGTCGACGAACACCAGCAACGCAGCCGACAGCGTGCCTGGCAGCAGCAGCGGCAGGTAGACCTTGAAGAACAGGCCGAGGCCGCCGACGCCAAGGCTGCGAGACGCCTCCGGCAGAGACGGACGAATACGCGCCAGGCTGGTCTCCAGCGGGCCGAAGGCCACCGCCATGAAGCGGATCAGGTAGGCCACCAGCAACGCCGCCAGGCTGCCCATCAGCAAGGGTTTGCCGGCACCGCCCAGCGCTGTGGACAGCGGAATCACCAGTTCACGATCGAGGAAGCTGAACGCCAGCATGATCGCCACAGCCAGCACCGAGCCCGGCAGGGCATAACCGATGTTGCCCAGCGCTACACCGAAGCGCACACCACGATTCGGCGCCTGACGCCGGGCGAAAGCCAGCAGCATGGCCACACTGACGGTGATCAGCGCCGCCATGCCGCCCAGGTACAGGGTATGCAGGATCAGACCGGCGTAGCGCTCGTCGAGATCGAAACGCCCGCGCTGCCAGAACCACGCCAGCAGTTGCAGCAGCGGAATGACGAAGGCGCAGGCGAACACCAGACCACACCAGGAGCTGGCGGCCAGGGCCTTCCAGCCGTGCAGGTGATACAGCGCCTTGCCGCGTGGCCGCTCGTTGGCCGGCCGCGCTGCGCCGCGCGCACGGCGCTCGCCGTAGAGCACCAGAGCGACAGCCAGCAACAGCAGGCTGGCCAGCTGCGTGGCGCTGGTCAGGCTGTAGAAGCTGTACCAGGTCTTGTAGATCGCCGTGGTGAAGGTGTCGAAATTGAACACCGATACCGCACCGAAATCAGCCAGGGTCTCCATGATCGCCAGCGCCAGGCCAGCGCCGATGGCCGGCCGCGCCATGGGCAGCGCCACGCGCCAGAAAGCTTGCCAGGGGCCCTGCCCGAGCACCCGCGCCGCCTCCATCAAACCCTTGCCCTGAGCCAGGAAGGCGCCACGGGCGAGCAGGTAGACGTAAGGGTAGAACACCAGCACCAGTACGATGATCACGCCACCGGTCGAGCGTACGCGCGGCAGCCGCAGGCCACTGCCGAACCATTCGCGCAACAGCGTCTGCACCGGGCCGGCGAAATCCAGCAGACCGACGAAGACGAACGCCAGCACGTACGCGGGTATGGCGAAAGGCAGCATCAGCGCCCAGTCCAGCCAGCGCCGGCCGGGAAACTCGCAGAGGCTGGTGAGCCAGGCCAGGCTCACCCCCAGCAACGTCACCCCTACGCCGACCCCGACCACCAGCGTCAGCGTGTTGCCGATCAGGCGTGCCATCTGCGTCTGCCACAGGTGCGCCCAGATTTGCTGATCCACCTCGTGCCAGCTCAGCAGCAGCACCGACAACGGCATCAGCACCAGAACGGCGACGGCAAGGACGATGGGGTACCAGCGACGCTGGACGGGATGCGGCACGCGGATTCCTCGACTACGGAAAAGACGACGCCCCGGCTAGGCGGGGCGTCGCAGTATAACGGCAGCAGGGCGGATCGCCGAAGGTACGATGATCGCACCCACGCCGGAGCGTGGGCACGATCCTCTTTACTGCCAGCCAGCGCGATCCATCAGCATGGTCGCTTCGGCCTGGCGCTTGCCCGCCACTTCGGTGGCCACGGTATCGGCCTTGAAGGTGCCCCAGGACGCTACCTCGGCGGACGGCTGCACCGCAGGGTTGGCCGGGTATTCCTGGTTGACGCCGGCGAAGATGCTCTGCGCGTCCGGGGTGGTCATCCACTCCAGCAGCTTCCTGGCCTGCTCGGCATGCGGTGCATGCTTGGTCACGCCGGCACCGGCCAGGTTGACGTGCACACCACGGTCAGCCTGGTTCGGCCAGAACGGCTTCACTTTCAGATCCGGGTTCTGCTTGTGCAGGCGGCCATAGTAGTAGGTGTTGGTGATGCCCACATCGCACTGGCCGGCGTCGATGGCCTGCAGCAGCGCGGTGTCATCGGCGAATACATCGGTCGCCAGGTTGTCGACCCAGCCCTTGACGATTTCCTCGGTCTTCTCGACGCCATGAGCCTCGATCAGGGTGGCGGTCAGCGACTGGTTGTAGACCTTCTTGCTGGTGCGCAGGCACAGGCGGCCTTCCCAGTTCTTGTCCGCCAGGGCTTCGTAGGTGGACAACTCCTGCGGCTTGACCCGCTCGGTGGAGTAGAAAATGGTCCGCGCACGCAGCGACAGGCCAGTCCAGCTGTCGGTGCTGGAGCGGTACTGGGCCGGAATATTGGCGTCGATGATGTCGGACTTGGTCGGCTGCAGCACGCCTTCCTGCTCGGCTTGCCAGAGGTTGCCGGCATCGACGGTGATCAGCAGATCGGCCGGGGTATTGGCACCTTCGGCCTTGAGGCGGGCGATCAGCGGGGCCTCCTTGTCGGTGATGAACTTCACCTTGACCCCGGTTTTCTCGGTATAGGCGTCAAACACTGGCTTGATCAACTCATCGATGCGAGCGGAGTAGACCACCACCTCATCGGCAGCCTGGACGGCAGTTGCCAGGGTGCCGAGAGTGAATGCGGCGAGGAGCGTGTTGCGAGCCTTCATGGGACCAGCCTCTTGTGGATAACAAAGTGGCTGAATAGTAGTGAATGTTATTTGCCTTCTCAACGTAAACAACAACGCGAAACGCAGCAGTTATTACAAGGTATTTTCGGGCTCACGGGCTGCCAGCAGATCTGCCGGCAACAACAGCGTGTCGATTACCGCATCGACTGGCAGTGACACCACGACTATGAGCGGACAGACGATGCTAATCAGACAGATCACCGCCCCGGCATTGCCGCTACCGCTGGGACCAGGGCGCAATCCCAACAGATGGAGATCGCCGTTGACGCCCTTGTAGGTCTCCACTGGCGTCGGCACTGCGGCGCCGCCACGACCGACCATGGTCCCGCAGCCTGCAGAAAGTGAAAATGCCGCCACAACCAGGTATTGCAGTAGGTGCTTCATTGCACACTCCTCATTCATCCATGACAGGTAAAGCGTTGGTCAGGCCCTGGCCAGCTCCGGCAGATCACCCGACAGCCCAAGGGCCTGGCGCACGAACAGCGCCTTGGCTTCTGCCTGGCTATCCACCAGATCGAGGCCGACGTTGCGCAGCAGGCGCAGCGGCAGCGGGTCGGCCTGGAACAGACGCTGGAACCCCTCCATCGCGGCCATCATCGCCAGGTTATGCGGCATGCGCCGACGCTCGAAACGGCTCAGCACCCGCTCCTCAGCAAGGTTCTCGCCTCGCGCAGCGGCATGCAGCAGCACCTCGGCCAGCACGGCCGCATCGAGAAAGCCCAGGTTGACGCCCTGCCCCGCCAACGGATGGATGGTGTGCGCAGCATCGCCGATCAGCGCCAGCCCAGGCTCCACGTAACGCTTGGCGTGGCGTTGGCGCAACGGGATGCACAGACGACGATCAGCATGCAGCACCTTGCCCAGGCGCGACTCGAAGGCCTTGCCCAGCTCCACGCAGAACGCCTCGTCATCCAGCGCCATCAGGCGCTCGGCCTCCACCGGCACGGTCGACCAGACGATCGAACACCAGTGCTCGTCCGCCGGCCCGGCCAGTGGCAGGAACGCCAGAGGGCCATCGTCGGTGAAGCGCTGCCAGGCCGTGGCCTGATGCGGGCGCTCGCAACGCACGCTGGTCACGATGGCGTGATGCAGATAGTCCCACTCACGGGTGGCGCAACCGGCCAGGCGTCTTACCGCGGAGTTGGCGCCATCGGCAGCCACCAGCAGCGGTGCACGCAACTGGCGACCATCGGTAAGGGTCAGCAGCCAGTCGTCACCGCTGCGGCGCAGTTGCTCAAGGCGTGCCCCGGGCAGCAGGCCGATCTGGCTGTCATGCAGGCGTTCGAGCAGGGCGTCCTGCACCACGCGATTCTCGACGATATGGCCCAGCGTATCGGCATGCACGCTGGCGGCGGCGAAATGAATGCTGCCGGTGCCGGAGCCGTCCCACACGTGCATTTCGCCATAAGGGCAGGCGCGCCGCGCGGCGATACCTTGCCAGGCGCCCAGGCGTTCGAGGATGCGCTGGCTGGCCATCGACAGCGCGCTGACGCGCGGCTCGAACGACGCCTGCGCAGCGAACGGTGACACGCTGAGCGGGCTGCTATCGACGATCAGGATGTCCAGGCCACTGTGCTCCAGCGCCAGAGCCAGGGTACTGCCGACCATTCCGGCGCCGACGATGATCAGATCCGCTCGCATATTCATTCCTTGGCTGTCAGAGACTTCGCGTGCCCATGCCCATCGCCTGGCGGGCGAACCAGCGCTTGGCCGGCGGCAACAGATCGAGGCCGAGCAGGCCGAGGTTGCGCCCGGTGGCCAGCAGCGGCTGGGCGTTGCTGAACAGACGTGTCACCTGATCGGAGAAACCGACTGTCATATTCTGGTCGCGCTGCTGACGCTGCTGATAACGCTGCAGGGTGGTGAAGTCACCCAAGGGGGCGTCGCTAGCGATCAGCACCTCGGCCAATGCCAGCGTATCGCGCAACGACAGGTTGTAGCCCTGGCCGGCAATCGGGTGCAGGCTGTGCGCCGCATTGCCGAGTACCACCAGATGCGCGCGCACCTGCTCCTGCGCTTCGACCAGGCTCAGCGGATAGAGATGTCGCGCACCGACCTGCTGCAAGGCGCCCAGGCGGTAACCGAAGGCCTGCTGCAACTCAGCGAGAAAGTTTGCCTCGCTGACGCGCAACAAGCGCTCGGCGTCGGCGCTGGCGCGCGTCCAGACCAGCGCACAGCGGTTGTCGCTCAGGGGCAACATGGCCATGGGGCCGTCATCGGTGAAGCGCTCGAAGGCCTGGCCGCGATGCGCTTCCAGCGGACTGACGTTGGCGATCAGTGCGCTTTGACCATAGGGTTTGCTACTGACGACGATACCGAGCTGCTCGCGCAGAGCGGAACGCCCACCGTCAGCGAGAATCGCCAGGTCGCAATCGAGGCAGGTCTCATCGTTGAGGGTCAGGCGATAGCCATCGTCGACACGCTGCATGCCGACCACTTCAGCCGGGCAGCGCCATTCGATCACATCCGCATCCAGCGCCTGCCACAGGCAATGGCCGATCCAGGCGTTCTCCACCACGTAGCCAAGCGCCGGCACACCTTCTTCGATGGCCTGCAGCCGCGCGGCGCCAAAGCGGCCACGGTCGGAAACATGAATCTGCTGAATCGGCTCGGCGCGCTGGGCGATGCATTGCCACAGACCGAGGCGCTCGTAGATCAGCCGGCTGCCGTAAGACAGCGCGGTGGAGCGCGCGTCGTAGCTGGGCTGATATTCGCTGCCCGGAGCGAAGGGCTCGATCAGGGCAATGCGCCAACCACGCTGACGCGCAGTGTCCTGCAGGGCCAGCGCCAGGCTGGCTCCCACCAAGCCACCACCGATGATCGCCAGGTTCACACGGGACATGGGCTCAGGCCGCCTCGCTTCGAGCAGCAGCCATCAGCGCCTCGATCTCGGCGACGGTCTTGGGCACACCACCGGTGAGCACCTCGCAACCCTTGCGGGTCACCACCACGTCGTCTTCGATGCGCACACCAATGCCGCGCCACTTCTTGGCGACCCTGTCGTCGTCCGCCGCGATATAGATGCCGGGCTCGACCGTCATCGCCATGCCCGGTTCGAGCACGCGCCACTCGCCGCCGACCTTGTAGTCGCCGACGTCATGCACGTCCATGCCCAGCCAATGGCCGGCGCGATGCATATAGAAGGGTTTGTAGGCCTCGCCGGCGATCAGCTCGTCGACATCGCCGCTGAGCAACCCCAGCTCCACCAGCCCAGCGGTGATCACCCGCACGGTGGCCTCATGGGCTTCGTTCCAGTGCTTGCCTGGGGCGATGTGCTTGAAGGCTTCCTCGTTAGCCGCCAGCACCAACTCGTAGATGGCCTTCTGCTCGGGCGAGAAGGTGCCGCTGACCGGGAAGGTGCGGGTGATGTCGCTGGCGTAGCAGTCGATCTCGCAACCGGCGTCGATCAGCACCAGGTCGCCATCCTTGAGCGGCGCGTCGTTTTCGCGGTAGTGCAGGATGCAGGCATTCCTGCCTGCCGCGACGATGCTGCCATAGGCCGGCATCTTCGCCCCACCCTTGCGGAATTCGTAATCCAGCTCGGCTTCGAGGTGGTATTCGTAAAGGCCGGCCCGGCTGGCCTGCATGGCACGGATATGGGCTCGCGCACTGATCTCGGCGGCCTCCTTCATCACCTTCACCTCGGCCGCCGACTTGTACAGGCGCATGTCGTGCAGCAGGTGGTCGAGGGCGACGAATTCATTCGGCGGCGTCGCGCCCTGACGGGCCTTGGCGCGGATGTGATTGACCCATTCCATGAGCCGATGATCGAACTCCTGGTTGCAGCCAATGGCGTAGTAGACGCGCTCGCGTCCTTCGATCAGCCCCGGAAGGATGTCGTCGATATCGCCAATGGGAAAGGCGTCATCGGCGCCAAACTTGCTGATCGCACCGTCCTGACCGGCACGCAGGCCGTCCCACAGCTCACGCTCCGGGTCACGTTCACGGCAGAACAACACGTACTCGCCATGCTCGCGCCCCGGGATCAGCACCATCACGGCCTCGGGTTCGGGGAAGCCGGTGAGGTACTGGAAGTCGCTGTCCTGACGGTAGACATGCTCGACGTCGCGGTTGCGGATGTACACCGGCGCCGCCGACAGGATGGCGATGCTGTTGGGTTCCATCTGCGCCATCAGCGCCTTGCGCCGACGGGCATATTCGGACTTGGGGATGCTGATCACGGCAGGCTCCGGCGAAATTCAGTGCAGGGACGGTTTGGCGGCAGGCGCAGCAGGTTTGGCGCACTCGGTGAACAGCAGCAACGGGGCGACCCGCAGATACTCCATCACCTCCATGTAATCGCTCTCGCCATCTTCCGATTCTTCCAGGGCGCTCTGCACCTGGGCGATGGCGGAGAGATCCTGCAGCACCTCCATGGCCTCGGCACTCAGCGCGCCGTCGCGGGCGGTCAGGCCGAAGCCACCGAGAAAGCCCTGGCACCACTGCCCGAGCGCGACAGCTCGCTGCGCCAGCGGCGCTTCGTCATCCGGCAGCAACAGCACCACGGTGATGTCTTCACTGCACAGCTCGCCCTTGACCATCTCCTGCAAGCCGATCAACGCCTGGCGCACGCTGTCCTGCGGCTCGCCACCGAGCAGGTCGGTAGCGTCGAGCAGCCAGGCATCGGCGTCGAAGCCGGCACCCGCGCAGCTGCGACCGAGCAGCAGGCCATGCAGTTCAGCAGGGGAAACGGAATGCCCGGCGCTGGTCAACAGAGCGGTGAAGGCGGCGTAGGGAGAGCTTGGAATCGACATAGATAGCTAGGCGCCAGGCGGCGCAATCTCTAGAATGGAGGCCTCGTATCCTAGCACCGGCAGACGCGGCAAGACCATCCGAGGCCGCCGCGGTGATGACATCATCTGCATCACACCATTGCCATCTGGGTTTGACCCCTAGCCGGGACAGGCCTATATAGTCCAGCCAGCCATCCCGTAGCGAGAGCCCATGGAAGACGCCGATCTGCACGCCTTGACCGCCAAGCTGGAGCTCCTGATCCAGCGTGTCGAGCAGCTAAAGGCTCACAACCGACTCCTGCTGGCGAATGAACAGGCCTGGCGTGAGGAACGCGCCCATCTGATCGAAAAGAACGAAATGGCCCGGCACAAGGTCGAATCGATGATTTCGCGCCTTAAAGCCCTGGAGCAGGACTCATGACCCAGTCGAACACCGTGACCGTCCATATTTTGGACAAAGAATATTGCATCGCCTGCCCGCAGGATGAACGCGCCAATCTGGAAAGCGCTGCCCGCTACCTGGACGGCAAGATGCGTGAGATTCGCACCAGCGGCAAAGTGATCGGTGCCGACCGCGTTGCCGTGATGGCCGCACTGAACATCACCCACGACCTGCTGCACAAGCAGCAACGCCTGGATCAGGACGCCAACTCTACCCGCCAGCAGGTTCGTGACCTGCTCGATCGCGTCGATCAGGCCCTGACCGACGACACGGCCCCCTGAGCCGACATGCCTGCCTGTTCGTCGCAGGCCGCCCCGCAGACGCTCCATTCGGGTATACTGGGCGCAACTTCCTGGGGTGTGCGCCAGTCGGTGATGTCCCTGAGCCGATACGCACAACCACGGGGGTTGCACGTTGGGGCCGGTGTGCATGTCCGCCTGACGGAAAGCCTTAACGCCTCCTGCAACCTCCACCTTGAACTTTCGGGTTCAAGGGCTAAACCGACAGCGGCACGCTGGGAAGTCACTCTCCCCCCTGGTAGCCGCCGCTACCTGACTTGCTCTACCCTCCTGACATGACCACTTCTACTTTCCCCAGTCGCCCGCAACTGCGCCGCGTGCTGCGTCAGCGTCGTCGTGCGCTCAGCCGCAGCCAGCAACGTGCCGCCGCGCGCAACCTGTATCGCCAACTGGTACAGAGCCCGCAGTTTCGTCGCGCTCGGCACATCGCCCTGTACCTGCCCAACGACGGTGAAATCGATCCCCGGCCGCTGCTGGCCGCTGCGCAGAAGCGCGGCAAGCGCACCTATCTGCCGGTGCTCAGTGCCTGGCCGCGCACCAAGATGGTGTTCCAGCGCGTCACCCAGCACGAGAAACTGGCGGGCAATCGCTTCCGCATCCTCGAACCGCGCCCGCAGAGCAAACGCCAGCGCAAGATCTGGGCACTGGATCTGGTGCTGCTGCCGCTGGTGGGCTTCGATGATCGCGGTGGACGCCTGGGCATGGGCGGTGGTTTCTACGACCGCAGCCTGGCCTATCTGCACAGGCGCAAAAATTGGCACATGCCGACGCTGCTGGGCCTGGCGCACGAGTGCCAGCGAGTGGATGAACTGGCAATGGCCAGTTGGGACGTGCCTTTGCAGGCCACGGTAACGGACAGGGCGTGGTATTGAAGCGAAGGAAGCGGCACCGCGTTCCCTGCGGCGCTTACGCGTACAACCCGCGAATCAGGGCTGCTGCGTTACATTGACCGAAGCGTCGTTTTGACGCTCCCAGAGGCTCTGGGTGTAACCCGTGGTAACCACGCCCAGGCTGAACAGTACGACGAGAACCCACAAAAGATCTGGCTTGCGTTTCATTTATTGCCTCCCCCTTCAAGGCAATGCGCGCGTTGGTCGCGCGTTATTGTTGTGTACAACAAGACAGCGCCAAGCGTTTAGCCGGGTATTTTCCGCCACTGCCAGGCACTGCGCAATTTCCGGCGCCAACCGACCGTCGGAGAGTTTCACTCAAACAAGCGTCCGCTTACGGACAGACCTGCAGGAGCAAAGTTCATGCCTTATTGGCTGATGAAGTCCGAACCCGACGAACTATCCATTCACGATCTGCAGCGCCTGGGCAAAACCCGCTGGGATGGCGTGCGCAATTACCAGGCGCGCAACTTCATGCGGGCGATGCAAGCGGGCGACCTGTTCTTCTTCTATCACTCCAGCTGCCCGCAACCGGGCATTGCCGGCATCGCACGGATTGCCGGCGAGGTCTACCCGGACCCAACCGCGCTGGACCCGCAGAGCCACTATCATGACCCCAAGGCCAGCGCCGAGAAGAACCCCTGGAGCGCCCTGGACGTCGAGTTCGTCGAAGCCTTCGACGAGGTCGTGGCGCTGCAGCATCTGAAGAACAATCCGCTGCTGGCCGACCTGGCACTGGTACAACGCGGTAGCCGCCTGTCGGTGATGCCGGTGAGCGAGCCCGAGTGGACGGCGATTCTCGCCATGCGTTGAGCCACTCACGGCACTGTGCTATCACCACAGCAAGCCTAGGGAGTTATCCATGCCAGCATCCTCCGCCTGGCCAGCGCGCCTTGCGCTGGCGTTACTGTTATTGGTGCTGAGCGGCGCCAGCGTGCTGCTCTGGCGCCAGATCGAGGCGGTGCAGCAACAGCGCGTCGACGAGCGGGTCAGCTATCAGGCGCGCAGCCTGGCACGTCAGCTGGAAAGTACGCTGCACCTGGAGGTGGCCAGCCTCGAACGCATCGCCCGTTTGTGGAACAGCCTGGGGCGTCTGCCGCGCGCCAGCTGGGACGAGGAAGTGGAGCTCGCACTGCAGGGCTTTCCCGCCTACCAGTCGATCCAATGGGTCGGCCCCGACCTGCACATGCGCTGGCTGCTGCCGGTAGCCGGCAATGAAGCGGCGCTGAATTTTCGCCTGTATCCCGAGCATCCCAACTACCCGCTGGCAATGGAGGCCCGCGAGAGCGGCGAGCAGCGTTTTTCCAACAGTTTCGACCTGGTGCAGGGAGGCCGCGGCTTCGTTCTCTATACACCGCTTTACCGCGAAGAGAATGGCAGCAAGGTTTTCGACGGCTTCCTGCAGGGGGTGTTTCGCGTCGAGCCGCTGATGCTGCAGTTGCTCAACCAGATCGACCAGAACGCCTTCAACCTCGAGCTGCTGGAGAACGGTAGTAGCCTGTTTCGTCATGGCGCCGCCGACGCTGACGCCAAGCACAGCCTGCAACTGGGCCTGCGCCTGCTCAACAACCAGGACTTCAGCCTGCGCCTGAGCCCCACCGCGCAGCTGCTCGACCAACTGGAGTCGCCCCTTCCCGGCGTGGTACTCGGTGCCAGCCTGGCGATCAGCCTGCTGCTGGTTGCCGCCCTGGCGCTGGCACTGGAGAACAGTCGCCGCGCTCATGCCCTGCAACTGGCCAACCGTCGCTTCAAGCAGGAGGCCGAGCGCCGCGAGGAAACCGAGCAGCGCCTGCGTGAGAATCGCGAGCGCCTGCAACTGGTGCTCGATCTGACCGACTCCAGCCATGACGGCCTGTTCATCTTCGACAGTGACAGCCGCGAGCTGCTGCACATGAACCAGGCCACCTACGCCACACTCGGCTATCGTCCCGAACAGTTCGCCGAGCTGTTGCGCGATGCCCCGGAGAAGCTCATGCCAGGCTTCCATCGCTGGCTCGAGCAAGCGTGCCAGGCGCAAAGTGACAACCTTTCGCGGATATTTCAGTGCGAGCTGATTCGCCGCGACGGCAGCCGCCAACCGGCAGAGATCAACACGCAACTGGTGCAGCTGCACGATCGCGAGTACCTGATCGCCGTTTCCCGCGACAATAGCGAGCGCCTGCAGCTGGAGGCGCAACTGCAGCGCCTGTCGCAACTCGACGGTCTGACCGGGCTATACAACCGGCGTTATTTCGATCAGCAGCTGCTCTCCGAATGGCGGCGCCTGCGCCGCCTGCGCGCGCCATTGGCCCTGCTGATGCTGGATATCGACCACTTCAAGGCCTACAACGATACCCTCGGCCACCTGGCCGGCGACGACGCGCTGCGCCGGGTCAGTGCCGCCCTGCGCGAGAGCCTGCAACGTGAAGGCGACGTGGCCTGCCGCTACGGCGGCGAGGAGTTCGCCATCATCCTGGCCAATACCAGCCAGGACGGCGCCGAACAGGTTGCTGCGCGCATCCACGCAGCCATCGCCAACCTGGATATCGCCCATCCGGCCAGCCCGTTCGGTCACCTGACCCTGAGCATCGGCCTGATCGTGGTCGACCCGGTCAGCGACGAACAGCCAGGCGCACTGCTCGCCCAGAGCGATCAGGCGCTGTACCGCGCCAAACATGAGGGGCGCAATCGCACCTGCCTGTGGCAGCCGCCTGAGCTTGACCTGAATCAAGCCCACTGAGGTGCATCCGGCCGACAATGGACCTGTCGTGAAGGCCCCTGATTTCGGGGCTCTACAGGGAAGCCGAGATGATCAACGCAAAGCGTCGCCTACCCTACCTGCTCGCTGCCGGCGCCGCCCTGCTGGCGCTTGCGGCCTGGTGGCAGTTGCGCCCGAATGGCCTGCCCGAGGGCTTCGCCAGCGGTAACGGACGCATCGAAGCCACCGAGGTGGATGTGGCGACCAAGCTGGCCGGGCGCATCACCCGCATCGAAGTCGATGAGGGCGACTTCGTCGAACCCGGCCAGATTCTCGCGCGCATGGACACCCAGGTGCTCGAAGCGCAGCTGCAACAGGCTCGGGCTCAGGTGCGCCAGGCGCAGAACGCCGCGCGCACCGCGCTCGCTCAGGTCGCCCTGCGCGAAAGCGAGAAAGTCAGCGCCGCCGCCGTGGTGCGCCAGCGCCAGGCCGAGCTGAATGCCGCGCAGAAACGCCACGCGCGCAGTGCCACCCTGGTCAAGCGCAACGCGCTGCCACAGCAGACCCTGGACGATGACCTGGCCCGCCTGCAGAGCACTCAGGCGGCGCTGGCAGCGGCCAATGCCCAGGTCATCTCCGCTGACGCCGGTATCAGCGCGGCCCAGGCTCAGGTCGAGGAAGCCCGCTCGGCGGTAGAGGCCGCCCAGGCGGGCGTCGAGCGCCTGCAAGCGGACATCGACGACAGCCTGCTGCGCGCGCCTCGCGCCGGCCGCGTGCAGTACCGGGTGACCCAGCCCGGTGAAGTGCTGCCAGCCGGTGGCAAGCTGCTCAACCTGGTGGACCTTACCGATGTCTACATGACCTTCTTCCTGCCCGAGCGCCAGGCCGGCCGCGTCGCCCTGGGCAGCGAGGTGCGCCTGGTGATCGATGCCGCGCCGCAGTACGTGATCCCGGCCAAGGTCAGCTATGTCGCCAGCGTCGCCCAGTTCACGCCCAAGACCGTGGAAACCGCCAGCGAACGCGAGAAGCTGATGTTCCGGGTCAAGGCACGCATCGACCCCGAGCTGCTGAGCAAACACCTGCAGCAGGTGAAGACCGGCGTGCCCGGCATGGCCTACCTGCGCCTTGATCCCGAGGCCGAGTGGCCGGCACACCTGGCGATCAAGGTTCCGCAATGAACGCGGCGGTCGCACGCCTGGCCGGCGTCGGCCTGCGCTACGGCCAGACCCATGCCCTGCAGCAAGTCGACCTGACGCTGCCAGCTCGCTGCATGGTTGGCCTGATCGGCCCCGACGGCGTCGGCAAGTCCAGTCTGCTGGCGCTGATCGCCGGGGCGCGCAAGCTGCAAGATGGCCAGGTCGAGGTGCTCGGCGGCGACATGGCCGATGCACGCCACCGGCGCAACGTCTGCCCGCACATCGCCTATATGCCGCAGGGCCTGGGCAAGAACCTCTATCCGACGCTGTCGGTGTTCGAGAACCTGGATTTCTTCGGCCGCCTGTTCGGCCAGGACGCCGCCGAGCGCGAGCGGCGCATCGATGACCTGCTGCGCAGCACCGGCATGGCGGCGTTCCGCGAACGCCCAGCCGGCAAGTTGTCCGGCGGCATGAAGCAGAAGCTCGGACTGTGCTGCGCGCTGATCCATGACCCGGATCTGCTGATCCTCGACGAGCCGACCACCGGCGTCGATCCGCTGTCACGCAACCAGTTCTGGGAGCTGATCGAGCGCATCCGCACGCAGCGCCCGCAGATGAGCGTGCTGGTGGCCACCGCCTACATGGAGGAGGCCGAGCGCTTCGACCATCTGGTGGCGATGGATGCCGGCCGCGTGCTGGCCGAAGGCAGCCCGGCCGAACTGCGCGCGGGCACCGAAACCACCAGCCTGGAACAGGCCTTTATCGCCCTGCTGCCCGAGGAACGCCGCCGCGGCCACCAGCAGGTGGTGATGGCGCCCCTGCAAGGCAGCAACGAGATCGCCATCGAGGCCAAGGGCCTGACCATGCGCTTCGGCGACTTCGTTGCCGTCGACTCGGTGTCGTTTCGCATCCGCCGTGGCGAAATCTTCGGCTTCCTCGGCTCCAATGGCTGCGGCAAGAGCACCACCATGAAGATGCTCACCGGCCTGCTGCCAGCCAGCGAGGGCGAGGCGCTGCTGTTCGGCCAGGCAGTCGACCCGCGCGACATGGCCACGCGCAAGCGGGTCGGCTACATGTCCCAGGCGTTTTCCCTGTATGGCGAACTGACGGTGCGGCAGAACCTGGTGCTGCATGCCCAGCTGTTCCATGTACCGGCCGATGAGATCGGGCCGCGCGTGGCGCAGATGGCCGCGCGCTTCGACCTCGGCGAAGTCATGGACCTGTTGCCCGAGCGTTTGCCGCTGGGCATCCGCCAGCGCCTGTCGCTGGCTGTCGCGGTGATCCACAAACCGGAGATCCTGATCCTCGACGAACCGACCTCGGGGGTCGACCCGGTCGCCCGCGACGGTTTCTGGCAACTGATGCTCGACCTGTCGCGCCACGACGGCGTAACCATCTTCATCTCCACCCACTTCATGAACGAGGCGCAGCGCTGCGACCGCATCTCGCTGATGCACGCCGGCAAGGTGCTCGACAGCGACACACCGCAAGGCCTGATGGACAAGCGCGGGCTGGACAGCCTGGAGGCCACCTTCATCGCCTACCTGCAGGAGGCAGTCGGCGAGCAGCCAGCAAGCGAGGCGCCACCGCTGGAACAGGCCCCTGCGCCGCAGCGCCAACTGTTCAGCCTGCGCCGCCTGCTCAGCTACGCCCGGCGCGAAGCGCTGGAACTGCGCCGCGACCCGATCCGCGGTGGCATGGCGCTGCTCGGCACGGTATTGCTGCTGTTCATCATCGGCTACGGCATCAGCCTCGACGTCGAAGACCTGACCTTCGCCGTGCTGGATCGTGACCAAACCACCACCAGCCAGGAATACCACCTGAACCTGTCCGGCTCGCGTTACTTCCTGGAGAAGGCGCCGCTATCCGACTACGACGAGCTGGAGCAACGCCTGCGCAATGGCGATATCAGCCTGGCGGTGGAGATTCCGCCACACTTCGGCCGCGACCTCAAACGCGGCGCCAGCCCGCAGATCGGCATGTGGATCGACGGCGCCATGCCGACCCGCGCCGAAACCATCAAGGGCTACGTCACCGGCCTGCATCAGCACTACCTGAGCGAGCTGGCGCGGCGTTCGCCGCAGCCCCAGGCGGCCAACGCCGCCGAGCTGGAAGTGCGCTACCGCTACAACCCGGACGTGGAAAGCCTCAAGGCCATGGTGCCGGCGGTGATACCACTGCTGCTGATGCTGATTCCGGCGATGCTCACGGCGCTCGGCGTGGTGCGCGAGAAGGAGCTGGGCTCGATCATCAACCTCTACGTCACCCCGGTCACCCGGCTGGAGTTCCTGCTCGGCAAGCAACTGCCCTACATCGCCCTGGGCCTGTTCAACTTCATCCTGCTGGTGCTGCTGGCGGTCACCGTGTTCGACGTGCCGCTCAAGGGCAACCCGCTGACCCTGCTGGCCGGTGCCCTGCTCTACCTGGCCTGCGCCACCGGCCTTGGCCTGCTCATGTCGACCTTCACCAAAAGCCAGATTGCCGCGGTGTTCGGCACCGCCATCGTCACCCTGTTGCCAGCCATCCAGTTCTCCGGGCTGATCTACCCGGTGGCCTCACTGGAGGGCGCAGGCGCCGTGATTGGGCAGCTCTACCCGACCTCGCAGTTTCTGGTGATCAGCCGTGGTCTGTTCTCCAAGGCACTGGAGCTGCAGGATCTGGCCGGCTACTTCATCGCCCTGGCCCTGACCATCCCGCTGCTGACGCTGCTCAGCGCCAGCCTGCTGCGCAAACAGGAGGTGTGATGGAACGCCTGGCCAACATCCTGCACCTCGGCATCAAGGAACTGCGAAGCCTGCAGCACGATCTGGCCCTGGTGCTGCTGATCCTCTGGGCCTTCAGCATGGGCATCTACTCGGCGGCCACCAGCCTGCCGGAAAGCCTGCACAACGCCGCCATCGCGGTGGTCGACGAAGACCAGTCGCAACTCTCCGAGCGGCTGATCCAGGCCTTTCAGGCGCCCTACTTCCGTACGCCGGAGCGCATCGACCTGAGCCAGATGGATCGCGGCATGGACTCCGGACGCTACACCTTCACCCTGAACATTGCGCCGAACTTCCAGCGCGACGTGCTCGCCGGCCGCAGCCCGGCGATCCAGCTCAACGTCGATGCCACCCAGGTCAGTATGGCCTTCACCGGCGCCGGCTACATCCAGAACATCGGCGCCAGCGAGGTGGCCGAGTTCGTCCGCCGCTACCGGGGCGAGCTGCAACAGCCGGCCGAACTGGCGCTGCGCGTGCAATTCAATCCCAACCTGACGCGCGCCTGGTTCGGCTCGGTGATGGAGGTGATCAACCAGATCACCATGCTGTCGATCATCCTCACCGGCGCCGCCCTGATCCGCGAGCGCGAGCACGGCACCGTCGAACACCTGCTGGTGATGCCGGTAACGCCACTGGAAATCATGCTGGCCAAGGTCTGGTCGATGGGGCTGGTAGTGCTGACGGCAGCGGCGCTGTCCTTGCTGCTGGTAGTACAGGGCTGGCTGCAGGTGCCCATCGAGGGCTCCATCGCACTGTTCCTGGCTGGTGCGGCGCTGCACCTGTTCGCCACCACCTCGATGGGTATCTTCTTCGGCACCGTGGCGCGCTCGATGCCGCAACTGGGACTGTTGATCATCCTGGTGCTACTGCCGCTGCAGATTCTCTCCGGCGGCACCACACCGCGCGAAAGCATGCCGGAACTGGTACAGCAGATCATGCTGGCGGCGCCGACCACCCACTTCGTCGCGCTGGCCCAGGCCATTCTCTATCGCGGTGCAGGGTTCGCGATCGTCTGGCCCCACATGCTGGCCATCGCCGGCATCGGCGCGCTGTTCTTCATCGCGGCGCTGAGCCGGTTTCGCAAGACCCTGGCGCAGATGGCGTAAGCAATCTGTAGGAGCGGCTGGGCGGCACTCCGCTTCAGCCGCGAAGGCCACTGCATGCGGCCTTCGTGGAGCCTACAGGGCTAACGGTTACTGAATGATCAGGTTGTTGAACAACAGGTCTTCGACGATGGGCTTGCCCTCTTCGCCATTGATCGCGTCCTGCACCTTCTTCAGCGCCTCCAGGCGCAGGTTCTCGCGGCCATCGGGAGCGTTGATGGTCTCGCTGGTCTGGGCGGAGAACAGCATCACCATCTGATGGCGGATCAGCGGCTCATGCAGCTTGATCTTCTCCTCGGCCTCGGTGCCGGTGACTCGCAGCGACACATCGGCCTTGAAGAACTTGAGGCGGTTACCGGAGTCGGCCAGGTTGCCGATCAGCGCGGGCGTCAGGTTGTAGTAGAGCGTCGTCGGCACTTCTTCCTTCTTCTCCGAAGACGCCAGGGCAGGCAGGCAGATCGACAGGCTCAGCAGCAGGGCGGTCAACAGTTTCACGTTCGGCACTCCATCAGGGATGTGCCTAGCATAGCCATCCACAGGCCAGCACCCAAGCCCGGCGCTTATGCCGACCTATCAGGCTGCGGCATGCTCGTTGACCCTCGGCGGGCGCTTTCTACACTGCAAGGCACCCTGCAAGAGGAATGACCTTCATGAAAGCCCTGCTGTGCAAAGCCTTCGGCCCCGCCGACACCCTGGTATTGGAAGACCTGCCGAGCCCCGAGCCGAAAAAGAACGAGGTGCTGATCGAGGTGCAGGCTGCCGGGGTCAACTTCCCCGACACGCTGATCATCGAAGGCAAGTACCAGTTCAAGCCGCCCTTCCCCTTCGCCCCGGGCGGTGAGGTGGCCGGCGTGGTCAAGGCCGTGGGCGAAAAAGTTAGCCACCTGCGCGCTGGCGATCGGGTCATGGCGCTGACCGGCTGGGGCGGCTTCGCCGAAGAGGTCGCGGTGCCTGCCTACAACGTGCTGCCGGTGCCCAAGAGCATGGACCTGACCACGGCTGCGGCCTTCGGCATGACCTACGGCACCTCGATGCACGCCCTCAAGCAGCGCGCCAACCTGCAACCCGGCGAAACCCTGCTGGTGCTCGGCGCCTCGGGCGGCGTCGGCCTGGCCGCAGTGGAAATCGGCAAGGCCATGGGCGCGAAAGTGATCGCCGCCGCGAGCAGCGCCGAGAAGCTGGAAGTGGCGCGTAACGCCGGCGCCGACGAGCTGATCAACTACAGCGAGCAGAGCCTGAAGGACGAGGTGAAGAAACTCACCGGCGGCCAGGGCGTGGACGTGATCTACGATCCGGTGGGCGGCACACTGTTCGAGGAAGCCTTCCGCAGCATCGCCTGGAACGGCCGCTTCCTGGTGGTGGGCTTTGCCGCAGGTGGCGGCATCCCTGCCCTGCCGGCCAACCTGCCGCTGCTCAAGGGCGCCGCCCTGGTCGGCGTGTTCTGGGGCTCGTTCGCCCAGCGCCAACCGCAAGACAACGCCGACAACTTCCAGCAACTGTTCGCCTGGCACGCCGAAGGCAAACTCAAGCCACTGGTCTCGCAGACCTTCCCGCTGGCGCGCGGCGGCGAAGCGATCGATGCGCTCGGCCAGCGCAAGGCGGTGGGCAAGGTAGTGGTAGAAATCCGCTAGGGGCGCCGCGCGCACCGAAGCTATTCGCAATGACGTAAACAGGGCCGCCCTCGGGGCGGCCTTTTGCCAACGCCGCGCGGGGTTTCAACCGCCGTTTGATCCCTATGGATAACTGGCGCGACTCGATCGCAGCCAATAACGAGGAAACGGACTCGACCGGGACAGCCCATCAGGTTCGGCACTGGAGAAACTCTGCCGTTAAAAAGCAGAGCGGGTTGCTTTGAGTCTTGACGCCTGGCCGGCTAATGGGTGTCCCCTTTTTCCCCAACAGGCCGGGTTCGAGGTCAACGAACGGATAAGGATTCGGGTGATGCAGGGCTGTTTGGTGATTACGGCCGAGTGAAACAAATAGCTCCAGCAGTGCCGGGGCTATTTTTATTCAAGCGGGACAGAAATGCAGGTTAGTTATTCATACTTAAAGTCGATTTTTATCTTCATGCTGCGCAGGCATAGCTCGACAATACAGCCTTTCCATGGCTTACCTTCCGCATAAAGCCCATTTGACTCGAAGAAGCTTCTAAGCCGAACAAAAAGATCCAGCAAATCACTATCCACCTTCGCGCTACTTGGCAAAAACCACTGTTTGGTTCCAGAGGGGCCAACATAATCAAATAACAACTTACAGTGGTCCCCCTCCGGAGAAAGTTCGGCCTCTACCAGTACCACTTCGGCATCAGCAGGAGAGATCGTAACCAAAACCTCACCAATGCCTTGATAAATCTCATCATCCACACTAATATCCCACCCGGAGAATTGACAAAAGTTTCTCTTATTGGGCGTTCCGAAACTATCTGATATGTCACAGTAAATTTCTCAGGCCTTACAGACCCGCCCGTGTACACCGGTTCAATTTTTACACCCACCGACTTTCCTTCTTTAAGCGCAGAAGCCCATTGATTCTCCATCGTCTTCCAAGCGCCCTTATTGAGATTCCCATTCACAGGCAGCAAGTTTAGACGTTCGCCAGGACCATTAAATATACTGGCGATCAAGTGACCACCTTCATAAACAATAGGGAAACAATAGGGGACAGACCACGTTTTACGGAGAAACTAATCGTGGTCTGCCCCCTATTGTTCCTGGCCGGCTAATGGGCGCCCCTCTTTACTCTATCGCCAACCTCTGCAGCCGTCGTTTTTACTCACCTACAATTCTTAGTCCTATTGGGAAGTCCATTAGGTGTAAATCTATCACTCGACCCAATACCGGATCATTACGAATACCGACTCCGTTCTGCTCACTGTAAGAAGGTGGAACCAGGAACCACTCACCAGCGTAGGAACCAGTAGCCCTATAGTTTTCAACCAGAACATTACCATCTCTTGACAGTCGAGAAGATCGGATTTCGGGGCGCTTACCAGGTTTGAGTTGCAAGGACATTAATTTGGCTTCTAGCTCTGCAAACTGCGCATGAGTTATTTTACGCAATGTACGCTCTCCATCGGGCCTGCCAATCAACTGCCCATTGGGCCTTAAGAGCTCTGCCCAGCTTCTTGGCCCAACCGGGTCTGGCACTTGATAACCGCACTCGCGTAAGAAAAGAATAGCGCGCTGGCGGTTGAGGTTGTCGCGAAATCTGCGCATAGCTGTCTTGTTATCGTAGCTCTCCTTCAGCCCCTTGCAAAAGTCAGCACGATAACTGTCCCACAGAGCTAAACGCTGCTCTGGAACAGGGTTGATCTGTAAGCTCGCCAATACTGGCTCGATTAACTCCTTATCCAGGTTGGCTACTACATGACCTGGTGGTAATTTTTCGCTGGCACCAATATGTATTGGGAAACCCGAACCGCTAACAGACTCCCAGCAGAAATAGTCGAGCACTCGGCGCACGAAAAGACCGGTATCGTTATCCGAGTAAAAACGCGCACAGCGCCCACCTTGCCAGTCCACCCAACCTGCAGTAACCAAACGGGAAATAGAACTGTGCTCACTTAGGTATTCTTTGTAATCCTCAAAAAATTCGTCAGGCGGCAAATAGTATTCTGCGCGCGCGTGCCCCGCGCGAAAGAGCATAGAGTAGACACCGCCAACAGTCATCTGGGATTCGTTGGCAATAACACCGGGAACCTCTACAGATAGACTGTCGATTCGAGAGTCATAGCTATAGTCAGGCCAATTACGACAGGAGGCCTGCCTAAACAAGAACGGTAATTCAAAACTGATACGCTGCATATCGGTGATGCGCCGCTTTGCTCTTTCGCACAGGGGATAAAAAGCCACTCCATTCTCCACCACCCCATATTCCATTTGATAACTTCTGCAACCGCTTAGCAACATAAGCAGAAATCCAAAAGTTAGGAAGTATTTACTCATTCAAGCCTCCTAAAGTCACCCTGACTATCAATCAGTGTTGGCTTGATCAAATAATAGGGGACAAAATAATAGGGGACAGACCACGTTTTACTAAATATTTGGCGCACTCTTGGGACGCCCTGGCTTGCCTCTTGTGACTCTTCGCCCCAACGCTGCCTCAACTTCGGCAGAAAACTTCGGACTTCCCAGTGCGTAGTTTCCATTTGTCGCGGCACGTATCTGATCAACAAGCCCTGGATCTAGCTGATAGCGGAACAATTCTCTATAAGCCTCATTCCTGAGCATCTCATCTCGACCCAGGGTCTGATAGAGAGGGTGTGGACAGCGCAGCACTGAGGGCTCACCTTGCGCGTTGGCCCGGTAGCTCGACCAGCGATATTCAGCCGGGTGCTCAACCATGCCTGCGCGGATAGGATTCATCTCAATGTAATGGTAACAAGCCAACACATAAGCCTCCTCCTGCATGAGGCAAGAGCGGAAACGACCTTCCCACAGCGTCCCGCTACGGCGGTATGTGCGATTAACATACTGTACGTAACGCTGCCCTAGCCCCTTCATCATGAGCCCTGCACTATCAGGGCTTTCGGGCGTGGCCAACAAATGAACATGGTTGGTCATCAGACACCAGGCATGGATCGCACATCCATGCTTCTTTGCTTGTTCCATCAATACATCCAGATAAAAAAGATAGTCCTCGTCAGCGTAAAAACAGGCCGAGCGATTGTTCCCTCTCTGAATCAAATGAACTGAAACGCCTGGCAGTGATATGCGTGCTCGACGTGGCATACAGACCTCCTTCCATGGAATTCCATAACCCTAGACCAATAAACGTGGTCTGTCCCCTATTGTTTGTCCCCTATTGTTCCTTTAGGGCCTACCCCTATTGTTCCCTTCTTCGCCTCTACCATACCTCATGCGCCTCTGCCCTGTAGCCATTTTCAATTCTTTCAACCAATAAGGGCGCGCTGATAATTCCTCTAGTGGAGTGCTTCTGCTCCTCCAAACTCAGATCACGCTCCAGCCGTATAGCATCGCCACCACTCCACAACCAGATAGAGCCGCCTGAGCCTCCGTTCCTGGAACGGAACGTGGGGAATGCTTGCAAGTTATCAGCAACTGGCACATTGGCAACTACGGAAAGCAGTCCTTGATTAACGGCACTCTGAACAACAAAGAAAGCGGAAAACTGAACCTCACTCTTAACAACAGTAGAGAAATCTGATGGTATCCTCTCGTAAAAACCAGAAAACACCCGTATCAAATAGCCAAACTCAGGATGCCTATGCGTAACTTGCGCATACGCAACTCCATGCGACGTCAAAATTTGCAAAACATCTCCCAGCTTCACTTTCTTCGCCATCTAAAAACCCTCATACCCGACTTTCTTCAACAGTTCAGCACCGCGAATCAATCCTGCCTCGTACAAAGTTGGATTATTAACTTTAGAGATGGAATTGATTTTATTAAAGAAACAATAGGGGACAGACCACGATTTACGAAGAAATTAATCGTGGTCTGCCCCCTATTGTTCCTTTGCTTGTTCCATCAATACATCCAGATAAAAAAGATAGTCCTCGTCAGCGTAAAAACAGGCTGAGCGATTGTTCCCTCTCTGAATCAAATGAACTGAAACGCCTGGCAGTGATATGCGTGCTCGACGTGGCATACAGACCTCCTTCCATGGAATTCCATAACCCTAGACCAATAAACGTGGTCTGTCCCCTATTGTTCTAGACGTCATCATGCTCACCACTCCGCCTTGCGGCTGTAATCGACCTTGAACAATCCATGCAAGCCCGTAGCCAACCGTGGCCAGGCTGCACGCCGGCTGCCGACTCGCCCCAGGAACAACAGCGCCAGAACGAAGACACCAGCCGCAAGCGCCCAACCGAAGTCCCAGGGATCGAACACCGCAACGAGAAAGGCGAACGCTGCCGCAGGTACGCAGTGACGCAACACCAGCATCCCCGCCCCATCGTCATGCCAGTTGGGCGGTAGCAGCATGCGACTAAGCGGTAGGTCGGCTCGCACCATATAGCGCGTCAACCAACTCCAACCTCTCACCAGGCTGACCAGCAAACCGATAATCATCAAGCTGGAAACCAGTGTTACCACCACTGAGCCCTGAAGGCCCTTGGCACGTGCTGCCATCTCTCGCGGCGCATCGCTGTACAGCAAGTCGAGCAGCATGGCAGTAGCCAGTAACAACCATGCATATAAGGCTGCGGCAGATGCCCACTTGCGCGGCTGCCAGCGCTGCCAGTCCTGCCAGTCCTGCCAGTCCTGCCAGGCAGCCATCCCGAGCTGGCTGGGGAGCTCCGCAAAGCCATGCCGCAACTGGCTATCGAGTGACTCGCAAGCCCACCAATCCTCCTCGGTAAAACGGTCGACCAGATAACGTCGATCCTGCGGGTTCATTGGTTTGAGCAATAACCAGACCGCGCGCTGCTCAGCATTCAACGGCCAGGGCTCGCGCATGTGCTTGAGCAAGCGCTGCTTAAGCACCTGGCATTCGCAACGCCTGCACAAGCGCTCCCACCGTTCGAGCGGGCAAGGCAATTGCCCCTGTTCTTCGTTCCAACCAAGCCGATCAGCCAAGCGCTCGAAGAAAGCCGGCGACCATTCTTCACTCCGTTCCAGCAAGCACAACACGCCTTCCTGAAACTGCAGGCGTCGCTCGAAGGGTTGCAACCAGTCTCTCTGACTGAGCTCAACGAGTTGCTCCAGAGCGGCGCGCTCCTCTCCCGCACGTAGGAGCGCCTCCTGCGCTTGAAGCTCCTGGGCGAGCAATCTGGTCGCCAGCATGTCGAGCCTCGCCTGTGGCAGGTAGTCTGCCTGCCAGGGCGAGAGCCATTGCAACTGTTTCATTGCCCAGAGCAGGCAGGCCTTGCCATCCGCCTCATTCAGAGAGCTACAGTGAGCGAGCAGATAAAGCTGAAACTCGCGCTCTAGCCGCAGCTCGACGGCATGCTGCAGTGCAGCGTCGAGCGAAGCGGCGGATTCGACAAGACACGAGATCTGCTCAGACTGCACATCTGGCCTTACAACCGCCCTCACTGGTACAGGTGCAGGCAGCTCGTCCGGCGCACGCTCATGCCTGAACACCTGAGCTCCTTCGGCCTCGGCTCGCGCAATGCTTAATGCCTGCTCATAAGCATCGCGCAAGCGCTGGAACGCCTCGGCATCGTCATCAGGACGGGTCGTTTTCAGCAACTCGGCGTAGCGGCGCTTGATGCTGCGCACATCAGCATCGGGACTCAACCCCAACATGCTCCAGATGCCCATCTCAATAGCCGCTCTCGATAGCATCCAGACGAGCCGAAACCTCCAGCCGCACCTCACGGATCTCTCGCTCGTCCTGGCGTTCAAGCACACCAGCAAAGTGCCCGGCCAAAGCACCGACATGCTCACGCACTTCGCCCAGACACTCCTGATACAAGCGCTCCAGACGCGCCATCAGAGCGCTGTTGACCTGCTGGTCGCGAGGATGGATCTTCAGTGCCTGCAAGGCAGCAAAACGCTCGGCAATCTCCTGCGGCGTCAGCACGCCCGGATTGTTCTCGATGACCAGCGTGCAGCTCTGGCCGGTCAGCGGGGTATCCACCTGAGCCTCGAGCAGACCGTTTATGTCATAGGTAAACCGGATATCCAGCGACACCTCACCTGCAGGCCGAGGCGGGACATCAACCTCCAACTCCCCCAGGAAGATATTGTTGGCCACCAATCGGCTCTCGCCCTGGAAGATACGTACACTGACCTGCCGCTGACCGTCACGCAGCGTCTGCACACTCTTCACCCGACTCACCGGCACCACGCAGTTGCGCTCAATAATGGGCAGATAATGCCCACCCTGCAGTTGCCCAGCGACGTTATTGGATACCTCCACGCCCAGGCTGTAAGGGCACACATCCGTCAACACCACCTCTTCCAGCGAGGCATCGCGAGCCTTGAGCGCCGCCTGGATTGCAGCACCCTGCGCGATTACTTCGTCAGGATTCAAATGCATCGCGGGAAAACGCCCGAAGAGACTGGCCACCAGCTTGCGCACCAGCGGCATGCGTGTAGTACCACCGACCAGCAGCACCTCGTCCAGATCAGCCACCTTGATACGCGCATCTCGCAATGCCCGCTCGATGGGAGCACGCAGGCGCTCAAGAAGAGGCTCGCAGATTTCCAGCAGTTTTTCCTGAGTCAGGGGTACAGACCACTCTCGCCCATCCTCGCTCAGTTGAAAAACCGCCTCACTCTGCTGCCCGAGCGCATGCCGCACACGCTGCGCCTCACGGCGTAGGCGGTGATGCATGGCGGGGCGCTCCACATCAGGCATCCCCAGAGCGCGTAACGCACTCACAGCATGAGCGACTATCGCGTCGTCGAAATCCTCACCGCCCAGAAAGTTGTCACCGGCACTGGCACGAACCTCCATCACCCCATCGAAGAGTTCGAGCACCGACACATCGAAGGTTCCACCACCGAGATCGAACACCAGAAACGAGGTATCGCCCTTATGGTGCACCCCATAAGCCAGCGCGGCAGCAGTGGGCTCGTTGATCAGCTTCTCGACCTTGAGGCCTGCCAGCTCACCGGCGATACGCGTCGCCTTGCGCTGCGCGTCACTGAAATACGCCGGCACACTGATGACTGCCTCAGTGACAGCCTTGCCATAGGCTCGCTCGACATCTTCCTTGAGGCTGCGCAGCACCAGAGCCGACAACTCCTCGGGACGAAAACGGTGCGATCCAAGCGAGCTACTGTGCGCACTCCCCATATGTCGCTTGAAGAGTGCAGTCGTGAGATGCGGATGGGTTTGCAAGCGTTCGCGGGCGACGTCCCCGACGACCATTTGCCCCTGGTCGTCCAGACCGACAACACTGGGGGTCAACATGCGACCTAGGGCATTGGGTACCAGTTGCGCCGTCTCGCCATCCCAGACGCTAACCAGGCTATTAGTGGTACCCAGGTCGATTCCGATGATCATGCTTGTGCCTAGCCTCCGTGGCGCTACAACAGGGCCCCATGCCCTGAACGGCGTGATATTAAATGTTCGTAGCCGCCCCCAATAGCTGTACAGAGGGAGGCGTGATAAATGTTGAGCCGCAAATCAGCCCAGATAAGGTCGTCGCGGGCGGGTGATACAGCCCAGACTCCCCAAGCAACAAGCCACGCATAGGTCAGTGACCGGACGAAGTGCCTGGCTCAGTAAAAGTTCTCGCAGCGGCACTGAAGAATAATAGGGAACAGACCACGATTTACGGAGAAATTAATCGTGGTCTGTCCCCTATTGTTCTCCTATTGTTCTGATGTTTTCCACAGCCAGGATATGTTGGGTTCGACTACGCACCAGTTGAATACGCTTTCGTGCCAGGTCGCGCAGTGCTCGTTCTTGTGGCGGATGAACGTACCCGGTGGGCAGAATGCCAAGCCTCAGCAAATGCGCCAGGAAGGCCGCATCATCCTGATCATCGGAGTGCTTCAAACCGTCATAACGCTTCATCGCCACGGTGTTGGCCAGCTTCACGTCGAACCGGCCTCTTTTAGTCCATCGACCAGCCAATACCAGTTGTAAGTGGACTCGACCACTACACCCTCCAGCTCGGTACGGTGAGGCTCGAGTAACTGGATGATTTTGCGCAGGTCGTTGGGGTAGCGTCGACTGACCAAAATCCGATCCATTTCGTCGGTGATTACCACCACACTATTGTTCGAGTGCAGGTCTATGCCACAGAATTTCATCACGGCCTCCTCACAGCAAAAGACAATGTTCGCACTTTGAATTTTGCGCCTACTCGGGAGTGAGGAGGCCGGCTAGAGGATTCTCAGACCACGATTTACGAAGAAATTAATCGTGGTCTGTCCCCTATTGTTCCGCTATTGTTCCGCCAAAGGTATCGTTCAATACCCCTGCCAACGCTTGGCTGGCACCCGCCGCAATAGCACCAGTGGCAAATTCTTCGCCCATAGCGGATGAGACCATGCCGCCAATAGCAGCATGCATCGCAGTACGAGCTGCGCCGCCCTCCCTCCATAGTGCGACGCCTGCGCTATCACCCGTTCTGACGGCCTCTCCCAATTGTTTTGAGGCAAAGTCACCTACCATTTTGAAAAACAATAGGGGACAGACCACGATTTACGAAGAAATTAATCGTGGTCTGTCCCCTATTGTTCATGAGTCTCGGGAGTTGGTTTGTTTGGCGACTACCAAACTGCCCGACTCATGCAGGCTTCTTCAAGCTATCCCATTGATAAAAATGGGATTTTTGTGGGGATTCCTCAGAATCTGTCCCCTTTTTCATTCGCCCCGACTCAAGTTTCTATAGGTTGCGTCAGGATGCTTGAGAATCTCATTAACAACTCCTTGAGCGGTCAAAAAAGGGGACGGTCAAAAAAGGGGACAGATTTATTTATGAGGCAACCTCGTCACCGAAAAATAAATCTGCCCCCTTTTCCGTGTCCCCTTTTCCGTCCTACAGTTTAATAAAGTCAAAAACTTTACCAAACAGCCGCTGAATATCTGGCCTTACCTCAAGACACGCAAGTGCTTTATCCGGCGTCAAAGGCATGTCATAAGGCTCAAACCCTCGACGGACAGCAATACCATACAAGGCATACTCGTCATCTTTCGCATGTTCCCAATGGGGCACATAGCCAATTACCTGATATATCTTAAAAATTTCATCATGAAAATCCATCAAGTCGTACAAAAACACAGGGGCGTCATCTAGCGATAATACTTGAGCGCACCACGTATTAAGCTCATCCCTGCTTATAGCCCCACAAAAAAGACAGGTGATAACGAACGCCATCAGCTCATCGCTGAAGCAACCAGTCTCACTCAGACTCACATTCCACCCCCCATGGCTTCGCCACCGATGTGCCCCGTCTTTGAATGAATCAGTTCAGGGACTAACTGCATTCGCCCACTATCCTGATGGTGATGCCACGTATAGCCATCAATTTTCTTTGCCCCTGAGTTAATCTGCTGAAGCTGCTTAGCAGTAAAACTTGATGCTTTCACTTGACCTTGCTGTATCGCCCCTAACAAATCTTTGGTCGCAAGTTTCATCTGCCCTTCATAGCTCGTAGATTTGAAGGCATCAATTGATATTCGTGTATCAAATGCAGCCACATCATCAAATATAGGGAAGCCCCTGTTATCGAATACGACCCCCGTTACCGGATGGCGCTGCCCTGCAAGATGCACATTTCGACCATCGACTGGCGGGACCGTAGTGGAAAGAACATTGTCGCGCCCATAAGTAGACTCAAGCTCATTCCGGGTGGTTTGCGGATTGTACGGAGTCTCGGAGCCGTCTCCTTTTGGACCATCCCCACCCACAGCACCAGAGTCCGTTTTGGGAACATTCAGCTTCCCGTCAACGACCTTGGCAACACGGTCAATAACTTTACCGCCAACACGCTGCAACACAAGATCAGCTGCTGCAGATACTACAAAGTCACCCGCTTTTTCGGCCAAGCTCACATCGCCCGGATGTGTTCCCGGCCTAAACGAGTCTATAACCTTCTGGCCTTCCGTGGAGGTATAGCCGTTGCTAATACGATCCAAGCCGTCGCTGTACTCCGAGATGCCACCCACGACACCAGCTGCTCCGAGTGCACACCCGACCCCGAAGGAAACAGTACAAGCGCCCGCTCCTCCGACACCTGAGACGATGGCTCCGCCAGCACCTCCAATGACACTGCCTGCAGCGCTGGTGTAGTAAAGCCCCTCCCCACGACTGGAAACCGCGTCGTTAAACCGCTCATCAAGGGAGTAGCTAAACAAACCACTTTCCTGAAGACTGACTTGAAGCTCTGGGTACTGCGCCCCCTCCGCTTGCAGGGCGGTAAGAAATTCATAGTTGGGATCACTGGGCGGTATACCAGCAGCACAGGAAACCAGCGCACAAGCAGCTGCATCCCATGCTCTGGCTCTCTCGGGATCACGTTGTGCCAATTCATCCAGGAGTTTGGCTTCGGCACTGTGCAACTGCCTGTTATAAGCCGTCGCATTCTTCGCCAGCTCCGCTGCCTTGGCCGGGTCGCCACCGGTAGCCGTCGCCGCCGCCACGCCGATCAGTTGCGACACCACCAGCTCCAGGCCTTTGTCGCTTTTGAGAACACCAGACAGGCGCTCGATCAGCAGTTCGTTGGCACCACCAGCCAATGCCCCAGTCTTGAAATCGCCACCAGTCGCTTCGCTGAGCAATCCACCAACCACAGCATGCAGGGCAATCTTCTCCGGGCTACCGTCCGCCCAGTTGATGCCTTCCACCAACTTACCGCCGGCGAAATCACCCACCGCATTGAAGACACCGGCCTGCAGCAGGTGCTGCATCTGGCCGGTCAATGCCGTTTGCAGATTGCCGCCCAGGCTGCCGCCCTGGATCGCGGTTTGGGCTGCGGCCTGCACCGCACCCTGCGCTCCGAGATAGGAACCGAACTTGGCCAGGTCGCTCGGTTTACTAAGATCAAAACCCTTGGTGACCTTGTTGACGTTATCACCGGTTACACCAAAGGCACTGTCCAGCACGCCAGCGGTAATGCCCGCGGTTAGGGCCGAGGAGGTATAGCCTTTAAGGTTATCGCTGGACGTGACGTCTTTGAGCACCGCGCCCAGGTTACCCCGGTTGTTAATGGTGCTAATGGCTGCATTGCTGGCTGCTGAGGTGGCAACGGCAGTCAAAGCGACGTTACCCCAGCCCGCTGCGACGGCGGTAGTTGTTGTAACTCCAGCCGCGCTAGTGGCTGTTACCGTTCCTGCTGCAGCCATGGCTGAACCACTACCAGCCCCTGCTCCCGCCATAGTGCCTATAGCACCACTGGCCGCCCCTGCCGTCAGGTACGTCACGATGATCGCGATGATGATCATCGCCGGACCGCCCAACCCCGAATGGCTGTACTTGAAGGAGTCATGCACCTCCTTCACGCGGCGCCAATCGACATCACCGCGCTGCTCCATCTCCTTGAGCCAGGCCAGTTCGGGGTCGGCCTTGACCATGGCGTCGATGGTCTGGCTGACGCTCTGCTGATTGACCTCCTTGATATCAATATTCAGGCCGTCCACGGCCTGTATCACCAGGTCGCCCTTGGCGATCAGCTCACTCTGCTTCAGGGTTTCATCGGTCTTGCCTTTACCCTTGGCAGAGGTCCAGGCCCAGCTGTTGCTGCTCTTCTCATGACTCTCCTGATCCAGATCCTTGACGGCATCGAAGGTAATCGCGCCGCCACTGTCCAGGGTCAGGTTGTTACCGCTTTCCAGGCGAGCCTTCTGATAAAGCTGGTCGCCCTCACTGATCAGGCTGAGGTTGCCGCCCGTGGTGATGGAGCTGCCGACGTTGCGCACGGTGGTGACTTCGTCGCGCTGGGTTTCCTTGCTGCCCCAGCCGCCTTTTTTCTTCTTGTCGTACAGCGAGTAGTCGCTGTTCTGCGCCGCCAGCAGGGCCAGTTGCTGCCCGGCATACAGGTAGGCTTCGTTACCCGCCTTGAGCTGGCTGGCGGAGAGCAGCAGATTGCCATCGGCGCGCATGTCGAGATTGCCTCCGGCCTCAATGACCGACGCAACCTGCTTGACGTGCTGCTCCTGGGCGATGACCTTCTTGCCGCCACTCTTGCGGTAGTAGTCGGAGCTGCTCTCGTTCGCCGCCGAGGCGATGGTCATATCGCCGCCAGCGCCAAGGTCGATGTTTCCACCGGCCTTGACGGTACTGCCAACCACTAGCAGATCACGACCAGCAACGGCCGTCAGGTCACCACCCACCTGTACGTCGCTGCCGTATTGGGTGATGTCGGTTTTGTAGGAGTGGCCTTTGCGGTCCCACTTGTTCTGCCGGTTCTCGGCCTCGGCCGAGCCGAGAATCAGGTCGTTGCCCGCCTGCAGCGTGGCATCCCCGCCTGCGCTGATGGCGCCGCCGATGTTGCGGATATCGTTGCCGGCACTAACCAGCAGCTCATTACCGGCCTCGATGCGCGCCGCGCTGTCGACGAAACTCTGCTGGCGGTCGGTATGGCGCGTGGTGCTGTGATGGGTACTGACTGTGCGCTCGTTGACCACATCTCCGGCTACCGCAACCAGGCTGACGTCCTGACCTTTGAGGATGCCGCCCTGGCTGTTGCGGATGCTGTCGCCGGCCAGCAGCGACAGGCGTTCATTGGCGTGCATCAGGCCGCTATTGGCGATGCTCTGCTGAGCGGTCACGGTCAGGTTTTGGGTCGCACGCAAGGTACCGCTGTTGATCAGGTTGCCGCCAGAGATCAGCGCCACGTCGCGCCCCTGGATCAGCGCACCGCCAGGTGCCAGGCGCCCTTCGGCCTGCGCCAGGTAGAGCACCGGCACCAGAACCTTCTGCCCCTGCACTTCGCGCTCTTCCATCCACACGATATCGTGGGTCAGGGCCGCGACCTGTTCGGCGCTCAGGGCAATGCCCAGACTGAGGTTCAAGGCCTCCTTGCTGGCAAGGGCGTTGTCCATCAGATACTTGAACTGCGCCTCGTCGCTGTCCAGCCCTGCCAGGTAGCGCTGGCCGGTACGCGCACGCACGGCTTCGCGCACCAGGCGCTGCTCGTAGAAGCCATCGCCCAGGCGGCGCTGCATCTCGTCCGGATCGAAGCCCAGCAGGCCGAGCATGTAGTCGGAGTTGAGGAAGTTGCCCAGATTGGCAAAGGCCGGGTTGGTTTCGATCAGGTAGCGATGGCCCGGGTTGTTGTTCAGGCTGAACAGCCCGTTCTGCCCGCTAGGCAGGGCGAAGCCCGGCAGCGACAGCGGGTCGACGGCCTTCTGCTGCAGGTCGGGCGGCAGTTGTGGATTGAGGGTGACGAAGGTGGCGATATCGCTGCCCGGCGCACCGGTATCCACCCGCGTGCCGCCATTCACGAAGCTGAACGACGGGCGAATGCTGGCATTGCCGATTTGTGTGGCATTGATGGTGACATCGCCGCCGGCCTGCACGATGGCCGCATAGCTCTGCTCGGCGTCTGGCGTGTAGGTGGTGCCGAAATGCTCGAAGCTGCCTTTCAGGGTGTTTGTAAGGATGTTGTTGAGGTCGGCCTCGATAGTGGCACTGCCCGTGGGCCAGTTGCGTGAGTTGAACCACCTCACGTTGTCGTGAATCCAGCCCTGGGATTTCTCACGCTCGCTGGTGGCACGGTCTTCGGAAACATACTCGCCGGTCTCGGCGCCGACACTGGTGAAGGTGTCGCCCGTGATACGCACCGCCCCGTTGGCCGCGAGCATGCTGTAGCGGTTGTTGATGGCCTGGCCGCTAAGGGTGAGATCACCGCCAGCCAGCAGCGAGGCGGTACGCACATCACTGGTGGCTTCGGTACGGTCGATCTGACGCAGGCGGTAGCGCACGTTTTCCTTGTCGCCACTGCAGTCGGTGCAATCCGGGTTGTAGAACAGCGCCGCGATCTTGCGGCTGACGATCAGGTTCTCGACTTCATGGGCATTGGTGATTTGCTTCGCGCGAATCGTGATGTTGCCTTCGCTTTCCACCACGCCGGACAGGTTGGCGAACAGCTCAGGGGCATCGCCCTCCTCGTTGGCGACGAACTGCAGGTCACCTACGCTGTAGAGGTCACCGCGCTGGTTGGTGAAGCGATCCGCCTCCAGCAGCATGGAGGCGCCGCTGAACAGGAAGCCGTCTTCGTTGCGGATATCCGCCGCCTGCAGTGACATTTGACCTGCTGCACCGATGGTGCCGCTGTTGCGCAGATTCTGCGCGGCAAGCTGCAGCCAGGTACCCGCAGTCATCTGACCACGGCTGACCAGATCACCCAGCACGCTCAGCTTCGACGAGCCACCAGCGAGCCACTTGGCATTGGCGCCCAACTCGGCTGCAGCGGCGCTGACATTCAGGTCGCCCTGAGCGATGAGAGTGCCATCGCCTGCGTAAGTATCTTCCAGCTCCAGACTGAGGCTACCATCGGTTTCGATGCGCCCATCGTTGCGCCAGGCGTTGCCCTTGGCCTCAATGTTGTCGCGGGCCAGCAACGCGGCACCTGCCGTTTGCGTGAGATCTGCGATATCGAGCGAGATGCGCCCGGCCTGCAGTTCGGTGGTGTTGGTCCAGCTGTCGGCTTGCAGATCAAGCTGTGCGTTGGTCTGGATGCGGCCACCGGCCTGGCCCAGTTGCTCCAGGCTCATGTCCAGTTTTTGCGCGCCGACATGGCGAATCAGGCCGTCCTTGTTGATCAGGTTGCCGGACTCGACCGCCAGGCTGGCACTGCCGATTTCGATCTGGCCAGCCTGGTTGTTCAACTGCTCATCGACCGCGAGACGACTCTCGCCAGCACTCCCAAGAGCGCGAAGCTGGCCGCTACGGTTATCCAGTGCACCCGCCTGCAGACTTACCTGGCCGCCAGCTTCGATAAGGCCTGCGCTGTTGTCGAGGCGCTCGCTCACCTCGGCCTGAATGCTGCCACCCGCTGCCAGTGTGCCGGCTGCGTTGTCGACAGCCTCGCCCTCGATGGTCAAGGCCTGACCAGCCAACGCGCTGCCGGCGCGGTTGTCCAGTCTTTCAGCGTCAAGTGTCAGGTTGCCCTGGGCGAGGATCTCACCTTCGCGGTTGTCGAGTTGCTCAGCCTTGAGCGTGGCACTGCCTGCGGTGGCTATCTTGCCGCCCTGGTTGTCCAGTGTTTGCAGGTCGGTCGCCATGCTGCCATGGCTGGTCATCTGCCCGGCGTTACGTACCTTGCCGCCGTCGAGCTGCAGATGGCCCGCGCTGCTGACGCTGCCATTGGCAGCCACACCGGCCTCGATAATGCCGGCGTTGTTCAGTTGATCAGCCTGCACGGCCAAGCGCTGGCCAGCGGCGAGGCTTTCCCGCACTTCGACCTGCTGCGCTTCGATAGTGGCGTTACGACCTGCGTAGGTGTCAGCGTTCAGGTCGATGGTGCTGGCCTTGAGAGCAACGTCACCACTGGCGGCCACACGGTTCAAACTCAGCTTGCCATTCGCATCGATCTGGATATCCCCGGCACTGGCGGCCATGTCGCCGGCCAGTTTCACGCCCACGCCCTGCTCGGTGCCCACCAGGCGAATGGCGCCGGCGTACATCCCGCCGAGGGCCGAGCTGTCGATGGCCAGCATGGGTTTGTCCGAACCGTCGTCGGCCTTGGCGGTTGCGGCCAGGGTGCTGGCATCCACTTCGTTGCGGCCGGTGATGATGTTGAGCTTCTTCGCGTGCAGCTCGGCGTTGATCTGCGCGCTGCGGGTGATCAGGTCGAACTGGTCGACATTACCGGCGTTGAGGCCCTGACCCTCGATGGAGATTTGTCCGCCGTCGACGTCGAAACGCTGCAGGCGGCCGTCCTCGATGACCGGCGTGCCGGTGCTGAGGGTGACGCGCGGGGTGTTGATGAAGCCGCAACCATCGCAGGTGATGCCATGCGGGTTGGCGACGATGACCGCCGCCGAGCGCCCGGCCACTTCCGTGTAGCCCCTGAGCTGGCTGGCGTTGCCACCGGTGACTTCGTTGAGGATCAGCCCGGCAGCGCCGTTCTTCAGGTTCGGGTTGCCGACCACGTAGCCGCCCAACTGGGTCTTGCTCAGGGCCTGATCGCCATTGTTGAGGATCAGGCCCTGCTGGCCAACGTTGTAGTCGGTGAACTTGTTGTGCGACAGGCCGCTGCCGTTAGGGGTGGCGATGTTGACCATCGGTACACCGTTCTGCGCCTGGGTCACGGCGGTGTTGCCGCCTGCGGCCTGGTCAACCGTCAGTTGCGCCGCCGTGGCGACGATGGGGTTGAGAAACAGCACGCCGGCAACGATGAGGGCGATGTTCTGAAACAGAGGACTGCGTACGTCCATGTCGATACTCCAACCAGCCAACCGGCCGGGTAATCAGAAAAACAGGTCGAAACGGAAATAAACCGGGCGCTCGTCATGCTCGATGGCGCTCGGGCGCTCAAGGGCATGGGCGAAGCTCACCGAGGCAGCCAGGTGCTGACCACGCAGGGCGAGTTCGATGGCGTTGCCGCTCATACGGCCACGTTGCTCGGGGTTGTACCGGCCGCCGTGGATCACGCCGACGTCATAGGCGAAGGCCAGGCTGTATTCGTGGACGAAGGGGCGCAGCGCATCCCAGGTCACTGGACGCCGCCAGCGCAACTGGTTGCGCCAGTAACCGCCGGTGTCGCCGGACAGGGATTGGTCCTTGAAGCCGCGTACCGAGCTGAGGCCGCCGATGCTGATGCGCTGCGGGCTGAACAGCACGTCTTCGCTCTTCTGGCCATAGGCGAGGCTGTCGAAGCTGAAGGACTCGCCCCACAGCGTGAATGGCTGCAGGTAGCTCAGGGCCAGGGTGTATTTGTTGTAGCGCGCCACCGGCTGACTGCCTTGCGGGTCGCCGGCACGCTGGGCGTCGAAGGCGCCAATACCGCGTTGCCAGCCGATATCGGCGTTGACGAAGGCGCTGCCAATACGACGGCCATGGTTGAAGCCCAGCTGCGCTTCGGACAGGCGCGTGCTGGAGGTGTCGATGCGGTTGCCGAGAATGAAGTTGTTGCTACGCAGGTGGCTGACGCCGAGGTTGAATGCGGTCTTGCTGACGCTATCGCGGTGCAGCACACGCTCGCCGCGCAAGGCGTGGGTCTTGCTGTCGCCGTCCTGATCGAAGAGAAAGCCATTGCCCTCGCTCTGGGTGCGGTAGTAGCTCTGGCTGTAGCTGTAGCTGAAGTTCCACCAGCCGTAGGGCACCTGATAGATCAGGCTCTGGCTGTGAGAATGGCGATAGCTGTCGCTCACCGCATCGCGATTGGCGCGCAGGCTGAGCTGGTCAGCCAGGCCGAGTGGGCTGTCCCAATCGAAACTCAGACCCCACTGCTGCTCGCCAGTGCTCAACTGCCCGTCGTTATGGCGACTGAGGCCGGCACGCCAGGGCTTGTCGCGCTGACCTTGCAGCTTGACGCGGCTGCCGCCGACGGCTTCGCCAGGCACCAGCTCAAGCTGGGCCTGGCGCGAAGGCAGGCGGTTGAGCTGGTCGACCAGTTGCTCCAGTTCGCGCAGATCCAGCACTTCGCCTGGCTGGCCGGGAAAGCCCATGGCCAGTTCACGATCGCTCGCCAGCTCAGAGCTGTCCAGCCCTTCCAGGCGGCCTTCGACCACGATGACGCGCAGCTCGCCCGAGGACAGATCCTGCTGCGGCAAGTAGGCGCGCGAGGTGACGTAGCCGTGATCGATGTAGAACTGGGTGATCGCCTTGAGCAGTTCGTTGAGCTGACCAACACCCAGGCACTCGCCAGCGAAGCGCTGAACAATGGCTTGCTGGTCGTCCTCAGCGAGGAGAGTGGCGCCCTCCAGACGGATCTGCTCGATGTCGAAGCAGCGCTCGTCGTCGACCGGAGCGGCTTGCAGCCTGGGCGCTTCACCTGGGAGTTGCTGCAGCTCATCGAGGCGGCGCTGCTGCTCCTGCAGCAGGCGCTCCTGGCGCTCACGAATCAACTCACGGTCACCCGGCGTCTGCGCCAACGCGAGAGTGGGAAGGAACAAACACAGCCATACGGCCCAAAAAAGGCCGGGAGTCGCTTTTAACGTCGCGCAGCGACGGCCCGCAGGGTGGCCGCCAGGGATGGCAGGGCATAAAGGGCTAATACGGAAAGGCATGCTTTCAGTCCTTTGAATAGCGGAAAAACAGCGGCGGAAAATCGACGCGAATTAGAACACGTGGCCTCTTGCCATCAAATGCCTAAAAAATGAACAACGTCACGCTTGGGGACATTACTCCGGCCCCCCCGATAAACGGCACCTGGCGAAACCTAAAAATGAGACGGACCGCCTGTTCAGGTGCGGCGCCTTGCCGCGAACAACGGCTAGGTGAACTCGGAAACATGCCGGAAGCATTCTTGAAGTCACCCTGTGACAGCCCGACGCTTTGCCGCCAGGTGGGTGGCGCAACGAACGCTTCGCCCCAGGGAGGGGCTCGGAAGCATTGGAATAATGCGGTCATCGAACACGTTTGGCCCCCTCTTCCCTCAGGGGAGAAGACCAGGGAGAGGGGAACCAAGCGCGTACGGAATTAACTGACTGGCGTCAGGCCTTGGCACGCTTGCCTGATAGCTCTGGGCTCTAACGCGGCGCGTAGGCGAACACGTCGGCGCGCATCTGGTGCGCGTCCATGCCGGCTTCCACCAGCGCGTCGAGCGTGGCGTAGACCATCGCCGGCGAGCCGCTGGCGTAGACGTGCAAGGCCTTGAGGTTGGGGAAGTCCTCGCGTACGGCTTCGTGCAGCAGGCCGCAACGGCCCTGCCAGCCGCACTGGTCGCTGACCACCTGGTGCAGGTGCAGATTGTCCAGCTGCTGCCACTCGGCCCAGTGTGGCAGCTGATAGAAGTCTTCGGGGCGCCGGGCGCCCCAGTACAGGTGCACCGGATGGGCGAAACCGGCGGCGCGGCAGTGTTCGATAAGGCTGTGCATCTGGCCCATGCCGGTGCCGGCGGCGATCAGCACCAGCGGACCGTCGGGCAGGTCGGCGAGGTGGGTATCCCCGTAGGGCATCTGCACGCGGGCCATGCCGGTGCTGCGCAAATGCTGCAGCAAAGCGATGCTGCCCTCCTCTCGGGCGAGGATGTGCAGCTCCAGCTCGCGGCCGGCATGCGGCGCCGAGGCCAGGGAAAAGGCAGACATTTCGCCATCCGGGCGCTGCAACAACAGGTATTGCCCGGCGTGATAACGCGGCACCTTGCCAGCGGGTGTACGCAAACGCAGGCGATGGACATCACCGCCAACATCCAGGCACTCGATCACCTGGCAATTCAACTCGCGCACCGGCAACTCGCCCGGTGCCAGCACGCCATCCCAATGCAGCACGCAGTCTTCCAGCGGCTCGGCCAGGCAGGTGAACAGCTCGCCATGGTCCAGCTCGACACCGGACTGACGCACACGCCCTTCCACCAGCAAGGCGGCGCAGATATGGCAGTTGCCGTTGCGGCAGCTCTGCGGGCAGTCATAGCCCAGGCGTCGGGCACCATCGAGGATGCGCTCGCCCGGCTGCAGCGCGAGGGTGATGCCGGAGGGTTGCAGGGTGACGTTCATCAATCGATTCCCAGCTCGCTCCACAGCGCGTCGACGCGCGCCACCACCGCAGGGTCCTTCTCGATGGCGCGGCCCCACTCGCGAGTGGTTTCGCCCGGCCACTTGTGGGTGGCGTCCAGGCCCATCTTCGACCCCAGGCCGGAGATCGGCGAGGCGAAGTCGAGGTAGTCGATCGGTGTGTTGTCGATCATCACCGTGTCGCGCTTGGGATCCATGCGCGTGGTAATCGCCCAGATCACGTCATTCCAGTCCCGTGCGTTGATATCGTCGTCGGTGACGATAACGAACTTGGTGTACATGAACTGTCGCAGGAACGACCACACCCCGAGCATTACGCGCTTGGCGTGACCGGGGTACTGCTTCTTCATGGTCACCACCGCCATGCGGTAGGAACAACCTTCCGGCGGCAGGTAGAAGTCGGTGATCTCGGGGAACTGCTTCTGCAGGATCGGCACGAACACTTCGTTCAGCGCCACGCCGAGAATCGCCGGCTCATCTGGCGGCCGGCCGGTGTAGGTGCTGTGGTAGATCGGCTCGCGGCGGCGGGTGATGCGCTCGACGGTGAACACCGGGAAGGTGTCGACCTCGTTGTAGTAGCCGGTGTGGTCGCCGTAGGGGCCTTCCGGCGCGATCTCGCCCGGATGGATCACGCCTTCGAGCACGATTTCGGCACTGGCCGGCACCTGCAGCTCGCTGCCGACGGCCTTGATCAGCTCGGTGCGATGACCACGCAAGAGGCCCGCGAAGGCGTATTCGGACAGCGTATCGGGCACCGGGGTGACGGCGCCGAGAATGGTCGCCGGGTCCGCGCCAAGCGCGACACAGACCGGATAGGGCTTGTCCGGGTACTTTTGGCACCACTCGCGATAGTCCAGCGCGCCGCCACGGTGGCTGAGCCAGCGCATGATCACCTTGTTGCGGCCGATCACCTGCTGACGGTAGATGCCGAGGTTCTGCCGTTCCTTGTTCGGGCCCTTGGTGATGGTCAGGCCCCAGGTGATCAGCGGCGCCACGTCGCCTGGCCAGCAGTGCTGGATCGGCAACTTGCCCAGGTCGACGTCGTCGCCTTCCTCGATCACTTCATGGCAGGGCGCGTCCTTGACCACCTTGGGCGCCATGGAAATGACCTTCTTGAAGATCGGCAACTTGCTCCAGGCGTCCTTGAGGCCTTTCGGCGGCTCCGGCTCCTTGAGAAAGGCCAGCAGCTTGCCGATCTCGCGCAGCTCCGACACCTCCTCGGCGCCCATGCCCAGCGCCACGCGCTTGGGGGTGCCGAACAGGTTGCCGAGCACTGGCACGTCGAAGCCGCTGGGCTTTTCAAACAGCAGCGCCGGCCCACCCTTACGCAGGGTGCGGTCGCAGATTTCGGTCATTTCCAGAACGGGCGAGACCGGGGTCTGGATACGCTTGAGTTCGCCGCGCTTTTCCAGTTCACGGATGAAGTCGCGCAGGTCGCGATACTGCATGCAGGAGCCTCGTGTCGGACAGGCTAGAGTCGGCCGCAAAGTTTAGCGCCGAAGTCGGGCTTTCAGAAGCGCCCATGAAAGTGACGGACAGCAAAAGGCCGGGTTTCCCCGGCCTTTTGGCACAGCGCAACGCTTACTTGCGCTTCATCGACAGGAAGAACTCATCGTTCGTCTTGGTCGCTTTCAGCTTGTCGATCAGGAACTCGATGGCGGCGATCTCATCCATCGGGTGCAGCAGCTTGCGCAGAATCCACATGCGCGACAGCTCTTCCTCACCGGTCAGCAGCTCTTCGCGACGGGTGCCCGACTTGTTGATGTTGATGGCCGGGAAGGTGCGCTTCTCAGCCACGCGGCGATCGAGGATCAGCTCCATGTTGCCGGTGCCCTTGAATTCCTCGTAGATCACTTCGTCCATCTTCGAGCCGGTTTCCACCAGCGCGGTGGCGATGATGGTCAGCGAGCCGCCTTCTTCGATGTTACGTGCGGCACCGAAGAAGCGCTTGGGCTTCTCCAGGGCGTGGGCATCGACACCACCGGTCAGCACCTTGCCGGAGCTCGGGATCACGGTGTTGTAGGCGCGCGCCAGACGGGTGATGGAGTCGAGCAGGATGACCACATCCTTCTTGTGCTCGACCAGGCGCTTGGCCTTCTCGATCACCATCTCGGCGACCTGCACGTGGCGAGTCGGCGGCTCGTCGAAGGTGGACGCGACCACTTCGCCGCGCACGGTGCGCTGCATCTCGGTCACTTCTTCCGGGCGCTCGTCGATCAGCAGAACGATCAGGTGGCACTCGGGGTTGTTACGGGTGATGTTTGAGGCGATGTTCTGCAGCATGATGGTCTTGCCCGCTTTCGGCGGGGCGACGATCAGGCCGCGCTGGCCCTTGCCAATCGGCGCGCAGAGGTCGATCACACGGCCGGTGATGTCCTCGGTGGAGCCGTTACCGGCTTCCATGGTCAGGCGCTTGGTAGGGAACAGCGGCGTCAGGTTCTCGAACAGGATCTTGTTCTTGGCGTTTTCCGGACGGTCGAAGTTGATGCTGTCGACCTTGAGCAGAGCGAAGTAACGCTCGCCTTCCTTCGGCGGACGGATCTTGCCGACGATGGTGTCACCGGTACGCAGGTTGAAGCGGCGGATCTGGCTCGGCGAGACGTAGATGTCGTCGGGGCCGGCCAGGTAAGAAGAGTCGGCGCTACGCAGAAAGCCGAAACCGTCCTGGAGAATCTCCAGCACGCCGTCGCCGGAAATCTCCTCGCCGCTTTTGGCATGCTTTTTAAGCAGGGCGAAGATGATGTCCTGCTTGCGCGAACGGGCCATGTTTTCCAGGCCCATTTGTTCGGCCATGTCCAGCAGTTCGGCAATCGGCTTTTGCTTGAGTTCGGTCAGATTCATAGGAATGACGTGATCATCGAGAGGGGAAGAAAGCTGTTAGCTTGAGAGGCCGCGCCGCAGAGAAGGCGACAGGATCGCGAACGAATTCGTATAGGAATGAATCGGCGACGGCGTGCAGAAAGCTGCATGGAGGATGCAGCGAACCCGAATTTAACACCGTGAAAAAACAGCGTCTAGCCCCGAAAACGAAAAAACCCCGCAAATAACGGGGTCTTCGCCAGGCGACGCAGGATGGATGACGCTTTTCTCATCCACCACTTGCGATGCCATGGTAGATCGATGAAGCCTGATCCACCCTAACGCTTACGACTCAGATATTGCTGTCGAGGAACGCAGCCAGTTGCGACTTGGACAGTGCACCGACCTTGGTCGCCTCGACGTTGCCGTTCTTGAACAGCATCAGTGTCGGGATACCACGTACGCCGTACTTCGGCGGGGTTTCCTGATTCTCGTCGATGTTCAGTTTGCAGATCTTCAGCTTGCCTTGGTATTCCTTGGCGATCTCGTCGAGCACCGGCGCGATCATCTTGCACGGGCCGCACCACTCAGCCCAGTAATCGACCAGAACCGGACCTTCAGCCTGGATGACGTCCTGGTCGAAACTGGCGTCGCTGACGTTGGTGATGAATTCGCTCATGAGGAGTCTCCGTATATTCGGAAGCAAAAAGTGGCGACATCATAGCCCGGCTTGCCTGACACCGAAAGGCACTGGCGATTGAGCCACTCAATAGTTTCAATCACCCAGCGTGATGAAGGCGATCCCCGTGCGCAGCGCCGCCGCGCGGATGTGTTGCTGCATGGCTTTCTGCGCCGGGCCGGCAGCATGCCGGGCCAGGGCCTTGAGAATCTTGCGATGCTCCTGCCAGGTCTCCATCGCCCGCTCCGGGCGGATGAACGGCAGCTTCTGGCTCTCCAGAAAGATATCGGCACTGGAGGTCACCAGAGCGAACATCGCCTGGTTGCCACTGGCCGCGAGAATACGCTGGTGGAACTCGAAATCCAGCCGCGTCGCCTGCTCGAAGTTCTCGGCACGCAGTTCACGGCGCATCTGCTCAACGTTGTCTTCGAGAATATCCAGCTCCTCGGCGGTCATCACCCCGGCCGCCAGACCACAGGCAAAGCCCTCCAGGGCAAAGCGCAGCTGAAAGGTATCGGCCGCCGACACCTGGGCCGCGAAGGGCCAGACGAACGAACCCGTTGTCTCCACCTTGCTGGGCTCCTGCACGAACACGCCCTTGCCCGCCTGCACACTGACCAGGCCCAAGGCGCTGAGCGAAGACAGCGCCTCACGCAGTGATGCACGGCTGACGCCCAGGCGCTCGGCCAGGTCGCGCTGCGACGGCAGCGCATCGCCAGGGCGATAGCCCTCGTCTTCGATCAGGCGACGGATCGCCTGCAGGGCATATTCGGGTACCGCGCGAGGAGCAGAAGCATTCATGGCTGTTCGGGCCGGTCAGTCCAGTCAAGCCGCCTTTGTACGGCCATAAGCACACTCCAGGCAAGCGACGCCCCCTTGTGGAACGGCCCGTTCCACGCACGCACCGAGATGGCCCACAAATACTTCTGATCAAATGGTCAGCAATACCAACTGTTCAGACCAGTAAGACCTTGTTTTCACGTGCCTGAGACGGTGAAACGCCTGATTTCATTGAACTTGGCACAAGCGATGCACTGCACAACTCACGCAAAACGCTTCAGTTTTTGTTCATTCATCGGGAGTTCGACATGCGCAAATTTCACCGCACCCTGCTGGGTACCCTGTTCGCCGCCCTGGCCTTCGGAGCCAGCACCGTTCACGCCGATGCACTCGAAGACATCGGCAAGGCCGGCGTACTGAAAGTCGCCGTGCCGCAGGATTTCCCGCCGTTCGGCTCGGTCGGCCCGGACCTCAAACCGCGCGGCCTGGACATCGACACCGCACAGCTGCTGGCCGACAAGCTGGCAGTGAAGCTGGAGCTGACCCCGGTCAACAGCACCAACCGCATTCCCTTCCTCACCACCGGCAAGGTCGACCTGGTGATCTCCAGCCTGGGCAAGAACCCCGAGCGTGAAGCGGTGATCGACTTCTCCGCGCCCTACGCGCCCTTCTACCTCGGCGTGTTCGGCCCGGAAGATGCCGCCGTCACCAGCCTCGATGATCTGGACGGCAAGACCATCAGCGTCACCCGTGGCTCCATCGAGGACATCGAACTGAGCAACGTCGCGCCGAAAGGCGCCACCATCAAGCGCTTCGAGGACAACAACTCGACCATCGCAGCCTACCTGTCGGGTCAGGTCGACCTGATCGCCAGCGGCAACGTGGTGATGGTGGCCATCTCCGAGAAGAACCCCAAGCGCGTGCCGAGCATGAAACTCAAGCTCAAGGACTCGCCGGTGTACGTTGGCGTGAACAAGGATCAGGCCGCGCTGCTGGAAAAGATCAACGCCATCATCGCCGCCGCCAAGACCGACGGCAGCCTCGACGCGATCAGCCAGAAGTGGCTGAAGCAGCCACTGCCGGCTGACCTCTGAGCCGCGCCGGGAGCCAAGCCATGGCGTACCAGTTCGACTTCGCCGCCGTCCTGCAGCACAGCGACCTGCTGCTGCAGGGCGCGGCCTTCACCCTCGGCCTGACGGCGATCGGCACCCTGCTGGGCGTCGCTCTCGGCATCGTCGGGGCGATCCTGCGCGCCTGGCGCATCCGCCCGTTCGACCGCCTCTTCGGCGTGTACGTGGAGCTGATCCGCAACACGCCATTCATCGTCCAGCTGTTCTTCATCTTCTTCGGCCTGCCCTCGCTCGGCGTGCGCCTGAGCGAGTGGGAGGCCGCTGTGCTGGCGATGGTGATCAACCTCGGCGCCTACTCGACGGAAATCATCCGCGCCGGCATCCAGGCGATCCCATCCGGACAGCTCGAAGCCGCTGCGGCGCTGGCCATGAGCCGCTTCGAGACCTTCCGCCACGTGGTCCTGCGCCCGGCGCTGGGCAAGGTTTGGCCGGCGCTGTCGAGCCAGATCATCATCGTCATGCTGGGTTCGGCGGTGTGCTCGCAGATCTCCACCGAGGAGTTGTCGTTCGCCGCCAACTTCATCCAGTCGCGCAACTTCCGCGCCTTCGAGACCTACCTGCTGACCACCGCGCTGTACCTGCTCATGGCCATCCTGATTCGCCAGTTGCTGGCCTGGGTCGGCCGGCGCTTCATCATGGGAGAGCGCTGATGGACTTCACCCTCTGGGACATCCTGCGCAACCTGCTGACCGGCCTGCAGTGGACCCTGCTGCTGTCGCTGGTGGCCTTCGTCTGCGGCGGCATCGCCGGCCTGCTGGTGTTGCTGGCGAGGCTGTCGCCGCTGTCGGCGCCGCGCATCCTCGCCCGTGGCTATATCGAACTGTTCCAGGGCACGCCGCTGCTGATGCAGCTGTTCCTGGTGTTCTTCGGCATCGCCCTGCTCGGCCTCGACGTCTCGCCCTGGCTGGCGGCAGCCACTGCGCTGACGCTGTTCACCAGCGCCTTTCTCGCCGAGATCTGGCGCGGCTGCGTCGAGTCGATCACGCGCGGCCAGTGGGAGGCGGCTGAAAGCCTGGCCATGAGCCGCCTGGAAACCCTGCGCCACGTCGTCCTGCCGCAGGCGCTGCGCATCGCCGTAGCGCCCACCGTCGGCTTCTCGGTGCAGGTGGTCAAGGGCACCGCCGTGACCTCGATCATTGGTTTCACCGAGCTGACCAAGACCGGCAGCATGCTGGCCAACGCCACCTTCGAGCCGTTCATGGTCTACGGCTTCGTCGCCCTCGGTTACTTCCTGCTCTGCTACCCGCTCTCGCTCGCTGCATACCGCCTGGAAAGGAGGCTGAATGTCACTGCTTAACGTCACCGCCCTGCACAAGTATTACGGCGACAACCACGTGCTCAAGGGCATCGACCTGGCCGTCGAGGAAGGCGAAGTGGTCGCCATCATCGGTCGCAGCGGCTCGGGCAAGAGCACCTTCCTGCGCACCCTCAACGGCCTGGAGTCGATCAACGACGGCGTGATCGAAGTCGACGGCGAATACATCGACGCCGCCCGCGCCGACCTGCGCAGCCTGCGGCAGAAGGTCGGCATGGTGTTTCAGCAGTTCAATCTGTTCCCGCACCTGACCGTCGGCGAGAACGTCATGCTGGCACCGCAGGTGGTGAAGAAGACGCCACGCGCCGAAGCCGAGAAAGTTGCCCGGCAGATGCTCGAACGCGTCGGCCTGGCAGAGAAGTTCGACGCCTACCCCGAGCGCCTCTCCGGCGGCCAGCAACAACGCGTGGCCATCGCCCGTGCCCTGGCCATGTCGCCCAAGGTGCTGCTGTGCGACGAGATCACCTCGGCGCTTGACCCGGAGCTGGTCAACGAAGTGCTGGCGGTGGTCAAGCAGCTGGCCAGCGAGGGCATGACCCTGATCATGGTCACTCACGAGATGCGCTTCGCCCGCGAAGTCGGCGACAAGCTGGTGTTCATGCACCAGGGCAAGGTGCACGAGATCGGCGATCCGAAAGCCCTGTTCGCCACCCCGCAGACCGAAGAGCTGCGCAACTTCATCGGCTCGGTGAACCTGTGAACGTCATGATTCCGTTGCCGCTGCGTATTGAGCCGCTGACCCGCGAAGCCTTCGCCCCCTTCGGCGAGGTGATCGAAACCGCCGGTGCCCATGCCTTCCCGATCAACGCTGGCACCACCACGCGCTATCACGACCTGGCGCAGGTGGAACTGGCCGGAGAATCGCCGCGCACCCTGGTCAACCTGTTCGAAGGCAAGGCCTGGCACGCACCGTTCGAAATCCGCATGCTCGAACGCCACCCGCTGGGCAGCCAGGCGTTCTATCCGGTGGATGGCGGGCGCATGCTGATCGTCGTCGCCCCGCCTGGTGAACTGGACGAGTCGACAATCCGCGCCTTCATCAGCGCGCCGGACCAGGGTGTGAACTACACGCGCGGCACCTGGCACCACCCGCTGCTGTGCCTGCAACACCCCGGCCGTTTCCTTGTCGTGGACCGCGGTGGCGACGGCCACAACTGCGATGAACAGCTGCTGAAACAGCCATTTAGTGTGATTAACCTGCGCCTATCACAGGTCTAGACCAGTTTGCTGCGACATCCGTATGCGTTGGCTCATCCGCTCAGTCGTGGCAGGATGCGCGGAAATCGAACGAGATGCCGCAATCATGCCCCAAGCCCCTGCCGAGAGTTTTCCCTTGATCGCCGCCATCGACCTGGGCTCGAACAGCTTTCACATGGTTCTGGCCAAGGCCGACAGTCACGAGATTCGTATCCTCGAGCGCCTTGGCGACAAGGTGCAGCTGGCTGCCGGCCTGGATGACGAGCGCCAGCTCAGCGAGGAGGCGATGCAACGTGGCCTGGATTGCCTGCGCCGCTTCGCCCAGTTCACCACCACCCTGCCCGAGGGTGCGGTGCGTGTGGTCGGTACCAACGCCCTGCGTGAAGCGCGCAACCGCGCCGTGTTCATTCGCCGCGCCGAGGAGATTCTCGGCCATCAGGTCGAGGTGATCTCCGGGCGCGAAGAAGCGCGCCTGATCTACCTCGGCGTCTCGCACAGCATCGCCGACACCCCCGGCAAGCGCCTGGTCGCCGACATCGGCGGCGGCAGCACCGAGTTCATCATCGGCCAGCGTTTCGAGCCGCTGCTGCGCGAAAGCCTGCAGATGGGCTGCGTCAGCTTCACCCAGCGTTACTTCAAGGACGGCAAGATCACCCCGGCGCGCTATGCCCAGGCCTACACCGCCGCTCGTCTGGAACTGATGGGCATCGAGCAGGGCCTGCGCCGTCTCGGCTGGGAGGATGCCGTCGGGGCGTCCGGCACCATCAAGGCCATCGGCCTGACGACCAAGGCCGCCGGCCTGAGCAATGGCGAGATCACGGTCGAGGGCCTGGCCTGGCTCAAGCGCAAGCTGTTCAAGCTGGGTGACGTGGAGAAGATCGACCTCGACGGTGTCAAGCCGGATCGGCGCGGCATCTTCCCGGCCGGCCTGGCGATTCTCGAAGCCATCTTCGATGCCTGCGACATCCAGCGCATGAGCCACTCCGAGGGTGCCCTGCGCGAAGGCGTGCTGTACGACCTGCTTGGCCGGCACCAGCATGAGGACGTGCGCGAGCGTACCCTGGCGGCGTTCATGGAGCGCTATCACGTCGATGTCGATCAGGCCGCACGGGTCGAAGCCAAGGCGCTGTCGGCGCTGGACAAGGTGGCGACCGACTGGGGGCTGACCGACGACTGGCACCGCGAGCTGCTCAGCTGGGGCGCCCGAGTCCACGAAGTGGGCCTGGACATCGCCCACTACCAGTACCACAAGCATGGCGCCTACCTGATCGAGCACTCCGACCTGGCCGGCTTCTCCCGCCAGGACCAGCAGATGCTGGCCCTGCTGGTGCGCGGCCACCGCCGCAACATTCCCAAGGACAAGTTCGCCGACTTCGGCGAGGAAGGCGTGAAGCTGATGCGCCTGTGCGTACTGCTGCGCTTCGCCATCCTTTTCCACCACATTCGCGGCACGCAGAGCATGCCCGAGGTGAAGTTCAAGGTGGGCGAAAACAGCCTGGAGATTCTCTTCCCCGAAGGCTGGCTGACCGCCAACCCGCTGACCCAGGCGGACTTCGAAGCCGAAGCCGAGTGGCTCAAGCGTATCGACCTGACCCTGAGCGTGTGCTGATCACCTTCTGAGGCAAACCCGCTATCAACCCCGTAGGGTGCGCCGTGCGCACCGGTGTTTCGGCGGTAAGCCTGTAGGGCGGGTGCAACCCGCCAAGACCGCAAAGCCCTCTCCTCCGGCCTGATCGCCAGCGATCAGGTGCTCATCGGCGCAGGAAGCAGTGCTTCCAAAAACGCACCTCTTCGCCCCGCAAGCGGGAGAGGGTCATCAGATCGCCGCAAGCGGCCTTTTTAGCGCGTCACGATTACCGGTGCGGTGAGCTTCTCCAGCAGGCCGGACTGCGCGCTGCGCGGGTTCTGGTTGCCGGTAGGCTGCTGACGCAGGTAGCGACCATCGGACTGCAGCACCCAGGCCTGGGTGTTGTCGGTCAGGTAGCTTTCCAGCTCCTTCTTCACGCGGGTGATGAGCTTCTTGCCTTCCACCGGGAAGCAGGTCTCCACGCGCTTGTCGAGATTTCGCTCCATCCAGTCGGCGCTGGACAGGTAGATCTTCTCGTCGCCGCCGTTGAGGAAGTAGAACACCCGCGTGTGCTCGAGGAAGCGGCCGATGATCGAGCGCACCTGGATGTTGTGCGAGACCCCGGCGATGCCCGGGCGCAAGCAGCACATGCCACGCACCACCAGATCGATCTTCACCCCGGTCTGGCTGGCCTTGTACAACGCGCGGATGATCTTCGGATCAGTCAACGAATTGAACTTGGCGATGATCTGCGCCGGCTTGCCTTCCGCTGCCGCGGCGGTTTCCTTGGCGATCAGGTCGAGCAAGGTCTTCTTCAGGGTGAAGGGCGCGTGCAGCAGCTTCTTCATGCGCAGGGTCTTGCCCATGCCGATCAGCTGGCTGAACAGCTTGGCCACGTCCTCACCGAGCGCCACGTCGGCGGTCAGCAGGCTGTAGTCGGTGTACAGCCGGGCATTGCCGGCGTGGTAGTTACCGGTCCCGAGGTGCGCGTAGCGCACGATCTCGCCGTTCTCTCGGCGCAGAATCAGCATCATCTTGGCGTGGGTCTTGAAGCCCACCACACCGTAGATCACCACCGCACCGGCCGCCTGCAGACGGCTGGCCAGTTGCAGGTTGGACTCCTCGTCGAAGCGTGCACGCAGCTCGATCACCGCGGTGACTTCCTTGCCGTTGCGCGCGGCCTCGACCAGCGCGTCGACGATCTCCGAGTTGGCCCCGGAGCGATACAGGGTCTGTTTGATCGCCAGCACGTGCGGGTCTTTCGCCGCCTGGCGCAGCAGGTCGACCACCGGCGTGAAGGACTCGAAGGGGTGCAGCAGGAGGATGTCCTGCTTGCTGACCACGTTGAAGATGTTCTCCGAGTTCTGCAGCAGCTTGGGGATCACCGGGGTGAACGGCGCGTACTGCAGGTCCGGGTGGCCATCCAGGCCGGTGATGCTGAACAGGCGGGTCAGGTTGACCGGGCCGTTGACCTGATAGAGCTCACCCTCGGTCAGGCCGAACTGCTTGAGCAGGTGATCGCGCAGGTGTTTCGGGCAGGTGTCGACCACCTCCAGACGCACCGCATCGCCGTAACGACGGCTGAACAGCTCGCCGCGCAAGGCGCGCGCCAGGTCTTCGACGTCCTCGGTATCCACCGACAGGTCGGCGTTACGGGTCAGGCGGAACTGATAGCAGCCCTTGACCTTCATGCCCTGGAACAGGTCATCGGCGTGGGCGTGGATCATCGACGAGAGAAACACGTAGTTGTCGCCCGGGCCGCCGACTTCTTCCGGCACACGGATGATGCGCGGCAGCAGACGCGGCGCCGGGATGATGGCCAGACCGGAGTCGCGACCGAAGGCATCGACGCCCTCCAGTTCGACGATGAAGTTCAGGCTCTTGTTCACCAGCAGCGGGAAGGGGTGCGTCGGGTCGAGGCCGATGGGGGTGATGATCGGCGCGATCTCGTCGCGGAAGTAACGGCGCACCCAGGCCTTGAGCTTGGTCGTCCAGTAACGGCGGCGGATGAAGTTGATGTTGTGCTTGGCCAGCGCCGGGAACAGCGTGTCGTTGAGGATGGCGTACTGACGCTCGACCTGCTCGTGCACCAGCTCGCTGATACGCGCCAGCGCCTGGTGCGGCTGCAGGCCGTCGGCGCCGGCCTGTTCACGGGCGAAGTTGATCTGCTTCTTCAGGCCGGCGACGCGAATTTCGAAGAATTCGTCGAGGTTGCTGGAGAAGATCAGCAGGAACTTCAGACGTTCGAGCAGCGGATAGGACTCGTCCAGCGCCTGTTCCAGTACGCGGATGTTGAACTGCAGCTGCGACAGTTCACGGTGGATGTACAGACTGCTGTCATCCAGGCCGGGAATCGGTGCCGGCGGCGGGGTTTCCACCACTGGCGTCTCGGCGACCACCTCGGCCGGAGGCGGGTTGTTGTCGAGCACTTCGCTGTTGAGTCCTTCGCTGTTCATTGCTGGGTTCCTGAGGGCGTCATTGCCCTTGTTTTAGCAGTTCTGCCGCCCGTACGGCGAAATAGGTGAGGATGCCATCGGCACCCGCACGTTTGAAGGCGGTGAGCGACTCCAGGATGACGGCCTCGCTGAGCCAGCCGTTCTGGATCGCGGCCATGTGCATGGCGTACTCGCCACTGACCTGGTAGACGAAGGTCGGCACCTTGTAGGCATCCTTCACGCGCCAGAGGATGTCCAGGTAGGGCATGCCCGGTTTGACCATGACCATGTCGGCGCCTTCGGCGAGGTCGGCGGCCACTTCATGCAGCGCCTCGTTGCCGTTGGCCGGGTCCATCTGGTAGCCGAGCTTGTTGCCCTTGCCGAGGTTGGCGGCCGAACCCACTGCATCGCGGAACGGGCCGTAGTAGGCGCTGGCGTACTTGGCCGAGTAGGCCATGATGCGTACGTTGACGTGATCGGCCAACTCCAGCGCCTCGCGGATCGCCTGCACGCGGCCATCCATCATGTCCGACGGCGCCACCACCTGGGCACCGGCCTCGGCATGCGACAGCGCCTGCTTGACCAGCGCATCGACGGTGATGTCGTTCTGCACGTAGCCGGACTCGTCGAGGATGCCGTCCTGACCATGGGTGGTGAAGGGGTCGAGGGCCACATCGCTGATCACGCCGAGCTCGGGGAATTTCTCACGCAGGGCACGAATCGCGCGCTGAGCGATGCCGTCCGGGTTCCAGGCCTCGGCACCGTCGAGCGACTTCTTCTCCAGCGGCGTGACCGGAAACAGCGCCAGCGCCGGAATGCCCAGCGCTACCCAGTGCTCGGCTTCCTTGAGCAGCAGATCGATCGACAGGCGCTCGACACCCGGCATCGAGGGCACGGCTTCACGACGGTTTTCGCCGTCGAGGACGAACACCGGCAGGATCAGGTCATCGACGCTCAGGCGGTTCTCGCGCACCAGGCGGCGGGAGAAATCATCGCGGCGATTGCGACGCAGGCGAGTGGCAGGGAACAGACGATTGGCGGGGGTAACGCTCACGGCAGACTCCAGAGCCCGCACAGGCGGGCCAGTGTGACAGGTTATAGAACCTGTTCACGATTTCGCGAGCTAGAGCTGTGCAAGGCAAAAACAGGTGAGTAGGCGGAGCGTGCTCCAGCACATGAGCATGACTCACTTCGCTCGCCCCTTCGGGGCCGCACTGATTAGTGCGTTAGCCGCAAGCGGCTGTCTGAGCCTGTTTTTAACGCAGCAGAGCCGACGCGCGGCAGATCGTGGAGAGGTTCTACGAACATTATGACCAAATGATGACAGCGGCATGACGCGATGCGACTGCGGGTCGCAGCCAGGGCGGCGGCAATGCCACGAAACCTGACCATTGTGGCATGACGCGCCACCTTCCGGCTTGCTCGTGGTCAGAGTAGTCTTCAGCACCCCTTCATCGAGCGCACGGCATGCTGCAAGACCTGATCGGCCAGTTTGGCTACCCGGCACTGGTACTCGGCACCTTCCTCGAAGGTGAGGTGTCATTGCTGCTAGCGGCCTACATGGCCGTGCGCAACGTACTGGAGATCGAATGGGTGGCGCTGTGCGCCTTTCTCGGTACCTTCGCCAGCGACCAGCTGTGGTACTACCTGGGCCGCCGCCACGGCCGCGCGCTGCTGGCACGCAAGCCACGCTGGCAGCCGCTGGGCGACCGTGCCAGCGCACTGATCCAGCACTATCCGGACCTGTGGGTGCTGTGCTTTCGCTTCCTCTACGGCCTGCGTACGGTGATGCCGCTGACCATCGGCCTGTCCGGCTATTCGTGGCGCCGTTACCTGCTGCTCGACGCCATCGGTGCCGGCGTCTGGGCCGGTGGTATCAGCCTGCTGGCCTACAGCCTGGGCAACGCCATGGGCGGCCTGCTCGACGAGTTGCGCAACTATCAGGTCATCCTGCTCGCGGCCGTGGTGCTGCTGCTTGCCCTCGCCTGGCTAAACCGGTGGCGTCAGCGCCGGCGCGGCTGAGCCGCGAGCCAGCCAGATACCCAACAGGCTGAGCAGGCTGTAGCCGATCAGCCAGATCCAGGCACTGGCACCCGGCGTCAGCATGCCGAATTCGCCGGCCAGCCAGAGTGCCGGCAGGTTGCTCGCCAGACGCAGGCACTCCATAGCCCAGGCATTGCGGCGATTCTCCAGCCACATGCCGATGCTGCACAGGCCCAACGCCATCCACAGACACGCCAGCAGCACGGCACTGAGCGCCAGCGAATCACCCTGCGCCAGCAGCCATACACCGGCCAGCAGGTAGCAGACGAACTGCAGCAACGCGTAGACCTGAGCCGCACGCCCCAGCGGAACCTCGAACTTGCGAAAGTTGCTCAGGTCCGCCTTGGCCTGGGGATAGCGCGCCACCACGTCAGCCGGGCGCCAGCCGGTGGGCATGAACCAGAGGCGCACCTTGTCCCACCAGGAGCCGGCACGCCTGGCGTCGTGCCACAGCCCGGCGTAAACCTGCAGGTTGGCCCACAACGGGTTCCAGCTGGCCAGCGGCACGGTCACGCCGAAGATCACCGGTTCCTCGTCGAGTTCTTCCTGGTAGGTGCCGAAAATTCGATCCCAGACAATGAACACGCCGCCGTAATTGCGATCCATGTAGAGAGGATTCTGTGCATGGTGCACGCGGTGGTTGGACGGGGTGATGAACAGCCACTCGAACCAGCCCAGCTTGGGGATATGGCGGGTATGCACCCAGAACTGATAGAGCAGATTCAGCGCCCCCACGCTCAGGAACACCAGCGGCGGTACGCCGACCAACGCCATCGGCAGATAGAAGATCCAGCCGAAGATGAACCCGGTACTGGTCTGGCGCAAGGCGGTGGAGAGGTTGTAGTCCTCGCTCTGGTGATGCACGGCATGGGCTGCCCAGAGCACGTTGCGCTCGTGGCCCAGGCGGTGGTTCCAGTAGTAGCAGAGGTCATAGAAGACGAAGGCGAAGAGCCATACCCAGAGGCTGTCTTCGGCCAGTTCGAACAATGCCAGATGCTCCCAGGCGAAGGCGTAGGTCAGCAGGCCGACCACCTTGGTCAGCACACCGGTGGCCTGCGACAGCACGCCGGCGCCGAGGCTGCCCAGGGCATCGGCCAGGCGATAGGTGCGCAATCCGCGCCAGCGGTCAGCGAGCAATTCCAGGCCGATCAGCAGGAAGAAGAAGGGTACTGCGTAGAGAACGAACGCCATATCGTTGTACTTGTGTCGGGAATGGGCTGTTATTCATCCTATGCCCAGCCTGGCCAGATTTCGCGGCGGCAAATGACAGCCCGAGTGGCATTTGGCGACATCACCGAGATTGGTAACACCCGCGCCCACTTCGGGGCCGCGTCTTTCCTCACCAGGAGTCGAGCATGAACAAGAAAGTGGCAGTGATCCTGTCCGGCTGTGGCGTCTACGATGGCGCCGAAATCCATGAAAGCGTGATCACCCTGTTGCGCCTCGACCAGCGTGGCGCCGAGGTCCAGTGCTTCGCCCCCAACGTGCCGCAGCTGCACGTGGTCGACCACTACAGCGGCGACGAGATGAACGAGACGCGCAACGTCCTGGTGGAATCCGCACGTATCGCCCGAGGCCAGATCAAGGACGTGAAGGCGCTGCACGCGGCAGACTTCGACGCACTGATCCTCCCAGGCGGTTTCGGTGTGGCGAAGAACCTCTCCGACTTCGCCACCAGCGGCGCTGGCTGCAGCGTGCAGCCGGACGTGCTGGCCGCCTGCAAGGCGTTCGTCGATGCCGGCAAGCCGGTTGGCCTGATGTGCATCGCCCCGGCGCTGGCGGCGAAGATCTTCGGCGCCGGCGTGGTGTGCACCATCGGCAATGACGCAGATACCGCCAGTGCGCTGACGCAGATGGGCGCCGAGCACCATGAATGCGAAGTCAGCGAAATCATCGAAGACAGCAAGCGCAAGCTGGTGACCACGCCGGCCTACATGATCGCCCAGTCCATCGCCGAAGCGGCCTCGGGCATCAACAAGCTGGTCGACCGCGTGCTGGAGCTGACCCACCACTGATCTGGCTGGCTTTGCGCTTTGACTGGCAGCGGGGTTCTGTGGGGCAGGCTTCAGCCCGTCGTCACTGCTCGGTGATAGCGCCCATTGCAGGGCGCTTCGGTCATTGGCCAGGGCAGTCCGGCCGCGCCGCTGGTCAAGCCGTGCGGGCTGCGGCAGCGTGACAGCAGAACTCACCGGAGCCCCTGCCATGTCTCAGCCCTTCGTCCTCAGCCACGACCTGCAACAGGCCGTGGCGGGCTTCTTCCAGCGCATCCCCTTCAATCAGGCGCTCGGTATCGAGCTCGATGAGCTGAGCCCCGAGCGGGTGACCATGCACCTGCCGATGAAGCCCGAACTGATCGGCAACTTCGTCCACGGCATCCTGCACGGCGGGGTCATTTCCTCCCTGCTCGACGTATGTGGCGGCGCCATGGCACTGATCGGCGCCTTCGCCAATCACCAGCACCTGCCAGCTGCCGAACGCATGAGCAAGCTGTCCAAGCTCGGCACCATCGACCTGCGCATCGACTACCTGCGTCCTGGCCGTGGCCAGCGCTTTACCGCCACGGCCACGCCGCTGCGCGCCGGCAACAAGGTGGCGGTGATCCGCATGGAGCTGCATAACGACGAGGGCGTGCTGGTGGCGGTGGGAACCGGCACTTATCTGTGTGGGTAGCGACCCCGCACATTGTGGGAGGGGCTTCAGCCGCGACTGGCGCCACCTTGATCGCCGCTAAGGCGCCTCCCACATAAGCGGTGCGTAGCCTGGCTAACGACTCAAACGCGTGAGAATCCGATCCAGCGCATTGGCGAAGGCCTGGCGGTCCCTTTCCGAATACGGCGCCTGACCGCCGCCCACCTGCCCCTGTTCACGCAGGTCAGTGAACAGATTGCGCACCGCCAGGCGCTCGCCCATGTTGCGTTCGTCGAATTCGCGACCACGCGGGTCGAGCGCGGCAACGCCCTTCTTCACCAGGCGGTCGGCCAAGGGCACGTCGCTGCAGATCACCAGCTCACCGGGCACGGCGTGCTCGACCAGATGATCGTCGGCCGCATCCGGCCCACTGGGCACCACGATCAGCTTCACGCAGGCGAAATTCGGCCTGGCCACGGCCTGACCGGCCACCAGCACCACCTCGAAGCCTCGTTTGAGGGCGAACTTGACCACCTGATCCCGCGCCGCCCGCGGGCAGGCGTCGGCGTCGATCCATACACGCATGCAGCAACTTCCGCAGAACAATCAGCGCCCAGTATGCCAGCAGACGAATGACTCAGGCGTTGTAGAACGGCTCGCAGCGCTCACGCACGGCGCGCGACAGGTTGTCGTCGGCCAGTTCGATCAGATCCAGCTCCAGCTCATCGGGCAGCAGCTCGGCCACCAGCGCCGCCAGGCGCCGCTGAGCGTGCACATCGGCGCCGGAAATCGCCAGCAGCAGGCGCGGCTGCGGACCAATGGCCGGATCGCGCAACGCCGCGAGGAACGCCTCGCGCACGGCAAGCTGGGCGCAGGCCGCAGACAGGGCCTGTTCCAGGGAGGGATGCCGCAGAGCAGCCAACGCCAGATCGGGACTGTCGGCGTAGTGAGTGGAGTGGATCGAGGAAGACATGCGCGCACTCGGCAGAGAAATTGGAGCCAGCCTAGGCGCACTGAGACCCGCTGTCGTGGCAGCGGTTCACGCTATCGTGCAACGAGGGCGAGCAATGTCGCCCCCGTTCACGCCTTGCCCAGGCTCAGGCCTGAGCCGCTGCGCGGCGTCGTTCGCCCAGCAGGCTGCGCCCGTACAGCAGGGCGATGCCGGCCAGCGCCAGCCCCTGCGCCGACAGGCTCCAGGCATCGGCATGGATACCCAGCCAGTCGAACTCGAAGAACGCCACCGGACGGGTGCCGAGCACGCCGGCCTCCTGCAGCGCGGCGACACCGTGGCCGGCAAAGACCACGGAAAGCACGCACAGCAGCACCGCGTTGACGCCGAAGAAGGTCGCCAGCGGCAGCTTGCGCGAGCCACGCAGGATCACCCAGGCCAGACCGATCAACAGCACCAGTGCGGCCGCGGCGCCAGCCAGCACGGCGCCATGTCCGGCAGGGCCCGCCTGCAGCCAGAGGGTTTCATAGAACAGGATCACTTCGAACAGCTCGCGATACACCGAGAAGAACGCCAGTACGGCGAAGCCGAAACGGCCACCGCCACCGACCAGGCTGCTCTTGATGTAGTCCTGCCAGGCCGCAGCGTGGCGCCGATCATGCATCCACACGCCGACCCACAGCAGCACCACGCTGGCGAACAGCGCCGTGGCGCCTTCGAGCAACTCGCGCTGGGCGCCGCTGATGTCGATCAGGTAGGCCGCCACCGCCCAGGTCGCGACACCGGCGAGCAACGCCAACCCCCAACCGATGTGCACACTGCGTACGGCCTGATCCTGTCCGGTGTTACGCAGGAAGGCGAGAATTGCCGCCAGCACCAGGATGGCTTCCAGGCCTTCGCGCAGCAGAATCAGCAGGCTGGCGAAAAAGCTCAGGCTATCGTCCATGGCGCCATCGGCCAGCAGCGCCGCAGACTTGTCCAGCTCGGCCTTGGCCCGTTCCAGCGCCTGGGCCGCCTGCGCGACGCTGGCACCATCCTGCAGCGCCTGCCGGTAGGCCATCAGGGCGCGCTCGGTGGTCTTGCGCTGTACCGCATCGAGGTTGTCGAGGGCACCCTCGACCAACTCGAAACCTTCCAGGTAGGCACCGACGGAAAGATCATAGGCCTGCTCGCGATCGCCATCGCGGTAGGCCTGCAGGCTGTGCTCCAGCGTGGAGCGGGTGTAGCCGATCAGTTGCTGCGGACCGCGCTGCTCCAGCACCGGATGCGCACGCTGGGCACGAAACGCGGCGACATCGCCCCCGGCGGCGGCAATCTCGGCAGGCGTGCGGCCGGCCAGTTCGCTCATGGCGAAGCGTGTCTGTGCCTGCCCCGGTGCCGGCGCGGCGCTAAAGCCGGCGATATAGGTGGCCAGATCCCAGCGTTGGCGCTCGTCGAGCTGATCGGCGAACGCCGGCATGTCGGTGCCCTCGATGCCCAGACCGAGCGTGTTGTAGAGGTCGTAGAGGCTCAACCGATCCAGACGCGCGGCATCACGCAGATTGGCCGGGGCCGGCTCCAGACCGATACCGGCAGGTCCATCACCCAGGCCGGTGTCGCCGTGGCACACCGAGCAGTGCTGGGCATAGAGCGGCGCACCACGCTCCGGGTCAGGCGTCAGCACCGGGGCTTGCGCGACCTGATAGAGCTGGGCCAGACGTGCGCCCAGCTTGCGCGCGGCGCCAGCGACTTTCTCGCCAGGTTGGCGCTCGGCAATCGCCTGATGCAGCTCGCCAACGCCCTGCTCCAGCTCGGCACGCCCAGCCTGAGCAGGCAGGGCGACAATCAGGCCCTGCAGTACATCGAGAAACTCCAGCTGTTCCTGATACTCACCGGCATCGACTACCTGGCCGTCGGCGACGGTGGCCGGGTAGTCAGCGCCGATATAACCGATCAGGTGCAGCGCCTGAGCGGCACCGTCGAGGGGCTCGGCCAGGGCGAAAAAGCTGAGGCTGGCCAGCAACGGCAGCATCAACCAGGAAAGCGAGAAACGAAAGCGGATCATTAATGCATCCCAAACGAGAATGGGTGGCATTAAATTGTTGCCGGCCTAACGGCGGAGCACAAGAACAATCTGAAATATCTGGTAACAATCAGCCGAACGGAGTGTTGCGGCCAGCCCCGGAGCGGCACCGATCAGTTGCTGACCGATGCGAACGAGGCTCAGACGGCCGCGCGCTTGACCGTCGCCAGCAGACCGGCAGCGGCGGCGAACAGCGCAGCGAAACTGCGATTCATCACGCGCTGCTGACGGGGTGTACGCAACAGGCGCAGGACGCGCGAGGCAAGACCGGTGTAACCGGCCATGACGATCAGATCGACGATGATCATGGTCACGCCCATCACCAGGTACTGCGCCACCAGCGGTGCATGCGGATTGATGAACTGCGGCAACACCGCGAGCATGAAGACGATGGCCTTGGGGTTGCTGAAGTTGACCAGAAAGCCGCGCAACACCAGGGTCAGCGGCCGTCCGATGGGGCGCTCGGCGGCCCCGGTATCCAGATCGCTGGGCAGGGCAACCCATTGCTTGTAGGCGAGGAAGGCCAGATACGCCACGCCAAACCACTTGATCAGACTGAACGCCAGGGCAGAAGTGGCAAGGATGGCGCCTACACCGGCTGCGACGATGGCGATCTGCAGCGCCAGACCGAGCTGCAGGCCAAGTGCGTTCCAGTAACCGCGCCAGAAGCCGTATTGCATACCAGCCGACATCGAGGCCACGGCACCGGCACCCGGCGACAGGCTGATGACCCAGCAGGCGACGAAGAAAGCGAGCCAGGTTTCCAGAGCCATGATGCGTACCTCGAGAAGCTGAAATCGGGAAAAGCGCTACAGCGTACTCCTGCATCAGCGCCTCGACCAGTGACTCAGCGCCAGCGGCGCACCGACTTCTGGAAGAACAGACTGTTGGGCACCTGAAGCACGGCGCCGACCGCGTCCTCGCTAAGATCCTGCAGCGTGGTGTAGAACAGATTGATGGAAATCACCCTGCCCTTGACCCCTGGTTTGTCCGCACTCTCGATGACCTCGACCGTGTCACCCAGGCGAAACGGCCCCATGGTGAAGATCAGTAGCGCGCAGAACATGTTCGACAGCACGCTCCAGATGGCGAAGAAAGCCACCGCTGCAACGGCGGTGAAGCCGGTCAGCGCTGTCCAAAGCACGGTTGCCGATACACCCAGGCGCTCCAGCACCATGAGCAGCGCGCTGCCCATGATCAGCCAGCGCACCAGGCCGCGCAGCGGCTGCAGCACCTCCGCCGGGAGCAGGCTGTAGCGGGCGCCGAGACGGCTGATGGCGCGGGTGAGAATGCGCTGGGCGATCCAGGCCAGCAGGATGATCAGCAGCACCTGCCCCGCGCGAACCAGCGGGTCGCGCCAGGCTGCCAGCAGCTCAAGCTGTTCCATTACTCGGCTTCCTCCAGTTGCTGCTGCAGCGCCTCCAGGGTTTCCAGTGCCAGCAGCCAGGCTTCCTCCAGCTCGGCCTCGCGGGCCTTGAGCTGCGCCTGTTCGGCCAGGCGCTGGCGCAACTCATCCTTGCGCGCAGACTCGTACAGGCCGCTGTCGCCCAGCTGGGCTTCCACGCCGGCGAGCTTCTCCTGGACCTTGCCCAGTTCCTGTTCGAGCTTGTCGGCCTGCTTCTTGTGCGGCGCCAGTTGCTGACGCAGCGCAGCAGCAGCCTGACGCTGGGCGCGCTTGTCGGTCTTGTCTGCCGCGCCTTCGACCGGCGCGCTCGGTGGTGCCTGGCGCTGACGGTAATCGACCAGCCAGCGCGCGTAGTCGTCGAGATCGCCGTCGAAGGGCACAACACGGCCCTCGGCAACCAGCAGGAACTCGTCGGTGGTGCTCTTGAGCAGATGGCGGTCGTGCGAGACCACCACCACGGCACCGGCGAATTCCTGCAGGGCCATGGTCAGGGCCAGGCGCATTTCCAGGTCGAGGTGGTTGGTCGGTTCGTCGAGCAACAGCAGGTTGGGTTTGCCCCAGGCAATCAGCGCCAGGGCCAGGCGCGCCTTCTCGCCGCCGGAGAAATTCACCACCGGCTCGTCGCAGCGTGCGCCGCGAAAATCGAAGCCACCGAGGAAATCGCGCAAGGTCTGCTCGCGCTCGCTCGGCGCCAGGCGCTGCAGGTGCAGCAGCGGGCTGGCCTTGTCGTCCAGCGCGTCGAGCTGGTGCTGGGCAAAGTAGCCGATCACCAGATTCTCACCACGGGTCAGGCTGCCGCCCAGCGGCTGCAGTTCAGCCGAGAGATTCTTGATCAGAGTCGACTTGCCCGCGCCGTTGGGGCCGAGCAGACCGATGCGCGCACCGGGCACCAGGCTCAGCTTGACCTGCTGCAGCACGGTCTTGTCGCCATAGCCGAGGCGCCCTTCGCTGAGGCTGAGCAGCGGCGTGGAGATCTTGTCGGCCTCGCGGAAGACGAAGTCGAACGGCGAGTCGACATGCGCCGCGCTCAGCTCCTCCATGCGCTCCAGGGCCTTGATCCGGCTCTGCGCCTGGCGCGCCTTGGTGGCCTGGGCCTTGAAGCGGGCAATGTACTTTTCCATGTGCGCACGCTGTGCCTGCTGCTTCTCGTAGGCCTGCTGCTGCTGAGCCAGGCGCTCGGCGCGGGTACGCTCGAAGGCGGTGTAACCACCGCGATACAGGTTCAGCTTGCGCTGCTCGACATGGGCGACGTGATCGACCACGGCATCGAGGAAATCGCGGTCGTGGGAAATCAGCAACAAGGTGCCGGGGTAGCTTTGCAACCAGCCTTCGAGCCAGAGAATGGCATCCAGATCCAGGTGGTTGGTCGGCTCATCGAGCAGCAGCAGATCGGACGGACACATCAGCGCCTGGGCCAGATTCAGACGCATGCGCCAGCCGCCGGAGAAGTCGCCGACACGGCGATCCATCTGCGCGTTCTCGAAGCCCAGACCTGCCAGCAGCTTGCGGGCGCGGGCGTCGGCGGTATAACCGTCGGCGCTATCCAGCTCGCTGTGCAGACGGGCGATGGCCGCACCGTCATGCGCCTGCTCGGCAGCGGCCAGCTCGGCCTGCACGCGGCGCAGGTGGTGGTCGCCGTCGAGCACGTAGTCCACCGCCAAGCGTTCGAGGTCATCGACCTCCTGACGCATGTGCGCGATGCGCCAATCACCCGGCAGCAGGCAATCGCCGGCGTCTGGCGTCAGCTCACCACGCAACAGGGCGAACAGACTGGATTTGCCGGCGCCGTTGGCACCGATCAGGCCGGCCTTGTGACCGGCGTGCAGGGTCAGCTCGGCGCCTTCGAGCAGGCGTTGCGGACCACGCTGTAGAGTGAGGTTCTGGAGTCGGATCATAATGGCGGCGGAGTCTACCAAATCGCCCCGGAGGCCGCGTGCAGGATCTGTGGAATTTCGCTCTAGAGCTCTACGCCAGAAACGGCGTGGAACAGGCCTGCCTGGAACTGCAGGACTCAGGTAACGACGTCTGCCTGTTGCTGACCGGCGCCTGGCTGCAGCAACGCGGTGTGCGCTGCCTGGATGAGCGCTTGCATGCCATGCAGGAACTGGCTGGCCCCTGGCAACGCGAGGTGATTTCACCCTTGCGTCAGACGCGCCGCGACTGGCGCAGTACCGCCAATCAGGATGCGGAGCTGGCCGCCTTGCGCGAACAGATCAAGAAACTGGAACTGCGGGCCGAGCGGGTATTGCTCGAACGATTGCAGGCGCTGGCCGGTGGCTGGCCAGGTGAGTCAGTCGACGACGACTGGCTAGGCCGCCTGGGCGGAGGGAACGGCACCGCGCTGCAGGTGCTGCGCGGCGCCGTCAGTTCGCCTTAGGAAGCGCCCGGGGTGCTGCTCGCAGCAGGTGCCGCAGGGGCTGCTGGAGCGGCCGGAGCGGCCGGAGCCGGAGCAGCAGCTGGCTTGGTCGCCGCAGGCTTGGCGGGAGCCTTTTTCACCGGAGCCTTCGCAGCGGCAGGCTTCTTCGCGACTGCTGGCTTGCTCGCAGGCTTGGCCGGCGCAGCCTTGGCGGCCGGCTTGGCCGCAGGTTTGGCTGCAGCAGGCTTCGCGGCGGGCTTACTGGCAGCGGCGGGCTTGGCCGGCGCTTTCGCCGCAGCTGGCTTAGCAGCGGGTTTCGCAGCAGGCTTGGCGGCAGCGGGCTTGGCGGCTGCTTTAGGCGCAGCTGGCTTGGCCGCTACCGGCTTGGCTACCGGCTTGGCCACTGGCTTACTGGCTGCGGGTTTGGCTGCGGGCTTGCTCGCCGGCTTGGCGGCAGCTGGTTTGACTGGCGCTTTCGTCACCGGCGCTTTTGCAGCAGCAGGCTTCTTAGCAGCAGCCGGCTTGCTGGCTGGTTTGGCAGCTGGCGCGGCAGCTTTGGCTTCGCGCGTATCCAGCGCCTTGCCAGCGGCTTCCTTCACTTTGCCAACGCCCTGGGCCAGTTTCAGGCTTTCCTGAGCATCGCGCTTGAGCTGGGCGATATAGGAGCGGGTTTCGCTCTGACGGGCCTTGAGCGCATCGAGCAGCTCTTCCAGCTCGGCAACTGCATCCTTGGCCTTGGCTTGCGCCTTGGCTTTGCCGGCAACGGCGGCGTCCTGCAGCTTGCTGCGGGCCTTGTGCAGTTTTTCCTGCGCCTTGCCACGCTGTTTCTCCAGCTTGGCGAGCAGTTTTTCGGCGTCGATCAGCGCTTGCGAGCAGGCATTTTCCAGGTGCTCGAGCAGGCTGGCAGACAGTTGGTGCAACAGGTGCAGCGGGGTAGTAATGGACTTCTTCTTGGCCGACATGGCGCGCCTCCAGGCGGATGTGGATGCGCCCATACTAGTCGCAGCCGCGAGGCCCCGCCATAGGCCTTTTGGCCACAGCAGCAAAGGCGCTGTTCGCCTGGCATAATCGCCAGCATCTTGATCGGGAGACATCGTCATGAGCCGCGCCGTAATAGCCGCCTTCGCTATCTGTTGCAGCCTGGGCGTGCAGGCCGACCAGCATCAGCAGGACCTGGCCTACAGCCTCGGTGTGCGCCTTGGCGAGCGCCTGCACGAAGAGGTGCCCGACCTGCCGCTGAACGAGCTGCTCGAAGGTTTGCGCCAAGCCTACGAAGGCAAGCCCCTGCGGCTCGAAGCCAACCGTATCGAACAGCTGCTCGACGAACACGAAGCCCGCATCGAAGCCTCGCCGCAACGCCACACCAAGGCCATAGAGGCCGAGCAGCGCTTTCTCGCCGAGCAAGGTCGGCGCCCGCATGTACGTGCGCTGGACAATGGCGTGCTGGTGACGGAGCTGAGCCCAGGCAGCGGCCCCAGGCCTACAGCCCGCAGCCGCGTGCAGGTGAGTTACCGTGGCGAACTGGCCGACGGCAGCATCTTCGATGAAAGCAGCACACCGCAGTGGTTTCGCTTGGACAGCCTGATCGCCGGCTGGCGCAGTGCGTTGCTGCAAATGCCGGAAGGCGCTCACTGGCGCCTGGTGATTCCATCAAATCAGGCTTACGGGGAAGAAGGTGCAGGTGATCTGATACCACCCCACGCACCACTGGTATTCGATCTGCGCCTGCTCGACGTGACCGACTGAGCTCAGGCCTGCCCCATGAAAAATGGCCCGGACTTGTCCGGGCCATTTGCATCAAGCGTTCAGAGCGCCTCGGCGGCCTGTTCCTGATGGGAGTTGTGCAACACCTCGATCAGGCAGTCTTCCAGCTCAAAGCGCTCGTGCAGCAGCTGCCCCAGCTGATTGAGCTCTGCCACCAGCGAGGTGCTGTCACGGCAATCGCCGTTGTCGCAGTGGTCATTGAAGGCCAGTGCCACCGCGGTGATGGCTTCGATGCGCGGATAGATCTGCTTGGCCAGCTCCAGACCACGCTGATCATTGAAGGCCTTGGCTTCATTGGTCAGCTGCTCGTAGACCTCGAAATGCCCCGCCGACACATAGTCGACCAGCAACTCGCAAAACCCCTGCAGGGACTCGCAATTGATGGCAGGCGCCTGTGGTGACTGGGTAAGGGTGGTGTAGGCCAGCACCAATTCGCGGCGCTCACCCAGCCAGCGATCGATCAGTTGGTGAACCCCGCCCCAACGTTCCTGTGCGTTCCGACAACTATCAAGCATGATGAACCTCGCTTCCCTTATCGCTGTTGCCTGTTATACGCCCGTTCCCGAGACGTTTTTCATGGCCTGCCTTCCTTGGTAGCCATCCTTTGGGCCGTCGCAGCGCGACATTGGCAACCTTTTTCCGACGACTTTTTGTCAGTCGACACCCAAACCTGAAGAAACAACCAAAAAAATGGCGTTTTCCGATGGTGCTTGCGAGCCAGATTATGCTCGTGGGCACCCACCATCAAGGCATGGTCGCGAGAAAACTTCATACGAGCGTTTGATCCCGAAGCCACGACCGGCGCAGCCTCGTGCAATTCGCATTCTCAATCGCGGCGCAGAAGCTGGAACAGGCAAAACCCGAGCATGCCGATGAAGCCCAGCAGGCTCCACTCGGGGATGCTCATGCCGAACAGTGTCCACTTCACCTCGGCGCAATCAGCACTGCCCTGGAAGACCAGGCGCACGATGTCCTGCATCGGCAGGGCTTCCATCATGAACTCCAGGCTCGGCAAGCAGGCTTCGAGTTGATCGGCCGGTACGCTCTGCAACCAGATCTGGCGGCCGGCGGTAGCGGCACCGGCTCCCGCGAACAGCAGCGCCAGCACGGCGTAGACGCGGCGGCCCACGCGGCCCGGGCCGTGAATCGCGGCAATCAGGCAGACCACCCCGAAGAGAACCACACAGATACGTTGCAGCACGCACATCGGACAGGGCTCAAGCCCTACGACGTGTTCCAGGTAAAGCGCAGCCGCCATCAGCAGTACGCAGCCGATGAATGCCAGGAAAAACAGGGGACGCGGACTGGCCAAGTGCATGGTGGCTCCGGGAAGGAAATCGAGGGCAGTACGGTAGAGGAAAGCGAGGGCGCCTTTCAAGGCGCCCTCGTGCTCAAAGCTGACAGTTCATCATGCGGGAACGCCCCCCTGTCCGCACGCGGGGCCGACCGCGGCAATCTGCCGCAATCGTTCAGGCGCTCACAGCCTGCGGCTGCGGCAACGGCGGCAGGCCCTGATGCAGCAGCCCGAGGCTTTCCAGCAGCAGTTGATTGCTACGCTCGAGCTCGCCCAGCTGCGCCAGCAGGCGCGCCAGCTCGGCACAGGTTTCCGGGTGGCGTTCGAGCTTCAGACTGGTCTCGAAGTAGTCACGCGCCTTGCCCCACAGCTGGTTCTGCAGGCAGAGGCGACCGAGCGTGAGCAGCAGGGCCGGGTCCTGCGGGTGCTCCTTGAGCCAAAGCTCGGCGATTTGCAGCTGACGGGCCGGATCGGCACCCCGCAGCACGCCGTAGAAGCGTGCCAGACGGCTGTCGTAGCCCCGCTTGAGCGCACTGCGCAGAACCTCTTCGGCTTCTTCCTGCGCACCGAGACGACGCAACTGCTCGACATAGGTGGCGATCAGTTCCGGCTCCTGGCGCAGCGGCGCGGACAACTGCTGCCAGGCCTGTGTCAGCGGCTGCAGAGCGGTTTCCGCGTTGCCCTGGCCTGCCTGTCCGGCGTCCGCCAGGCGACCGCGCCAGGTCTCGCGCTCCAGCTCGTCGAGTTCAGCGGCTGGCAGCGCCTTCTCCTTGCGCAGCTCAGGCAGCAGCCCGAGTAGCGCCGACCAGTCGTGCCGCTGCAGGTACAGTCGCTGGAGCTGACGCAGCACCAGGTGGTGCCCCGGGTGGCGCTCGCGCATGGCCTGCAGGGTTTCCAGCGCCGCCTCGCTGTCGCCACGATTGCGTTGCAGCTCGGCGTGGGTCAGGGCAATCGCCAGTTCGGCCTGGGGCTGCTTGTTCAATGCGCGCTCAAGCAGCGCGTCGCTCTGCTCGTGCTGGCCAAGTTTGCCGGCGGCCCGCGCGGCACCCAGGTAATACATCAACGGCCGGTCATCGGCTTCGGCAGCCCGGGTCAGTTGGCGCTGCGCACGCGCCCAGCGGCCTTCGGCCAGATCCTGCATGCCCTGCTCGGAGGCCAGGCGAGCGCGACGATTGCGATGCAGACGCGACCAGGGATTGGCCAGGCGCGTCGAGCTGAGCAACAGACGCAGCGTCCACTTGATCAGGTAGTACAGCACCACGACGACCACCAGCAGACCAAGGAACGCCCACAGGCCGGACTGGTAACGGAAACCCTTGTAGGCGAACAGTACATAACCGCGGTCAGCCTCGATGGCCAGGCCGAGCAGATACAGCCCGGCGGCGACGGCCAGAAACAGCAGGAGCCAGATCAGGCGTTTCATTGCGCCTCCCCGGCCGCAGCGGCCCCCTGCCGACGTTGCGCGTGCTTGCGTTGCAGATAGGCCTGCAGCGCATCGAGCGACTCGCTCAGATCCGGCACCTTGACCTCGACGCTGGCGTCGGCCAACTCAGCGAAGCGCTGGCGCAGGGCACGGCTGTCGGGGTTGTCCAGATTGAAGTGGGCGTCGAGGATTTCCTCGGCCTGCTTCAACGACTGCTGGTAGACGCCGGTCTGGCCATGCAGCGCAGCCCACTGTGCCTGTTCCAGCGCCAGCGACAGGCTCAGGCGAACCTGCGACAGACTTTGCCCGGATAGCAGCGGACGCACATTGCGATCTGCGTCGAATTCTATGCGGAAGTAGTCGGAAAGCTTCTTCAGCCACTCGCGCCACCAGACATTGCCATCGCCTTCGGCTGCCAGTTCGGAGAGTACGTCACCCTGCCCCTCGAGAGTCGGTGCCAGGGGGTTGAGCGTCGCGGCCTGCTCACGCAGGGCGCCCAACTGCAGGAACAGACCGACGCGATCCGGCCGCGCCGTGGTGCGCAGCGCTTCCAGGCTGCGGCTCAGCTGCTCGCGGGCGGCGAAGGCGGCGGGGTCGTCCTGATCGCGAAGGATGTCGTCAGCCGCAGATACCAGCGCCTCGGCGCTGGCCACATCCTGCAGGGCGGACAGGCGCAGAATCGCAAGACGCAGCAGGTGCTGGGCCTCGTCCAGGCGCCAGTCCTGGCGGCTGCCATCGAGCACCGACTCCAGTCGCTGGCTCAGGCGCTGCTGATCGCTCTGCAGGTTGGCCAGCAGGCGACGACGCTCGTCCAGTTCGCTGGCACTGGGCAACTCGGCGAGACGGCTATCGACCTGCCGGGACAAGTCCGTCACCTGCTTGGCGCTGGCGTCACGGGTGCGTTGCAGGTCGTCGGCCTGCTGCTGATCGCGGCTCTGCATCGCATGCAGTTGCCAGAGGCTCCAACCGCCTGCCCCGGCTCCCGCCAGGCCAACCAGCAGCGCGAATGCGGCAAGGCCGCTACCAGCACCACTGCGCGATGCCTTCGCCGGTGGCGGTGTAGGGGTGGGTTTCACGGCTTCGCTGGCCGGTTTTTCTTCTGGCGTGTTCGGGGTGGATGCTTCGCTCACGTATCCGTCCTTTTAGAGGGCGGCAGCCGGAAACTGCTCCAAGGCTGCCTGCAAGGCCGCGGCACTGGCGCCACGACAGTCCACAACGATCTCCGCACCCGCATTGCGCGCCTGCTCGGCGACGCGCGGGCTGGGTACGAACAAGGGTAGCCGAGCCAACGCCGGCCAGTCATCGCCGGCAAGCTGCAGCAGATGTTCGAAACCCTGTCCACTGCTGACAACCAGGCCATTCAGGCGTTCCGCTAGCACCCGCCGGTTCAGCTCGCCCGCCGCATACTGCGGCAGTATGCGGCGATACAGTGGCAGATAGTCGACCGTCACACCTTGGCCGCGCAAGCGTTCTGCAAGGAATTCTCGGCCACCCTCGCCACGCAGGATCAGAACGCGCGGTGCGGATGCCGCTGCAATGGCGCGATGTAGCGCGGGCAGGGCGAGCAGCGCTTCACTGTCATCGCCCGAATCAGGGAAATATACACGCAGGCCGTGCTCGGCGAGCACGGCGGCGGTGGCGGCCCCCACGCTGAACCAGGGCAGATCGGCTGTCGGCGCCGCAGATTGCCTCAAGAGCCGCAGGCCAATCCGAGCCGCCGGCTTGCTCACCACGATCACCGCACAGTAGCGCTGCAGCTCGGCGAAGGCGCTAGGCTGTTCGGGCGTTTCATCCAGCGCTTCGATGGCCAGCAAAGGCATGCAGTGACTGACGACGCCCCGGACACCCAGGGTCTGCGCCAGCACCGCACAATCCTCGGCAGGACGGGTCAGCAGCAGGCGCCAGTTGCTCAAAGGTGACCGGCCTCACCGTAAACGGCCTTGAGAATGGCGTCAGCCCCCTGCGCCAGCAGCGCCTCGGCGACACGCACACCCAGGGCTTCGGCATCACTGCTGGCAGCGCGCTCTTCGGCACGCAGCAGCAGGCCTCCGTCGGGCTGGCCGACCAGGCCACGCAGCCACAGCTGGTCATTTTCCAGCAGCGCGTAACAGGCGATGGGCACCTGGCAGCCACCGTTGAGATGCTTGTTCAGTGCGCGTTCGGCAGTGACGCGCAACGCGGTCTCACCATGATGCAACGGCGCCAGCAAGGCGTGTACGTCGCTGTCGGCGCTGCGGCACTCGATGCCCACCGCGCCCTGGCCGCCAGCCGGCAGGCTATCTTCGGCGCTGATCGAGCTGCGGATGCGATCCTCGAAGCCCAGACGAATCAGGCCGGCAGCGGCGAGGATGATGGCGTCGTACTCGCCAGCATCGAGCTTGGCCAGACGGGTATTCACGTTGCCCCGCAGGAACTGGATCTTCAGGTCCGGCCGGCGCGCCAGCAACTGGGCCTGACGGCGCAGGCTGGAAGTCCCGACCACGCTGCCAGCGGGCAGTGCATCGAGGCTGTCGTAGGTGTTGGAGACGAAAGCGTCGCGCGGGTCTTCACGCTCGCAGATGCAGTACAGACCGAGCCCTTCGGGAAAGTCCATCGGCACGTCCTTCATCGAGTGCACGGCAATGTCGGCCTCGTTTTCCAGCAGTGCGGTCTCCAGCTCCTTGACGAACAAACCCTTGCCGCCAATCTTCGCCAGTGGTGCGTCGAGCAGCTTGTCGCCGCGGCTGACCATGGGCACCAGGCTGACCTTCAGACCAGGGTGGGCCTGTTCCAGGCGGGCTTTGACATATTCGGCCTGCCACAGGGCCAGGGCGCTCTTACGGGTGGCGATGCGGATTTCGCGGGACATGGGGCAATTCCAGAAAACGGATTGCCGCGAATCATAACAGGCTCGCCCGGCGCCGGCGGAACGAGGCGGCCATAGGCCGCAGGTGTGTCGGTCACTGCGAAGAGGATGACGCCCTGGCGCGCAGGACAGGGCGTCAGAGTGACTGCATCAACTTGCGCACACCGGCCACGTGACGCCGACTGACCACCAGCGAATCGCCTTCCAGCCCCTTGAGGAACAGTTGAAAATGCCCGAGCGGCGTGCGCTGCAGGCGCTCGATGCGCTCACGCGCGACCAGCGCATTGCGATGGATGCGCACGAAGCGGTCACCGAATTCGTCTTCCAGCGCCTTGAGCGGCTCGTCCAACAGGACTTCACCGCCCTCGTGGCGCAGGGTGACGTACTTGTGGTCGGCAATGAAATAGACCACATGATCCAGCGGAATCAGCTCGATCCCCTTGCGGGTACGCGCACTGATATGGGTACGCGGGCCGCCGCCGGTTTCAGCCGCAGGCCGGGTCAGTGCCGCCAGCTGTACACGGTTGGGTCGCTCGGCCTTCTTCAGCGCCTCACTGAGGCTTTCGGGGCGCACCGGTTTGACCAGGTAGCCCACCGCACTGACCTGGAAAGCTTCCAGGGCGAACTCGTCGTGGGCCGTGCAAAAGATCACCGCTGGCGGCGCTTCACGCTCGCACAGTTTGGCAGCGACCTGCAGGCCATCAAGCCCGGGCATGCGGATATCAAGCAGGACCACGTCCGGCTTGAGGCTATCGATCAGGGTCAGAGCTTCCTCGCCATTGCTGGCGGCGGGCTCCAGGACCCGGTAACCCTCGAGCTCACCGACCATGCGGCTCAGGCGCTCGCGGGCGAGGGGTTCGTCATCGACGATCAGGACATTCATATTGCTCTGGCTTCCTGCGTGAGTCTCGCACAAGGATAGCGTAGACAGCTGTAATGACGGCCGTCACGGCGCTCCACGCTGAGACTCGCGCGCGGCCCAAAAAGTGCCGCCAGGCGCGCATCGATATTACTCAGCGCTTGGTGCGTTCCCCGCGACGGGTGCTGCTCGCCCCGCTCTTCATACGGATTGCTGACACACAAGCTGAACACACCATCCTGGTAATCCGCTTCGACCCGCACCAGGCCACCTTCGATACGTGGCGCGATGCCATAGATCAGCGCATTCTCCAACAGAGGCTGCAAGGTCAGCTGGGGAATCGGTAGATCCTCCGGCACACCTTCGACCTCCCACTGCAACTGTAGTCGCTCGCCGAGCCGATAGTGCTCGATCGACAGATATCGTTTCGCCAGTTCCAGTTCCTCCTTCCACGGCACCAACGTGCCAGGTTTGGCCAGGCTGGCGCGAAACAGATCGGACAGATCCAACACCGCCTGCTCAGCCTTGTACGGATCGAGCGTGACCAGACTGGCGATGCTGTTGAGGCTGTTGAACAGGAAATGCGGCCGAATCCGCGCCTGCAACGATTCGATGCGCGCTCGCAGCTCGGCCTGCTCCTGCCGACGCCATTGGCTCTGCAGATAGAAATAGCGTAGCAGCAGTGCGGACATGATCAGGCTGATCAGAGCATGACGCAGATAAAGATTCACCTCACCACTGCGCGGCAGCGGCCCACCGAGGTCATAGTAGTCGGCCACGGCCGTACAACTCAGGGTCAGCAGTACCACCAGCGCAGAGCATAGACAGCCGGCCAACGCCGGGCGCAAACGCGCCAGCACAGGTCGCAGGCGACAGAGCACGGCAGCCGACAGCAGCACGATCCACTGCACGAACAACGAGGTCAGGGCCAGGCGCACCCAGTCGAAACCCGGCGTCATGGGCTCGGCGAGGACCAGCACCAATACCAGCAGCTCGGCCATCAGCACCATGCTCAGCAGGGCTTCGGGCTGGCACAGCTCAGGGACGAAGAAGTCGTCGACCGTGGCCTTGGGTTTGTTCTTGGCAAAGGATTGTGTGTGCATCGACGCAGTTTCCGTGTCGCCCTGCTGGCCGGCAAGCCAGACAGCTCCAGCCGGACAAAATAAAGCACCGAAATGCCACCTTCGCGATAGATTTGTGAAGTAGCCGACACCACCGTGCCCTGCCCGACGGCAAACGCGGCGCGGCGAAACGCCTGCCGACCCTGTTATTATCGACGCACTTTGTCCGCCATGCCGGCCGCCGAACAGGCCGTGTGAAAACGTCGCGAGCGAAGGCCAGGCAAAAACAGGCGAAGAACGCTCGGAGTCGCGCTCGACTCTCCAAGTGGTAAATGAGCATTCCGAGCCTGTTTTAACGCCGCATGGCCGAGCGCAGCAGTTTTCACACGGTTCGAGAAAGTGGCCTGCCCGATCCCGAGCCCAAATCATGAGCAGCGAAAAAACCAACCAATCCTGGGGCGGCCGCTTCAGCGAGCCCGTCGACGCCTTCGTCGCCCGTTTCACCGCCTCGGTCGAATTCGACAAGCGCCTCTATCGTCACGACATCATGGGCTCCATCGCCCACGCCAGCATGCTGGCCAAGGTCGGCGTGCTCACCGACGCCGAGCGTGACGCGATCATCGACGGTCTGAAACAGATTCAGGCCGAGATCGAAGCCGGTCAGTTCGACTGGCGCGTCGATCTGGAAGACGTGCACATGAACATCGAGGCGCGCCTGACCGACCGCATCGGCGTCACCGGCAAGAAACTGCACACCGGCCGCTCGCGCAACGATCAGGTGGCCACCGACATCCGCCTGTGGCTGCGTGACGAAATCGACCTGATCCTCGCCGAGATCACCCGCCTGCAGCAGGGCCTGCTCGGCCTGGCCGAAGCCGAGGCGGACACCATCATGCCCGGCTTCACCCACCTGCAGACCGCGCAGCCGGTGACCTTCGGCCACCATCTGCTGGCCTGGTTCGAGATGCTGTCGCGCGATCACGAGCGCCTGCTCGACTGCCGCAAGCGCACCAACCGCATGCCGCTGGGCTCGGCCGCACTGGCCGGCACCACCTACCCGATCGCCCGTGAAATCACCGCCGAACTGCTGGGCTTCGATGCCGTGGGCGGCAACTCGCTGGACGGCGTGTCGGATCGCGACTTCGCCATCGAATTCTGCGCCGCCGCCTCGCTGGCGATGATGCACCTGTCGCGCTTCTCCGAAGAGCTGGTGCTGTGGACATCCGCGCAGTTCCAGTTCATCGACCTGCCGGATCGTTTCTGCACCGGCAGCTCGATCATGCCGCAGAAGAAGAACCCCGACGTACCCGAGCTGGTACGCGGCAAGACCGGCCGCGTATTCGGCGCCCTGACCGGCCTGCTGACCCTGATGAAGGGCCAGCCGCTGGCCTACAACAAGGACAACCAGGAAGACAAGGAGCCGCTGTTCGACGCCGCCGACACCCTGCGCGACAGCCTGCGCGCCTTCGCCGACATGGTCCCGGCGATCAAGCCCAAGCGCGAGATCATGCGCGAGGCGGCCCTGCGAGGCTTCTCCACCGCCACCGACCTGGCCGACTACCTGGTGCGCAAGGGCCTGCCGTTCCGCGACTGCCACGAGATCGTCGGCCACGCGGTGAAATACGGCGTCGACAGCGGCAAGGACCTGGCCGAGATGAGCCTGGACGAGCTGCGCCAGTTCAGCGATCAGATCGAGCAGGACGTGTTCGCCGTACTGACCCTGGAAGGCTCGGTCAACGCTCGCGACCATATCGGCGGTACCGCACCGAATCAGGTGCGCGCTGCGGTGGTACGAGGCCGCGAACTGCTGGCCGCTCGCTGAGCGACGCCAAAGAAATCATCAGGGAAAAGGAATTCCCATGGCCGAATTGTTATTGCGTGGCTTGGCGCTACTCGCCGCAATCGTACTCGAGGTGGTCGTCGGCTACGTCCTGTACATCACCGGCTGGCTGGCCCTGCGCCTGCTGACGCTGGGGCGCTACCCGAACCTGCCATTGCGCGTGGACGATCCGCTGGGTTCGCGCGCGGCCTGGGTCGCTGCATTCGGTTTCTTCTGCCTGGTGGGCTTGCCGCTCGCCTGGCTGACCATCACATATAGCTGACACCTCGATGAGCGATCACATGCCCCTCACCATCCGCCCCGCCACCCCTGACGACGCCGAGCTGATCCTGCGCTTGATCACCGAACTGGCCATCTATGAGAAGGCCGAGCACGAGGTGAAGACCGATGCCGCCGGCATCCGTGACAGCCTGTTCGCCGAGGACAGCAGCGCTCATGGCCTGATCTGCGAGCGCGATGGCCAGGCCATCGGCTATGCGGTGTACTTCTTCAACTACTCCACCTGGCTGGGCAAGCACGGTCTGTACCTCGAAGACCTCTACGTCAGCCCCGAGGCCCGTGGCCTGGGCGCCGGCAAGGCCCTGCTGCGCCAACTTGCGCAACTGGCCGTGGCGCGCGGCTGCGGTCGTTTCGAATGGTCGGTGCTGGACTGGAACACCCCGGCCATCGAGTTCTACGAATCCTTCGGCGCCCGTCCGCAGAGCGAATGGACCACCTATCGCCTGACCGGTCAGGCGCTGCTGGATTTCGCGGCCAGTTCACAGTAACCCGCTGGCTGTGGGCCTACCCCTGGCCTATGGTGATTACAGTTTCCGCCACGGAGTGCAGAACATCATGCGTACCCTTATCGCCCTGATCAGCATCCTCGCCCCTGCACTAGCCCCGGCGAGCCCTATCCCCATTCCAGCCAATGCCTCCTGGCACATGCAGCTCGACGGCAAGTTGCAGACGCCCAATCGACAGGTCTACGACATCGACCTGTACGACACACCGACGCAAACCATCACCGCGCTCAAGGGCGGCGGCCGCATCGTGATCTGCTATTTCAGCGCCGGCACCTGGGAAGACTGGCGCAGCGATGCCGCCAGCTATCCGCAGGAAGCCTTGGGCAAGGAGCTGGCGGACTGGCCGGGCGAACGCTGGCTGGACTATCGCCGCGACGACGTACGCCAGTTGCTCGCCAACCGCCTGGACCTGGCCGTCGCCAAGGGCTGCGACGGCGTCGACCCGGACAACGTGGATGGCTACAGCAACGACAACGGCCTCGACCTGACCCCGGAGCAGCAGATCGACTTCAATCGCTGGCTGGCCGAACAGGCGCGCAGCCGCAACCTGAATGTCGGACTGAAGAATGCCGTGGAACTGCTCCCTGCGCTCGGCGAGCATTTCGACTTCGCCATCAACGAAAGCTGCTACCGCTACAAGGAGTGCGACGGCTACGACCACATGCGCAGCCAGGGCAAAGCCATCTTCATCGCCGAATATCGCACCTTCAGCGACAAACTTTGCAAGCAGGCCGCGGCTTCAGGCTTCCGCCTGCAGTACTTCAAGCGCAGCCTCAAGACCGTCGGCATCCCCTGCGACTGAATCTGCCAACCCACACCGAGAGGCACCATGAGCGACAACAGCGAACACGAAGACGAGGCCTTCGCCGAGGCCACTCTGGTCCAGGCCATCGAGAACCAATTGCAGAGCGGTGAACCCGCTGCCGCCCAGGCGGTGTACAACAAGCTGACGCTGGTGGGCTACGAGCGCGAGGAGATTCTCGAGCTCATGGCCCTGGTACTCGCCCATGAAGTCGACGCCATGCTGCGTGATGATCGCCCCTTCGACGGCGCCTGGTATGAACAGGCCCTGCGTGCCCTGCCGGAGCTGCCGGAAGAAAACTGAAGGTGGATTGACCCAGGCCACTGGTCGGATTGGCAGGCAGATTGCTACTGTCACAGCCAACCCCGACCCAGAAGGTACCGCCTTCGATGGCCTGTACGCTGCCTAGACTCATCGCTGTGCTGGTCTGCGCCCTCTGGCTGTGCGCAGTTGGCAGTGCGCAAGCGGACACGCCGCGTATCGGTGCCGAGGACGCCTGGTACCCCTACACGGCCTGGCGCAATGGCCGCATCGAGGGCATGTCGGCCGATATCGTCCGCGCCGCCTTCAGCGCCAGCGGCGCATCCGTAGAGCTGGCGCCCTACCCCTACTCACGCTGCATGGAGCTAACGCGCTCTGGCACTCTGGCGGGCTGCTTCAATACCACGCCCGATACGAAGATCCGCGCAGCGTTTCTGCTGCCGCAGGAGGTCCTGTTCAGCGACGACATCCTGCTCTGGGGGCGCACAGGCGCGGACGCGATCGATGACCTGGACAGCATTCGCGGCAAACGCGTGGCGGTCACCATCGGTTATACCTATGGCGAATACTTCGACGGCTATGCGGATATCCAGCGCATCCCGGTGCGGCGCGATATCAATGGCTTTCTCATGCTGCAGCGTGACCGCGTGGACTACGTCATCGCCTTTCGCGGCACCACCGAGGCGCTGCTGCGCGACAATCCCAAGCTGGCCGGCCAGTTCAAAGCCGTGGCCAGGGTGCATCGCCCGCAGCTCTACCTGACCTTCTCCCGCCACCACCCACAGGCCGAGGCCCTGCTGCGCGACTTCGACGCGGGCATGCGGCAGATCCGGCAAAACGGTACCTACCAAAGAATTCTCGCCAACTGGCAACTCACCGATGGGCAGAGCCCTGCGCATGGCTCTACACTGCAAGAGCGCCACAACAACAAGATGGAGTCACCATGAAGTCATTCACCGCTGACCTGATCGACGAGCTGGAAATCCTCGCCCTGTACAACCTGGACAATCATCAGGAAGGGCTGAAGGTGCATAACAACGCTTCATTCAAGGCACAGGGCGCCATTACTCGCCTCCACGAAAAAGGCCTGGTGAGCCAGGCTGATGGCGGTTACCTGACCAGCCTGGGCATCGATGCGGCCGAGCACGCGCAAGCGCTGCTGACCATCCTCTCGGCTCGCCAGCCCACCCCCGCTTAATCTCAGTCGCCCGCCGGCCGTCCTTAAGGGATAGGCGCGGCGGGCGATATAGCGTCAAGGCACTGCACTGGCGAGCACGCCGCTGATAGGCTTGCAGCATTCGCAGTTGAGTTCGAGCATGACGCGCACCCTGGAAATACGCCCCGATATCGATGACGGCATCGACCGCAAGGTGCTGGTGCAGCTGCGTGCCCGTTTCCTGCAGATCAATCAGGGTCGCCTGCAGCGGGCCATGGAGGCGCTGTCCACGCGCCAGCAGCTGGTCCTCAAGCTGTTGCCGCTGCTGCTGCATGTCAACCACCCGCTGTTGCCCGGCTACGTCTCGGCCAGCACCCCGGCCGGCCTCAGCGGCTTCGAGCCGGACGATGCCAGCCTCGCCGAAGTCCAGCGCCTGACCCGCTCCTTCGTCTACAAGCCACGCCGTGGTCAGGGCGCCGCGCCCCTGCATGGCCTGTTCCTGATGGGCAGCCTGGGCACCGTGGCGCAGGCCGAACAGAGCGATATGGACCTGTGGCTGTGCCACTCACCCAATTTCACTGCGCAGGAACTGCGAGACCTGCGCAAGAAGTGCGACCAGCTGGAAAGCTGGGCCGCCACCCAGGGCGCCGAGGTGCATGTCTTTCTGGTCGACCCGCAGCGCTTCACTAAAGGCGCACGCGAGGCGCAGCTGACCTCGGACGACTGCGGCACCACCCAGCACTATCTGTTGCTCGACGAGTTCTACCGCACCGCCATCTGGCTTGGCGGCCGCACGCCGATCTGGTGGCTGGTACCGGTATACGAGGAGGCGCGCTACCACGACTACTGCCGCACCCTGCTGAGCAAGCGCTTCGTGCGCGCCGAGGACGTACTCGACCTCGGCAACCTGGCGCGCATCCCACCGGAAGAGTTCATCGGCGCCGGCATGTGGCAGCTGTACAAGGGAATCGAGTCGCCCTACAAATCCGCGCTCAAGCTGCTGCTCACTGAGGTCTACGCCAGCGAACATCCCAAGGTCGAGTGCCTGGCGCTGCGTTTCAAGCAGGCGGTGTTCGAGGGCCGACTGGATCTGGACGAGCTCGACCCCTACATCGTCGTCTACCGCCGCCTGGAGGAATACCTGAGCGCGCGGGGTGACCACGAAAGGCTCGAATTGATCCGCCGCTGCCTGTACCTAAAGGTCAACAAGAAGATCAGCCGTCCGCCGACACGCGGTCGCAGCAAGAGCTGGCAGCGCCTGCTGCTGGAGCGTCTGACGGCGGACTGGGGCTGGCAGGCCCGGCAACTCAACGTGCTCGACAGCCGCAGCCAGTGGAAGGTGCGCCAGGTCGCGGCCGAGCGCCGCGTGCTGGTCAACGAGCTGACCTACAGCTATCGCTTTCTTTCCCAATTCGCCCGCAGCGCCGAGGCCGGCAGTTCGCTGAACAACCGTGACCTCAACGTGCTGGGCCGCCGCCTGTACGCCGCCTTCGAACGCAAGGCGGGCAAGGTGGAGTTCATCAACCCCGGCATTGCCCCGGATCTGGCCGAAGACACCCTGACCCTGGTCCAGCACCCCAGCCCCGAGGCGCCCAGCGAATACCAGTGGGCCCTGTTCAATGGCAGCCTGGGCGCGCAGGAATGGAGCGATTTCGCCCCGCTCAAGCGTTCGCGCGAACTGATCGAGCTGCTCGCCTGGTGCCACCGCAACGGCGTGATCGACAGCAGCACGCGCCTGTCGCTGCACCCGGGCAGCAGTGACCTCACCGACTTCGAACTGCTGAACCTGATCGCCAGCCTGCAGCAAGGCTTCCCCTTGCCGCAGCCCAGCGTCACAGAGGCCGCCCTGCTGCGCGCCAGCATTCCCAGCCAGGTGCTGCTGCTGGTCAATGTCGGGGTCGACCCGCTCAAGCAGCACAGCCAGATGAACGTGCACATGACCTCCGGGCGCACCGATGCGCTGGGCTATTCCGGTGTACGAGAAAACCTGGTGCTGACCCTGGATCAGGTCGTGCTCAACAGCTGGAACGAGCTGCAGGTCAGCCGCTATGACGGCCACGACGCCCTGCTCGACTGCCTGCGCGACCTGCTCAACAGCCTGCCGGTCGGCGGCCCGCAGCCCAAGGTGCAGGTGCGCTGCTACTGCCGCAACCGGGCGCAACCGATTGCCGAGCGCGTCGACGAACTGCTGCGAGACCTGCTCGCCACCTATGCCGAAGGGCGCCAGTCACGCTATCTGGTGCAGGTGCGCCAGCATTACCACGTGCTGCAGCTGACACCCGGCCAGGTCAGCCACGCGGTCCTTGGGGATATGCCGGCGCTGCTCGAGCACCTTGGCGCCGAGCAGGGCCTCTACAGCCCGCTGCATCTGGATCGCCATGCGCTCGATGGCGACGACCTGGCGCTGATCCTGCCCATGGGCCGGCCGCAGTGCATTCAGCTGTTCTATCGCCTGCACGAAACCAGTGGCGAGGCCGAACTGACCCTGCTCGATGAACACAACGCGCTCTGGCGTCGGCGCCTGCCGTTTCGTGACGAGCAGAGCCTGCTGACACCCATCCAGCGCTTCCTGCAATCGTTGCTGTACAGGCGCAACGCGATACTGCCGCTCGATGGTCAGGACAACGAGCCGCCACTGGAAATCCTCTACTACCAGCTGCTGCCAGATGCCCCCTTGCGCGCCCAGCGCCTCGAGCGCCGGCCGCCGCCCGAGGCGCAGGTCAGCCACCCGTTCTACGACGTGCAGGCCATTGTCGAACCCGGTGACGGTCGCCAGCGCCACGTCACGCTGTACTGCAACCATCGCGAATTCTCCGAACTGGAGTACGGCCGCGAACTGTATCGGGCCGTGGCTCAGCACATCCTCGCCCAGCGAGCCGGCGGTGAACGCTACCCCTGCTATATCACCGACCTCGACCTGTCTGCCGTGCTGGCCGGCCAACAGGCGCAGACCGTGCACTACCTGCGCTACAAGAGCGAACTGGAAGATGCGCTCAATGCAGCGCTGCAGCAGGTCTAGCCCTTCATCGGCGCCTGCGGATTGTTCAGCGCATAGAGGTAGCAGTCGCCCATGCTGTGGTTGGCGGCGACACCGCCGTAGCTGGCAGTGAAGGTCACTGGCAAGCCCAGGTGCTGATAGAACCAGCGATCGCTGTCCGCCGGCGGTACCTCGGGCACCAGGTCGCTGTCGTTGACCAGCCGGTATGTCGGCACGGCCAGTTCGTTGTAGTAGTTGGCGAACGCCGGGGAAGCCAGACGCGGGCTGGCAAAGTTGTAATGCTGCAGCGCCAGCGCAGGCCAGCGCTGCAACAGATCGGGCACCGCCAGCGTGCTCAGGGCGCTGCCCAGACTGTGACCACAGACCCAGAGCCGAGCCTGCGGCTGCAGGTCGTCCAGTGCCAGCAGGGCCTGGTCACGCAGCGATGTGTAGAGTTTCAGAAAGCCGTCATGCACCAGACCGGCTTCGGCCTGCCAGGGGTAGTCGCGCTGGTCCAGGTCGAGGTCATCGAGCCAGTCCTGCACCGACTCGGTGCCGCGAAACACCAGGTAGCAATCGCCCTGCGGATCACGGGCGGCGAAGCCAAAGGGCTCGGACTCGTTGAGCACATACCACTCGCTGAGCACACTCCAGATTGGCGCGGAGAGCTGCCAGCCCTCCAGCTCAGGCTGTTGCCAATGAAAGTGCCCGGGCACGCGCGGGCGCTGCTGCGCCAGCCATTGTTCGTACTGGTCGTAGGCAGCCATCAGCAGCTCGGCGCAGAGCAAGGCGCGCGGCAGTTGGTAGGACGGCGGGAAATACAGCGGCAGACTGGACATGGCGGGGCCTCCTTGCCATTGGCGAAAGCCTCACTCTAGCCCAGCCTGGGAAAGGCGTCAGCGGTCGTATTCGCCTGCGGCTTCCGGCTGGTATTCGACTTCCAGCAGGGTCAACTTGAGCTGCTTGCCGCCCGGCGCAGACCAGTCGATGTGCTGGCCGACGGACAGGCCGAGCAAGGCGCTGCCGACTGGCGCGAGAATGCTGACCTTGCCTTCACCACCGGCATCCTGCGGGTAGACCAGGGTCAGGTGATAGTCCTTGCCGCTACTTTCCTCGCGGCAGTGCACCCGCGAATTCATGGTCACCACCCCTGCCGGCACCTCGTCATGCCCCACCACTTCGGCACGATCCAGCTCGGCCTGCAGCGCCTCGGCGCCAGGGCCGAACTCGTCCAGGCTGTCGAGCAGGCGCTCCAGGCGCTGCAGATCGAGGCGGGTAATGGTGATGGTAGGTGTGCTGTTCATGATGCCGGGCGATCTCCTCGCTTGAGCCATAAAAAGCAAAACCCCGCCCGAAGGCGGGGTTCAGCTGAATGTCTTGTCGACCCTAACACAGCCGGACAAATAAACAAGACCGCCCGGTCAACGGCCCTGCTGGCGGTGCTGCAAACGCTGCTGCGCCGCCTGGCAGATCACGCGGCGCTGCGCATTGTCAGCCTTACCCCAGTCGAGAATCTCCTGCAGGGTACGCCCACAGCCGAGGCACTGGTCGTGCTCGTCCAGACAGCACTGGCGCCGGCATGGCGAGGCCTGCAGCGCCTCGTCCGGCTCAGAGCTCATCGAACTCCAGCTCGGTGCCGCACTGCTCGAAGGTGATGCGCACCAGCATCTCGCCCAACTGCTCGTCACTGGTGTCACAGATCCAGCGACCATCGGCCTCGTCGTAATCGAAGTGGAAACCACCGGAGCGCGCCGCCAGCCACAGCTGACGAATCGGCTCCTGACGGCTGAAGATCAGCTGGCTGCCATTGTCGAAGCGCACCGTGAGCACACCGGCGCTGTTTTCCAGATCGACGTCCAGACCGCTGTCGTCGAAGATGTCCTCCACCGCCTGCTGGGTGGCATCGACCAGGTCGTGAAAGCGGGCTTCGCTCAGGCTCATCGGGGTGTCCTCACAAGTTGCAGCAACTGCAGAAAAAATTGGCGTTGAACGCCAGGCCAGAATAACTGGCCTAGGCGCAAAGGTGGCGACGGTACTCGCCCGGACTCGCTCCCGTCCAGCGACGAAATGCGCGCGCCAGTGAACCCGGCTCGCTGAAACCAACCAGAAAGGCGATTTCCGCCAGCTCCAGCGCCGGGTCGCGCAGGTAATGCAGCACCAGCTGCTGACGCGTCTCGTCGACCAGTTGGCTGAACGACAGTCCTGCCTCACGCAAACGTCGCTGCAAGGTTCGCGGGCTCAGCGCCAGGGCCACAGCGATGGCCTCCAGGTCCGGCCCTTGCTCCGGCAACTGACGGGCCAGTTCCAGGCGCGCGCGATCGAGCACGCTGTTGCCCCGGTTGAGTTCGGCCAGCAGGCGATCGGCATAGGTATCGAGCATGCCGCGCACCTGTGCATCGGCCTGGTTCAGCGGCACCGCCAACAGACGTTTGGGGAAGATCAGGGCATTGTCGGGCTGATCGAACAGCACCGGACACCGAAAGATGCGCGCGTGCTCCGAGGTATCGGCCGGCGCCGAATGCTGGAAACGCACCTCGGTCGGCGCAATGTCCAAGCCGCTGATCCAACGCCCGAAGCTGACCCAGCCGGCCAGGGTTTCCTCGCTCAGTTGCCGCTGCTGCTGCGCCAGCAATGGCTGCCAGCTGTGGGCTACCAGCGCTTCGCAGCCAGGCCGCGCGGGCTCATCGTCGAGCACCACCAGCCCCAGATTGCCGACCAGCGAGGCATAGCGCGCCTGGCGATGCAGCGCATCGGCCAGGGTTGCGCAACTCATGATCAGGTAACCGAGCACACCGTAATAACCCGGCCGTACCGACTCCCCCAGGTGCAGCCCGAGGCACTGATCACCTGTCAGGCGCACGCCTTCGCCCAGCAGCGTCAGGTAAGCACTCGCCGCGACACGCTGATCGCGCTGGCTCAGCACTTCAGGGCCGAGCTGGGCGTGGGCGAGCAAGGCCTCGGGGGCGAGCCCCTGGCGCTGCAGGTGTTCGATCAGACCTTGCAGGTAGGCCACCGAGACCGAACCGGCCAGAATCGCGGGATTGTCCATCGAGGCTCCTCGTTACTCGCCGCATGCTAACCCAAGCCAGCACGAATGCCTCCGATGCGCAGACGCAGATCGAGCCAGCGCCCCGCCAGGCGGGCGCCTGGCGCATAGGCAAGGTGGCAGGGGGTCGGTATACTCCGGCGCAATTCACGCTTATTTTCAAGGACCGTCCCATGAAGCGACTGACCCTCGCGCTCCTCGCCGCCGTTTGCCTGCTGGCCGGCTGCGGTCAGAAAGGCCCGCTGTACCTGCCGGGCGATGACAACGCCGGCAACAGCCGAGACCGTTTCGAACTCTGACAGGAGCTGCCCCATGGAAGCCTTCAACTACCGCGACGGCGAGCTGTTCGCGGAAGGCGTTGCCTTGTCTGCGCTGGCTCAGCGCTTCGGCACGCCCACCTACGTTTATTCCCGCGCCCACATCGAGGGCCAGTACCGCGCCTATGCCGATGCCCTGGCCGGCATGCCGCACCTGGTCTGCTTCGCGGTCAAAGCCAACTCCAACATCGGCGTACTGAACGTTCTGGCACGCCTCGGCGCCGGTTTCGACATCGTTTCCAGCGGTGAGCTGGAGCGCGTCCTGGCCGCTGGCGGCGAACCGCAGCGCATCGTCTTCTCCGGCGTCGGCAAGAGCCGCGACGACATGCGCCGCGCGCTGGAAGTCGGCGTGCACTGCTTCAACGTCGAGTCCAGCGTCGAGCTGGAGCGCCTGCAGAAGGTCGCCGCCGAACTGGGCGTCAAGGCGCCGGTCTCGCTGCGCGTCAACCCGGACGTGGACGCCGGTACTCACCCGTACATTTCCACCGGTCTCAAGGAAAACAAGTTCGGCATCGACATCGAGCAGGCCGAGGCGGTTTACGCCCGCGCTGCCGAACTGCCGAACCTGGAAGTGATCGGCGTCGACTGCCATATCGGTTCGCAGCTGACCACCCTCGAGCCCTTCCTCGATGCGCTGGATCGCCTGCTGCTGCTGGTCGACAAGCTGGCCGCGCGCGGCATCATCATCAAGCACCTGGACCTCGGTGGCGGCCTCGGCGTGCAATACCGCGACGAACAGCCACCGCTGGCCGGCGACTACATCGCCGCCGTGCGCAAGCGCCTGGCCGGTCGTGACCTGTCGCTGGTGTTCGAGCCGGGCCGTTTCATCGTCGCCAATGCCGGCGTGTTGCTGACCCAGGTCGAATACCTCAAGCACACCGAGCACAAGGATTTCGCCGTTATCGATGCGGCGATGAACGACCTGATCCGTCCTGCCCTCTACCAGGCCTGGATGGACGTGTCGCCGGTGCAGCCACGTCAAGGCGAAGCGCGTAACTACGACTTGGTCGGACCGATCTGCGAGACCGGCGACTTCCTCGCCAAGGATCGTCAACTGGTGCTGGAAGAAGGCGACCTGCTGGCCGTGCGTTCGGCCGGCGCCTACGGCTTCGTCATGAGCTCCAACTACAACACCCGCGGCCGCGCCGCCGAGGTGCTGGTCGATGGCGAGCAGGCGTATGAAGTGCGTCGTCGCGAGACCGTCCAAGAGCTCTACGCTGGCGAAAGCCTGCTGCCGGCCTGAGGGCGACGTCATGCTATTGCGCTTTACCAAGATGCACGGCCTGGGCAATGACTTCATGGTTCTCGACCTGATCAGTCAGCACGCCCACGTGCAGCCCAAGCACGCCAAGCAGTGGGGCGACCGCCACACCGGCGTCGGCTTCGATCAGTTGCTGATCGTCGAGCCGCCGAGCCACCCGGACGTCGACTTCCGTTACCGCATCTTCAACTCCGACGGTTCGGAAGTGGAGCAGTGCGGCAACGGCGCGCGTTGCTTCGCGCGCTTCGTGCTGGACAAGCGTCTGACCACCAAGAAGGTCATTCGCGTCGAGACCAAGAGCGGCATCATCGAGCTGCGCGTGCAGAACGACGGGCAGGTCTGCGTCAACATGGGCGCACCGCGCCTGCAGCCGGAACAGGTGCCGTTCCAGGCCGAACAGGCGGCGTTGAACTATCGCGTCGAGGTCGACGGCCAGGGCGTCGAGCTGGCTGCGCTGTCAATGGGCAACCCCCACGCCGTGCTGCGCGTCGACAGCGTCGACAACGCCCCGGTGCATACGCTCGGGCCGAAGCTGGAACACCATCCGCGCTTCCCGCAGCGGGTCAACGTCGGCTTCCTGCAGGTGCAGAACCGCAAGCAGGCGCGTCTGCGCGTGTGGGAGCGTGGTGCCGGTGAAACCCAGGCCTGCGGCACCGGCGCCTGCGCCGCAGCCGTGGCAGCGATTCGTCAGGGCTGGATGGATTCGCCCGTGCAACTGGAGCTGCCGGGCGGCAAACTGTCCATCGAATGGGCAGGCGAAGGTCAGCCGGTTATGATGACCGGCCCCGCTGCCCGCGTATACGAAGGACAGGTTCGCCTATGACCGACCAGCAGGATTCGCCCAAGCCGCTCGACTCGGAGACGGTCGCCGCCTATCTGCGCCTGCACCCGGAATTCTTCATCGACCACGATGAACTGATTCCCGAGCTGCGCATTCCACATCAGCGCGGCGATACCGTGTCGCTGGTCGAGCGCCAGGTCAAGCTGCTGCGCGAGCGCAACATCGAGATGCGCCATCGCCTCGGCCAACTGATGGACGTGGCGCGCGACAACGACCGCCTGTTCGACAAGACCCGGCGCCTGGTACTCGACCTGCTCGATGCCGGCAGCCTGGAAGAAGTGGTCGGCATTGTCGAAGACAGCCTGCGCCACGAGTTCCAGGTGCCTTTCGTCGGCCTGATCCTGTTCAGCGACAACAAGCTGCCGGTCGGGCGCTCGGTCAGCTCCGCCGAAGCCCATCAACAGGTCGGCGGTCTGCTCAGTGGCGGCAAGACCATCTGCGGCGTGCTGCGCCCGCACGAGCTGGAATTCCTGTTCGGCAAGGAAGACGCCGCGCAGGTCGGTTCTGCCGCCGTAGTCAGCCTCAATCATCAGGGCCTACATGGCATTCTCGCCATTGGCAGTGTCGATCCGCAGCACTACAAGAGCTCGCTGGGCACGCTGTTCCTCGGCTACATCGCCGAAGTCCTGGCGCGTGTTCTGCCCAGCTTCGCCACACCGCTGCGTTCGGTACGCTAGGTCGTGTAGGGTGGATGACCAAGCTCATCCACCCTCGACCTGCTCGGAATCCGGCACGTGACACTTGAAACCCATCTCGATGCCTACCTCGAACACCTGCGCCGCGAGCGCCAGGTGTCGGTGCATACCCTCGACGGCTATCGCCGCGATCTGGGCAAGCTGCTGGCATTCTGCGAGGCCGAAGGCCTGAGCGACTGGGCCGGGCTGGATACACGCAACCTGCGCCGCCTGGTCGCCCGCCTGCATCAGCAGGGCCTGTCCAGCCGCAGCCTGGCACGCCTGCTCTCGGCCACCCGTGGCCTCTATCAATACCTGCTGCGTGAAGGCCTGTGTCGCCACGACCCGGCCACCGGCCTCAGCCCGCCGAAGCGCGAACGACGCCTGCCGCGCACCCTGGACGCCGACCGCAGTGCGCAACTGCTCGACGGCGCGGTGGAGGACGACTTCATCGCCCGCCGCGACCAGGCCATGCTAGAGCTGTTCTACTCCTCAGGCCTGCGCCTTTCCGAGCTGGTTGGGCTGGACCTCGATGGTCTGGACCTGCCTGCCGGCCTGGTACGCGTGCGCGGCAAGGGCAACAAGGTGCGCGAGCTGCCGGTCGGCAGCCAGGCGCGCGAGGCGCTGGAACGCTGGCTGCCACTGCGCAAGCTGGCCAACCCCGCCGACGGCGCCGTATTCATCAGCCAGCAAGGCCGACGCCTCGGGCCGCGTGCGGTACAGCTACGCGTGCGCCAGGCGGGCGTGCGCGAGCTGGGTCAGCACCTGCATCCGCACATGCTGCGCCACAGTTTCGCCAGCCACATGCTGGAATCCTCGCAGGATCTACGCGCGGTGCAGGAGCTGCTCGGCCATGCCGACATCGCCACCACGCAGATCTACACCCACCTGGACTTCCAGCACCTGGCCAATGTCTATGACCAGGCCCACCCCAGGGCCAAACGCAAAGGCGGTTCCGAATGAGCATTGAACTGATCACCTTCGACCTCGACGACACGCTGTGGGACGTCACGCCGGTGATACAGGACGCCGAAGCAGCGCTACGCAACTGGCTGGCCTTGCATGCGCCGCGCCTGGGTGCGGTACCGATCGAGCACCTGTGGGCCGTGCGCAGCCGTCTGCTCGACGCCGAGCCGATGCTCAAGCATCGCCTCAGCGAGCTGCGTCGACGCATTCTGTTTCATGCCCTGGAAGACGCCGGCTACCCGCACAGCGAGGCGCAGACGCTGGCCGAAGCCGGGTTCCAGGTATTTCTCAGCGCCCGCCATCAGGTCGCCCTGTTCGCCGAGGTGCACCCGACGCTGGAGGCACTGGCCGAGCGCTTCATGCTTGGCGTGATCACCAACGGCAACGCCGATGTGCGCCGCCTGGGCCTGTCTGAGTATTTCCGCTTCGCCCTGTGCGCAGAAGAGCTGGGCATCGGCAAACCCGACCCCAAGCCCTTCCGTGAAGCGCTCAGCCGCGCCGGGGGCGTGGCGGCCGCGCGTGCCGTGCATATCGGCGATCACCCCAGTGACGACATTGCCGGCGCCCAGGCGGCCGGGATGCGCGCTATCTGGTTCAACCCGCAAGGGCGAGCCTGGGAGGGTGAAACGACACCAGATGCGCAGATCAGCAGCCTGGCCGAGTTGCCCGCGCTGCTGGGTAGCTGGATGCGTTAGTGCCCGCAGGGTGCGCAGGGTGCGCCATGCGCACCGCCTGATACACGACAAGATTGGTCCCTACGCGACACCGCACCACTGAGGGAGCAATTCCTCACGTCGCGCAGCGACGGCCCGAAGGTTGGCAACCGGGATGGCAGGCACAAAAAACCCGCCGCAGGGGCGGGTTCCTTGCAGCGAGCCGTCCTCAGATGGGGCGGCTGCCGTATTTGCTGTCGGGCTTCTTGGGTGGGTCGGCGACCACATTGGGCTCCACCTCCTGCACCTTGCCGCCACGGGAGAGAAACTCCTCCATGGCCTTGGCCAGAGCATCACGCTCCTTCTGCTTGGCTTCGACGCTGGGCATCTCGTCGACTTCAACGGCTTTGGCCTTGCTCTTCTTGCCGCTGGCTACGACCTCGCCATCGCTTTCGTCGTCGCCACTGTCACCGTCATCGGCAGCAGCCAGCTCCTCTCCCTCGTCCTCGTCAGCCCCATCCAGATCGTCTTGTTCCAGGTCTTCGTCGCTCATGTTCAACCTCATGACTTGCGAAAAGCAGGTTAGTTATAGCCCAGTCGCGCGATGTGCACCGCACCACTGGAAAAAAATCAAATAGCCTCGCCATGCAGGGTCGCCACCACTCGCCGAGCACCGCCATGATCGCGATGCTCACCGAGATAGATGCCCTGCCAGGTCCCGAGTGCCAGCTGCCCATGCTGTATCGGCAGCTGAAGCTGAAAGCCCAGCAGACTGCCCTTGAAGTGTGCCGGCAAATCATCCGGCCCTTCGTAATCGTGTTCGTAGCCCGCCTCACCCTGCGGCACCAGACGGTTGAAGAAACGCTCGAAATCGCGGCGTACCGCGGGATCTGCGTTCTCGTTCACCGTCAGCGACGCCGAGGTGTGCTGCAGCCACAGATGCAACAGACCGACACGCACCTGCGCCAGTTCCGGCAATGCAGCCAGCACCTCCTCGGTCACCAGATGAAAACCGCGCTCACGCGGACGCAGGCTGATGATGCGTTGCTGCCACATGCCGTTCTCACTCTCGATGGCTCCAGCGCGCGCATTCTAGCGCGCTGCCAGAAAAAACAAAGGGCGCCCGAAGGCGCCCTTTGCGATTTACCGGAGGATCACTTGTTGGTGAATTCCGGGTAGGCCTCCATACCGCACTCGGCGATATCCACACCCTCGTATTCTTCTTCTTCGCTGACGCGCAGACCGATCACCGCCTTGATGATGCTCCAGACGATCAGGCTAGCGACGAATACCCAGGCGAAGATGCTGCCGATACCCAGCAGCTGAGCGCCCAGCGAAGCATCGCTGTTGGTCAGGCAGACGGCCAGCAGGCCCCAGATGCCGACCACACCGTGTACGGAGATGGCACCGACCGGATCGTCGAGCTTGAGCTTGTCCAGGCCGAGGATGGAGAACACCACCAGCACGCCACCGACGCCACCGATCAGGGTCGCCTGCAGGGCGCTCGGGGTCAGCGGCTCGGCAGTGATGGCCACCAGGCCAGCCAGGGCGCCGTTGAGCGCCATGGTCAGGTCGGCCTTGCCGAACAGGATGCGGGCGACGATCAGCGCGGCGATCAGGCCACCAGCAGCGGCCATGTTGGTGTTGGTGAACACCTGAGCCACGGCGTTGGCGTCTTCGATGGTGCTCATCTTCAACTGCGAGCCACCGTTGAAGCCGAACCAGCCCATCCACAGGATGAAGGTGCCGAGGGTCGCCAGCGGCAGGTTGCAGCCCGGAATGGCGTTGACCTGGCCATTGGCGCCGTACTTGCCTTTACGAGCGCCCAACAGCAGCACACCGGCCAGAGCGGCAGCAGCGCCGGCCATGTGCACCACGCCGGAACCGGCGAAGTCGAGGAAGCCGGCTTCGTTGAGGAAGCCCGAACCCCATTTCCAGAAGCCCTGTACCGGGTAGATGAAGCCGGTCATGACCACGGCGAAGGCCAGGAAGGCCCACAGCTTCATACGCTCGGCAACGGCACCGGAGACGATCGACATGCAGGTCGCGGCGAACACTACCTGGAAGAAGAAGTCCGAACGAGTCGAGTAGTAGGGCGCATCGTCGCCACCAGCCAGCACGGCTTCGACGCTGTTCTCGTCACCGATCAGGAAACCCAGGCTGGGGAAGATGCCGCCTTCCGGGCTGGAGTACATGATGTGGTAGCCGATCACCAGATACATGACGCTGGCCACCGCGTAGAGCGCGATGTTCTTGGTCAGGATCTCAGTGGTGTTCTTGGCGCGCACCAGGCCGGACTCGAGCATGGCAAAGCCAGCTGCCATCCACATCACCAGGGCACCACAGATCAGAAAGTAGAAGGTATCGAAGCCGTACTGCAATGCAGTCAATGCTGTGTTATCCATTTTTCACCTCTTGCCGGCGCTTTTGTTGTGCGCTGTTCGGTTAAAACGTCCAGGTTGGCGCCGGACGCGTTCCGCATGCTTTACAGGTCGTTGCTACGCTCGCTCTGGATCACCGGAACCCTGCGCCGTGAGGCGACCAGGTATTCCCATCACTAGGCCGAGCACGAGACCTGAAGAGGGTCTGGCACAGCAGAGCGGCGAGGCATCGCCAGCTCCGGCATTCGCCCCCGAAAACAGCGCTAGGCCAGAATTCGAGGACAAAAAGGCTCCTAGCCCTGCGAAAGTTCGCAGAGTCATGGGTTTACTCCTGGGGCGTGGGGTTCGGAGGCTGTTTAGATCGCGTCGGTATCGGTTTCGCCGGTACGGATACGAATCGCCTGTTCCAGGTTGACTACGAAAATTTTGCCGTCACCGATCTTGCCGGTGTTGGCAGCCTTGGTGATCGCCTCGATAACGCGATCCAGTTGATCGTCAGCGATGGCCACGTCGATCTTCACTTTGGGCAGGAAGTCGACCACGTACTCGGCACCGCGATACAGCTCGGTATGGCCTTTCTGGCGGCCGAAGCCTTTGACCTCGGTGACGGTAATGCCCTGCACGCCGATCTCCGACAGCGACTCGCGCACGTCGTCCAGCTTGAACGGCTTGATGATGGCAGTGACTAGCTTCATGAAACTCTCTCCCGTGTAAGGTGGACTTGCCCCAGGAATTGCGAACCCGGCTCAAGTCTAAGCGCAGTGTCTGGCTTTTGTAATGCACCGACCGCTCCAGCCTGGCGTGGTCGATACCCACCAACCGCTTCCAACGAAACACTCCCCGCTTCGCCTGCCGCACCGAAACTGCGTCGATGCATGCGTCGCAGGGGTATAAGCAGAAAGCTTGCCATCTCGCGCAAAAGCCCGATCCACAAGGCCTTCACATACTTCGAGCTACAGTGACCGGTCATTCAAGCCAAATGCAACGCACGAATTTGGTGCGCCCACGTATCATCGAATGCTCAAAAAGTGTGCAACCCACCCTCGACCGACCTGCCGGTGGCTGCGTGCTACACTGCCGACCGTCTGTTTACGGAACCTGATCATGCTGCCGCCGAAAGCCCTGCTCGATACCCTCAGTAGCCATGCCTCACGTCTTTTCAGTGGCGACAGCCCGCTGCCGCGCGCTGAGCTGGAAGCGCAGTTCAAAGCCCTTCTGCAGAGTGGATTCAGCAAGCTCGAGCTGGTCAGCCGTGAAGAATTCGACAGCCAGATGGTGGTACTGGCCCGCACCCGCGCCCGCCTCGAGGCGCTGGAAGCCAAGGTCGCCGAACTGGAAGCCAAACTGAACCCGCCCGCCGACTGAACCATCGGAACATTGAGAGCGCAGGCAAAGGCGGTTTAACGCCTTGCCCCAATGCAGAGCGTTTTCAATGACCGCCCAGGCGGGCCTGATCAAGGAGTGATCATGTCCCTGGCCATCGTCCACAGCCGCGCCCAGGTCGGCGTCGAAGCGCCGGCGGTTACCGTCGAGGCACACCTGGCCAACGGCCTGCCCTCCCTGACCTTGGTGGGTCTGCCGGAAACCGCGGTCAAGGAAAGCAAGGATCGCGTACGCAGCGCCATCCTCAATGCCGCCTTCGAATTCCCCAGCAAGCGCATCACCTTGAATCTGGCCCCTGCCGATCTGCCCAAGGACGGTGGCCGCTTCGACCTCGCTATCGCCCTCGGCATTCTCGCCGCCAGCGGTCAGGTGCCTGCCCAGGCCCTGGACGAATACGAGTGCCTGGGCGAGCTGGCCCTGTCGGGCGCCGTGCGCCCGGTGCAGGGCGTTCTGCCAGCGGCACTGGCCGCGCGCGCGGCCGGGCGCACCCTGCTGGTGCCACAAGCCAATGCCGAAGAGGCGAGCCTGGCATCAGGGCTGAAGGTGATTGCCGTGGAGCACCTGTTGCAGATCGCTGCGCACCTCAATGGCAGTGCGCCTCTCGAACCTTACGCCGCCCAGGGCCTGCTCAGGCAGAGCCTGCCCTACCCGGACCTGGCCGAAGTGCAGGGCCAGCTGGCTGCCAAGCGTGCTTTGTTGGTTGCCGCCGCCGGCTCGCACAACCTGTTGCTCAGCGGCCCGCCCGGCACCGGCAAGACACTGCTGGCCAGCCGCCTGCCCGGCCTGCTGCCGCCGCTGGAGGAAGGCGAAGCCCTGCAGGTCGCGGCGATCCATTCGGTGGCCAGCCACACGCCGCTGCAGCACTGGCCACAGAGACCCTTTCGCACCCCGCACCACAGCGCGTCCGGGCCGGCACTGGTAGGTGGCGGCAGTCGCCCACAGCCAGGCGAAATCACCCTGGCGCATATGGGGGTGCTGTTTCTCGATGAGTTGCCGGAGTTCGACAGGAAGGTCCTGGAGGTGCTGCGCGAGCCACTGGAGAGCGGCCATATCGTCATCGCCCGGGCGCGCGACAAGGTGCGGTTTCCCGCGCGTTTCCAGCTGGTCGCCGCCATGAACCCCTGCCCATGCGGTTATCTCGGCGACCCGAGCAACCGCTGTCGCTGCACGCCGGAGCAGATCCAGCGTTACCGCGCCAAACTGTCAGGCCCGCTGCTGGACCGCATCGACCTGCACCTGACGGTCGCACGCGAAACCACGGCCCTCAATGCCCCACCACAGGCTGGCGAAAGCACGGCCCTGGCGGCCGCCAAGGTTGCGCGCGCACGCCAACGCCAGTTGCAGCGCCAGGGCGTGGCCAACGCCTTTCTCGACCTGCCCGGCTTGCGTCAGCATTGCGCACTGAGCGATGTGGACCGCCAGTGGCTGGAGAGTGCCTGCGAACGCCTGGGACTCTCCCTGCGCGCCGCCCATCGCGTACTCAAGGTCGCGCGCACCCTGGCCGACCTGGCGGACGAACAGCAGATCAGCCGCGCACACCTGGCTGAAGCGCTGCAGTATCGCCCTGCCGCAGGCTGACTCAGCGGAAGCGCTCGACCTCCTGACGCAACTGCGCGGCCAGGCGATCCAGCTCGCGCGCGGTGTCGGCCAGGTTGGCCACCACTTCGCGCTGCTCGCCGTTGGCCTGGGCGATGCTCTGCAGATTGCTGCTGAGCACCGTAGCGGTGCTGCTCTGCTCACTGGTGGCGGTGGTGATGGCGGCGAACTGCTCGCCAGCCGCGTCGCTCTGCTCGCTGATCTGCGCCAGCGCTGAAGCGACCTTGGCGTTGCGCTCGAGACCGTCCTGCATCAGTTGCCGGCCTTGCTCCATGGTGGCGATGGCACTGCTGGTCTCGCTCTGGATGCTGCCGATCATGGTGGAAATCTCGTTGGTCGCCTCGCGGGTACGCCCGGCCAGGCTGCGCACCTCATCGGCGACCACGGCGAAGCCACGCCCCTGCTCGCCGGCGCGCGCCGCCTCGATGGCAGCATTGAGCGCCAGCAGGTTGGTCTGATCGGCAATCGCCGTGATCACGCTGACGATGCCGCCGATCTCCTGGGAACGCTGGCCAAGACCGTTGATGGCCGTTGAGGTCTGCTCCAGCGCCTCGGCGATCTGCACCAGCGCTTCGGAGGCCTGATCCATCGAGGTGCGGCCGATGCGGGTCTGCTGGGCGTTGGCGTTGGCCAGGCGCTCGGTGCTGCGCATGTTGTCGGCGATGTTCTGCGAGGTCGCGCTGAACTCTTCCACCGCGCCAGCCATGCTGCTGATCTCGCCCGACTGCTGATCGATACCCTGGTAGGCATCACGCGACAGGGTGGACATCGCCTGCGAGCGCGCACTGACATCCTGCGCGGCGCTGCGAATACCCGCCACCATGTTCGCCAGGGCCTCGCCCATGTGGTTGAAGCTGCGCGCCAGCTCGCCGATTTCATCTTCGCTGGACTGCGCCATACGTGCCCCGAGATCACCAGCACCGAGTGCCTGGGCCTGACGCACCAGATCACCCAGCGGCCGCAGCTTGCGCCGCAGCAGCCAGACCACGGCGATCACCGCCAGCAGCAGGGTCAGCGCGCTGCCGATGGCCAGCTGGGTGCCGACACGCCAGGTGACAGCCTGAATTTCCTCGCGCGGCATGCTCGCCAGCACCGCCCATGGGCCACCGGCAAAGGGCATGGCGACGCTGTAGAACTCGTCGCGACCATCGCTCCAGAAACCGCCCTCGCCAGGGTTGGCGATCAGTTCGGTAAGCGATTCGGGCAGGCTGCTCATGGCGGCGGCACCGGCCGGCGCCACCAGCCACTTGCCCTGCTCGTCGAGCAGCGCCAGCGAGCCGGTACTGCCGATGCGGAAGTCGGTCAGGTTGCGCATCTGCAGGTTCTGCGCGTCGGTGTAGTCGAAGCCGACGAACAGCACGGCGATGACCCGCCCGGCGCCATCGCGCACCGGGGTGTACTGGGTCATGTAGAAGCGGTCGAACAATACCGCGCGGCCGACGTAACCCTGGCCCGCCAGCAGTTTCTGATAGGCCGGATGCTGATGGTCGAGCACGGTGCCCAGGGCGCGGGCGCCGTCCTGCTTGGTCAGCGAGGTGGTGATGCGCACGAACTCCTCGCCGTCGCGCACGAACACCGTGGCGACGCCTGCGGTCATGCGGGTGAAATCGTCGACTTCGCTGAAATCGTTGTTGAGCCGGGTCGCCCCCAGATAGAGCGCCGGGGTCTGCAGGCTGCCAACGGCAACACGCTCGTCATTGCGCACCTGCATGCCGCCACTGAATCGTTGCTCGAACAATCCGGCCAGGCGCTGGGTGCTGTCGCGCAGACTACCGTGGAAGGTTTCCAGTTGATCGGCCAACAGGCGTGCCTCACTGCCCAGATGCTCGGCACGGGTCACCAGGTTGGCGTTGTTCAGCGAGCGCAGCGCAAATACCGTGCTGAGGCTGATCAGCACGACCAACATCAACGCCAGGGCTACGGCCAGCTGCAAAGCAATGCGAGAACGAGGAGGGGTCATGTAGGCCTCTCTGGCCTGGCGCGAGGCGGCAGGCGACAAATGGACAAGGCAAGGTCATCGTACGACCTCATGGAGGGCGCAGGAGGATACCCGACTATTATGCTTGGTCAATCGGCAGATGCCGAATGGCCATCCTTTGTTATCAGAAACCTGTATCGGCAGCTAAAGCACTCTCTCCACCGATGGCAGTTGCATGGCTGCCACCTCCGTCAACAGGTAGTCGCGCAGGCGTTGCAGGCGCGCCTGGGCCCTGTGCCCGCGCGGCCATACCAGATAATAGCTTTCACCACTGTAGACGGCCGTGGGCCAGGGCAGCCCGAGGCGCCCACTGCTGACGTCCTCCGCGACCATCAACAGATCGCCGATCGATACGCCATAACCTCGCCCCGCTGCGACGATGCCCAGCTCCAGCATGTCGAACAACTGGCCGGTCTTCAGAGGCACCTGTTCAGCCAAGCCGGTGGCCTGCAGCCAGCGTCGCCAGTCACGGCGATCCGGCGTCGGATGCAGTTGCTCCGCCGCCTGCAGCCGCGCCAGCGACCAGGGGCCGGCATCGAGCGCAGCGCACACCGGGATCAGCCACTCCTCGAACAGCAGCACGCTCTCCCACTCATCCGGGAACTGGCCATCGGATAGCAGCACGGCGCAGTCGAAGGGTTCGTGGCGGAAGTCGACCTTGTCCACATCCATCCAGGCGCTGGTGAGCTGCACCTCGCTGTCCGGGTTGGCTAGGCGAAAGTGTGACAGGCGCGCCAGTAGCCAGCGCACGGTCAGGGTCGAGGGCGCCTTGAGGCGCAGTACCTCGTCATCCAGGCGCAAGGCGGCGCTGGCACGCTCCAGCGCATCGAAACCATCGCTCAGCCCTGGCAACAGGGCGCGAGCAGGATCGGTCAGTTGCAGGCTGCGACCACGACGCTCGAACAGGCGGCAGGCGAAGTACGTCTCCAGCGTGCGGATGTGCCGGCTCACCGCACTCTGGGTGATCGCCAGTTCTTCGGCGGCACGGGTGAACGAGGCATGACGTGCAGCGGCCTCGAAGGCGCGCAGGGCATAGAGCGGCGGCAGACGACGGGTCACGGCATCAATCCATGAGTTTTAATCATGCCTGGCATGGTTTTTTTCCTTTTGTGGGTATCCGGCTCAAACCAGAGAATAGCGGTCATTGCTCATCCACCGACAGTCTGGGGATGCTTACCCTGCCGAAGTTTTACTCATCATGAAAAATTCCCTTGGCCACGAGCTGAGTGCGCTGCTGCGCCTCGCCGGCCCGTTGATCTCCGCCCAATTGGCCCACGCGCTGATGATTTTCACCGACACGCTGATGATGGCCATGCTTGGCCCGCAGCAGCTGGCCGGTGGCGCACTCGGGGCGACCTGCTATTTCATCTTCTCGATCTTCTGCACCGGGGTGATCGCCGCAGTGGGCAGCCTGGTTGCCATTCGCCACGGCGCGGGCGACGCCAACGGCGTCACCCGCCTGATCCAGAACGGTTTGTGGCTGGCCCTGCTGCTGGGTGTCGTCAGCGCCCTGTGCCTCAATGGCCTGGGCCCATTGCTGCCACACCTGGGCCAGGAGCCCGACGCAGCCAGCCAGGCCATGGCGTTCCTGCGTCCGCTGTCGCTGGCCCTGCCCGGCTACCTGTGCTTCATGGCGCTGCGCGGTTTCACCAGCGCCATCGGCCATCCTGGCCCGGTCATGGCCATCAGCATCGTCGGCACGGTCGCCAACTTCGTCATCAACTACGCCTTGATCAAGGGCTGGTTCGGCCTGCCCAGCCTGGGCCTGAGCGGTATCGGCATGACCACCGCGCTGGTGAGCAGTGCCATGGCACTGGCATTGGCGCTGTACATCCTGTTCTCGCCGACCTACCAGCGTTACAGGCTGCGGCGCGGCATGGGCCGCCCTCAGCGAGCGGAGATGCGCGCCCTGATGCGCCTTGGTCTGCCCATCGGCGGTACCTACGCCGCCGAGCAAGGGCTGTTCACCTTCGCCACCCTGTGCATGGGCGCACTGGGCAGCGTGCAACTGGCAGCGCATCAGATCGCCATGCAGACGGTGGCGCTGGCGTTCATCGTGCCGCAGGGCTTGTCCTATGCCGTGACCTTCCGCGTCGGCCTGCACTATGGCGCCGACCGCCTGCACCTGTCACGGCTGGCCGGACACCTGGGCATGGCCGTGGGCGCCGTGCTGATGCTGCTGTTCGCCCTGCTGTTCTGGCTAGTGCCGGAATGGATCATCGGCCTGTTCCTCGACCGTCACGACCCGGCCTTCGCCGAGATCGTCACCCTGGCGGTGAGCCTGCTGGCGATCGCGGCCTGGTTCGAGCTGTTCGACGGTCTGCAGAGCATCGCCATGGGCGCGATCCGCGGGCTCAACGACGGCCGCACCACGCTGCTGATTGGCCTGACCGGCTACTGGTGCATCGGTGCACCGCTGGCCTGGCTGTTCGCCTTCGCGCTCGGCTGGGGTGCACATGGCGTGTGGTGGGGACTGGCGGCCGGGCTGGCCGTCACGGCCACCGGCCTGGTACTGGGCTTCCAGTGGAAGACGGCACGCCTGCAACGGCCGGGCGCGCTGACAGGCGAAGCCTGCCTGTCCTGACCCACCGGCCTGGAGTTGCGTCAGGCCGAGGGCGGCGCGCCGCTCAGCAGCGGCTGACGCATGCCGAACACCAGAAAGCGCGCCAACTCGGCCAGCGGAACGGCCTTGCTGATCAGGTAGCCCTGCACCTGATCGCAGCCGAACTGACGCAGCATGTCGAGTTGCTCGATATTCTCCACCCCCTCGGCCACCACCTCGAGGTTGAGGTTGTGCGCCAGGTTGATCATTGCCCGCACCAGCTGGCGATTCTCGGCGCGCTCACCCATGCCGCCGACGAAGCTCCTGTCGATCTTGAGCAGGGTGATCGGCAGGCTGTTGAGGTGGACGAACGAGGAAAACCCGGTGCCGAAGTCGTCCAGCGAGAAGCGTACGCCGAGCCGCCCGAGCGCCAGCATGGTCTGCTGTACCTGATCGCTGCGGCGCATGACTGCGGTTTCGGTCAGCTCGAACTCCAGCCGCTGCGCATCGACCCCACGCTCTTCGATCAAACGGCTGAGGGTCGACAGCAACTGGCTGTCCTGAAACTGGCGGAACGACAGATTGACCGCCATGTGCAGCGGCGGCAGGCCGCGCCCACTCAGCCACTGCATATCGCGCAGGGCACGAGAGATGACCCAGTAACCGAGCGGCACGATCAGCCCGGTTTCCTCGGCCAAGGGCACGAACTCGTTGGGCGCCAGCAGCCCGCGCTCGCTGTGCTGCCAGCGCACCAGCGCCTCCAGGCCGACGATGCGTCCGCTCTTCAGGCACAGGCGCGGCTGGTAATGCAGTTCCAGCTCGTCACGGCGTAACGCCCTGCGCAACTCGCCTTCCAGATCGGCCTGATTGCGCGCGCTGCCGTTGAGCCGCTCGTCGTAGACATGAAATACGCAACCCTGCTGCCGCTTAGCCTGCTGCATGGCGGTATGCGCGTGCCACAGCAGCGGGTCGGCGCCCTCGCCTGCACGGGCATGTGCCAGGCCCAGGCTGCAGCCGATCAGCAGGCTCTCGCCGTCCACCCAGTAGGGCTCGCCCAGTTCCTCGGTAACGCGTTCGGCCAGGCGTTCGACGCGCTGCGGATCGCGCCGTACATCCAGCAGCAGGGCGAATTCGTCGCTGCCCAGCCGCGCGATCTGGTCGCAGGGCTGCAGCAGGTTCTTCAGACGCGCCACCACCTGCAGGATCAGGCGATCACCGGCCTGGTAGCCCAGCGCGTCGTTGGCGTGACGGAAGTTGTCCAGATCGAGATGCCCCAGCACCAGGCCGCGGCCGTTGCATTCGCCCAGGCGCGCAGCGAGCAGGGTCTGGAAGCCCTGACGGTTGGCGATGCCGGTCAATGGATCCTGTTCGGCCAGGCGCTGCAGGGTATGCCTGAGGTTGCCCTGCTCACGTGCATAACGCAGGCAGCGGCGTAGTACATCGGGATTGAGGCTACTGCGTACCAGCCAATCACTGATCCCGACCGGTTCTTCGACGGGTTCGTCCTCGAGCAGCAGCACCATCGGCAACGGGCATTGATTACTGGGGGGAAGCCGATCCGGCGTCGCCAGCAGCAGGCCACTGGCGTGGTCGTCGAACAGGCTGCTGGCCGCCTCCCAGGACGGAGCGGTAATCAGCGGGAAGGAGCTCTCTAGGGCGCCCAGCTGCTCGCGCAGCAATTCGGCCCAGTCTGACGAGTCTGCCAGCAGGACCAACCGCATGGGTTCGACGAGCGTGGACAAGCAATCCCCCCAATTACCACAAGAATGATGGCGATCTGCCTCGCCTAAACGCGCCGTAATCGGCGTCTAATCAATCACATCCGGGTGAAAAGTGATGCACATCCTGAGGTATAGCCGTCAAACCGGCAAGTGGTACCAGAGTACTGCATCGTTCCCCACGCTCTGGCGCAGCAACATCCAATTCCGTGCGCCAGGCCACAGTTCCGGACGGTCGCGGCAGAACGCATCAGGCCTGTTAAAATGCGCGGCCCTTTTTCTGCGAACAATCCCATGTCCCGACTGAACCCCCGGCAACAAGAGGCCGTGAACTATGTCGGCGGCCCGCTTCTGGTGCTCGCCGGTGCAGGCTCCGGCAAGACCAGCGTGATCACGCGCAAGATCGCCCATCTGGTGCAGAACTGCGGCATCCGTGCCCAGCACATCGTCGCCATGACCTTCACCAACAAGGCTGCGCGCGAGATGAAGGAGCGTGTCGGCACCCTGCTCAAGGGCAGCGAGGCGCGCGGCCTGACCGTGTCGACCTTCCACAACCTGGGCATGAACATCATCCGCAAGGAATACGCGCGCCTGGGCTACAAGCCAGGCTTCTCGATCTTCGACGACGGCGATATCAAGGCGCTGCTCACCGACATCATGCAGAAGGAATACGCCGGCGATGATGGCGCCGACGAGGTGAAGAACCTCATCGACAGCTGGAAGAACGACCTGATCCTGCCGGACGAAGCGTTGGCCAACGCACGCGGGCCCAAGGAGCAGACCGCCGCCATCGTCTACCTGCACTACCAGCGCACGCTCAAGGCGTACAACGCGGTGGACTTCAACGACCTGATCCTGCTGCCGGTCAAACTCTTCCAGGAGCACGCCGACATTCTGGAGAAGTGGCAGAACCGCATCCGCTACCTGCTGGTCGACGAATACCAGGACACCAACGCCAGCCAGTACCTGCTGGTGAAGATGCTGGTGGGCATGCGCAACCAGTTCACCGTGGTCGGCGATGATGACCAGTCGATCTACGCCTGGCGCGGCGCGCGTCCGGAAAACCTGATGCTGCTGAAAGAGGATTACCCGTCGCTGAAGGTGGTGATGCTGGAGCAGAACTACCGCTCCACCAGCCGCATCCTCAAGTGCGCCAACATCCTCATCGCCAACAACCCGCACGTGTTCGAGAAACAGCTGTGGAGCGAGATGGGCATGGGCGACGAGATCCGCGTGATCCGCACCCGCAACGAAGACGCCGAGTGCGAACGGGTGGCGCTGGAGATCCTCACCGAGCATCTGCGTACTCAGCGCCCTTACAGCGAGTTCGCCATCCTCTATCGCGGCAACTACCAGGCCAAGCTGATGGAGCTGAAGTTGCAGCACCACCAGATTCCCTATCGCCTGTCCGGCGGCACCAGCTTCTTCGCCCGCCAGGAGGTGAAGGACCTGATGAGCTACTTCCGCCTGCTGGTCAACCCGGATGACGACAACGCCTTCCTGCGCGTGATCAACGTGCCGCGCCGCGAGATCGGCTCGACCACCCTGGAAAAGCTCGGCAACTACGCCAACGAGCGCAAGATCAGCATGTACGCCGCCGCCGGCGAGATCGGTCTCGGCGAGCACCTCGACGCGCGCTTCACCGAGCGCCTGCAACGCTTCACCAAGTGGATGGATCGCGTGCGCCAGGAATGCGCGCAGAACGACCCGATCGCCGCCATTCGCAGCATGGTCATGGACATCGACTACGAAAACTGGCTGCGCCAGAACGCCTCCAGTGACAAGGTCGCCGAGGCGCGCATGGGCAACGTCTGGTTCCTCGTCGAGGCCCTGAAAGGCACCCTGGAGCGCGACGAAGACGGCGACATGACCATCGAGGACGCCATCGGCAAGCTGGTGCTGCGCGACATGCTCGAGCGCCAGCAGGAAGAGGAGGAAGGCGCCGAAGGCGTGCAGATGATGACCATGCACGCCTCCAAGGGCCTGGAATTCCCCTCGGTGTACATCATCGGCTTCGAGGAGGAGATTCTCCCCCACCGCTCCAGCATCGAGGCCGACACCATCGAGGAGGAGCGCCGCCTGGCCTACGTCGGCATCACCCGCGCCAAGCGCAACCTGGCGCTGACCTTCGCCGCCAAGCGAAAGCAGTATGGTGAAATCATCGACTGCTCACCGAGCCGTTTCCTTGACGAATTGCCGCCCGAAGACCTGGTCTGGGAAGGCCTTGAAGAGGCGCCCGTGGAGGCCAAGGCCGCCCGTGGCAACGACGCGCTGGCCAATATGCGTGCAATGCTCAAGCGCTGAAGCCTGGGGCTTGCGGTCTGGTGGGCTTGAGCGGATCGCCGCCCGGCCCACCCCTTCAATGCCTCCGGCACCCTCGTCATATTTGCCAGTCAGAAGAAGACATCGTTCGGACACAGGGACTGAAACCATGCGCACATTCACGCTCGACCTCGACGCCCTGACTCAGTTGATCAACAGCCGCGAGCCACAAGAGAACTGGCTGGATCTGGAAAGCGGCAGTGTCCTGACCCTGTCGGCGGACGACCCGCACAGCGAGGAGCACCAGCAGGTCGAGCTGGAGCCGGAGCGCTATATCCAGATCCCCAATCTCGATATTCCCCAGCGCGTGGCCTTGCGTGAGTCCTTCCTGTTCACCCTCGACGATGTGCATGCGCACCCGCTGCTCAGCGCCGCGCTGACCGGGCGCAGGCCGCTGCGTGCGTTCGACTACGAGATCGAGTCCTTGCCGGCAATTCGTGAACAGTGGCAGGCCTATGCGCTCAAGCAGCTGCGCGAATACACGCTCAACTGGCTGTACGAACTGGGCCTGGAGCCGGCGCCGGACAAGCTGCCGCTCGACACACGGGGCATTCCCAAAGACATCCTGCGGCGCCTGACCAAGAGCGCTTAGACACATGCCGGCGTGGCCAGACCAGACAACCTGTCTGACCGGTCAGACAGCTGCAATCGTCGGCCCGCCTCAGGTATCACTACACAATGCAGGGCGTTTTGAGCGAAAATCGGCAGCTTTTCTGCTCAACCCAGAGGATCGGCCGTGGAGTCGTTGAAACAAAAGATACGCAGCGAAGGCATCGTGCTGTCCGAGCATGTACTCAAGGTGGATGCCTTTCTCAACCACCAGATCGATCCCCGCCTGATGCAGGAGATCGGCCACGAGTTCGCCCAGCGTTTCGCCGGCCAGGGCATCACCAAGATCGTCACCATCGAGGCCTCGGGCATTGCCCCGGCGGTGATGGCCGGCCTCGAACTGGGCATCCCAGTGATCTTCGCGCGCAAGTTCCAGTCGCTGACGCTCAAGGACGACCTGCTGATCTCCAAGGTCTTCTCCTTCACCAAGCAGACCGAAAGCACCATCGCCATCTCTGCCCGCCACCTGAGCGCAGCGGACCGTGTGCTGGTGATCGACGACTTCCTCGCCAATGGCCATGCCGCCAAAGCGCTGATCGACCTGATCCAGCAGGCCGGCGCCGAAATCGCCGGTATTGGCATCGTCATCGAGAAGTCCTTTCAGGACGGCCGCAACCTGCTGCAGAGCGAAGGCTACCGCGTCGAGTCACTGGCCCGTGTCGCGGCGCTGGAGGACGGCCAGGTACGCTTCCTCGATTGAGCGCTTCGTCCTAGGACGAAGCGCTGGCCTGCAGACCAGCCAGCAGCAGGCGCTGGTACAGGACCTCACGCGCACCGTCCGGCGCCTCCAGACTCATGCGCCGCAAGTGTTCGGGATAGGCTGCCGGCTCCGGCGCATCGAGCGCGGCCTTGCCCAGCTCCAGCACCTCGCTCAGGCGCAGCTTGCTCTTGAGCCAGCTCAGCGCCCGCAGCAGGTCCTGCTCCACCGCACTGAAATCGCTGCCCAGCGGGTATTCGGCGAAGAGCGATGAATGTTCCGCGCGTAGCGCTTGCAGCCGCTCGGGCAAGTTGTTGCCGAAGCGCTCGTCGAGTCGAAAGTCCATGGGCAGCTTGCCGGCCTGCTGCGCCTGCTCGATCAGCTCGCCCTGGAAACGTGAATCGCTGATCTTGAGCAGCGCCTCGATCACCTGGGCATCGGTCTTGCCGCGCAGATCGGCGATGCCGTACTCGGTAACGACGATGTCACGCAGGTGCCGAGGGATGGTGACATGGCCATACTCCCAGACGATGTTCGAGTTCACCTCACCAGCCGACTCGCGCCAGCTGCGCAGCAGCAGGATCGAGCGCGCATCCTCCAGCGCATGGGCCTGAGCGACGAAGTTGTATTGCCCGCCGACGCCACTGAGCACGCGGCCGTCTTCCAACTGGTCAGCCACACCGGCACCGAGCAGGGTCATGGTGAACACCGTGTTGATAAAGCGCGCATCGCGGCGCTGCAGGCGCTTGAGCTGTTCCTCGCCGTACAGCTCGTTGATGTAGCGAATGCCGGTCATGGCGAAGCGCTGACGCTGGGCCTCGTCCAGTTCACGCAGGCGCTGGTAGAAGCTTTCCGGGCCAAGGAAGAAGCCACCGTGTAGCACCACGCCACCCTCGGCAGCGCCCAGATGGTCGTTCAGGCGTGCCTGCGTCTGCGGATCGCGCAGATCTGCCGCAACTCGGCTACCGTCGGGCAGGTGCAACTCACCCGCCTGCAGTCGCAGATCGCCGCGTAGCAGACCGTTGTCGCCCAGCCAGGCCAGGTCACTCGGCTGCAGCGCTGCGGCCAGCCCGGCATCCAGCAGTGCCTGCACGCTATGTGGCCGGCCCCGCTCATCCAGCGCCCCGCTGCAGGCCAGGCGCTGCAGAAGCAGATCCGGGTAGACCCGGCGGCGCACCAGGCCGGCCTCGGCCAGCACCAGCAGGCCGTTGACGAACATTTCGCTGCAGCCATACAGCCCCCGCTCAAGGGGCGCCAGGCCGCCATTGGCGGCAATTTCCCCAGACCATTGCTCCGCACACAGCGCCTGCACAAGTGCACGGTAGCGATCATTGTCGTCCTGCCTGGCCAGCAGGGCCGAGGCCAATGCATCACCCATCGCGCCGATGCCGATCTGCAGGGTGCCGCCGTCACGTACCAGGGTGCTGGCGAGCAGACCGATGCAGTGATCCTGCAGGGTCACCGGCAGGTTCGGCGTGGAGAACAGCCTGCTGCTCTCGTCCTCGACGATATGAATATCGAAGGTATCGCGCGGCACACTGGCATCTCCAGCCATGTACGGCAGGTCGCTGTGCACCTGGGCGACGCTGAGCACGGTTTCACCGGCCGCACGACGGCGCTCCAGCAGCGGCAGCAGGTCGAGGGTGACGTCGGGGTTGCAGCTCAGGCTGAAGTGTCCGGGTTGCGCGGCGTCGACGGCGACCAGCTGGGCGACCAGATTCAGCCCCTTGGCATTGAGGTCGCGTGCGACGTGGCTGTAGTTGCTGCTGATGTAGTCCTGCTGCGCCGGCTCGCACTCGAGCAGGCTACCCGGCTGAAAGAAGAACTGTTCGACGCGCACGTTAGCCGGCAGCTTGTCCGCGTGCAGATCAGCGAGAAAATCCAGCTCGGGGTAATCCGCGTAGACCCGCTCGACGAAAGGCTCGAGAAAGCGCTGCTGCAAGTCCTGGTCGGCGCGTGGACGTGCCAGGCACAGCGCGGTGTAGATGGTCATCTGGCGCTCGGGCGTTTCCCGCACTCGGGCATAGAGCGCGTTGACCCATCGATTGGGCTTGCCCAGGCCCAGTGGCAGGCCCAGATGAATCGGCCCGTCGATTTCGCTCAATACGCGGTCGACGGCTTGTTCGAGGGTACAGGCGTGCGGCATCTGGCGCTCCTCGCGGCATCCATGGCGAATGCTGCTTGGACTGTATAGCCGCCGGCATGGTTGCATGCCTCTGGCGAAAACGAAAAAACCGCCCGGAGGGCGGTTTTTTTCAGGGAAGAGGCGAGTCTTACAGACCGGACATCTTCTTGATCGCTTCACGCAGTTCGTCTTCCGAGCAATCCGCGCAGGTGCCTTTCGGCGGCATGGCGTTGATGCCGGAAATGGCCTTGGCCAGGATGCCGTCGAGGCCGCCCTGGTGGTCGGCACGGTCCTTCCAGGCAGCGGTGTCACCGATCTTCGGTGCGCCCAGCACGCCAGAGCCATGACAGGCGTTGCAGTGCTTGGCGATGATGTCATCAGCGCTACGTGCACCACCACTGGCGGCTGCAGCGACGGTTTCCACGCCCTTGCACTCTTCGCCCATGATGCACACGTCACCGACCGGCTTGAGGCGCTCGGCGATGGCTTCATCGGTCGTGGCCTGAGCAGTCACTGCCCACAGGGCCAATACGGCAGCCGGTACTGCCAGCATTTTCTTCATCAGATTCACGGTACACCCTCTTCGTGGCTAGTCACGCCCGCGGCCACGGTTTCGCGAGCGGGCGACAGTATAACGGCAAGCGGGCCTGGCCGAAACAACCCAGATTGTCGCAGGGTTATTGATCAGAAGTTCGCCGGAGTGGTGGCGCTGATCAGACGCGCCGGCACATCGAACGGGTTGCGGAAGCGATGCGGCTTGCTGCTTTCGAAATAGTAGCTGTCGCCCGGTTCGAGGACGAACACCTCGTTGCCGACGGTCAGCTCCAGCTTGCCTTCGACCAGCATGCCGGCTTCCTCGCCCTCGTGGGCATACATTTCGTCGCCGGTGTCGCTACCCGCCGGGTAGGTCTCATCGAGGAAGGAGATGGCGCGGCTCGGGTGAGCCTTGCCGATCAGCTTCATGGTGATGGCGCCACTGCAGATATCGGTCAGCTCGGAGGCCCGATAGACCACCTGAATCTGGTTTTCCTGCTCCATGTCGAGCGAGAAGAATTCCACCAGCGACATGGGAATACCGCCGAGCACCTTTTTCAGCGAACTGATCGAGGGGCTCACGCTGTTTTTCTCGATCATGGAAATGGTGCTGTTGGTGACCCCCGCACGTTTGGCGAGTTCACGCTGGGATAGACCTTTGAGCTTACGAATCGATTGCAGTCGAACGCCGACGTCCAATGCTGGAATCCCCCTTGGGACATGAGACGGAAAAGTGTCCGTATCATGGCATAGCGTTCGGAATTTACAACACTTGCGTTCACCCTTCGCCTACACGGCAAGCTCAGCCCCCGAAATAGAGCAGCGGCACTCGCCGCAGGTTGCAGAAAATCTGATAGGGAATGCTGCCGGCCGCCATGGCCACTTCGCTGGCCAGCACCCGCTTGCCCCACAATTCGACATGGCTGCCGAGGCCGGCGTGCGGCAGATCGGTCAGATCGACGGTGAGCATGTCCATCGATACCCGGCCGATCAGACGGGTCAACTGGCCGTCGACCAGCACCGGGGTCCCGGTCGGCGCGTGGCGCGGATAACCGTCGGCATAGCCCATGGCAACCACACCGACACGGGTCGGCCGCTCGGACACGAAACGCGCCCCGTAGCCCACCGGCTCACCGGCCGGCAGTTCACGCACGCTGATGACCTTCGATTCCAGAGTCATCACCGGTTGCAGACGCGCGGCCTGCTCCTGAGCCTGCTCGAACGGCGTGGCACCGTACAACATGATGCCAGGGCGCACCCAGTCGCTTGGCACCTGTGGCCAGCCGAGCACGGCCGGCGAATTGCGCAAGCTGACCTCGGCGCTCAGACCTTCGCGCGCCTGCTGGAACAGCGCCAGTTGCTCGGCCGTCCGTTCGCATTCGGGCTCGTCGGCGCGGGCGAAGTGGCTCATCAACACGATCTTGCTGACCTTGCCGCTGGCCAGCAGGCGCCGATAGGCGCCCTGGTAGTCGGCCGGATGCAGACCGACGCGATGCATGCCACTGTCGAGCTTGAGCCAGAGGGTCAGCGGCTTGCTCAGCCGGGCCTGCTCGACGGCTTCGATCTGCCACTGCGCGTGAATCACACACCACAGGTCATGCTGGTCGATCAGCGTCAGCTCGTCGGCCTCGAAGAAACCTTCAAGCAGCAGGATCGGTGCGCGAATCCCCGCCTCGCGCAACGCCAGTGCCTCTTCGATGCAGGCCACGGCAAAACCGTCGGCCTCGGCTTCGAGTGCCTGCGCACAGCGCACCGCACCATGCCCATAGGCATCGGCCTTGACCACAGCGAGGGCGCGAGCGCCGCTCATTTCGCGGGCCAGGCGGTAGTTATGACGCAGGGCATCGAGGTCGATCAGGGCACGGGCAGGACGCATGGTTCGCTATTTCTCAATCGTTCATTTTTGGGTAGCCCGGATATAATCCGGGGCCATTCCGGCAGAGGCACCCCGATTGCATCCGGGCTACATGCAGGTACGTCGTCACTCAAAAAAAACCCGGCGGGGGAGCCGGGTGAAAAGCCAACACAAATAGAGGCTATGGCCGCCTCAGACGGCAGCCACCACGCACATTTCCACCAGCACTTCGGGCTTGTACATCTTCGCCTCGACGCAGGCACGAGCCGGCGCATGGCCGTCGACGACCCAGGCGTCGTACTCGGCGTTGAGGCCGTCATAGTCGGCCATGTCCTTGAGGAAGATGGTCAGCGAGAGGATCTTGCTCTTGTCGCTGCCACCTTCGGCCAGCATCTTGTCGATGTTGGCCAGGGTCTGGCGGGTCTGCTCGCGGATGTCGCCGTCGAAGTCATCGGCCAGTTGGCCGGCGAGATAGATGGTGCCGTTGTGGATCACCACTTCGCTGTAGCGTTTGGCCACATGCAGGCGCTGGATCGACATAAGGGTAAAGCTCCTTGGATTGCGAAAGCGCGAAGGCTATCAGGTGCGCAGCGGCTGCGGTGCGCCCTGCACTTCACGCGCCGTGCGCGAATAACGCGAGATATCCAGGCCGTCGGCGCTGATCTGCGGGCGCTTGTTGGCCATCAGGTCGGCAAGCAGGCGACCGGAGCCGCAGGCCATGGTCCAGCCCAGGGTGCCGTGACCGGTATTGAGGAACAGGTTGCGGTACGCGGTGGCGCCGACGATGGGGGTGCCATCGGGCGTGGCCGGACGCAGACCAGTCCAGAAATCGGCGCGCTGCAGGTCGCCGCCCTCCGGGTAGAGGTCGGCGGTGATCATCTCCAGGGTCTCGCGACGACGCGGGTTGAGCGACAGGTCGAAACCGGCGATCTCGGCCATGCCACCGACGCGGATGCGGCCATCGAAACGGGTGATGGCAACCTTGTAGGTCTCGTCGAGAATGGTGGAGTTCGGCGCCATCTCGGCGTTGACGATCGGCACGGTCAGCGAATAGCCCTTGAGCGGATAGACCGGAGCGCGCACGCCCAGCGGCTTGAGCAGTTGCGGGCTGTAGCTGCCGAGAGCCAGCACGTAGCGGTCGGCGGTTTCCAACTTGCCATCGATCCACACGCCATTGATACGGTCGCCCACGGCGTCCAGACGCTGGATGTTCTGGCCGAAACGGAATTCGACGCCCAGCGCCTTGGCCATGTCCGCCAGCTTGGTGGTGAACATCTGGCAGTCGCCAGTCTGGTCGTTGGGCAGACGCAGGGCGCCGGCCAGCTTGTGCTTGACGCCAGCCAGGGCCGGTTCGACGCGGGCGATGCCGTCGCGGTCGAGCAGCTCGAACGGCACGCCGGAGGCTTCCAGCACGGCGATGTCCTTGGCGGCGGCATCGACCTGGGCCTGGGTGCGGAACAACTGGGTGGTGCCGAGCTGGCGACCTTCATAGGCGATGCCGGTCTCGGCACGCAGCTCGTCGAGGCAGTCGCGGCTGTACTCGGACAGGCGCACCATGCGCTCCTTGTTGATCGCATAGCGGCTGGCGGTGCAGTTGCGCAGCATCTGCGCCATCCACAGGTACTGGTCGACGTCACCGGTGGCCTTGATCGCCAGCGGGGCATGTTTCTGCAGCAACCACTTGATGGCCTTCAGCGGCACGCCCGGTGCGGCCCAGGGCGAGGCATAGCCGGGGGAAACCTGGCCAGCGTTGGCAAAGCTGGTTTCCAACGCCGGGCCGTTCTGACGGTCGACCACCACCACCTCGAAACCCTGACGGGCGAGGTAGTAAGCACTGGCGGTACCAATTACACCGCTGCCGAGAACCAGAACACGCATGTTTTTCTCCCCGCCGCGCCCAAGGCACGTGCGTTACAGGCCATTGTTGTCGATGGGCGCAGTATAGGAAGAGCCGTGCAGTGCTTTTCACCATATACACGGCTATATTTGGCGAGAATTCTTGGCAAAAAGCCGTTTTACAGAGGCGGATTCACCATGAGAACCCAGCATCAAAGCCGTCGTGAACTGGACAAGATCGACCGCAACATCCTCCGCATCCTGCAGGAGGACGGGCGCATCAGCTTCACCGAGCTGGGCGAGCGTGTGGGACTGTCGACCACGCCTTGCACCGAGCGCGTACGCCGCCTGGAGCGCGAGGGCATCATCATGGGCTACCACGCCCGCCTCAACCCGCAGCACCTCAAGGCCAACCTGCTGGTGTTCGTCGAGATCAGCCTGGACTACAAGTCCGGCGACACCTTCGAGGAATTCCGCCGCGCCGTGCTCAAGCTGCCGCACGTACTGGAATGCCACCTGGTGTCCGGCGACTTCGACTACCTGGTGAAGGCGCGCATCAACGAGATGGCCAGCTACCGCAAGCTGCTCGGCGACATCCTGCTCAAGCTGCCGCACGTGCGCGAGTCGAAGAGCTATATCGTCATGGAAGAGGTGAAGGAGAGCCTGGCGCTGCCGGTGCCGGAGTGAGCGCTAGGCGGGACGTTTACACCAGACGCTGCCGCGTGCTGGCGATCAGGCGGTGCACCTGACGCTCCACTGCCGGCTCGATGGGCTGCTCAGGTCCACGGCCATGCGGGCAGGGCAGCTTTGGCGTAGTGCCGAACAGGCGGCAGATCAGCGGACGCTGGTCATACACCTCGCAGCCATTGGGCCCCAGGTGTACGCAGTTGTACTCGGCGAGCGCCGCATCATGTTCGGCATCGCTCTTGACCGGCAGGCGCGCCAGCTCCTCGGAAGAAGCCGTAACCGGCCCGCAGCAGTCGTGACAGCCAGGTATGCAGTCGAAGCGCGGAATCTGCCGGCGCAGGTAGTCGATCTTGCGGTCGGTGCAACTCATCGGTGTCGTCCTGAGGCGAAGGCGGCAGTTTACTGCGCCACGCAGGCCCGAATGCAATGCGATCTGTCTGGTCGCGGCTAAAGTCCCTCCCACAACGCCGTGGCGCAGTATGTGGGAGACGTTTCAGCGCCGGCAGGCCGCATGCACGAGCAGTCGCAGCAGGCTTTTTTCTCCTTGTCTCTTGGCGTCGGACGGATCACGCGCTTATCCTGCGTTGAATTTTCCACACAACGAAATCAGGATTTCGCACATGAACGCCCGCGTTCACCAGCCCGTCCACAGCCCGCAGCATGCCGCCTCCTACTACGCCGCCAGCGTCAACCGCCAGCAGGCCTACCCGCCCCTGGGTGGTGAGCTGCAGGTGGACGTGTGCATCGTCGGTGGCGGTTTCAGCGGCCTGAACACGGCCATCGAACTGGCCCAGAAAGGCCTGTCGGTGGCGCTTCTGGAAGCACGCCAGATCGGCTGGGGCGCCAGCGGCCGCAACGGCGGGCAACTGATTCGCGGCGTCGGCCATGATGTCGAGCAGTTCGAATCGGTGGTGGGCAAGGACGGCGTGCGCCAGTTCAAGCTGATGGGACTGGAGGCAGTGGAGATCGTGCGTGAGCGCGTCGAGCGCTTTCAGATCGACTGCGACCTGACCTGGGGCTACTGCGACCTGGCCAACAAGCCGGCGCATCTGGAGGGCTTCGCCGAAGACAAGGCCGAGCTGGAGAGCCTCGGCTATCGTCACGAGCTGCGCATGCTGCCGAAGGAGCGCATTCATGAGGTGGTCGGCTCAGACAACTATCACGGCGCCATGATCGACATGGGCTCGGGCCACCTGCACCCGCTCAACCTGGCGCTCGGTGAAGCCGCCGCCGCCCAGTCGCTGGGCGTACAGCTGTTCGAAGAGTCAGCGGTGACCCGCATCGACTACGGCAACGAAGTGCGCGTGCACACCGCCAATGGCCAGGTGCGCGCCAAGTACCTGGTGCTGGCCTGCAACGCCTATATCAGCGGCCTCAACCCGACCCTCAGCGGCAAGGTGCTCCCGGCCGGCAGCTACGTCATCGCTACCGAACAGCTCTCCGAAGCGCAGGCGCGCCAACTGATCCCGCAGAACATGGCGCTGTGCGACCAGCGCGTGACGGTGGACTACTACCGCCTCTCCGCCGACCGGCGCCTGCTGTTCGGCGGCGCCTGCCACTATTCCGGGCGTGATCCGGCCGATATCGCCGGCTACATGAGACCGAAGATGCTCAAGGTCTTCCCGCAGCTGGCCGACGTGCGCATCGACTACCAGTGGGGCGGCATGATCGGCATCGGCGCCAACCGCCTGCCGCAGATCGGCCGACTCAAGGAGCAGCCCAACGTGTTCCACGCCCAGGCGTATGCCGGCCACGGCGTCAACGCCACGCACCTGGCCGGCAAGCTGCTCGCCGAGGCCATCGCCGGCCAGGAAAGCAGCGGTTTCGAGCTGTTCGCTCAGGTGCCGCACATGACCTTCCCTGGCGGCAAGCACCTGCGCTCGCCACTGCTGGCGCTGGGCATGGCCTGGCACCGGCTGAAAGAGCTGCTGTAGGGATTCGCGGCTGAAACCGCTCCTACGCAGGCGATGCAGCGACGCAACCCGGCTTGCTTCCGGGCTACAACTTCCAGAACGGCAGGTTCGCCTCGCGCTCGGCCTGCGCGCGGCTGAGGCCGATGTCGCGCAGTTGCTGGTCGTTGAGCTTGAGCAGCACACGGCGGGTGTTCAGGCGCCGCCAGAAGGCCGGCCAGTCGCGCCCGAAGTAGCGAGCTTCGCCCTGCCCTGTCGCGCCCCGTACAAGCTCACCCGCTGCGGCAAAATCTGTCTTGCTGAACCCAGTCATCTTTGCGCTCCCCTAGCCTTCTGTCATGGGAGATCAGAATGCCGTCAGCAGAAAAGCCATGACAGATCCAAAAAACTCTTATTAACTCCATACAGATTTCGCTTTTTTTCCCTGAATGGGAATTTTCGCACTGATCTGTACTGGTCCAAGCTCACATACCCCACGCCAACCGGACGACTGTCATGACGCTCTATCTGAACCTGGCCGAGCTGCTCGGCACCCGCATCGAGCAGGGGCTGTACCGCCCTGGCGACCGCCTACCGTCGGTACGCAGCCTCAGCCAGGAGCATGGCGTCAGCCTCAGCACGGTGCAGCAGGCCTACCGCCATCTGGAGGACATGGGCCTGGCCTCGCCACGGCCGAAGTCCGGCTACTTCGTACCGCTGGGGCGACAGATGCCCGCACTGCCGCAGATCAGCCGGGCAGCGCAGCGGCCGGTCGAGGTATCGCAGTGGGACCACGTGCTGGAGCTGATCAGCAGCTCACCGCAGCACGACATACTGCAGCTGGGTCGCGGTCGCCCGGACATAGGCGGCCCAACGCTGAAACCGCTGCTGCGCAACCTGTCGCGTCAGGCGCGCCGGCAGGATCCGGACGTGCTCACCTACGGCTGTATTCGTGGCGATATCCGCCTGCGCGAACAGATCGCCCGGCTGATGCTCGACTCTGGCTGCCGGCTGGCCGCCGAGGACCTGGTGATCACCACCGGCTGCCACGAGGCGCTGTCGGCCGCGGTACGTGCCATTTGCCAGCCCGGCGACATCGTCGCGGTCGACTCGCCGAGCTTCCATGGCGTGATGCAGGCGCTCAAGGGCTTCGGCATGAAGGCCCTGGAACTGCCCACCGATCCGCTCACCGGGATCAACCTCGACGCCCTGGAAATGGCCCTGGAGCAGTGGCCGATCAAGGCCATCCAGCTCACTCCGAACTGCAACAACCCGCTCGGCTACATCATGCCCGACGCCAACAAGCGCGCCCTGGTGGCTTTGGCGCAGCGCTTCGACGTGGCCATCATCGAGGACGATGTCTACGCCGACCTCGCCTACAGTTACCCGCGCCCGCGCAGCATCAAGTCCTTCGACGAGGACGGCCGCGTACTGTTCTGCAGCTCGTTCTCCAAGACTCTGGCACCGGGCCTGCGCGTCGGCTGGATCGCCCCCGGGCGTTATCTGGAGCAGGTGGTGCACATGAAGTACCTGGGCACCGGCAGCACCGCGCAACTGCCGCAGCTGGCCATCGCCGAGTACCTCAAGGACGGGCACTACGAACCGCACCTGCGGCGAATGCGCGCGCAGTACCTGCGCAGCCGCGACCTGATGGTGGATTGGGTCAGTCGCTACTTCCCGGCCGGCACGCGGGTCAGTCGCCCGCAGGGCAGCTTCATGCTGTGGGTGGAGATGCCGCAGGGTTTCGACAGCCTGAAGCTCAATCGCGCCCTGCTGCCGCACAAGATCCAGATCGCGCCGGGCAGCATCTTCTCTGCGGCGGGCAAATACCGTAACTGCATCCGCCTGAACTACGCCGAACCGCCGAGCGAAGTGATCGAGGCGGCGGTGAAGCAGATCGGTGCGACCATCGCCGAGCTGATCGAAGAGGCCGACCTGCAGCAGACGCAGGACCTCGGGCAGTGGCGCTGAGCCGCGTCAGGAGCGCGCCGCGCCCGCCGTTTCCATCTCGCTGAAGGCGCCCTGCCGGCTGGCGAGGATGATGAACACGAAGGCGCCAACAGCCATCAGCAGCGGCAGCGCGTGGCCGCTCAGCCACTGGCTGACCGCGCCGGTGGTCAGCGGCCCGATCAGGCAGCCCAGGCCCCACAGCTGGGCGACATGGGCATTGGCGCGCACCAGCTCGTCATCGCGATAACGCTCGCCGATCATGATCAACGACAGGGTGAACAGACCGCCCGCACTGGCCCCGAAGGCCACCAGCACTGGCCAGATGATCGGCGTATGCAGCAACGGCGGGATCGCCAGACTGGAGACCAGCAGCACACTGCCGCAGGCGCGGAACAGTAACTGCCGCGACATGCGGTCGGCCAGCCAGCCGATGGGCAGTTGCAACACCGCATCGCCGACCACCACCACGCTGACCATGAACAGCGCCACCTCCTGGGTGAAACCCTGACGCAGGCCATAGACCGGCAGCAGGGTCAGCATCATGGCTTCGAAGGCAGCGAACAGCATCACCGCCCAGGCAATCGCCGGCAGCTTGCGGCAGAACACCAGCAACCCGCGCCCCGAAGCGCTGTGCGCGTCCACCTGGGGTGCGCCACTGCGCCCGAGCAGAATCAGCGAGCCGCCGATCAAAAGGCATACGCCCGTCCAGAAACCGGCGTCGGTGGCCGTACCGAGCGCCGTCAGCAACAACGGCCCACTGAGCTGGCTGAGGGCATAACCGGTGCCGTACAGCGCCACAAGCCGACCGCGCCACTTCTCCACGGCCAGTTGGTTGATCCAGCTTTCGCCAAGGATGAACACCACGGTCAGGGCCACACCGATGAACAGGCGCAGGCCGACCCACACCGCGTAGTTCTGCACCAGCGCCAGCCCTGCCACCGACAGCGCGCCCAGCAGCAGACACAGCTGCATCAGCACGGTGGTACCGAAGCGCGCCGCCAGGCGACCGGCCAGCAAGGCGCCGAGCAGCACGCCGACGGCCGGAGTCGCCGCCATCACGCCAATGGCGAAGGAGTCGTAGCCCCAGCTTTCCAGGCGCAGCGAAACCAGTGGCATGGTCACGCCCAGTGCCAGACCGATGCTGATGACTGCCGAACAGACGGCGAAATAGGTGCCCCAACGCATTGCCAATTTCCTTGGTTGACGAGCGGCTGCAAAGACAACGGCCGGACTCCCTAAGGGAGCCCGGCCGCAGGTTTCGGGAGCAAGATAGCCGGCAGTGTCGCTGCGCTCTCGGCCCTCTCCCCCTGCCCCTCTCCCATAAATGGGAGAGGGAAGCCGATTGCTGGACCGACGACCAGTAGATCGCCCCGCTAACGTTACAGCTTGATCCAGGTGGACTTCAGCTCGGTGTACTTGTCGAACGCGTGCAGCGACTTGTCGCGGCCGTTACCGGACTGCTTGAAGCCACCGAACGGTGCGGTCATGTCGCCGCCGTCATACTGGTTGATCCACACACTGCCGGCGCGCAGCGCCTTGCCGACCAGATGGGCGCGCGACAGATTGCTGGTCCATACCGCTGCGGCCAGGCCGTAGACGGTGTCGTTGGCGATGGCGATGGCTTCGTCCTGATTGTCGAAACCGATCACCGACAGCACCGGGCCGAAGATCTCTTCCTTGGCGATGCGCATGGCGTTGTTCACACCGTCGAAGATGGTCGGCTCGACGTAGGTGCCGCCGCTCTCTTCCAGCACTCGCTTGCCGCCGGCCACCAGCTTGGCGCCATCGTCATGGCCAGCCTGGATGTAGCTCAGCACGTTGTTCATCTGCGTGGTGTCGACCAGCGCGCCAACGGTGGTCGCCGGGTCCAGCGGGTTGCCCGGTTTCCAGGCCTTGATCGCCTCGACCACCATGGGCACGAACTGGTCCTTGATGCTGTTTTCCACCAGCAGGCGCGAGCCGGCGGTGCACACTTCGCCCTGGTTGAAGGCGATGGCGCTGGCGGCTGACTCGGCAGCGGCCTGCAGGTCCGGCGCGTCGGCGAAGACAATGTTCGGGCTCTTGCCGCCGGCTTCCAGCCAGACGCGCTTCATGTTCGACTCGCCGGCGTAAACCATCAGTTGCTTGGCGATCTTGGTCGACCCGGTGAACACCAGGGTGTCGACGTCCATGTGCAGGGCCAGAGCCTTGCCCACAGTGTGGCCGAAGCCAGGCAGCACGTTGAATACGCCCGCCGGAATACCCGCCTCGATGGCCAGCTGGGCGACACGGATGCCGGTCAGCGGCGACTTCTCGGACGGTTTGAGGATGATCGAGTTACCGGTGGCCAGCGCCGGGCCGAGCTTCCAGCAGGACATCAGCAGCGGGAAGTTCCACGGCACGATAGCGGCGACCACACCCACCGGCTCGCGGGTAACCAGCCCGAGCTGGTCATGCGGCGTGGCGGCGACTTCGTCATAGACCTTGTCGATGGCCTCGCCGCTCCAGCGAATGGCATTGGCCGCGCTGCTGACGTCGATGCTCAGCGAATCGCTGATCGGCTTGCCCATGTCCAGGGTTTCCAGCAGAGCCAGCTCTTCGCCATGCTGCTCGATCAGCGCGGCAAAACGGATCATCACCTTCTTGCGCTGGGCCGGCGCCATGCGTGACCACACGCCAGAGTCGAAGGTGGCGCGGGCGTCCTTGACCGCCAGGTCGGCGTCGGCCTGGTCACAGCTGGCCACCAGGCCGAGCAGGCGGCCATCGACCGGGCTGATGCATTCGAAGGTGGCGCCGGACGCGGCGGCACGGTACTCACCATGTACGAACGCACGCGTTTCGATGGTCAGGGTCTTGGCACGCTGTTCCCAGTCGGCACGAGTCAGGCTAGTCATTCCGGCATCCTCTCAATGGGTGGAAGCGGCGCCCAAAGGAGCGCGCACTGTCAATAATTCTGCAAGGCCAGATCGCTGGCCAAATCCTGTCCGCCACACTAAACCAGAGGGCTGTGGCTTTTCAATATTTTTGACAAAGACTGGCAAAAGCCCTTGTCATGTTCGTTTTTTTAAACATAGACTGCTACCACGATTTCACCCGCGGCCGCCCTGCCGATCACGCGGTAGCCGCCACCGAAACCACGGAACAGCCAGATGAACATCGAGCAGATCGTCGACTTCGCCCAGGCCGGCACGGCCGCCGAACACTACCGCCCGGCGCCGGAAAAGGTGCTCAAGGGCGACCCCGAGCAAAGCGTGCGCAATCACTACAGCAGCCCGTGCGGCCAGTTCAGCACCGGCATCTGGGAAGGCGCAGTCGGTCAGTGGAAGGTGAGCTACACCGAACACGAATACTGCGAGATTCTCCAGGGCGTTTCCGTACTGCGTGACGCCGACGGCAATGCCAAGACCGTACGCGCTGGCGACCGTTTCGTGATTCCCTCCGGTTTCTCCGGCACCTGGGAAGTACTCGAAACCTGCCGCAAGGTGTATGTAATCTTCGAGCCCAAGTAAGTTCCCGAACTCCAGTTGCGTGTCTCCCTCTAGCCCGCCATGTGCGGGCTTTTTTCCGTCTGCGCCTGCTCGGCGTCAATGCGGCGTACGGGCTACAGCTCGATAATTTGATACCGATAACAAAGACCAACGTCATCCGTAGTTTCCCGCCTGGAGTAGCACCCCATGTTCGACCGTAAATTGCGCCAGCAATGCCAAGACCTACAGAATCAGGTCGAGCGTCTTGTTGCCGAGAAGCAGGCCATGCAGCGCGAGCTGGAGGATGCCCGCGAACTGCAGCGACAGACGCAGCAGGAGCAGCATCGACTCAACGCCATGAGCCGCTTTCGCGAGCAACTGCAGGTCGAACTGAACAACTTCCAGGAGTCACTCTCGGCCACCCGTGACGGCGTAGTCGCGCAAGCGGAACAGTTGCGTGTCGAGGTCGAAAAGCAGCGTGAGCACCAAGGCGTGTTCCAGCAAACCTCGACCCTGCTCGCCGGTTTTTCCAACGCACTCGGCGGCATGTCCGAGCAGGGCGTGCAGAGCGTGCAGAGCGTCGAACTGTTGCAGGGGCGGGTCGGCGACATCAGCCGCATCGTCGAGCTGATCAAGGCCATTTCCGACCAGACCAACCTGCTGGCCCTCAACGCCGCCATCGAAGCGGCCCGCGCCGGCGAGCAGGGTCGTGGCTTTGCCGTGGTCGCTGATGAGGTGCGGGCCCTGGCGCAGCGCACCCATCAGGCCACCCAGGAGATCAGCCAGCTCGTCGCCAGCATCAACCAGGAAACCGAGCGCGCCAGCAGTGCCATCGGTCAACTGTCCAACGAGGCCTCACGGCTGTCCGGTGACGTCTCGCAGTCGGCGAGCACACTAGATCGGATGGTCGAGTTGGGCGAGCACATGAATGCCCTGATCGAGCGCATCGCCCTCGGCTCCTTCTGCGAAGCGGTCAAACTCGACCACCTGCTGTTCAAGTTCGAGGTTTACCAACGCCTGCTGCGCAACGACAGCAATACCGGGATGACCGACCACCAGAGCTGCCGCCTGGGCCGCTGGTATCAGGATGGCGAAACCGTCGCTCGTTACGGCAAGACGCGCGGTTATCAGCAACTGGAGGCTCCACATCGCCAGGTGCATGAGGCTGCGCACGAAGCCCTGCACGCCGCGCAGAACCAGGATTGGTCGCGCACCCTGCAGGCTGTAGCGCAGATGGAGCGAGCCAGCCATGACGTCAGCCAGCAACTCGACTCGCTGAGCCGAGGACACTGAGCCCAGCCGTAGCCCGGATGCAGCGGGTAGGGAATCCGTCGCGGCTAAAGCCCCTCCCACAGGCTGTAGCGCACCTGTGGCAGGCGCTTCAGCGGCGACTGGCCAGGGCCGAAGCCCCTGGCTCCAGACAAAAAGACCCGCACGCGGCGGGTCTCAGGTGCGCCCGGTGCGGTCAGCCACGGACGCAGGTACAGCAGGAACGACTCAGGCCAGTTCGTCGAAACACTCGGCAACGATGGCGATGCCCTTCTCCAGCTGCGCGTCAGGGATGGTGACGGGCATCAGGAAGCGGATGACGTTGTAGTAGGTGCCGCACGACAGCAGGATCAGGCCCTTGTCGCGCGCCTTGGCGACGATCTTGCCAACCAGCTCGGCAGCCGGCTTGCTGTGGTCACCGCCTTCGAACAGCTCGATGGCGACCATCGAACCCAGGCCGCGCACATCACCGATCACCTTGTGCTTCTCGGCGATCTTGTTCAGGCCCGCCTTGAGCTTCTCGCCGACGAGGTTGGAGCGCTCCAGCAGCTTCTCTTCGTCGAACACCTTGAGCACGGCCAGGGCCGCGGCGCAGGCGATCGGGCTGCCAGCGTAGGTGCCACCCAGGCCACCAGGGGCGATCTTGTCCATGATCTCGGCCTTGCCGCATACGCCGGAGATCGGGAAGCCGCCGCCGACGGACTTGGCGAAGGTGGTCAGGTCCGGGATCACGCCCAGTTGCTCGGTGGCGAAGAAGGTGCCGGTACGGCCGGCGCCAGTCTGCACTTCGTCAGCGATCAGGAGGATGCCGTGCTGGTCGCACAGGGCGCGCAGGCGCTGCATGAACGGCTTGGAGTTGACGTAGAAGCCACCCTCACCCTGCACCGGCTCGATGATGATCGCGGCGATGTCCTGCGGCTGCGCGTCGTTCTTGAAGACGCGCTCGATGCTGGCGATGGACTCGTCCTCGCTCACACCATGCAGCGGGCACGGCGCCTGGGCGCGGTACACGCCAGCGGGCATCAGGCCCATGCCGGCGGAGTACGGTACCACCTTGCCGGTCAGCGACAGGGTCATCATGGTGCGGCCATGATAGGCGCCGGTGAAGGCAATCACGCCAGCGCGGCCGGTAGCGGCACGGGCGATCTTCACGGCGTTCTCCACGGCTTCGGAGCCGGAGGTGACCAGCAGGGTCTTCTTGGCGAAGTCACCCGGCACGCGCTTGGCGATCTCTTCGCAGAGCTCGATGTAGGGCTCGTACGCCAGCACCTGGAAGCAGGTGTGGCTCAGCTTGGTCAGCTGTTCCTGAACGGCGGCGACCACTTTCGGGTGCAGGTGGCCGGTGTTCAGCACCGCAATGCCGCCGGCGAAGTCGATGTACTCGCGGCCTTCGACGTCCCACACGGTGGCGTTCTCGGCGCGCTCGGCGACGATCGGGTGGATCTGACCGACACCGCGCGGTACGGCGGCCTGGCGGCGTTGCAGCAGGGATTCGTTGGTCTTGCTCATGGTGTCCTCATGGTCGCCCCCCAGCGGGTGGTCGGTTCAGCATGCGATGATCGACTGAACCGGGCCGCGAGGGACTCAATAGGGTTACGACTTACAACCGGGGCGCCGCACGCTCTTTCGCACCTTGCCCCGTCTTGGAAATCAGCGATTTCCGAATCAGATTCCACCGAGGCACATGTACTTGATCTCGAGATAGTCCTCGATCCCGTACTTGGAGCCTTCGCGGCCCAGGCCGGAAGCTTTCACACCGCCGAACGGCGCGACTTCGTTGGAGATCAGGCCGGTGTTGATACCCACCATGCCGTACTCCAGCGCCTCGGCCACGCGGAACACGCGGCCCAGATCGCGGGCATAGAAGTAGGAGGCCAGGCCGAACTCGGTATCGTTGGCCATGGCGACCACCTCGGCCTCGTCCTTGAAGCGGAACAGCGGCGCCAGCGGGCCGAAGGTCTCTTCCTTGGCCACGGCGGCGGTCTTCGGCACGTCGAGCAGAATGGTCGGCTCGAAGAAGGTGCCACCGAGGGCGTGCGGCTTGCCGCCCAGGGCCAGCTTGGCGCCCTTGTTCACGGCATCGGCGATGTGCTCCTGAACCTTGGCCACGGCCTTCTCGTCGATCAGCGGACCGGTGGTGGTGCCGTCTTCCAGACCGTTACCGATCTTCAGCTTGGCCACGGCGGCGATCAGCTTCTCGGCGAAGGCCTCGTAGACACCGTCCTGCACGTAGATACGGTTGGCGCAGACGCAGGTCTGGCCGTTGTTGCGGTACTTGGAGATCAGCGCGCCTTCGACGGCAGCGTCCAGGTCGGCGTCATCGAAGACGATGAACGGCGCGTTACCACCCAGCTCCAGCGACACCTTCTTGATGTCCTGGGCGCATTCGGCCATCAGCTGGCGACCGATCTCGGTCGAGCCGGTGAAGGACAGCTTGCGCACGATCGGGTTGCTGGTCAGCTCGCCACCCACTTCGCCGGCGCTGCCGGTGACCACGCTCAGCACACCTTTCGGGATTCCGGCGCGCTCGGCCAGCTCGACCAGGGCCAGGGCGGAGAACGGGGTCTGCGAAGCCGGCTTGATCACCATGGTGCAACCGGCGGCCAGTGCCGGGCCGGCCTTGCGGGTGATCATCGCGGCAGGGAAGTTCCACGGCGTGATGGCCGCGGTGACGCCGATCGGCTGCTTGATCACGATCAGGCGCTTGTCCGGCTGGTGGCCGGGGATCACGTCACCGTAGACGCGCTTGGCCTCTTCGGCGAACCACTCGATGAACGACGCGGCATAGGCGATCTCGCCCTTGGCTTCGGCCAGCGGCTTGCCCTGCTCCAGGGTCATCAGGCGGCCCAGGTCATCCTGGTTTTCCATCAGCAGCTCGAACCAGCGACGCAGCTTGTTCGCACGCTCCTTGGCGGTCAGCGCACGCCAGGCCGGCAGCGCTTTCTCAGCGGCCTCGATGGCGCGGCGGGTCTCAGCACGGCCCATCTTCGGCACATGGCCGATGATCTCGCCAGTGGCCGGATTGTTCACGGCAATGGTCTGACCGCTGTCGGCGTCCAACCACTGGCCATCGATATAAGCCTGTTGGCGCAGCAGCTGGGGGTCTTTCAGTTGCATGGCAGTCTCCTTCAGTTCCGACACCCGGGCGTCGGCGTAAGTCGTTGGAGTCACGGGCAGAGCCCGCAAGGTCGAAACGAGCCGTGCGGGGCCTGATAATTGATTCAGAACCGTTGAACGTGCGAGGGTTCAGAATGACTGAACACGCCGTTTGAAATCTCAAACGAATCCTAGGATCGGCAAGGGTAAAGGGCAATAGGCGGCCAAGGAAAATCCATAAAATAATGGCAAAAACTTCTCAGAAGGCCGTTCTGGCAGCGCAAAAGTGTAAAGTGCGTTTTAAATAATGCACAGTCATGCAGAATGGACGCTAACCGCCGAGATGCGTATGATTGCGCCCCGCAACGCACTCGTAGCTCAGCTGGATAGAGTACTGCCCTCCGAAGGCAGGGGTCGTGGGTTCGAATCCCGCCGAGTGCGCCAGATAACGAAAGGCCCCAGATGAAAATCTGGGGCCTTTTTGTTTCTGCAGCCACTCAACTCAAGGCGCCGTCTGATAGACGTCATACGGCAAAGATGAGATCCGCCCGCGACGCGCCTTTTAACTCGTTGCCCATCTCCTGCTCGTTCCGGCTACCGCCATACCAAAGCAGCTCGCTCATTCTCCAGAAGCAGCAACTGGGCCGCACGCGCATTGGCCTGCCCGCATGCAGGTGCTTATCGCCCCGGCCACAGCCCGTGATCGTTTGGCACACCGACACCAGAACTTGGCACCCAGAAGCAAACTCCAGCGGGCCGATCTGGCTTAAATGGCTTGCAGAAGTCCAGCACTCGGCAGTTTGAACGCTGGACGAACGTCAATGCCTGCGGAGGTGCCCGATGAAAGTACTGCTTGCCTTGCTCGCTCTGCTGGCAACCATCGCTCAGGCGCATGCCGAACAGGTGGTGCGCGTATACGGGTGGAAGGACTACCTGGCCCCTGACGTGCTCAGAGATTTTCAGCAGCAAACCGGTATTACCGTCGATTACCAGACCTATACCAGCACCGACGAGTTGCGCCAGGCGCTCAGTGATGGCTCGCACTATGACCTGGTGATGCCGAGCCACTTCATGCTCGAACAACTGATCGAGGAGCAGCGCCTCACGCCGTTGGATACCAGGCAACTGACGCACTACGCCGAACTCGACCCCTGGCTGCTGACGATTCTCGCCGGTCTGCCACAGGCCAACCGTTACGCAGTGCCCTATCTATGGGGCTCCACCGGGCTGGTAATCGCCCCAGACCTGGCGCAAGCCAGCTACGGCGCTCCCCCGCCCAACAGCTGGAAGCTGATGTTCGAGGCCGCCGAAACAGAACGGCTCAGCACATGCGGCGTAGCGATGCTGGACGCTTCCGATGAGACCTCATCAGTGCTGCTCAACTACCGCGGGCGGCGCCTGTCGCGTATCACCAACCGCCAGTTGATCAAGCAACTGGACGGATTGAAGGCCGTCACGCCGTTCATTCGCACGATGAACAACTGGGACTTCGTCGACGACCTCATAAACGGCAAGCTGTGTCTGGCCATGGCCTGGAGCGGCCATGCCGTGCGTGCGATGCAGGACAATCCGAAGCTCGTCTACCGCATTCCGGAAGAAGGCGCGGCGATCTTCATCGATACCCTGGCGATCCCGAGCGATGCCGCCAACCCGCAACTGGCCTACCGCCTGCTCGATTTCCTGATCGACCCACCAATCGCACTGCGCAACGCGCTCAACTCTCGTTTCTATGCACCGCTGCCTAACGAGACGCCAGCCATGCAGAGCTTCGCAAAAGCGCACCCGGCACAGGTGCTGACGACCGATCAAAGACGACGCAGTTATCTGCTCGAGAGCGTGCCCACCTCACAACGCAAGATCCTCGATGAAGCCTGGCAGGACCTGAAGAGGAACCGCTATTGAAGCCCCAGGCGATTGAGGCGCTCTCGGCATGCGCGCCCTGGATAGGGCGCGGCAAGCAGCACAGCGACAAAGCAGCAAATTCCCCTACGAGGCCCCGCCAATACCAACAAGCTCGGGCCACTCAAGCCCCTCAGGAGACCCCATGAGCGAAATTCAGTTACTGCCCAAAGTACGCCAATACCTGCAACGCGATCACGGCCACTTCATCGACGGCCAGTACCGTAGCGGCAGCGGCGACAAGCGTATTCCCGTCGTCAACCCCGCCAATGGCGAGGTCATCGCACAGGTCAATGGCGCGACAGCCAGTGAGGTCGAAGAGGCCTGCCTGTCCTCCCGACGCGCCTTCAGTGGCGAGTGGGCGCAGACGTCGCCCTATCAACGCGGCCTGATTCTCAATCGTCTGGCCGACCTCATCGAGGCCAACGGCGAGGAACTGGCGCAACTGGAAACCCAGTGCTCGGGCAAGCATATTCAGCTGTCGCGCATGTTCGAGGTTGGTCAAAGCGCGATGTTCCTGCGCTACTACGCCGGCTGGGCCACCAAGATCAGCGGCGAGACCATGACCCCGTCGTTCCCGTCCATGGCCGGCGAGCAGTACACCGCTATGACGCGCCGTGAGCCAGTCGGCGTGGTCGCGGGCATCGTGCCCTGGAATTTCTCGGTAATGATCGCCATCTGGAAGCTCGGCGCAGCCCTGGCAACCGGCTGCACGCTGATCCTCAAGCCGAGCGAATTCACCCCGATCACCCTGCTGCGCCTGGCCGAACTGGCCATAGAAGCAGGCTTACCGGCAGGCGTACTGAACGTGGTCAACGGTACGGGTGAAGTCGGTGCACAGCTGATCGAACACCCCAAGGTAGCCAAGGTTTCGTTCACCGGCTCGGTTCCAACGGGCCTCAAAGTCGGTCAGAGCGCAATGGCCGCCAACCTGACCCGCGTGACCCTGGAGCTGGGCGGCAAGAACGCCGCAGCACTCTTGCCCGATGCGGATATCGATGCCGCCGTGGCCGGCCTGATCCAGACGGGCTACGTGCACCAGGGCCAGGTCTGCGCCTCGCCGGAGCGCATCTACGTGCACCGCTCGCAGCTCGATGAAACCCTGGCCAAGTTCGCCGCAGCGGTGAAGGGCATGAGCATTGGCTCGCCACTGGACGAGAGCGTGCAGTTCGGCCCGCTGGCCAACAAGCCGCAGTTCGACAAGGTGTCGCAATTTCTCGCCGCGGCCCGCCATGACAACCAGGTCATCTGTGGCGGCAACCCGCTTGCGGGCTCGGGCTTCTACGTCGAACCCACCGTGCTCCTGGCCAACGGCCCGCAGGATCGCTTCCTGTACGAGGAAACCTTCGGCCCGATTCTCTGCGTAGTGCCTTACGACGAAGTGGATGAACTGCCGGCACTGATCAATGACTCGCCCTTCGGCCTCACCGCCAGCATCTGGACCAACGACCTGTCCCGCGCGCTGCGCCTGATCCCGCAGATCGAGGCAGGCACGGTCTACGTCAACATGCACACCTTCCTCGACCCATCGGTGCCCTTCGGCGGCATCAAGGCATCCGGCATGGGGCGCGAGTTCGGCAGCGCCTTCATCGATGACTATACCGAGCTGAAGTCGGTGCTCATTCGCTACTGAGGGTAGGGCGCCCGGCCAGATTCGCTGGTCGGGCGCCTTGCTGCATGCGCGCGGGTGCAGCCGATGAGATTGAAACGACGGGCAGTTGCGCTGCAGTGCCCGCTGCTCGGGTTACTTCTGCGTGCTCAGGAAGCACGCCACTGCCTGGCGATCCTCGGCATTCGCCAGGCCCATGTAGGGCATGTAGGTACCGGCCACGAATGCCTGAGGTGAAGCGATGAACTGCTCCAGGCTTTGCATCTGCCATTCGACCGCCTTCGCCTTCATCGCCTGGGAATAGCTGAAACCAGGCAGACTCCCCGAGGTTCGACCAAACAGGCCCTTGAGATTCGGCCCCATCTTGGTGGCACCGCCCACGGCGACCGAATGGCACACCGAGCATTCGCTGGTAAACAGCGCCTCACCCTTGTGCTGCTGCGCAGTGGTGCATTGCGCCGCGAACACAGGCGCAGACAGCAGCAGGCAGCCAAGGCCGGCCAGCTTGGTTAGGGTTTTCAAAGCAGAACCTCACATCATCCAGTTTCTGAACAGGCCAGCGGCGATGTCGCCAAACTCAGCCGTTTGCCCTCTGGATTGTCCTCGCTCGGCAGCGAGGGGGTTTTATTGCCTGTGCCAGGCCCCTTTGCCAACTTGCCAAAATGGGAAAAGCGCCGCGCCAGCCCCTGACAGAGGCCGGCGGCCACGCGCACGACTGATACAGGCTGCGCCTAGCGCCCGCTGTAGCGCTTGCGGTAATCGCTCGGGGATACCCCGAAGCGCGCCTTGAAGGCCGTGGAGAAGTAGCTGGAGTCGGTAAAACCCCATTCGTAGCCCAGAGCCGAGAGCTTCTGCTCGCTGCCGGCCTGACGCAGCGTCTCGGCGCAGAAGTCCAAGCGCCGGTTCTTGATGTACTGCGCCACGACCAGGCCCTTCTTGGCGAACATGCGATACAGACCCCGCATCGAAACACCCACCTCCCGGGCGATGGCCTCCGGGCAGAGCTCCTCGCTGCAGATATGTTCGTCAATGAAACGCAGCGTCTTGCGGAACAGCCGCTCGTGGGCGTCGGGAACGCTATCGCTGGCACACAACACGGGCCGCAACAGGCTGACCAATGCCTCGAGGGTCGCCTCGCTCTCGCTGACGCTCAACGCACCCTGCTGGGTCGACTCGAGAATCAGGCGGTTGGCCATTGCCGCCATCGGCGCGCTGGCGGGAATGCGCTGAGCGCAATGCACTTCGGTGAAGCGCCGACTCTGCTCAAGCAGGTGGCGCGGAAGGATCAGGGAGATCTGCCGCGAAGAATCCTCGTAGAGAAAATTGTTCGGCACGCTGGAGTCGATCAGGGTGATATCGCCTGGCTGCATTTCCACGCAGTTACCCGCTTGCTCCATGCCTGCACGCCCCGACAACTGGGACACCAGGTAGAAATGCTTGCAGTCACTCTGCGCTATTTCCTTCGACGAGCGAAACAGGCGCGCCTGGGTAATGTCAACGAAACTCAATCTCAGCGCACCCGTCTGGTGCTCACGGATGGAGCCGGAGAATCCTTCACCCAGGCATTGGGCATCGAAATGCCCGCACACTTGATTGACGTCATGCAGCCAGCCATCGAAGCGGCCGGCTATTTCTGCTCGTAAGATCGTCATGGCTTTAGAGCCTCACACTCGGCTGGATCTTGTTATAGGTTGCCGCTGTGCCAGATTGTTACCGTCAGCAGTTACTACTTTAGCCCTCCGAAACGCTGATAGAAACTTTCACTGGCATCAGGCAGAGGGCCATCGGCCGTTTCCAGCGTGGCATTCAGCCAGGCCTCGGCACTGCAATAGATGAGACGGTAAATATTGCGACACAGCTGACGTGCAGCACGCCCTTCCCAGTCGCCCGGGAGGAGTTCATCCGGCAACTGCGGATCGCGCAGCAGCAACCGGCGATACTCATGGATCAGCAAGGTTCGCGCCAGAAAGCAGTCTGCAGGCTTCAGGCTTTCCTGCTCCCTCAACTCCTTCCACAGCGGGCGGAACAGCTGGATGAATTCACTGTAATGCCTGCCCAGCTCATCGATGTTCCAGCTCTCGCGAACCTGGGCGCGCAGCGCTCTCGAAGCCAGGACATCCTGGGTACGGGTCTCGAAGATGATGCTGTCGTCCAGGGCATCGAGCTCCTGCAGCGTCGCGCTGACGTCGACCCGGTCGCAGCGGGGATTGGCCAGCACCGTCGGCGCGATTGCACCAAAACCTTGCCACTCCAGCTCTTCACGCACCTGTTTGCGCTTGTCCTGCGACAACTGCGAAAGCACCACCAGGCACCAGGCACCGTCCCACACCGGCACACTGGAGCTGTAGACCCGCTTGAAGGCCTTCTCGAAGCGGCGCCGACCGGCGCCGGTTAGGCTGTAATAACTGCGCCGCCCGACCTTCTCGGCGCTCAACCAGCCTTCCTTGGTCAGACGAAAGATCGAAGTGCGGATCAGCCGCTCGTTGATGCCCATGGGCTCGAGCAACTGAATCAGGCTACCCAGCCACACGGTACCGCCATGGGGTTCTATGGCATCGCCGTACAGGGTGATGATCAGCGAGCTGGCGCGAATCGGCGTCTGCTGCTGGAAGCGGGTGATGAGTTGGTCCAAGGGAGCAAGCGAAGTCATGGGCATTCTGGAAGCGGAAAAGATGCCGAATATACCCGCTGGTACTTCGGCATGACCATCGGCGCGGGGCGCCGTTTCGAGTTCAGCGGGCTCATGGCGACGAACTCCCCTTGGGCCGCAGTCCCCGGTCGGCGATGCGTGGCCGCTGCGCCTCGACGGCCGGCAGCGGTTCGCAGACCGCGAGGCTCTCCATGCAACGCCGAGCCAGCACCTGGTATTCATGGGTGCCTGTGCGTTTCCAGGCCACTTCCTCATCGCTGAGGCTGCGTTTGACCTGCGCCGGCGCGCCCATCACCAGTGACTGCTCGGGGCAGCTGAAACCTGCCTTGACGAAGGCAGTGGCAGAAACGAAGGAGCGCGCGGCGATCTCGGCGCCATCCATCACCACGGCATTCATGCCCACCAGTACGTCTTCGCCAATTTGGCAGCCATGCAGCACGGCGCCGTGGCCGATATGGCCATTGCGCCCGACCACGGTGTCGCTGTCGGGAAAGCCATGCATGACGCAGGTGTCCTGGATGTTGGCGCCTTCTTCGAGGATGATCCGGCCGAAATCGCCACGCAGACTGGCCAGCGGCCCGACATAGCAGCCCGGGCCGATGATCACGTCGCCGATCAACACCGCGCTGGGATGTACGTAGGCCGTGGGGTGCACCACAGGCACCAGGCCATCGAGGCTATAGCAGGTCATCGGCACGCTCCCAGGCAGCGACATGACGGCGACTCTGCACCACGACGAAACGCCGCACGACGAAGGCCATGTCGGTAATCGAGGCGTTCGCCGCCGGGTTGCCGCCGCTGGCATGAAAATCACTGAAGGCAGCCGACTGGTTGACCAGCACGCCGCCATCGAGGTTGATCGACAATGCCACCGCCACCTCCTGGGACAGCGCTTCGGCACGCTCCAGCACCTTGTCGTCGGTGCTGTAGACGCCCAGGGTCAGGGCGCCTTTCTCGGCGATCAGCTCACCGGCGAGTTGCAGGCTGTGGGCACTGTCGTCGGTGGCGATGACGAAGGCGATGGGGCCAAAACGTTCTTCGCCATAGGCCTCCCTGGCGCTGGCATCGACCTGCAACAGCAGCGGCGTGTGCACGCGCGCCCCCGGAAATTGCGGATGCTCGCGAACTTCGCTGTCGAGCAGTAGTTCACCCAGCCTCCGGCAAGCCTGGATACGCTCGGCAGTAGCGTCCGACTGGATGGCGCCGAGCACCGCGCAGGCGCGCTCGTTGTCGCCGAGAAAGTCCCGAATGGCGCTGGCCAGCCCCTCGGCCACCTCAGCGAAGGACAGCTGGCCGTCGGCAGTGGCGATACCGCCGCGCGGCACATAGATGGCCTGAGGGGTGGTGCACATCTGCCCGGAATAGAGGCTCAGAGAGAGCGCCAGGTTGCGCGCCACGGCCTGGAAATCCCGCACGCTGTCGATGATCACGCTGTTGATGCCAGCTTTCTCGGTGAAGACCTGAGCCTGCCGCGCATTGGCCTCCAGCCAGTTGCCGAAGGCGCTGGAGCCGGTGAAATCCACCAACTTCACCCGCGCATCCAGCGCCAGGCGCTGACTCACGGGGGCCTCGGGAGTATCGACCACAAGACTGACCAGGGCCGGATCGAAGCCCAGCTCAGCCAGCACCTGTTGCGCCACCTTGACGCTCATCGCCAGCGGCAGGATGGCGCCAGGGTGCGCCTTGACCATGACCGGGTTGCCGCTGACCAGGCTGGCGAACAGCCCGGGGTAGGTGTTCCAGGTCGGGAAGGTGGAACAGCCGATCACCAACGCCAGGCCGCGCGGCACGATGTGCCAGCGCTTGTTCAACAGCAGCGGCGCCTGCTTGCCCTGTGGCTTGATCCAACTGGCGGTCTCCGGCACCGCGGCCATGGCCTGCCAGGCATAGGCCAGCACCTCCAGAGCACGATCCTGGGCATGCGGCCCGCCAGCCTGGAACGCCATCATGTAAGCCTGTCCACTGGTATGCATCACGGCATGCGCCAGCGTCGGGCTCAGCGCATTGAGACGCTGCAGTATTTCCATGCAGGCCCCCAGGCGCGCGCGCGGCCCGGCATCACGCCAGGCCGGCAGAGCCGCCTGCAGGCGCGTCATCAGCGCATCGGCATCGTACTGGTCGTAGCTCACGCCCAGCTCCAGCCCATAAGGGGAGCGCTCGCTCCCTACTCGCGCCAGCGGGTCCGGCCCTTCCAGCTCGAAATGCCGCCCCAGCAGCGCCTCGAATTGCGCCTGTGCGTTCTGCACCGAGGCCTCCGGGTACTGCTTGAGGCTCTCGGGGAACGGCGACCAGTAGCCCCGCTCGCCAATGGCCTCGACGGCACGTTGCAGGGTCGGGCGGTGACGCTCGAACAACTCGATAGCGGCAACCTGGGCTTGCGTGGACATGAAGAACTCCTCGACCCATACAGGCCTTGAAATGGCGCAAATAAACACGCTTTGTTTCATTTTTTGTATCACATAAGAAAAATATAGAAAAGCGCAAGTTTCTGTATCGGATGCCAGACACCCCTGCGCAAACCCCACAAACACGTCAAGAACGCCGAATAAAGCCAGGCTTTAGCATGGCCAGGGCAATCCAACGACCGCATGCCCGCGCCATTACCACCACAAAAAGACACGTAAATATTATTTTTTACTCTTGTTTTGTATCGCTTCGTGCATATACTCGAAGCCAGGTCGAGCCGTGAACTAGCGGCTCGCCTCCGCGAAGGGCACCGCCCCGAGCCACTAATCAATAAGAGCGGCTGGCACCAAGCCGCGCGTGCAGCAGAGGACGTTCGCCATGCCTCGTACCCTTGCCGTCCTGCAGCCAGAGCAGGGCGTCCGCCTGATCACCTTGCAGCGCCCCGAGGCGCTCAATGCGCTGAACACCGAATTGCTCGCCGAGCTGGCCAGCGAACTGGATCTCGCCGAGCAGGACATCAACACCCGCGTGGTGGTCATCACCGGCAGCCGCAAGGCATTCGCCGCCGGCGCCGATATCAAGGAAATGGCCGAGCGCGATCTGGTGGGCATCCTCAATGACCCACGCCTGGCGCACTGGCAGCGCATCACCCGCTTCAGCAAACCGCTGATCGCCGCCATCAATGGCTTCTGCCTGGGCGGAGGCTGCGAGCTGGCCATGCACGCCGACATCCTCATCGCCGGCGAGGACGCGCGCTTCGGCCAGCCGGAAATCAACCTCGGCATCATGCCCGGCGCTGGCGGCACCCAGCGCCTGCTACGCGCGGTGGGCAAATCCCTGGCCATGCAGATGGTGCTCGGTGGCGAGTCCATCGACGCCCGCCACGCCCTGCGTGCCGGACTGGTCAGCGAAGTGACCCAGCCTGAATTCACGGTCGAGCGGGCCATGGCCATCGCCCGCCTGATCGCCCAGAAGGCGCCGCTGGCCGTGCGCCTGGCGAAAGAGGCCGTGCTCAAGGCCGAGGACACCGACCTGGCCAGCGGCCTGCGCTTCGAGCGCCACGCCTTCACCCTGCTCGCCGGCACCCGCGACCGCGACGAAGGCATCCGCGCCTTCCAGGAAAAGCGTCGTCCCGACTTCACCGGCCAGTGACCACTGGCCACCCTCTCCCGCCGCACCGGAGCGCCCGAAACATGACCTTCGACCACATCCTCTTTGCCATCGAGGCGGGTGTCGCCACCCTCAGCCTCAATCGCCCAGAGCAACTGAACAGCTTCAACGCCAAGATGCACGGCGAAGTCCGCGAAGCCCTCAAGCAGGTACGCCAGAACCCGGAGGTTCGCGTCCTGTTGCTGACTGGTGAGGGCCGTGGCTTCTGCGCCGGTCAGGATCTGGCCGACCGCAACGTCGCGCCGGACAGCGCCGCGCCGGATCTGGGCGCCTCCATCGAGCAGTTCTACAACCCGCTGATCCGCACCCTGCGCGACCTGCCCATGCCGGTGATCTGCGCGGTCAACGGCGTCGCCGCCGGCGCCGGAGCCAATATCCCCCTGGCTTGCGACCTGGTGCTGGCCGCCCGTTCCGCCAGCTTCATCCAGGCCTTCTGCAAGATCGGCCTGATCCCCGACTCCGGCGGCACCTGGACCCTGCCACGCCTGGTCGGCATGGCCCGTGCCAAGGCCCTGGCCCTGCTGGGCGAGCGCCTCAGCGCCGAGCAGGCCGAGCAGTGGGGGTTGATCTACCGCGTGGTGGACGACGCCGAGCTGCGCGACGAAGCCCTCAAGCTGGCCCGCCATCTGGCGACCCAGCCCACCTACGGCCTGGCGCTGATCAAGCGCAGCCTCAACGCCAGCCTGAACAACGGCTTCGACGAGCAACTGGAACTGGAGCGCGATCTGCAGCGCCTGGCCGGTCGCAGCGAGGACTACCGCGAGGGCGTCAGCGCCTTCATGGCCAAACGCACCCCTGCCTTCAAAGGACGCTGAGCCCATGCCTGCCCTGCCCAACACCTCACTCGTCGCCGTCATCGGCGCCGGCGCCATGGGTGCCGGCATCGCCCAGGTGGCGGCCCAGGCCGGCCATCCGGTGCGCCTCTATGACAACCGCCCCGGCGCCGCCGCCCAGGCCGTGGAGGGCATCGCCCGCCAGCTCGCTCGCCTGGTCGAGAAAGGCAAGCTCGACGCCGACGCACAACGTGCCATCGTCGCTCGCCTGCAACCTGCAGACGCACTGCAAGAGCTGGCCGATGCCCACCTGGTGATCGAAGCCATAGTCGAGAACCTGGAGGTCAAACGCAGCCTGCTGCGCGAACTGGAAGCGCTGTGCGCCCCCACCTGCATCCTCGCCAGCAACACCTCGTCGCTGTCGATCACCAGCCTGGCCACCGGCCTCAAGCACCCTGGTCGGGTGATCGGCATGCACTTCTTCAACCCGGCACCGCTGATGGCTCTGGTGGAGATCGTATCGGGCCTGGACAGCGACCCTGCGCTGGCCGACAGCCTGCATGCCACCGCCAAAGCCTGGAACAAGAAGCCGGTGCACACCCGCTCCACTCCGGGCTTCATCGTCAATCGCGTGGCGCGCCCCTTCTATGCCGAAAGCCTGCGCCTGCTGCAGGAAGGCGCCGCCGACTGCGCCACGCTCGATGCGCTGCTGCGTGATGCCGGTGGCTTTCGCATGGGCGCCTTCGAGCTCACCGACCTGATCGGCCATGACGTCAACTACGCCGTCACCTGCTCGGTGTTCGACGCCTACTACGGCGACTTCCGCTTCCAGCCTTCGCTGATCCAGAAGGAACTGGTCGACGCCGGCCGCCTGGGCCGCAAGAGCGGTCGCGGCTTCTACGACTACGCCGAAGGTGCCCAGCGCCCCAACGCCAGCGAGTTGAGCAGCGACCTGAGCGTCGACGGCTGCGTGGTGGAGGGCGACCTGGGTGCGGCCGAGCCGCTGCTGGCACGCCTGCAGGCCGCCGGTCTGGCTGTGACCCGGCGTGACGGCGCCGGCCTGCTGCGGGTCGGTGACGCGGTGCTGGCACTCTCCGATGGGCGCCTGGCCAGCCAGCGTGCCCGCGAGGATGGCCTGGCCAACCTGGTGCTGCTGGATCTGGCCCTGGACTACGCCAAGGCCAGCCGCCTCGGCATCAGCTGGGCAGCCGACACCTCCAAACTCGCCCGCGACCAGGCCGTGGCGCTGCTGCAACGCGCCGGCATCACGGCCAGCCCGCTGGCCGACCTGCCGGGCCTCGCCGTACTGCGCACCGTCGCCATGCTCGCCAACGAGGGCGCCGATGCCGTGCTGCAAGGCGTTGGCTCGGCGGCGGACATCGACCTGGCCATGCAGGCCGGCGTCAATTACCCCAGGGGGCCGCTGGCCTGGGCCGACGCCATCGGCCTGCCGAGCGTGCTGCGCATTCTCGACAACCTGCAGGCGGCCTACGGCGAAACCCGCTACCGCCCATCACTGCTGCTGCGGCGTCATGCCGTCGAAGGGAGGGTCTTCCATGACCAACTATGAAGCACTGTCATTGGCAGTGGAGTGCGGCCGCGCGCTGTTCGAGCGCGACAGCGCCAGCCAGGCCATGGGCATGCGCCTGATCTCCGTGGCACCCGGCCAGGCACAGGTCGGCATGAGCGTGCGCGCCGACATGGTCCAGGGCCACGGCACCTGCCACGGCGGCTACCTGTTCGCCCTGGCCGACTCGGCCTTCGCCTTTGCCTGCAACAGCTATAACGAGGCCACCGTGGCCATCGGCTGCAGCATCGACTATGTGGCCCCGGCCAGCCTGGGTGACACCCTTACCGCCCAGGCCAGCGAGCAGAGCCGCAGCGGACGCACCGGCAACTACGACGTGCGTATCGAGAACCAGAACGGGCAACTGATCGCCCTGTTCCACGGCAAATCCTACAGAGTGCGCGGCACAGTGCTGGCGCAGGAGACCCCTGATGAATGACGCCCAACTGCACGATGCCCTGATCATCGACGCCGTGCGCACCCCCATTGGCCGCTATGCCGGCGCGCTGGCCAGCGTGCGTGCTGACGACCTCGGCGCCATCCCTATTCGCGCCCTGCGCGAGCGCCACCCGGAGCTGGACTGGAACGCGGTGGACGACGTGATCTACGGCTGCGCCAACCAGGCCGGCGAGGACAACCGCAACGTCGCGCGCATGGCCGCGCTGCTCGCCGGCCTGCCGCAGAGCGTGCCCGGCACCACCCTCAACCGCCTGTGCGGTTCCGGCCTCGATGCTGTGGGCAGCGCGGCGCGCGCCCTGCGCTGCGGCGAGGCCGGACTGATGATCGCTGGCGGCGTCGAGTCCATGTCCCGCGCGCCACTGGTTATGGGCAAGGCGGAAACCGCCTTCTCGCGCCAGGCCGAGCTGTTCGACACCACCATCGGCTGGCGCTTCGTCAACCCGCTGATGCAGGCCGAGTTCGGCATCGACTCCATGCCGGAGACGGCCGAAAACGTCGCCGCGCAATTCGCCATCTCCCGCGCCGACCAGGACGCCTTTGCCCTGCGCAGCCAGCAGCGCGCCGCCGCCGCCCAGGCCAACGGGCGCCTGGCGAAAGAGATCGTCGCCGTGGAGATTGCCCAGCGCAAAGGGCCACCCAAGGTAGTGAGCCAGGACGAACATCCGCGTGGCGACACCACCCTGGAGCAACTGGCCAGACTGGGCACGCCGTTCCGCGCCGGCGGCTCGGTCACCGCCGGCAACGCCTCGGGCGTCAACGACGGCGCCTGCGCCCTGCTCCTGGCCAGCCCCGCCGCCGCCCGCCAGCGCGGGCTGAAGGCTCGCGCCAGAGTGGTCGGCATGGCCAGCGCCGGAGTCGAGCCACGCATCATGGGCATCGGCCCGGTGCCGGCCACCCGCAAGGTGCTGGAGCTGACCGGGCTGTCCCTGGCCGAGATGGACGTGATCGAACTCAACGAAGCCTTCGCCGCCCAGGGCCTGGCCGTACTGCGCGAACTGGGCCTGGCCGACGACGATGCCAGGGTCAACCCCAACGGCGGCGCCATCGCCCTCGGCCATCCGCTGGGCATGAGCGGCGCCCGCCTGGTCACCACCGCCCTGCATGAACTGGAAGAACGCGGTGGCCGCTACGCCCTGTGCACCATGTGCATCGGCGTAGGCCAGGGCATCGCCCTGATCATCGAACGAATTTGACTCACGAAGGAGCGCACGCCCTGCCATTCATCGTGAAAACGACGGACTGGCAGGCACAGCAAAGACTCTGACACGGAGCGCGAACTACCCCAAGAACCGGGAGCGCTATGCTCCCTCATGACACTCGCGGCCCCTGCCGGGCTGGCGTACAAGAACAACTCGAGTGAAACCATGAACATGTACCATGATGCCCAACGTGCCCTGCTTGACCCGATCGAAACCGCCAGCGTCGATGAACTGCGCCAGCACCAGCTGCAGCGCATGCGCTGGAGCCTGAAACACGCCTACGACAACGTGCCACTCTACCGCCGCCGCTTCGACGAAGCCGGCATACACCCGGACGACCTCAAGTCACTGGACGACCTGGCCAAGTTCCCCTTCACCAGCAAGGGTGACCTGCGCGACAACTACCCCTTCGGCATGTTCGCCGTGCCACAGAGCGAGGTCGTGCGCGTCCATGCCTCCAGCGGCACCACCGGCAAACCAACCGTGGTGGGCTACACGCAGAACGACATCGACACCTGGGCCAACGTGGTGGCGCGCTCGATTCGCGCAGCCGGCGGGCGCAAGGGCGACAAGGTGCATGTCTCCTACGGCTACGGCCTGTTCACCGGCGGCCTCGGCGCGCATTACGGCGCCGAGCGCCTGGGCTGCACCGTGATCCCCATGTCCGGTGGCCAGACCGAGAAGCAGGTGCAACTGATCCGCGACTTCCAGCCCGACATCATCATGGTCACGCCGTCGTACATGCTGAACCTGGCGGACGAGATCGAGCGCCAGGGCATCGACCCGCACAAGCTGGCGCTGCGCCTCGGCATCTTCGGCGCCGAACCCTGGACGGCCGAGCTGCGCCGGGCCATCGAGGAACGCCTGGGCATCACCGCCCTGGACATCTACGGCCTGTCGGAAATCATGGGGCCAGGTGTCGCCATGGAATGCGCCGAAAGCAAGGACGGCCCGACCATCTGGGAAGACCACTTCTACCCCGAGATCATCGACCCGGTGACCGGCCAGGTGCTACCGGACGGCGAGTACGGCGAGCTGGTGTTCACCTCCCTGTCCAAGGAGGCGCTGCCGATGATCCGCTACCGCACCCGCGACCTCACCCGCCTGCTGCCTGGAACCGCACGCCCAATGCGGCGCATGGACAAGATCACCGGCCGCAGCGACGACATGCTGATTATCCGTGGCGTGAACGTGTTCCCGACCCAGATCGAAGAGCAGGTGCTGAAGGTTCGCCAGCTCTCCGAGAACTACGAGATCCACCTGTTCCGCAACGGCAATCTGGACAGCATCGAGATCCATGTCGAACTCAAGCACGAGCACGATGGCCTGGGCGAAGCCCAGCAGCAGTCCCTGTGCAACGAGTTGTCGAAGCACATCAAGACCTACATTGGCATCAGCTCGCGCATCGTCCTGCGTCCCAGCTATTCGCTGAAACGCTCCGAGGGCAAGGCCTGCCACGTGTACGACAAGCGCAACCAGTAAGCGCACCACTGTGCGAGGCGCTGCATTGCCAGCGCCTCGCACGCCTACCCCCTATCAGCGACAACAACCCGAGATGCAGCCGACTGCCTCACGGCTGCACTCGCTCGCCAAACAAAACCAAAATATAAAACAAGAATACATTTTCGTATCTCTTTATAGAGCATCCCGTGCCACGACTCCGGGCGCTATCTACGCCACGAAAAATTCTATTGACGCGAGAAACTATCGGTCTCCAAGCGCATTCATGGCGCCTGCCCCTTCCTCGCTCATGACCAGAAAGCATGAGGACGGCCTTCAGATACGATACAAAAATCTAATTTGATACACATTTTAGTGTTTGATATTTTTTTACGTATCATTTAAAAATATCACCATGGCAACGCCACCCCACGAACCCCGCACAGCTGGAGAACGGCATGTACGCACAATTGGTTGAGACCGGCGTGAAGCGCGTGAAGACGCTGGAGGAAATGCCTCCCGAGGAACGCGCCTTCCAGGAAAAGATCGACGCTGAAATCAAGATCGAACCGAAGAACTGGATGCCCGACGGTTACCGCCAGACGCTGATCCGGCAGATGTCCCAGCACGCCCACTCGGAAATCGTCGGCATGCTGCCCGAAGGCAACTGGGTGACCCGCGCCCCGACCCTCAAGCGCAAGCTGCAATTGATGGCCAAGATCCAGGACGAAGCCGGCCACGGCCTGTACCTGTACAGCGCCATGGAAACCCTGGGCGCCTGCCGTGACGAGGAAATCGCCAAGCTGCATGCCGGCAAGGTGAAGTACTCGAGCATCTTCAACTACCCGACCCTGAACTGGGCCGACATGGGTGCCGTGGGCTGGCTGGTGGACGGTGCTGCCATCGTCAATCAGGTGGTGCTGCAACGCACCTCCTACGGCCCCTACTCGCGCGCCATGGTCCGCATCTGCAAGGAAGAGTCCTTCCACCAGCGCCAGGGCTACGAAATCCTCCTGCACATGATGCGTCACGGTAACCAAGCGCAGAAGGACATGGTGCAGGACGCCATCAACCGCCTCTGGTGGCCGGCCCTGATGATGTTCGGCCCGAGCGATGCCGACTCCCCCAACAGCGCCCAGTCCATGGCCTGGAAGATCAAGCGCCAGAGCAACGACGAGCTGCGCCAGCGCTTCATCGACCAGACCGTGCCGCAACTGCAACTGCTCGGCTGCACGGCCCCCGACCCCGACCTGAAGTGGAACGAAGAACGCGGCCACTACGACTTCGGCGAGATCGACTGGAGCGAGTTCTACGCCGTGCTCAAGGGCAACGGCCCCTGCAACCACGAACGCATCGCCACCCGCCGCAAGGCCATCGAAGACGGTGCCTGGGTGCGTGAAGCCGCCGTGGCTTATGCGCGCAAACAACAACACAAGCGCGACGCCGCCTGAACCGACAACCCCTGCCCCGCCAATGCGGGCCAGCGCGAGGAGATACGCACATGAGTGAATGGACCCTTTTCGAGGTCTTCGTCCGCAGCAAGCACGGCCTCAACCACAAGCATGTCGGCAGCGTGCATGCCGCCGATGCGCCAATGGCCATCGAGAACGCCCGCGAGCTGTACACCCGACGCAACGAGGGCGTGAGCCTGTGGGTGGTGCCCTCGGCACTGATCACCGCCTCTTCCCCGGACGAAAAAGAGCCGCTGTTCGACCCATCCCAGGACAAGGTCTACCGCCACGCCAGTTTCTACGAGTTGCCCGCCGAAGTCGGCCACATGTGAGGCACCAGCCATGACCGCCCAGCACGATCTGATCGAATACCTCCTGCGCCTCGGCGACAGTGCCCTGATCCAGGGCCAGCGCCTGTGCGAATGGTGTGGCCGCGCCCCGGCCCTGGAAGAGGAACTGGCGTTGATGAACGTCGGCCTCGACCTGGTGGGCCAGGCCCGCAACTGGCTGGAATATGCCGCCGAACTGCTCAACGATGGCCGCGATGCCGATCATCTGGCCTTCCGCCGCGATGAGCGCGCCTACCGCAACCTGCTGCTGGTGGAGCAACCCAACGGCGACTTCGCCGTCACCATGACCAAGCAGTTCCTCTACGACGCCTGGCACTTCCAGGTGCTGCACGGCCTGTCCAGCTCCACGGATGCACGCATCGCCGGCATCGCCGCCAAGGCCCTCAAGGAAGTCACCTACCACCTGCGCCGCTCCAGCGAGTGGGTGCAGCGTCTGGGTGACGGCACCGAGCACAGCCACCAGCGCATGCTCACCGCCGTGCAGGAACTGTGGCGCTTCAGCGTCGAGCTGGTGAATGCCGACGACCTCGAGCAGCGCCTGTGCGAGGCCGGCATCGCGCCCGCCCAGCAGGACGTCACCGCCGGCTGGCAAGCCAAGGTGGCCGACACCTTCGCCCGCGCCACCCTGCCCGTGCCGGAAGCGGCCAGCCACTTCTACCTTTCCGGGCGCCGCGGCCTGCATACCGAGCACCTGGGCCTGTTGCTGGCCGAAATGCAGTTCCTTCAGCGGGCCTACCCCGATGCCAGCTGGTGAGCTGATCGCCAGCGATCGCGCGCCCCTGGGGGCCGGTGACGTCGATCGCGCCTGGCAGGTACTGGACGCGGTGATGGACCCGGAAGTCCCGGTGGTCAGCGTGGTCGACCTCGGCATCGTGCGCGCGCTGAGCCCCGACGGCGGCACCCTGCATGTGCTGGTGACCCCCACCTACTCCGGCTGCCCGGCCACCGAGGTCATCGAACGGGACATCGAGCAGGCGCTGCTGCAGGCGGGTTTCGCCCCGCGCCTGGAGCGCTGCCTGACGCCCGCCTGGACCACGGACTGGATCAGCGCCGCAGGCCGTGAACGGCTGCGCGCCTACGGCATCGCCCCGCCACAGGGCAGCGCCAGCAAGCGCAGCCTGCTCGGCGAAGAGGTGGAGATCTGCTGCCCGCAGTGCGGCAGCGCTCACACCGAACGGCTCAGCGAATTCGGCTCCACCGCCTGCAAGGCCCTGCACCGCTGCAAGGACTGCCTGGAACCATTCGATTACTTCAAGTGCATCTAGAGGAGCGGGAGAAACGTCGCGAGCGCAATGTTTCTCCGCCGGAGAACAACAATGAGCAAGTTCCACAGCCTGACCATCAAGGACGTCCGCGCCGAAACCCGTGACGCGGTGTCCATCGCCTTCGACGTTCCCGGCGACCTGGCCGACGCCTTCCACTTCACCCAGGGCCAGTACCTGGTGCTGCGCACCGAGCTGGACGGCGAGGAAGTACGGCGCTCCTACTCCATCTGCACCGGCACCGGCGATGGCGAGCTGCGGGTGGCCATCAAGCGCGTAGCCGGTGGCCGTTTCTCCAGCTATGCCAACGACCAGCTACGGGTCGGCCAGCAGCTCGAAGTCATGCCGCCGGATGGCCGCTTCTTCGTGCCCATCGAGCCCAGCCGTCGCGGCAACTACCTGGCCGTGGCCGCCGGCAGCGGCATCACGCCGATCCTGTCGATCATCAAGACCACCCTCGAGCGCGAACCGCAAAGCCGCTTCACCCTGCTCTACGGCAACCGCTCCAGCGCCTCGGCGCTGTTTCGTGAGCAGTTGGAGGATCTGAAGAACCGCTACCTGCAACGCCTCAACCTGATCTTCGTATTCAGCCGTGAGCAACAGGACGTGGATCTGTACAACGGTCATATCGATGCCGGCAAATGCAGCCAGCTGTTCAGCCGCTGGATCCAGGTCGATGCGCTGGACGCCGCCTTTATCTGCGGCCCGCAGAGCATGACCGAAACCGTGCGGGAGCAATTGCGCGAGCACGGCATGCCCAGCGAGCGCATCCACTTCGAACTGTTCGCCAGCGAAGGCGGCGCCGCTCGCCGCGAAGCACGCGAGGCAGCCCGCAGCGCCGACAGCGTCAGCAGCCAGATCACCGTCATCAGCGACGGCCGCGCCCTGAACTTCGAGCTGCCACGCAACACCCAGAGCGTGCTCGACGCCGGCAACGCCCAGGGCCTGGAACTGCCCTACTCGTGCAAGGCCGGGGTGTGCTCCACCTGCAAGTGCAAGGTCATCGAAGGCGAGGTGGAAATGGACAGCAACTTCGCCCTGGAGGACTACGAGGTGGCCGCCGGCTACGTGCTCTCGTGCCAGTCCTATCCGGTCAGCGAAAAGGTCGTCCTCGACTTCGACCAACTCTGACAGCGCCCTGCCAGGGCCTCACCCGAATCGTAGGAGCGAGCTCTGCTGGCGAAACGTTGGCTTGAACATGTGTTCGCTCGCGAGCAGAGCTCGCTCCTACAAAGGACTCCACCCGCTTCACCTGCGTCGCACCGCCTCTACAACCACAACAAGAGAGAGCAAACATGAGCCCGCACGACCTCGAACGCATCAGCCAGCACCCGGACTTCATCCAGCTGGTACGGCGCAAGCAGCGCCTCACCTGGTCCCTCACCGCCGCCATGCTGGTCATCTACTACGGCTTCGTGCTGCTGGTGGCCTTCGCCCCCGGCGCGCTCGGCCAGTCCCTCAGCGGCGGCGTCACCAGCGTCGGCATGCTGGTGGGCGTCGGCGTGATCCTGCTGTCGTTCACCCTGACCGGCATCTACGTCGCGCAGACCAACAGCGTCATCGATCCGCTCAACGACAAGGTCAAAGAGGTGCTCGCCCCATGAAAGCACTCACTTCCCTGCTGCTCGGCGCCGGCCTGCTGGCTTCGCCGCTGGCCTTCGCCGCCGACAGCGGCCGCCCGCTGAACTGGACGGCCATCTACATGTTCCTGGCCTTCGTCCTGTTCACCCTCGGCATTACCCGCTGGGCCGCGCTGCGCACCCGCTCCACCGCCGACTTCTACACCGCCGGCGGCGGCCTCAGCGGCTTCCAGAACGGCCTGGCAATCGCCGGCGACATGATCAGCGCGGCGTCCTTCCTGGGCATCTCGGCGATGATGTTCATGAACGGCTACGACGGCCTGCTGTACGCCCTGGGCGTGCTCGCCGGCTGGCCGATCATTCTGTTCCTGATCGCCGAACGCCTGCGCAACCTGGGCAAGTACACCTTCGCCGACGTGGTGTCCTACCGCCTGGAGCAGAGCCCGATCCGCATCACCGCCGCCTTCGGCACCCTGACCGTGGCGCTGCTCTACCTGGTGGCGCAGATGGTCGGCGCCGGCAAGCTGATCGAGCTGCTGTTCGGCCTGTCGTACCTGCAAGCCGTGCTGCTGGTGGGCGTGCTGATGGTCTTCTACGTGACCTTCGGCGGCATGCTGGCCACCACCTGGGTACAGATCATCAAGGCCGTGCTACTGCTCTCCGGCACCAGTTTCATGGCCTTCATGGTGCTGCGCCACTTCGGTTTCAGCACCGAGGCAATGTTCGCCGCCGCCACCGAGGTGCACGCCAAGGGCAGCGCGATCATGGCCCCGGGCGGACTGTTGTCGAACCCCATCGACGCCATCTCCCTGGCCCTGGGCATGATGTTCGGCACCGCCGGTCTGCCGCACATCCTCATGCGTTTCTTCACCGTCAGCGACGCCCGTGAAGCGCGCAAGAGCGTGTTCTACGCCACCGGGTTCATCGGTTACTTCTATCTGCTGCTGATCGTGGTCGGCTTCGGCGCCATCGTCATGGTCGGCACCAATCCCGAGTTCCGCGACGCCGCTGGCGCCATCATCGGCGGCGGCAACATGGTGGCAGTGCACCTGTCCCAGGCGGTGGGCGGCAGCCTGTTCCTCGGTTTCATCTCCGCCGTGGCCTTCGCCACCATCCTCGCCGTGGTGGCCGGGCTGGCACTCTCCGGTGCCTCGGCGGTGTCCCACGACCTGTATGCCTGCGTGCTGCGCAAGGGCAAGGCCAGCGAGCGCGAGGAAATGCGCGTCTCACGTATCGCCACCCTCGGCATCGGCGTGCTGGCGGTGATCCTCGGCCTGCTCTTCGAGTCGCAGAACATCGCCTTCCTCTCCGGCCTGGTGCTGGCCATCGCCGCCTCGGTCAACTTCCCGGTGCTGTTCCTCTCCATGTTCTGGAAGGGCCTGACCACTCGGGGCGCGGTCGCCGGCAGCCTCGCCGGGCTGCTCTCGGCCATCGTCCTGCTGGTGCTGAGCCCGGCGGTGTGGGTCAACGTGCTGCACCACGAGACGCCGCTGTTCCCCTACGCCAACCCGGCGCTGTTCTCCATGAGCCTGGCCTTCTTCAGTGCCTGGCTGCTCTCGGTGACCGACACCTCCGAGCGCGCCCGGCAGGAACGCGGCCGCTACCTGGCGCAGTTCATCCGCTCCATGACCGGCATCGGCGCCAGTGCTGCCAGCCGCCACTGACTCCAACGGATTGACGGACACAACAACAATGAACCTCAACCGCACCACCGCACTACTCGCCACCCTGGCCCTGCCTCTGGCCACGCCGGCCCTGGCCGGCTTCATCGACGACAGCAAGGCCAGCCTGGAGCTGCGCAACCACTACCTCAACCGCGACTTCCGCCAGCACGGTGCGGGCCAGTCCAAGGCCGAGGAATGGGCCCAGGGCTTCACCGCGCGGATCAGCTCCGGTTTCACCGAAGGCAGCGTCGGCGTCGGCCTCGACGCCATCGGCCAGTTGGGCGTCAAGCTGGATTCCAGCCGCGACCGCCGTGGCACCGGCCTGCTGCCCTTCGATCCCGCCGACAAGCAGCCGGTGGACGACTACAGCGAACTGGGTCTGACCGCCAAGCTGCGCGCCGCCAACAGCGTGCTGCGCCTGGGCACCTTGCAGCCGCAGCTACCGGTGGTCAGCTACAACGACACCCGACTGCTGTCCTCCACCTTCCAGGGCGGGATGCTGACCAGCCAGGAGATCGACGGTCTGACCCTCAACGGCGGCCGCCTGACCCGCGTCAACCTGCGCGACTCCTCCGGCCGTGACGACATCGGCTACGGCGCCGCCAGCAGCGATGCCTTCGACTTCGCCGGCGGCACCTACGCCATCAGCCCGCAGCTGGCGGCCAGCTACTACTACGGCAAGCTCGACGACATCTACCGTCAGCAGTTCGCCGGCCTGGTGCACAGCCTGCCGCTGCCCGGCGGCTTCAGCCTGAAGAGCGACCTGCGCTACTTCGACAGCCGGGGCGACGGCGCCGCACGTGCCGGGCGCATCGACAACCGCAACCTCAACGCCATGTTCAGCCTGAGCCAGGGTGGGCACCGCATCAGCGCCGCGTTCCAGCGCATGTCCGGCAGTAGCGGCTTTCCCTTCCTCAACGGCGGCGACCCTTACGTGGTGAACCTGGTGACCTACAACACCTTCACCCGCGCCGAGGAGGACGCCTGGCAACTGCGCTACGACTATGACTTCGCCGCCGTTGGCCTGCCGGGCCTGAGCTTCATGACCCGCTACGTCGACGGCCGCAACGCCAAGACCGCCAGCGGTGATCACGGCGAAGAGTGGGAACGCGACAGCGACCTCGCCTACGTCATCCAGGGCGGTGCCCTCAAGGGCCTGAGCCTGCGCTGGCGCAACGTCACCTTCCGCTCGGGCAACGGCCTGAGCACCGACCTCGACGAGAACCGCCTGATCCTCGGCTACACCCTCGCCCTCTGGTAGGCCAACCACGAACCCCGGCCGGCACCCCAGGTGCTGGCCTTTGTCACGGAGAATTCCCATGAGCAACGCCCCCACCCTGCAAAGCTTCATCGGTGGCCGCTGGATCGGCCAACACGGCGCCCAGCTACTGCGCAGCGCGGTCAACGGCCAGCCCCTGTTCCGCACCCACGAAGAGGCGCTGGACTTCGCCGAAGCCCTGGACTTCGGTCGCTCGCGCGGCATCCCGGCGCTCATGGCCCTGGACTTCCAGCAGCGCGCCGCGCGCCTCAAGGCCCTGGCGCTGTACCTCAACGAGCGCAAGGAACAGCTCTACGCCATTTCCCAGCACAGCGGCGCCACCCGTGCCGACAGCTGGATCGACATCGAGGGCGGCACCGGCACCCTGTTCGCCTACGCCGGCGTCGGCGCCCGTGAGCTGCCCTCCGGCAACATCGTCCACGAAGGCCCGGTCATGCCCCTGGGCAAGCAGAACCTGTTCGCCGGCAGCCACATCCTGGTGCCGCGCGGCGGCCTGGCCGTGCACATCAACGCCTTCAACTTCCCCATTTGGGGGATGCTGGAAAAGTTCGCCCCCACCTTCCTCGCCGGCATGCCCTGCATCATCAAACCGGCCAGCGCCACCAGCTACCTGACCGAAGCCACGGTGCGCCTGATGCACGAGTCCGGCCTGCTGCCCGAAGGCAGCCTGCAACTGATCATCGGCGGCACCGGCGACCTGCTGGACCGCCTGCAAGGCCAGGACGTGGTGACCTTCACCGGCTCCGCCGACACCGCCGCCAAGCTGCGGGTCAACGCCAACCTGGTGCGCAACTCGATCCCCTTCAACGCCGAGGCCGACTCGCTGAACTGCGCCATCCTCGCCCCGGAGGTCACCCCGGACGATGCGGAGTTCGACCTGTTCGTCAAGGAAGTGGCCCGCGAGATGACCGTCAAGGCCGGGCAGAAGTGCACCGCCATCCGCCGTGCCATCGTCCCGGCGAAACACATCGACGCCGTGGCCGAGCGCCTGCGTGAGCGCCTGGCCAAGGTAGTGGTGGGCGACCCCTCGGTGGAGGGCGTGAAGATGGGCGCGCTGGCCTCCCACGCGCAGCAGGCTGACGTTGGCGAGCGCCTGCAAGCCCTGTTGGCCGGTAGCGAGTTGCTGTTCGGCGCCCAGGACGGCTTCGCCCCCCGTGGCGAGGGCGTCAGCGAAGGTGCCTTCTTCGCCCCCACCCTGCTGCGTGCACGCGATCCGCACGCCGAAGGCGGTGCCCACGACATCGAGGCCTTCGGCCCGGTCAGCACCCTGATGGCCTACGACGACCTGGACGAAGCCATCGCCCTGGCCGCCCGCGGCAAGGGCAGCCTGGTGGCCAGCCTGGTCACCAAGGATCCCGCCGTCGCCGCCCGTGCAGTGCCGGTGATGGCCGCCCTGCATGGCCGCGTGCACATCCTCGACCGCGAGGCCGCTGCCGAATCCACCGGCCACGGCTCACCGTTGCCAGTGCTCAAGCATGGCGGCCCGGGCCGGGCCGGCGGCGGCGAGGAGCTGGGCGGCGTGCGTGCGGTGAAGCATTACCTGCAACGCACCGCCATCCAGGGCTCGCCGAGCATGCTGGCCGCGGTGACCCGCGAGCATGTGCGCGGTGCCCAGGTGATCGAGAGCGAGGTGCATCCGTTCCGCCGTTACTTCGACGAACTGCAGATCGGCGAATCCCTGCTGACGCACCGCCGCACCGTCACCGAAGCGGACATCGTCAACTTCGGTTGCCTGTCGGGCGATCACTTCTATATGCACTTCGACGAGCTGGCGGCCACGGAGTCGCAGTTCGGCAAACGCATCGCCCACGGCTACTTCGTGCTCTCCGCTGCCGCCGGCCTGTTCGTCTCCCCGGCACCGGGCCCGGTACTGGCCAACTACGGCCTGGACACCCTGCGCTTCATCAACCCGGTGGGCATCGGCGACACCATCCAGGCGCGCCTGACCTGCAAACGCAAGATCGACCAGGGCAAGAAGAGCCCCAAAGGCGAGCCTCAGGGCGTGGTGGCCTGGGATGTGGAAGTCAGCAACCAGCTCGGCGAGCTGGTTGCCAGCTACGACATCCTGACCCTGGTACTGAAACGTCCACAGGCGCAGTAACGCAGGTTACAACCGCTGAACAACCGGCCCTCGGGCCGGTTTCTGCATCGCGCGCACCCTCAATCGAGCAGGCTCGCCATGCTCTCACCCACGCCCTGCTAGGCTAATCTGGCACAGAGGATCAAGTCCTTGGCAAAGACGCACAAGGTGGGTTCTTCACAACGTCTTAGTATCGAGTCAGAGCCACACACCTCCACTCATACTAAGAAAAAAAGGAAGCCGCCATGCACACGTCCCGTCTACTACGACTCTCCTCTCTCGCCCTTCTGATCGGCACCGCGACTCAAGCCAGCGCCTACGAGCTATATGCGGACGATGACACTCATCTGAACGCCAACCTCGAAGCCGCCTTCGGCCTGTTCCACAGCCGGGAAAACTACGCCACCAGCGGCAGCAAGAACGCGGGCTCGTCCTCCTGGCGTGAAGGCTACGTGAAGTACGGCATCAGCTTCGACCAGGGCCTGGCCGGTTCGGGAACCGGCTACGGCGCCTTCAACCTGCTGAGTTCGGGCACCTGGGGCGACGGTGATGCCGCCGGTTTCACCGACGGCTCCGAGCGCACCACCAAGATCGAGGACGCCTACCTGGGCTGGCGTTCGGGCAACCTCTTCGAGGCCCTCGGCGAAGACGGCGTGGATCTGTCTTTCGGCCGCCAGAACGTCCGCGTCGGCGATGGTTTCCTGATCAATGGCGACGCCCTGAACCTGGGCAACGGCCTGGCCGATGGCGAGTACGACCGTGGCGGCGCCTACTGGCTGGCGGCGCGCAAGGCCTTCGACCAGACCGCCGTGTTGCGCCTGGGCGGCAACCAGGGCCTGCGTGGCGACCTGATGTGGCTCAAGTCGGACAACCGTGCCCAGGCCAAGCCGGAAATGCTGGTGGGCACCCTGGAGCATGTTTCCGACGCTGGTACCCTGGGCCTGACCGTGATCGATATTCGCGATATCGACAAGCAGTACGCCTCGCCCGCGCAACTCGGACGTGACGGCATGAAGACCTACAGCGTGCGCGGCCAGGGCAATGCAGGGGTCAAAGACCTGTTCCTCTCCGGCGAATATGCCTGGCAGGACAGGAAGAGCGGCGGCAAGGAAGACGCCTGGTACCTGGAAGCCGGCTGGACCTTTTCCGACGTGGCCTGGAGCCCCAGCGTAAACTACCGCTACAGCCGCTTCTCGGAAGGCTACGACCCGCTGTTCTTCGGTTTCAGCCGGGGCTATGGCACCTGGTTCCAGGGCGAAGTCGCGGCCAACTACTCCGGGCCATTCAACAGCAATACCCAGGTCCATCACGTGGCCGTCAAGGTGTCGCCGCTGGAGAACCTCAGCATCGGCGCCCTCTGGTTCGACTTCAAGACCCTGGACCGCAGCCTGGGTAATTTCGACGGACGTGAACTAGATTTCTATGCGGAGTGGGCCGTCAGCGACAACCTGATCGTGATGCCGGTGGTGGGCCTGTACCAACCGGACCGCCAGGCAAACCAGGGTGGTACCCAGCTCGGCAACGACAACCGCAACCTCTATAGCCAACTGGTGTTCGTCACTCAATTCTGACTGTATGCGGGGCGCTTACGCCCCGCGCTCTTGCGGAGCGCTCCAAAATGCCCGGAACCAATTTGAGCATCCAAAGCAAGATCACCCTGCTAGTCAGCTTTTGCCTGATTCTGATAGTGGCCATGCTGGTGGGTTTGTCTCTTTATGAGACACGCGCCAGCACTGAACGAGTCAAGGAGTCCAGCTCGGAGATGCTCGCCGAGGCCGCGCGCCTGAACCTGCAGGCGCAGGGTCAGGCACAGGCGCTGCGCATCCAGCGTACCTTCACTCGCACTCACGAATACGGCCTGGGCCTGGCACGGCACCTGATGTACCTGCGCGAGCTGGCAGCACAGGGCGAGATGCCCGCCGAGCAACTGCGCAGCCGGCTGACCAGCGAGCTGCGCAAGGCCCTGGAACAGCGCCCGGAGCTGCTCGGCCTGTTTCTTATCTTCCAGCCCGACGCCCTCGATGGCCAGGACGGCCAGTTCCGCGGGCAGAACGATCTGGGCAGCAACGATGCGGGGCGATTCGCCCTCTACTGGCTGCAGGCCAAACCCGGAGAGCTGCAGCCCATAATGGGCGACGAGTCGCTTTTGGCCGATACCTCCCCCGGCCCGAGCGGCGCACCGTTCAACGCGTTCTTCACATGCCCGCGAGATAGCGGCCAACTCTGCCTGCTGGAGCCCTATTTCGACGACTCATCAGGCACCCGAAGACTGGTCACCAGCATCGCCTTTCCGCTGTTGGAGAACGGCAAGGTCGTGGCAGTGATCGGCCTCGACATCAGCCTCGACAGCCTGCAGCAGGACGCCCTGACCGCCAGCAGCGAATTGTACGAAGGCCACGGATCGGTCAGCATCATCAGTCCCTCCGGCCTGCTGGCCGCCCATAGCCGGGATGCTGCACAGCTGGGAAAGACCTTGCAGGAGGTGCTGCCAGACCAGGCGAGCGAAGTGTTTTCCGCACTGGCCAAGAACCAACCGCAGACCCTCTCGCTGAATGGCCGTCTCGGCGTGCTTCAACCTCTGATCCCGGTGACCGGCAGCAAGCCCTGGGGCGTGCTGCTGGAAGTCCCCGAGCAGGTTCTTCAGGCGCCTGCCGAAGCCATGAAGGTGCGCATGGAACAGGAGCTGGTGCAGCGCTCTATCCTGGAGTTCGCCCTGGGCCTGGCCGCGGCGCTGCTGGGTGTGGTGATCATCTGGCTGGCCGCACGCGGGATCACTCGCCCACTGCTGCGCCTGGCAGGGATGCTGGAAGACATCGCCGACGGTGAGGGCGACCTGACCCGCCGTCTGAGCTACGCGCGCAACGATGAACTCGGCCGGCTGGCCCTGGCCTTCAATCGCTTCCTGGACAAGCTGCAGCCAGTGATTGCCAAGGTTCAAGGCTCGGTGCGCGATGCCCGCAAAACCGCCGACCAATCGGCACAGATCGCGCACCAGACCAGCGAAGGCATGCAGCAACAGTTTCGCGAGATCGACCAGGTCGCCACCGCCCTGCACGAGATGTCCGCCACGGCCAACACCTCGGCGCAGAGCGCGGCGCAGGCAGCCGAGGCGGCGCGTAATGCCGACCTGGCCAGTCGCGAAGGACTGGGGGTGATCATCCAGACCACCGAAGCGATTCAGGCCCAGGCCCGGGAAATGAGCGAGGGCATGCTGCAGTTGCAGAACCTGGCGCAAAGCAGCGAACAGATCGGTTCGGTGCTGGAGGTGATTCTCTCGATCGCCGGGCAGACCAACCTGCTGGCCCTCAACGCCGCCATCGAAGCGGCCCGTGCCGGTGAGGCCGGCCGCGGCTTCGCGGTGGTCGCCGATGAAGTACGCAACCTGGCCAAACGCACGCAAGACTCGGTAGAAGAGATCCGCCAGGTCATCGAAAACCTGCAGAACGGCACCCATGAAGTCAGTCAGAGCATGCAAGCCAGCCACGGCCAGGCGCAGCGCAACGTCAGCCAGGTGCAACAGGCCGTGGCCGCGCTGGAGCGCATCGACAAGGCCGTCAACCTCATTACCGAGATGAACCTGCAGATCGCCAGCGCCGCCGAGGAACAAAGCAGCGTGGCCGAGGAAATCAACCGCAATGTCGAGGCGATCCGCAACGTCACCGAGTCCCTGTCCGGTCAGGCCGAGCAGTCGGCTCATGTCAGTCAGCAACTCAACGAACTGGCCAACCACCAGCAGGAACTGATGCAACAGTTCCGCACCTGAGCGCGACTAGAATGGATGGAACCTGACATCCTGATTTCAGGCGGAAACCAACGGGGGCTGCAATGCCCCCGTTGCGCCAGTAAAGCCCCACTGGCCTGGGCAGGTGACTGAGCGCGCCTTGGAGCTGGAGTCTTGGCACAAGCGCGCAAGTGAATGGCACGGACACTAAAACTCGAAAAGAGGGCCAGCAGCATACTGAAAACTAGCGGCCCCACTTCGCCGTCGTGATCCATTCAAAAAATCAGGGAGCCCCCCTATGCGAATAAACAGGATCCTCACCCACGCCTCGCTTGCAATGAGCATCACGCTCATCGGCCTGGGAAATGCCCACGCCGAGTTACCGGCTGACCTAGGTATAGGACAGACCACCCTCCCTTTCCCCCCCGAGCCTCATCGCGCCTATATCGTCGATGTCGAGTTCGATAACTTCGTGACCGGTCGTGTGGTTGTCGTCGACCCGGACAAGAAGAAAATGCTCGGGATGGTCAGCACCGGCTTCGCCGCGCCCTCGACCTTGAGTCGGGATGGCAAGTACCTGTACTCCGCCGACTTGTTCTATTCACGTGGCACACGTGGCACACGCACCGACGTGCTCACCGCCTGGAATACCAGCACTCTGTCCCCGGACTGGGAGGTGGTGATCCCCAGCAAACGCATCCAGGCTCTGACCCAGCGCTATTCCCTGGGCACCAGCAGCGATGACCGCTTCGTCTACGTCTTCAACTTCACCCCGTCCACCTCGGTGACCGTGGTGGATAGCAAGGCCAAGGTCGTTGCGGGCGAGATCGCGATGCCCGGCTGCGTGCTCAACTACCCGGTCGGCAAGCGCCGCTTCGCCGCCCTCTGCGGTGATGGCAACCTGCAGGTAGTGACACTGAACGACGAAGGCAAGGAGATCGCCCGCAGCAATACCGCCTTCTTCGACCCCAACGCCGAGAAGCTGGTGGAGCGCGCCTACGCGGTAGGCGACACCTACTACTTCGTCAGCACCACCGGCACCGTGCGCGGCGTGGACTTCTCCGGCGACAAGCCGAAGATTCTGCCAGCCTGGGAACTGGTGACCGACGCCGCCGACAAGAAGGCTGGCTGGGCGCCGGGCGGCTGGCAACTGATCACCGTGGCACCCAAGCTCAATCGTCTCTACGTGTTGATGCACGACGCCCATGAGCCGATGAAATGGGAAGACCCGAGCACGGTCATCTGGGCCTTCGACCTCAAGACGCACAAACGTGTCGGCACACTGGAGGCGCCCAACCCGATCTGGAGCCTGAACGCCACCAACGACGACAAGCCCCTGCTGCTCGGCACCAACATCAGCGGCGGCCTGGAAGTCTTCGATCTGAAAAGTGGCAAACATACCGGCACCATGGAAGGTATCCAAAAGACCGCGACTCAGATCCTCAGCCACTGGTGAGGTGCCCCCATGCAACCTGATCCGATCTTCATCATCACCGCCGCGCTCACCGTGACGGTGATCCTGGCCAGCGCCGCGACCCACAAGTTGCGTGCGCCAGCCCGCTTCGCCAATCAGCTGGAGGATTACCAGTTGCTGCCTTCGGCCCTGGTACGTCCGGTTTCCCGGACACTGCCCTGGATCGAGGCCACCCTGGCTTTCGCTCTGCTGGTTCCGGCCACTCGCCACCTGGCGGCACTCGGCGCCGCCGCACTGCTGGCCAGTTACGCGCTGGCCATCGCCATCAACCTGTGGCGCGGCCGGCGCGATATCGACTGCGGCTGCTCGGGCCCGGAGCAAGCTCAGCCAATCCGCCCGGTGCTGCTGGCACGCAATGCCGTTCTGGTAGGTCTGGCGCTGGTTGCGAGCCTGCCGCCACTGAGCCGCAGCCTGGGCCTGTTCGACGCTTTCGTCGTCATCGCCGCCAGTGCCGTGGCCTTGCTCATCTACGCCACCGCCGAAGGCCTGCTGGCCAACGGTCCCCGTCTGCTCAAACTCATCGGAAGGTGAATCATGGAAGCTCTGATCGTTTCTAACATTCTGCTGTGGTGCCTGCTGATCGCTCTGGCCTTCGCCGTCATGGGCCTGGTACGCCAGATCGGCGTGCTGCATGGCCGCCTGGCGCCCGCCGGCGCGCTGATGGTCGACAAGGGCGTGGCCGTCAACGAGCCCGCCCCGCAAGTGACGGCTGCCGACCGCAGTGGTCGCCCGGTGAACTTCGGCTATGCCGGCGAGAAGGCGCAGTTGCTGTTCTTCCTCTCGCCCACCTGCCCGATCTGCAAGTCGTTGCTGCCGTCGATCAAATCCATCGCCAAGGAACAGGCTCATCGCCTCGACGTGATCTACGTCAGCGACGGTGACATGGACGCGCAGAAGGCGCTGATCGCCGAGCACAAGCTCGAAGACGCCACCTACGTGGTCGGCCCGGAAGTGGGCATGACCTACCAGATCGGCAAGCTGCCCTACGCCGCCCTGATCGATAACGCCGGCGTGCTGCGCGCCAAGGGCCTGGTCAACTCCCGCGAGCACCTCGACAGCCTGTTCGAGACCGAGCACCTGGGCAGCGCCACCCTCCAGCAGTACCTGCACAACAGCCAGCACGCCCACGGCGCGCACAACCACTGAGCCAGGGAGCCCTGACATGAAATTGCTAGATCGCTTGTTCGAACGCTCCACTCGCCACGTGGCCGACACCACCTCGCGGCGTAACTTCCTCGGTCGCCTCGGCTCAATGATGGTGGCCGGCGCCGCCCTGCCCGTGCTGCTGCCCATCGACCGCACCAGCAAGGCCCTGGCCGCCGAAAACCCGCAGGCCGGTGATCCGGGCGACCCCAATAGCTGCGACTACTGGCGCTACTGCTCCATCGACGGTTTCCTCTGCAGCTGCTGCGGCGGCTCCGTCACCTCCTGCCCACCGGGCACCGAAGCCTCTCAGGTGACCTGGATCGGCACCTGCCGCAACCCGGCGGACGGCAAGGACTACATCATTTCCTACAACGACTGCTGCGGTAAGCACAGCTGTGCCCAATGCGCCTGTACCCGCAACGACAGTGAGGAACCGCTGTATCGACCGTTCAACAACAACGACGTCAACTGGTGCCTCGCGGCCAAGTCGCACATTTACCACTGCACGGTCTCGATCATCCGTGGCGTGGCAATCTGAGCCAGGAGCACTGCCATGCGTTTGCCACTGATCATTGCGCTGGCCTCTGCCATGGCCCTTCCACAGGCCATGGCACGTGCCATTCCGGATCCGAATCAGAAGCACGCGCCAGGTAACGAAGCACCGCAGAAGCCTATTTCACAAGCGGGCTACAGCACGCCGGTGAACTATCAACTGCAATGCGCCGGTTGCCATCTCAGCGATGGCACCGGCTCCAAGGCCAACGACACGCCGAAGATGAAGGGTTTCGTCGGCAACTTCCTCAAGGTCGAGGGCGGGCGTGAGTTCCTGGTGCGCGTACCCGGCATGTCGCAATCTGCGCTCAACAATGCGCAGTTGGCCGACCTGCTCAACTGGTTGCTGGACAAGAACGGCATGGCGGGTGCCAGCATGCCGGAGCACTACCAGCCCTATACCGAGGAAGAGGTGGCCAGAGTCCGCAAGGCTTCGCTGCTCAACCTGCCTGATGTACGGGCCGGCTTGATCCATCAGATGGTCGAACAGTCCATCGAAATCGACGACGGCATGGCACATCCGCCGTCAGATCCCACCACCCAGGGAAGTCTGAAATAGGCCGTTGTTTGTGGACGGTGACCTGCAAGCAGCGATCTGCTCATGACATGAGCAGATCGCTGCTGACTTCGGTGCTACTGATCATTGCGAGCACTTCGCGCTGGCCTTTTCTCTCGTCACTTCGCATTCCTGCCCCATCGCCACGGGCCGTCAGTCAGCGTAGAGAGCGGGTGATCTGTAGATCGTGCGGCTTTCCACGCGTTTAGCGGTCTTTCAGTGCTTACTTCGCGCGTCATTCCCCCATAGGATGTGAGCGCCCGATCCTGCAAGGAGCACTTATGGACATTCTGTTACTGATCGCCGTCGCCTTCGTGGTGCTCTTCATCTATTCCTGGCGACGCTCACGTCCCAAGCCTCTAACGCGCAAGAGAAAGCGCAGCGGCCTGAACGGACAGGACTCCGGCTCAGGTTTCAGTGACGGGGGCTTCGACTACAGTGGGGGCGGCGATGGGGGCGGCGGCGGTGGTGATTGATCCACCGGCCTCGCCTCAGATCATTCCCAGCCTCAACGCCTGCACGGTTGCAGTCGCCTGAACGAACAATGCCGCACCCCAGGGTGCGGCATTGTTCGTTACAGCGCTCGGATCAGCTCAGCGCGTCACGGCTGTGCACGCCGTCGACCAGACGCTGGATGCCCAGCGGGTTGGCGTCCTGCAAGGCTTCTGGCAGCACTTCGTCCGGGTAGTTCTGGTAGCAGACCGGCCGCAGGAAGCGGTGGATCGCCAGGGTGCCGACCGAAGTACCACGGGCGTCGGAGGTGGCCGGGTACGGGCCGCCATGGACCATGGCGTCGCACACTTCCACGCCAGTCGGGTAACCGTTGAGCAGCACACGGCCGGCTTTGACTTCCAGCAGCGGCAGCAGGTCGCGGAAGGCGATCAGGTCGTCACGCTCGGCGATCAGCGTGGCGGTCAGCTGGCCGTGCATGCTCTGCAGGGCACGGCTCAGCTCGGCGCTGTCGGCGACTTCGACGACGATGGTGGTCGGGCCGAAGACTTCCTCCTGCAGCAGGTGGTCGCCTTCGAGCAGCATGCTCACGTCAGCCTTGAACAGCTGCGGCTGCGCCTGGTTGCCGGTTTGCTCGTTACCCGCCAGGTGCGTGACCTTGGCGTGGTCGTTGAGCAGAGCCAGGCCGCCCGTGTAGCTGCGCAGGGTGCCGGCATTGAGCATAGTCTGCGCCGGCTGGCTGGCAATGGCGTCGGCCAGGCCGGCGACGAACTCGCTGAACTCGGCGCTGCGAATGCCGATGATCAGGCCCGGGTTGGTGCAGAACTGGCCGCAACCCAGTACCACCGAGCCTGCCAGCTCCCTGGCGACGGCGGCGCCGCGAACCTTCAGGGCACTTGGCAGGACGATCACCGGGTTGACGCTGGACATCTCGGCGAACACCGGAATCGGCTGCGGGCGGGCAGCGGCCATGTCACACAGGGCGCGACCGCCTTTCAGCGAGCCGGTGAAGCCGACTGCCTGGATGGCCGGGTGCTTGACCAGGATCTCGCCAACGCCGCCGCCGAAGATCATGTTGAACACGCCCTTGGGCATGCCGGTTTTCTCGGCGGCGCGGATGATCGCATCGGCCACGCACTCGGCGGTGGCCATGTGGCCGCTGTGCGCCTTGAACACCACCGGGCAACCGGCAGCCAGGGCCGAGGCGGTGTCACCACCGGCAGTGGAGAACGCCAGCGGGAAGTTGCTGGCGCCGAACACGGCAACCGGGCCAACGCCGATCTGGTACTGACGCAGATCCGGACGCGGCAGTGGCTGGCGATCCGGCAGGGCGCGGTCGATGCGCGCACCGTAGAAGTCACCGCGACGCAGTACTTTGGCGAACAGACGCATCTGGCCACTTGTACGACCACGTTCGCCCTGGATGCGGGCAGCCGGCAGTGCGGTTTCACGGGTGACCAGGGCCACGAAGTCATTGCCCAGGGCATCGATTTCGTCGGCAATCGCCTCGAGGAACTCGGCACGGCGTACGGCCGACAGGTTGCGGTAGGTCGGATAAGCGGCAGCGGCAGCCTGGGCGGCAGCGTCGACTTCTTCCGGCGTGGCCTGGATAAAGGTGTACGGCAGCGCTTCACCGCTGCTGGCGTCGAGGCTTTTGTGCTGCACGGTGCCGGCGGCGCGGCGCTCACCACCGATGTAATTGTGGCCAGTCAGACTCAGCATGGCGTTCTCCTGTCAGGAGGGACGGCGGCGCCGCCCCAGGACAATGAATGAGGCCCGGCTGCGGCGCCGGGATTCACAACCGCCTGCGCAGTTGTAGGACGTATGATAAGTGACGACCAAGCTTTTGTCGTCCTCGATCTATCGCTGGGGGCTTCTGCGCGCGATCAGACGCGCGGCTCAGGGGCGTGAGAGCTGACGGATGCGCCGCACGGCCTTGTGGCCGAGCTGGCGGCAGGCAGGTGGGCAGCGCCACTGGCGTGGCCTGCCCGGGGCTATCGAGGGGACCTGATCAGCGACCGAGCATGAAGGTCTCGAACTCCAGATCTTCCAGCGCGTCATTGAGCCGGTACAGCCCCAGCAACACGCACAGCAGCAGCGACAGGGTAAAGCCGTAGCCGAAGAAGGTCGGGCCGAGCATCTGGCTGAACAGGGTCAGCGCGCCGTTGGCCAGCACGAACAGCACGCACAGTTCGAGCACGATGGCGCGCTTGTCCAGATAGAAGAACACGTTGAGCAGGGCCATGAACACAACCTGGATGCTCACCCCGATCACGTCGATGTAGAACAACGGCAAGTAGTAGTGGGAAATGCCCAGCCACGACAGCAGTTGCGGCGCCAGCAGGAACAACAGCACCAGCGTCAGCCCCTGTACCTTGCAGATTTCCATCAGCCCCTGACGGATCGCCAGGATCATCTGCTCCTTGAGCCAGCCGATGTGCTGCAGGGTTTCACCGCCGCGGATGGCGTCGTAGACACGCTCGTACCACTCGGCAAAATCCGTCTCGATGCGCACCAGGAACACCGCCATACCGGGGATGATCGCCAGGTAGGCGAGGAAGATCGGCAGGTCGTAGAGGATCGAAGCACGCAACGGGCCGATCACCGCTTCCGAGGTGGCCGGGTTGAACCAGAAGATGAACTTGTCGATCCAGATGCCCAGGTTGTAGCAGAGGCCGGTCAGCAGCAGGCTGACGAACACCTGGCGACGCTTGAGGAAGTCGAAGGCCACCAGGCGCTCGGCGGGGTACTCGCGCAGGATGTCGAAGAGGAAGATGAACAACAGGCTGGAGTGGCCGATCAGCAGGCCCAGCAGCAGGCCGTCGATGTTGAGGAAACGCAGCAGGTAGGCCGAGGCCACCATCAGCGAGTAGCCGAGGAACATCACGCCGAGGATGCGGTTGTAGGCCTTCATCCCGGACAGGAAGATGATCACCAGCCACAGGTTGCACAGCACCACGAAGTTGGCCATCACCAGCAGGCGGTAGGAAAACCCCTGGTCGAACAGCAGACTCAGCACGACGATGGCCAGCAGCCCGGAGAACACCGTCACCAGCAGCAGGATGCCCAGCAAGTTGGGCAGGATCATGTCCAGACGGTTTTCGAACAGACGATCGGACACGAAGCGGGTGAAGAACAGCTGCAGGCCGCCGGTCAGGATCAGCGAGGAGGCCATCAGGTAGGTCACCGTGACCAGGAACTGGCCGATCAGCGTTTCCGGCAGCACCGCCCCCAGGCTCAGCACCCCGATGAGCATCACGCTGATGATCGACAGCACCCAGGGGCCGGAGCTGATCAGGCCGGCATACAGGTACGCACGCATCGTCGAGGTGTAGGAGTCCTTGGACAGGATCTTCCTCAGTTCAAAACCTATGCCTGCCATCTATGCGCTCTCCGTGCCTTCGCGGTACAGCTCGCGGTAACGGGCGAGCATCAGTTCTTCGGTGTAGTAACGCCGCACGCGCTCGAGCCCGACCGCCTGGGCGGCGTGCCAGCGCTGCGGATCGCGCAACAGGGAAAGGATGGCCCGCGAAGTGGCCTGGGGGTCGGCAATCGCCACCACCTCGCCGGCCGTACCGAGCTGTCGATCCTCCGCGCTGGAGCCCTCGACCAGCTCGCGACAGGAGCCGACATCGCTGGTCACCACCGGCGTACCGGCCGCCCAGGCTTCCAGCACCACCAGCGGCTGCGCTTCGCTGATCGAGGTCAGCACCATCACGCCCAGCTGCGGGACGACCTCGCGCACCTGGCGGAAACCGAGAAAGCGCACCTTGTCCTGCAGGCCGAGACTCGCCACCAGGCTATGGCATTCGGCGGCATAGTCGGGGTCTTCCTCTTCCGGACCGACGATCCAGCCTTCGGCCTCCGGCATGACACTGACCACCCCGCGAATGGCGCGGATGAAGGTCTTGACGTCCTTGATCGGCACTACGCGCCCGACCAGCCCCGCTACCGCAGGTACGCCCTCGGGGCGGTTGGCCAGCGCCTGGTCCCAGCTGTCGAGGTCGATGCCGTTGGGAATGACCCGGGTACGCTCGGCCGGCGCACCATCGCTGACCTGACGCAGCCGATTGCCTTCGTACAAGGCGATGATCGAATGTGCCGAGCGGTAGGTGATCAGGCCGATGCGCTCGAAGAAGCGGATCCACAGGCGGCGAATGTAGCTCACCTCCGCATCCAGGCCGGTGCTCAGGCGCTCGTCCGGGCTCTCGGCGATCCAGCCCGCCTGAGCCAAGTCGATCTTGCGCTCCTTGGTGTAGATGCCGTGTTCGCTGAGCAGGTAGTGGCAACCCCAGCGGCGCTGCAGCACGCTGCCGAGCAGGCCGGCATAACCGGTGGAGATCGAATGCAGCATGCGCGCCCGCGGCAGGCTTCTGGACACCTCGGCGAGCATGAACAGCGGCGCCTGCATGGAGCGCAGGGTCCAGAAGTAGTTGACGAACGAAGGGTCGGCGCAGTGCTGGGTGTAGCCATCGACGATGGCGTCCCAGCTGGCCCGGCTCTGCAGGAACGCCTCGCGGCCGATGCGTCCCACCGCCAGGGTATCGACGAAGGCATCGCCTTGCTCGCGGCCCGGCTCGTCCGGGTAGTGCAGGAAGCGGTGCACGTCCATCATCAGCTCGGCGAGCTCCGGCGTCGCCCGCGAGCTGGTCGCAGGCATGGCGCTCCAGGCGTCCTCGAGGAAGTGCTCCTGGATGTGCACGACGTTGTCAGGAATGGCGTAGTGGCGCTTGCCGTAGGCCTCTTTCTGGCCGCCGATGAACAGCACCGAGAAGGTCAGTTCCGGCAAGCCCAGAATCAGCTGGTTGATCCAGCTGGAAACGCCGCCACGCACGTATGGCCAGGTACCTTCGAGCAACAGGCAGACATCGACGCTCGGCACGTCGGGAACAGGAGTTTTCTCAGTCATAGCCAGTATCTTGCCAATGCCGCGAAGGGGGGACGTTGCAACATGTCGGCCGGCATGCTGGCCAGCATCTGCGGGATGTCGTCGTAACGCTGTCGGCGGAACGCGATCTCGGCCTGATAGGGCGCCAGCTGCGCGGGGCCCGTACCGGTCTGCGCCGCCTGCTCGAACTGCGCAGACGCTTCGTCCAGGTTGCCCAGCTCCATGGCAATCCGCCCGGCCAGCAGGTGCAGCTCGCCACTGGGCTCGCCTTGCAACGCGCTGCCGACATGGCTCCATGCCTGCTGCAGCACGTGCTCGAGCACACTGCCCTGGGCCAGGCCGACGTAGGCCAACTCCCAGTACCAGCGCGCCAGCTGGCCATGCTGGGCAAACTTGCGGTCGGCCTTGGTGGTTTCCATGCTTGCCAGCGCCTGCTCGATACGCTGGTTGATGCGGCTTTCACGCTGATCGAGCATGGAGTAGGCCAGCAGCCGCACGTCATCGGACGGATCACGCAGCGCCAGCTTGAGAATCGGGATGGCTTCCTTGCTGCGCATGCGCCGCGTGGCGAAGATCGCCGTCAGACGCTGGTCCGGGTCCTGCGCATGGCGCAGCACGTCCTGCAGGCCGCCATCGTTGAACATCAGCTCGCGCGTACGCTCCCGAGGACGAAAAGGCAGGTCGGGTACTGCTGTCGCCTCCCAGGGCTGGACCTTGCGCTTGCGCGGCAGGTAGAGCGCGGGGAACAGGGCCAGGGCCACGCCGATCATGCCGATCAGCGGAATGAAGAACGACAGGCTGAAGATGAACAGCGGGCTCCAGGGCAACGGAAAGCGATAGCGCCGAGGCAGCAACAGCCAGATACCAGCTGTCAGCATGGCGCTGCCCAGGCCATGGGCAGAGGCATACAACAGCGCGGCCTGGTGTGCCGGCAGATCGCTGACCGCACTGGCCCAACTGCCCAGTTCGAGCAGCGCGGCGCCGCTAAACAGCCACTTGCTGATCATTCAGGGCACACTCGTTGAACAGGAAATGGCGCAGCGCATCACGCTCGGCGCCGCCCTCGAAGAGGAACTGATGGGTCTGCACGCCCAGGGACTCCAGCTCGCGTCCCTGGCCGAAGCGTTCGGCAAAGAGCTGTTTCAGACGCACCAGATAGCCTTTGGAGCCTTCACCCGAGGTCAGCGGCAGCAACACCAGCACCAGGCGACTGCCGCGCCCGTTGATGACCTTCAGTTGCACGTCCAGGCCACGCTGACTGCTCTCGAGCAGACGCTGGACCTCCTCGCCAGTGTCCTCGGCCAGCTCGAAGGCGAAGAGACTGGCGGGCAGGCGGTGGTCACGTGCATCGGTGAGCGAGCGCTTGAGCAGCTGCGAATACTGCTGGGCATCGGCATCCGGCAGCTGCAGGGCCTGCGCATCGCTCATCAGCAGGTCGGCGATATGCCCGGCGAGGATGGCCAGCAGGCTGAAGCTGCGCTCATGGAACATGAAGAACGGCATTTGCTGAATGGCCAGCACCGCCAGGATGCGATCCTCGGTATCGATCAGCGGCACACAGGCCTGCAACACCGAGTGACGCGCACCCTCGCCGCGGTCGAGCACCTCGGAGCGCACACTGACCAGCTCGCCACGTTCCAGACACTGTTTCAACAGGATGTCGTTGCCCTTGAGCTCGCCCATCTCGCCCAGCACGGCCAGCGGTTGTGGCGCGATACGCTGGTTGTCGATGACCCGATAGAGCCCCGCGATCCTTAGCGAACCGTACTGGCCGAGCAATGACAGCACCGTATCGGCCAGCGACTTCAGCGCATCCTGATCCCCCGGCAGCGCACGCAATTGCTGGCGCAGGCCGAGCAGCGAGCTGCGCAGGCTCTGGTCGTTGCCCGCCACGCGTTGCTCCAGGCGATCATGGGAGATGCGCAGGATATGGTGGGAACGGGTGAACTCGTCGAGACGCAACTGGCGGTATTCGTTGGCCAGGCTCAGACGCTCCAGGCGCCGTTCCCAGATATCGCGGAACTCGCCGACCAGCATGCTGCACAGCAGCATGCCCACGATGAAGGAGGCGGGTGTATCGGCATACAACTCGTGCCCTGCGATGCGCAGCACGAATAGCGCGGCGATCAGCAGCGCCGCACTGAATAGCCCTTGCAGGAATCCGTAGCGCACGCCGAGCAGTATCGGTACCAGGATCATCCAGGGGAATGACGCTGCCACGAGCAGCGGGTCAGCCGGCGACAACCAGTAACCGAAACCGAGGGCCAGGAGCGTCAGCAGCGAAGTTTCCCACCAGGAAACGCGACCGCTGGCCCTTGGCGCAAGATTGAAATCCTTATGGGCAGACTGCATCGTTATCACTCGAAGTCGAGGTTACCTACCAGCTTGCGCAGAACCTTCTGGGCAGCACCCGCAACGCTCTCACGCGACCAGCCGGCACGTGCGCCGCTGGAGCTCCAGACCACACGCCCGGTAGCCGGCTCAAGAATCTGCAGGCTGATGCCGACTGCCGGCTCGCCGTCCAGGCCGTTCTTGTACTGCCACTCTTCCACGCTGCCGGTGATCACGTAAGCCAGCTTCTGCTCACGCGCCCAGGCCAGCGCCTGGCTCTGACGCTCACGGTCGTCCTGCAGCAGCAGGTCCTTCTGCGGTTGCTGCGGGTACATCAGCGGGGTTACGCCTTGTTCAGCCAGGATGCTGATCAGGATCTGCTCGGCGCGTTCGCCAGCCTGCGGCGCCTGCGCGAAGTTGACCAGCGGCGCGACGCCCCACGAGGCATCACGTGACAAGGTTGAACTACCACCGCCGCTGAAACTGGAGCAACCCGCGACGACCAGTGCAATGGCCACCAGGGCCAGGCAACGTATGCTTTGCATCTTCATTCCTCCTTTGAGAATCCTTGCTTAGCGCCCGAAACGGGTGCTGTAGGTAATACCGAGCGAACCACCGGGATCACCTTCCCCGCCTCTGGGCGCGGACTGGTAACCCAGGGTCAGGGCCAATTCATCGTCGCCGAACAGTTCGACGCCGACGCCAACGTTAATGCCGTAGTTGAATTGCCGCTCCGTCCACTGCCAGCCAGCGACGGTGTCGATCATCCAGGTGAACTGCGGCCGGGTTCTGTTCAGGGCGCCAGGGAAGCCACGACGCCAGGTGCTGGCGACATAAAGCTGGCCATAGCGGCTCTGCAGCAGTTCGTCGCCCCGAATCGTCGCCTCGGGATCATCGTCGAACGGAATGTAGGCACCGCCATTGGCACTGAGCAGATCATCGGCAACCGTGCTCTTCGCGCTGTTGCGCTGGTAATCCACACCGGAACGCAGCAACCAGGACGGGTCATCGAAGAACACCATGTGGCCCCATTCCAGCGATGCGCCTTGGCCGCTGCCAATGGCGTCGCCCTGCCTGGAACTATAGCGATTGTGCGTCAGCGACCAGGTCAACTGGTCACGCGCAGAGAAACCATGTTGCCCTCTGAGACGCACGCCATCGCGCATGCCCAAAGCACGCAGCAGGCCGGTGTCCTCGGCCTCACGATGCCAGTCGAAAGCCAACCCCAGTTCATCACGCGAGCTCAGGCGCCAGCTGCGCTCGATACCCAGGCCGTGGCGGTCATAGTCGTCACGCAGGCTGCTGTCGACGATCAAGCGCAGGTCGCCATCATCCAACTTGCGGCGCGCTTCCAGCTTGACGTTGCGCTCGTTGCCGAGCACCGCGCTGTTCAGGTTCGAGCTGTTGTAGCGCCCCTGCTCGAGCTGCAGATCGGCATACCAGTCGTCACCCAGGTGACGGGCCACCTGCAGGCGCGGTCCCTTGAAGTCGAGGTCGCCGTAGTCCGTCTTGCGCCAGCCAAGTTGCAGGCCCTGCGGTGAGCTCTCGAGCATCCCGGTGGTCTGGTAGAGCAATTGCTGGCGAATCGAATCGGGTTGCTCATCGCCCTGACTGCTGAGCCCCGAGGCCAGTGCCTCACCCTCATGACCGAGACGCGAGAGTACTTCCACCGTATGCGCGGCATCGAGCCCGCCATGCTCGAGCAGGCGCTGCATCTGCGCGTGGTTGTCGTTGCGCAGCGCCTGCTGGATCTCGTCATAGTTGCCGGCTTTCAGACCGCGTGCCGCGCCCCAGGCCAGCCAGTCGTCCTTCAGCGCCGACTGGTTACCAGCGTCGAGGCGCTCGAGGAAATGTTCGAACCATAGCTGCAACGTCGCCGGCTCGCCGTTCCACAGACGTTTGGCCTGTGCCAGTGAAGTCAGCGTACCCTGCGAACCAGCCAGCAGACGCAGGTACATGGCATAACCCTCGGGGGTCGAGGTGACACGCTGCAGATTGAAGTCACGCAGCAGCTGGCGGCGCAGACGCCAGGCCAGGTCCTCGTAGCCAGCGGCCTCGGCAGCATCGGCATAGGCCGCGAGCACCAGGCGATCGCTTGGATTGGACTTGAGGTGCTGACGGAACCAGCGCAAGGCTTCCTGGGTGTTGTTGAGCAACATGTAGCCGGTGGCATAGGGCAACCACAGCCGGCTGTCCGTGACGGCCCGGGCGCGCCATTCCGGCAACAGTTGCGCCAGCGAGTCCCGCTGCGCGTTGTCGATGTAGAACCACAGGATGCGTTGACGCACCAGATTGTCGTCGGGGAACAGTGCCAGGGCCTGTTTGTAGTAGGCCTGTGCCTGGTCGTAATTGCCGTCCTGGGAGGCCAGCGCGGCCCGGGCAATCCAGTACTGCGAGTTGTCGCGTCCGTTGGGCGACTTCTCCGCGTCGGCCAGCAGCGATCTCAAGGTGTCCCAGTCACGCAACGTCTCGGCCAGTTGCAGCGCGACGATCAGACGCGTGACCCTGCCGGTGCGCTGCCAGCTATCGACCAGAATCTGCAGGGAACGTTTGGGATCGAGATCCCAGTACAGACGAATCAGGCGGTCCTCATCCTCCAGGCCCAGCGCCACGTTGAGGCTCAGCAGATGATCGTACGAAGCGCGCACCTCTGCATCCTGTTCGAGCTCCCAGGCCAGATTGGCGCGCAGCTTCCAGAACTCGGGATCGTCGACCTCGGGTGAGTCGGCCGCCGTCAGTACCTGCCAGGCCTGGTCCGGCTCGAACAGATTCCAGTGCACCTTGGCCCAGCGGATACGCTCCTTGATCGTCAGCGGCCCGCGGGCAGCCAGGGCCTGCCACTGCTCGACCTCTTTCCTGAACTGCTGAGTGTTTTCCAGCAGCATGCGCAGGCGCTGACGCGCGAACAGATGGTTGGGATAGCGTTGCAGGTAGGCCCGCAGCCAGGCTTCAGCCTGCTCTGGAGTGCCTCGGGTTTCATGGCTGTAGACCAGGGTATCGATTTCCACATCGCTCATCTGCCGATGCGCCTCGATAGTGGAAAGCGTTGCGATCACCTGATCGAAATCGAACAGTTGCAGGGCATAACGCCAGACCCGGTCACGCAGCTCCGGATCTTCACGTTGCGCCAGCATCTGCATCCAGTAACTCAGCGCCTGCTGGGTGTGCCCGGTCCACTCGGCCAGGCGCGCAACTTCCGCCACCATGTCATAGTCATCGGGCGTCAGCGCCAGCAGTTCAGGCGCCAACTGCCACGCCCGGTCGACCGCACCGGAGGCGAGGCTGAGGTGGAAATCGGCGGTCAGTGCACGCGGGTCATCCCTCTTCAGGCTGAGCCAGCGCTGAATGAAGGTCTCCGCCAGGTCATAACGGAGCCCACCCTGGGCAGCATCGACACCGGCTGCCAGCCAGTCGAGGGATGCCTGTTGCGCGTCGAGTTCGTCCAGGTGCTGAGCCAGCAGTTGCGCCGCCTGATCGGGATGACCCGCCGCAAGCAGGGCATCGAACGCTTCTCGCAGGTAGCCCATGCGCGCCTGCTGGTCGCTTTCTTCGGTCGCCAGCTGCTGGTAGATCTGCGCCGCGCCACTCTGGTCGTTATTGGCCAGACTCCAGATCGCCGCCTCGTCCAGCCAGTGCTTGCGCCGCTCGCTGTCGCGCTCGGCCAGCTCCCGGTACGCCACTACGGCGACATCCAGCCCGCCGATTTCCAGCGAGTAGCGCGCCAGGCGCTCCAGCATGCCATTGTCCAGATCGGCGATTTTCAGGCTACGCAGTTCGTCTACCAGCGCGGCGCGCTGCTCGTCGCTGATCCCTTCAGGGTCTGCCTGGGCACGCAGCACATCGAGCATCGCCGAGTAGAAGGGGGTAACGGCCAGCAGGCGCCCCTGCAATTGTTCGAGGTACTCGCGAGCACGGGTGAAGTCACCGACCTGGATCAGCTGATCGATCAGGCGCAGCTTGAGCTTGTCGTCTTCCGGGTGAGCCTTGATCAGCAGTTCGGTATAGCTGATGGCGACGGCGTCCGGCGTATCGTCCGCGCTCGGCAGGAACACCTCCTCGCTCTTGTAGGACAGCGCCAGCAAGGCCACCACGAACCCGGCAACCAGCAGGATCATCCAGGGGTTAAGCAAGCGCGTACGCGGTACGTTCTTCTTAGTTGCAGACGAGTTGTGCATCGCTCACCTGCCTCATCGGCAATTCGAAATGCCATACGCCATTGTCATGCGTACCGCTGAACCGGCCGCCCCCCGCCGTCACGTGGCACGCTCCGGCCGAGCGCACGCTGAAACTGAGCGGGAACTCACCCTGGAAAGAGAACGTCACGCGCTTGTCATCCAGATAACGCCAGCCGGTCAGTGGAATATTGGCCTCTTCCAACGCAGGACGCGGGTCACGGGTCTCACGCAACGCCAGCACCGCATCGGCGCCGGTCAGGTGGACATAACGCCCCTGTGCTAGATCACGCACACCGGCAACCCCCTGGGAGCGAGCCAGATCAGGCCAGCCCAGGGAAGGATCGAGACGCAGCGTGCGCATGCCCACCAGGCCCTTGACCTGCCAGGTTCCGTCACTGCGCATGGCCAGACTCGCGCGGTACAGCCCCTCGACCCGTTTGATGTAATCGCTCATCCACAACGACAGCGGCTGGCCATCGAGAATGGTCTGGTAGATCTGGCGCATGGCCCGGATGGAGGCCTGCTTGGTCCCCGAGTAGAAGTGGTAATAGAGGTGGAAGCCACGCAGGCGGCGCGGACTGTCAGTCAGTGCAAAGGTGTCCTGAACGTCACGGAAGCCGTAGTACGGCCCGGTCCACAGGTTGGTGTAGACGTTCTCGTTGATCACCGGGGCATAGAAGTGCAGACCGCCAGTGGTCGGTCGGATCAGCGGATAGAGCCCGGTCAGCGAGGGATAGGCCTTGGTCAGTACGGTGTTGCCGCCGTTGACGTTCGGCAGCCCGCTGTCATAGGCCAGCTTGATGGTTTCGGCGCTGGGCATGGCATCGCCGGACCAGAAGATCATCTTCACTGGCTTCTTCGGGGTGGTCAGGCGCTGATTGATATAGTCACGCGCGCCGACGACCTCGCGCTGCATGTCCAGCGTCTTGTACCCCGGGATGGCCATCATGTAGCCGTACTCCGCCTCGAAGTTCTCCCGTTTCGTAGCCTTTTCCGGCTGCCAGAAGAACGGGTGACTGAAGGTATGACTGGCGACCTCGACCTTGGGGTTGGCGAAGATCTCGCGGGCGATGGGTTCCAGCTCGCGCGAAAGATGCGGGTACATGCCGCGTGGGCCGACTTCGCCCTCGATCACCGACACCGAGGTCAGCAGTGGGTATGGCTTGATGAAATCCTCAAGTACCTGGATACCCGAGTAAGGTGAGCCGGGGACTTCGGCGCGGGACACGAAGCCATCGCCATCCAGATGCACGGTGGCGATGCGGCGGCCGTTCTCCGTCGTGGTATCGGGACGCGGCAACGCCGGCAGCTTGAAGGCACGGGAAATGAAGGCAAAGGGATCGAGCACCCAGCGCCGATGATCGAGCCCCTCTTCGAACACATAAGGCGCCAACGCATAGCCGCCCCAGTCCCCGGTCGCCACCGGCACATAGACCCGGTCATCGCTCTGCAGGGAAAGCGCGGCCTGGGTACGCTCGGGGGCGGTTACGGTCAGCGGCGGGACATCCCGCGTGCGCAAGCGCAGCGGAGCTTCGAAGCCACCGACCAGCGCAGCGTCATGGGACAGCAGCACAGCATCCTGGCCGACCGGCTGCGAACGCGTGCGAATGCCCAGACGGTCCAGCAGGCTGTCGTTTTCGGTGGGCATCCCAGCCATAAAGGCGAGCGGTACCTGCTCATCGAGTCGCTGGCCCAACCAGTTCTCGAAGTAATCGCGATCCACTGGCGAGCCGCTGGTCATCCACACCACGATACCGGCGTAGAGCCCTTTCAGAGGACGCTGCGGCAACGTGGTGTCGGCCGGCCAATAGTCGACCCGGTAGCCCAGATACTCGAGCAAACCGCCCAGGTGCACGTGCCCCGGGTTATCTTCGAGCTCACCTTCGCGCGCATCGTAGACCAGCGCGATACGCCGAGGCTGGACTTCCACGCCGCCAACGCCGATGGCATCCAGCGCCGGGGACGTTACATAGGGAATGAAGCCCTCCTGGGTCAGGCGCGTAGCCAGCTTGCGTGCCTGTTCGCGCTGCTCGGGCGGCAGATACTCGATCGCCACCACTGGAACACCCTGTTTGCGCACCGCATCGAGGCGCGGCAACAACCAGTCACGATCCCCCTGCGAAACCTCCTTGTAACCACCGCCCGCGTCCCAACCCGCATAAATGGACTCGACGGCGACCGCGGAGGCAACGCCCGGCAGTTCCGGCAGTACCTCGAAACCACGGTTGAAGAACAACTTGAGTGTCGGTTCACGCCGATGCAGTTCGCTCAGCAGGCTCTTGAGCGCCTCACGCTGGCTACCCTGAAGGTCCTGTGCTTGCAGCTGGAAACTGTCCAGCGTGTCGAGGAAAAGGCCCGTGTAACCCTGCTGGCGCAGGGTACTGGCGCGCTTGAAAAGATGTTCACGCCATACCGGCGAGGCCAGGTTCATGACCTGGCTGTTCCAGGCATCGTTGCGCACAGCGCTGGTGGCCTCGCTCAAACCAGCCTGGGCAACATCACCGGCGAACTCGCCAATGGACAGGTAGGCGAAGACCTCACTGCCCTGCTTCTGGAGGTAAGCAAGATCGCCTGGCGATACATGGTCCGGTTCGACGACCACCCACTCGAACTGCGACAACTCAGGCAGGGGCAACTGATCGGCGTACCAGAAGGCCACGCTGGCAGGTTGGGCAAATGGCGTAGAAGCGAAAAATGCTAAGGCCAGACCGAAAAGTCTGGCAATTCCCGTTGAGAACTTCACCTGCATAACCCACTGCACTGAAATAGCGCATGCGCGCTTACTGCTTGATAGAAGCCGATGATGATACTTCCCCCACAACGTCAGGAAACCGGCCCCAACAGACGGGAACCAAGGAGAAACTTGACATCAAAAAGCCTGCGCATTGAATCAACCGGCCCTTGATATGTCAATTTTTTGATCATTCGATGTACGCAAAATCGAACACCACGAAAATCAGTCAAATTAACGGCGAAACCCGATGTGACGGACATCCCACTTGAGATAGCCCTTTGATATCAACAACAAAGGCGCACCACAAGCGGGCGCCAGAAGCATGCCGAGAGGGCAAAAAATGAGCACACCACTGTTCGTTCCGCCGACGGACGGTAGCGGGCAACCTCAAGAACGCCCCCCCCAAATGCAGCCTAGCAGGACGCCGGCACATTGCCGGGAAGGCAGCGCCGGAGCACAAAAGCTCACACCGGCTCGCTGGCCTGCATCGACGCGCGCAGAGCGAAAGCCTGCTGGAAGGCGGTCAGGCGCGGATGCGCGGCGTGCCAGTCGAGGTCGGCAAAGCGAAAATCCAGATAGCCCAGGGCGCAGGCCACACCGATCTGCGCCAGGTCGAGCGGCCCCTGCAACTGCGCGGCCTGGCGCTCCAGCTCGGCCAGGGCGCGCTGCACCTTGCCCAACTGGCCATCCAGCCAGGCCGCCCACTGCAGTTGCTCCGGACGCACACCGCGCTCGTAACGCGCTAGCAGGGCCGCATCCATCAGTCCATCGGCCAGCGCGGCCAGGCGCAGCACTTGCCAGCGCGAAGCCCCGTCCGGCAGCAGCTTCTGGCCCTGATGCAGGGTATCGAGGTACTCGCAGATCACTCGGCTGTCGTACAGCGCCTCGCCTTCTCCGTTCAGCAGCACCGGAATCTTGCCCAGCGGATTGAGCGCATTGACCCGCTCGTTGAGCGTGGTCGGCAGTACGGCGGTGTCGAGCAACTCGATACGTTCCAGCAGGCCGGTCTCATGGGCGAGCACACGAACCTTGCGGGCGAAGGGTGAAGCGGCGGCGTAGATCAGTTGCATGCGCGTGTTCCTGTGTCAGGTTGTGAGGAGGCTGGTTGACGCCCCAGGCTGAGCGTCACGTCATCCAGCGCGAATATCCCATGGCCTCGCCGATGGGTAGTGCCGGTAGCTCACCGCGCATCAAGGCTGCAGGGCTTTCAGGTCTGATATCGCAGGCAGAGAAGCGAAATCCGTCATCACTGGACTGCTGATACGGCGGCCCCGACCACTGATCACATCAGCATTATTAGGATTACAGATAAAGAGGCGTTCCCGACACCACGGCCCTGCAACCAAAGTCGCACCCCGCCGCGCCACGCGGATACGGCACAATCAGCCATCGCTGAAAAAGGACTGGCCGATGCTGATCGATGAAGAACTGACCCTGAAGAAGCTGGAGGTTTTCCTGGCCTTCATGCGCAGCGGTAATCTGGCGCGTGCTGCCAGCGAACTGCAAACCAGCAACGTCAGCGTGCACCGCGCCATCCATTCGCTGGAAAGCGCGCTGCGCTGCCCACTGTTCAAGCACGAGGGGCGCAACCTGATTCCGCTGGAGAGCGCCTATGTGCTGGAAGAGAAAGCCCAGAAGCTGATCCACGACGCTCAGGAGATGGTGCGCCTGACCCGTGAGGCAGCCGGCTTCGGCGCCGAACGCTTCAAGCTCGGCGCGCTCTACTCGTTGACGGTGAAGACCGTGCCGCAACTGATCATGGGCCTGAAGCTGCGCCGTAGCGAGCTGAACATCGACCTGGTGCTCGGCTCCAACGTCGACCTGCTGTACAAGCTGAAGAACATGGAGCTGGACGCGATTCTGATCGCCCTCGACGACAGCATCAGCGACCCGGACTGCGAACAGCTGGCGCTGTTCTCCGACGACATCTTTCTCGCCGCGCCCAACGACTCGCCCTTCGCCGATCACACCGAAGTCGACCTGGCCGACCTGCGCAACGACACTTTCATCACCCTGACCCAGGGTTACGCCACCTTCCGCGACGGCGAGCGGGTGTTCCAGCAGGCCGGTTTCGAGCCCAAGGTGGCGATGCAGGTCAAGGACATCTTCACCCTGCTCAGCATGGTCAGCTCAGGCGTCGGCTATGCCCTGCTACCCGGGCGCGTGGCGGCGGTGTACGAAAACCGGGTGAAACTGATCCCGCTGCAGGCCAAGTACCACCTGCAGCAGCATATCGGCGTGGTCTTCCTCAAGGCCAAGGAGCGTGACCCGAACCTGCTGGCGCTGCTGGCCGAATGCCGGATGTATAGCCGGCAGTCGTAAAACACCAGGTGGTCAGGCCGAGCGGGGCTTGCGCCAGGCCATTAACAGCGGGCGCAAGCCCAGCAGCAACACCAGGACGGTAAAGGCCAGCACGGTGGCGCTGATCGGCCGCTCGACAAAGGTCATGAAATCCCCACGCGACAGCAGCATGGCGCGGCGGAAGTGCTCCTCCATCATCGGCCCGAGGACGAAACCCAGCAGCAGCGGCGCGGCAGGGAAGCCAAGCACGCGCATGGCGTAGCCGAAGGCGCCGAACAGGGTCACCACCAGCACGTCGAAGGCGCTGTGGTTGACGCTGTAGGTGCCGATGCAGACGAACATCAGCACCGCCGGGAACAGCAGGTGGTAAGGCACCATCAGCAGGCGCACCCAGAGGCCGATCAGCGGCACGTTGAGGATCACCAGCAGCAGGTTGCCGATCCAGAAGCTGATCACCAGGCCCCAGAACAGCGACGGCTGGTCAGTCATCAATTGGGGGCCGGGGGCGATGCCATGGATCATCAGCGCACCGAGCATCAGCGCCATGGTCGCACTGCCGGGGATGCCCAATGCCAGGGTGGGGATGAAGGCGGTCTGGTCGGCCGCATTGTTGGCCGACTCCGGCGCGACGATGCCCTCGATGGCGCCCTTGCCGAAACGCTCCGGCTCACGGGCCAGACGACGCTCGGTGGCATAGGCGAGAAACGCCGCGATGGACGGGCCAGTGCCCGGCAGCGTACCGAAGAACGAACCAATGCTCGAGCCACGCAACATCGGCCACCAGGAGCGCTTGAGGTCGTCACGGGTGGGCTTCATCGCCGCCAGACGCAGGGATTTGCGATCGACCTGGCCGCCGTCGACCTTGCCGATGCTGGCGATCACCTCGGCGACACCGAACAGCCCCATGGCCAGCGCCACCAGATTGATGCCGTCGGCCAGGTCGAGCACGCCGAAATCGAAGCGCCGCGTGCCGGTATAGATGTCACTGCCGACAGTGCCAAAGAGGATGCCGAAGGCCACCATGATCAGGCCCTTGAGCAGCGAGCCGCCGGAAATGTTCGAGGCCGCCACCAGGCCCAGCAGCATCAACGCGAAGTACTCCGCCGAGGAGAAGCTCAGGGCGTAGTGGCTGATGGTCGAGGCCAGGCTCATCAGCAGGATGATGCCGAACGAACCGCCGAAGAACGACGCCACGGTGGTCATCAGCAGCGCCACACCGCCGCGCCCTTGCTGCGCCATCGGGTAGCCGTCGAGGCAGGTTACCGCGCTGGACGGCGTGCCCGGCACGTTGAGCAGGATCGAAGCCGTGCTGCCGCCGTAGCTGGTGCCGTACCAGATGCCGGCGAGCATGATCAGCGCGGCGGTGGGTTCCAGGTGGAACGTCATCGGGAACAGCATGGAGATGGCCGCCAGCACGCCAATGCCCGGAATCACCCCGAGCAGGGTGCCCATGAACACTCCGACGAAACAATAGAACAGGTTGTACCAGGAGAAGGCGGTCTCCATGCCGATCAGCAGATTGTCAGCGAAGGACATTCCGGCACCTATCAGAACAGGTCGAAGTTCATATCCAGCGCGAGCTGGAAGATCAGGTAAGCGAGCAGCGCCAGCGCGGCGCTGAGCAGCAACGCCTGTTTCGCGCGGGTCTTGCGATCGGCCATAGAGGAGATCAGCACCACGCAGAGCACGGCCGGGATAAGGCCGGAGTAGGTCACCGCCAGCGCGAAGAACGCGATGGCGCCAAGCACCAGCAGCGCCGGGCGCCACTGCACCGGCATGCCCTCGCGCAGCCCCGGACGCAGCCAGGCGAACAGGGCCAGCAACGCGCCGAGCACCGCCAGCACGCTGCCCATGGCCACCGGGAACATGCCCGGGCCCATGCGCTGAATGCTGCCGATGTTGTAGTGGTTGACCGCGTAAAGCGCGATCACCACGCCGAACACCGCAATCAGCAGGCCGCTGATCGCGTCCTGATAGTTACGCTGTGACATTGCGAATTCCTCGAAAGGCCAGGAGCTAGACGGGCAGCCCCCGGCAGTTGCAGCCTTAGTTGACGGTGGCGCCGGAGACCTTGATCACTTCGCGCCAGCGCTCGATTTCCTCACCCAGCAAAGTGGTGAAGTAGGCGCTGTCTTCGTTGAGCACGGTGCTGCCCTCGGCTTCCATGGCCTTGCGCACCTTGTCCGAACGCAGGGCTTCATTGATCACCTGATTGAGCTGGGCAACACGCTCGTCGGAGAGCCCGGCAGGGCCGACCACGGCTTTCCAGTCGGCGGTCTCGAAGCCGGCGAAGCCGCTCTCGGCCACCGTCGGCACGTCCGCCAGGATCGGGCTGCGCTGCGCCGAAGTCACGGCCAGCGGCCGCAGCGAGCCGGCGCGGATATGTGGCAGGACGCTGGGCATGCTGCCGATGTAGATGTCGACCACGCCCCCCATCACGTCACTGATGGCCTGGGCGATGCCCGGGTACGGCACATGGGTCAGCTCGATGCCGGCCTTGCTCTGCAGCAGCTCCAGCGACAGATGAGCCACGGTGCCCGAGCCCGGCGTGCCGAACAGCAGGCTACCCGGCTCGGCCTTGGCATCGGCGAGGAAGCTGGGCAGATCCTTGATCGGCGAATCACTGCGGGTAACGATGACCATCGGCTGGGTGGAGATCACCGCAATCTGGCGGAAGTCCTTCAGCGGGTCGTAGGGAATGTCCTTGTACAGGCTGGGGTTGACCGCCAGGTTGGAGGTCTGGCCGATGGCCAGGCTGAGGCCATCGGCCTTGGCCCGGGCCAGCTGCGCCAGGCCGATGTTGCCGCCGGCGCCGGGACGGTTCTCGACCACGAAGGTCCAGCCGGTGCTTTCACCGATCTGCTGGGTCAGCTGACGCGCGGAGATATCGGTGCCACCGCCAGGCGGGAACGGCACGATGAAACCGATGTTGCCCTGCGGATAATCATCCGCGTGAGCCGGGAGAGTCGACATGGCCAGGGCAACCAGGGCACTGGCGGTTAGCTTTCTTGTGATTTTGCCGATCATGGGGACGATCCTCGTTGGGGCTTCCTGATAGCCGCGGCACTGCTGCCTTGGCTCTTCTTCTCTACACAGTGGCGCCTCGCAAAACCCGGGGCGCCGTTTTGACGATCGGCAGGCAGGCCGATCAGGCAGTCGAACCGAAATAGGCATGGGCCGGCCGGGCAGCGGCCGACACAGGCAGCGGCGCCAGGCAAAAGACGAATGAGGTGCGGAGCTGAAAACCTGGCGCAGTCGCGCCGAGGGGCAGGATGCAGGGACGCAGCCAGGCGCCCGGCAGGGAGATGCTTCGACTCATGGTGCGGACCTTGTTGTTCTACTTCACCAGGGGCAGGTCAGGCCTGCCGCGAATAGGCTGAAGCCTAACATATAGAAATGTCATTTCAATAATGCCATTTCAGCTTCACCCAGCTCACACCCTGAAAAATGCTGCAGAGTGCGTCACCACGCACTCAAACAGCGATAAATAGCTCTAAAAAGCACCGTAAACTGTGTGCTTTCTCGGCATGCTCTCAGCCGCGACCGCCTGAAGCGAGCCAAAGGCGACTCCAGCCGCGGGCTTTAAAATCTATAAATAGAAATATCGTTCTATTAAATAAGATCTTAGAAACGATAGAGTCGCGCCGGATTGTCCACCAGGCAGGCCTGTAACTGACGCGCGTCCAGCTCGCGCTGGAGAAACGCCAGCATGTCCGCTGACTGCGGCAGCGGTTCGGCCGTCATCACATGCGGCCAGTCACTGCCCCACAGGCAGCGCTCGGTGTACTGCGTGAGCAGATGACGCAACGGCGCGGCGAGGTCGTCATACCGGCCAGGCTGACGACTGACACGGGTCGGCGCCAGCTTGACCCAGACCCGCCCGCTGTCGAGCAGGCGACTCAGGCCGGCGAGATCTGCAGTGCTGTCCGGAGCGATCTGGCCGAAGTGATCGAGCACCAGCGCCTGCCCTGCCGGCAGCTCGCCGAGCCTTGCCTGCAGCGCAGCGTAGCGCTGCGGCTCGGTATTCAGCTCGACATGCCAGCCCTGCTCGGCCGCCCGCGCAGCCAGCGCCGGCAGGCGTGGCAGGTCGTTGATACCGAGACGACTGCGATCCTGGATGCGGATCGCGCGCACGCCGGCAGCATCCAGCTCAGCGAGGTTCTGGCTGTGCTCGTCGATCATCGCCACGCCGCGCAACTCGATATCCGTGGTATTGCGCAGCACCTCGAGCAGATGGCTGTTATCGCTGCCATCGATCGACGCCTGCACCAGCACCGCACGGCCCATGCCTGCAACCTGCGCCTCCCGGCGAAACGCCTCGATGCTCTTGCGCGGCGGCCGGTAGCTGGCCTCGGCATAGACGCGATCCGGCGAAAACACATGAATGTGGCAATCGCACAGCGGCGCTGCAACGGGCGGACGCATGCTCAAGCTCCTCGAACGGCCTGGCGCCGGTGCTGCCAGGCGGCACCGAGCCCGCACAGCAGGGTCACCCCGAGCAGCGCCAGGACGATGGGCGAGTTGAGGAAGATGTCGGCACTGCCACCACCGGCCAGCAATGCCTGACGCAGGCTCTGCTCCAGCGACTGACCGAGGATCAGGCCAATCAGCAACGGCGGCAGCGGGAACCCGGCACGGCGCAAGGCGAAGCCGACACCACCGGCCGCGAGCATCACGCCGACATCGAACAGGCTGTTGTTCACCGAGTAGGCGCCGAACAGCGCGAGAATGGTGATCAACGGATAGAGGTGACGAGCCTGGATGCGGATCACGTGCACCGCGCCACGGAACATCGCCAGGCCGAAGATGATGCAGGGAATCGACAGCAGGATCAGCGCCAGGAAGATCGCATAGACTTCCACGCCGTGATCACGGAACAGGAACGGCCCCGGGGTCAGGCCCTGCAGCATGAAGGCGCCGAGGATCACCGCCGTCACCGCGTCGCCAGGAATACCCAGCGCCAGCGTCGGCACCAGCGCCCCGCCAGTCACGGCATTGTTGGCTGCTTCCGGCGCGGCCACGCCCCCTGCCTCACCCTTGCCGAAGGCCTCCTTGCGTGGCGAACGCGAGCGCGCCAGGTTGTAGCTGACGAACGCCGGCACGGTGGAGCCGATGCCCGGCAGGATGCCGACGAAGGTGCCGATCAACGACGACAGCAGCAGCGTGCTGCGCATCCGCCACATGGCCAGAAAGCCCACCTTGCCGCTATCCACCGAAACCGGCTCGACCGCCGCGCGCTCGCCACGGCGACGCTCGAACACCTGCTGCAACACCTCAGACATGGCGAACAGACCGATCAATACCGGAATCAGCTGCAGGCCATCCTCGGCGGCGAAGCTGCCGAAGGTGAAGCGCGGCAGGCCTTCGATGGGGTCGAGACCCACGATGCTGGCGGCGATACCGACCAGCACCATGATCGCCGAGTCGAGCTTCGAGCCACCGCCGAACAGTACGATGATCGACAGCGCGAAGAACATCAGCGCGGCCATCTGCGCCGGGCCGAAGTCCAGGGCGAAGGCCGCCAGCGGCTGCGCCAGCAGGATCAGCACCACACAGCTGAACAGATTGCCGAACACGCTGGAATACAGCGCCACGCGCAGCGCTTGGCCGGCGCGCCCCTGACGCGCCATGGGGTAACCGTCGAGCACGGTGGCCGCCGAGGACGGTGTACCGGGCACATTGAGCAGGATGGCGGAGATCGAGCCGCCGAAGATAGCGCCCTGGTAGACCCCCAGTAGCAGGATGATCGCCGGAACCGGCGACATGCCGAAGGTCACCGGAATCAGCAGGGCGATGGCCATGGTCGGGCCGAGGCCCGGAATGGCGCCGATGATGATGCCGACGACGACACCGCAGACAGCCGCGACCAGCACCCATATGTCGAACAATGCGTAAAAGGCTTCGAGAAGCATGGCAGGCTCCGCCAGTCAGGGAAGGGGAATGTTCAGTGCGTAGCGCGCACCGAAGGTGACCAGCACGGCCACTACCAGCGGCAGCAGCACGCCTAGCAGCAGCCGCCGCTCGCCCAGCACCCAGGCCAGCAGCACACCAACCGCCGCCGCGCAAAGCAGAAAACCCAGCGCATCCATGGCCAGCACGGCGCCTGCGATCAGCAGGCCGATCAGCAGCACACGACCCCAGTGCAGCACCGGGCCGGGGGCATCCTCGACACTACTTCGCCGCAACCACAGACGCAGACCGGCGGCCAGCACCAGCAAGGCGAGAATCAACCGTGGAAAGAAGCGCGCATCCGGGCCGCTGTCGCCGAAGTCGAACACCAGCACCTGGCTCTGCAGGGCCAGCAAGCCGGCCAGCGCCAGCAGCAGAATGACCAGGGTAGCCAGGCTCTGCAGGCCGAAACGGCAGGGTTTGGCGGACGCACCGCCGGATAGCTTGGCACTCATCGTTTCAGCTCCTCGGCCAGGTTGCGGTAGACCAGCAGATTGCGCTCGATCACCTCGTCCATCTGCGCGCCGGACATGATCCGTACCGGCTGACTGAGCTTGTCCATGTCACGGGCGAAGGATTCCGACGCCGCCGCTTCGGCGAACGCTGCACGCAGACGCTCGACGCGCTCGGGCGGCACACCACGCGGCACCATCAGGCCGACGATGGAGGGAAATTCGATGGCATAGCCGGCCTCGGTCAGGGTCGGAATCTGCGGAAAATCCGGGTCGCGACTGTCGTCGAGCACACCCAGCAGACGCAGGCGCTCGCTCCTGACCATATCGCGGTAAGCCGGCACCAGAGCGATGTCGATATGCCCGCCGAGCAGCGCCGCGGTGACACTGGAAGCACTGCTGAAAGGCACGTGCTGCAGGTCCGCCTGGGCTTTGCGCGCCAGCGCTGTGAAGGTCAGGCGCGGACCACTCAGCGCCCCCGCCGTACCGTAGGTCAGGCGCTTGCCGGAAGCTGCCGCGCGGATCAGCTCATCCAGCGAGTGATAGGGGCTGTCGGCCCGCACCAGCACACCGTGATAGGGGCCGGAGTAATTCATCAGCGAGACGAAATCGGCAATCGGGTCATAGCCGACCGGACGCAGCGCCGGGGTCACGAACAGCGGCGACGAGGTGGTGGCGATCAGCGCGTAGCCATCGGGCTTGGCCGCCGCCAACGCACGCATGGCATTGATGCCACCGCCACCGGGGCGGTTTTCCACCACCACTGGCTGGCCCAGCAACGGCTCGGCCAGAGCCGCCAGACGCCGGGCGGAAATATCCGTGGTACCACCCGCGCCGTAGGGCACGATCAGCGAAATGGCTCGGCTCGGATAGTCCGCTGCCTGCGCCATGGGCAGCAGCAGCGACATCAGCAGGGCAGTGGCAGCCAGAAGGCCATGGCGAAGTGCAACCTTCGCAAGCAGCGTTTTCATGAGCTTTCCCTTGTTTTTATTGTGGGAATAGCGAACACCGCACGCATGCGGCGCTCAGTGTGAAGCTGGGTGTCAGTTCGGGGCGCTAGCGAGCCAGCTCGGGCCAGCTTGTGTCAACGGCCCGCAGTGCCGCTCAGACCCCTGGCAGCAGGTGGCGGTTGACCACGCAGCGCGGCTCCAGCGCTTCGCCGGCCCAGTGGGCGACGATCTGCTGCACCGCAAGCAGGCCTACGCGATCCTGCGACGCCTGCGTGTTGGCCCCCACATGCGGGGTCGCCACCAGATTGCCCAGCGACCACAGCTCGCTGTCGGCTGCCGGCGGCTCCTGCTCGAAGGTATCCAGGCCGGCACCGCCGATCTCGCCGGCGCGCAGCGCGGCGGCCAGCGCCTGACTGTCGATCAGCTCACCACGCGCCGTGTTGACCAGAATGCTCTCGGGCTTCATCAGCTTGAGCTGCTCGGCGCCGATAAGGTGGCGGTTATCGGCGGTCAGCGGGCAGTGCAGGCTGATCACGTCGCACTCTTCGAGCAGGCGCTGGAAGTCGCTCTCGCGACTGACGTTGTCACGCTCAGGCAGATGCTTCAGGTAAGGATCGAAAATACGCACCTGCATCTTCAGCGGCGCGACCAGGTCGAGCAGGATCCCGCCAATCGAGCCCAGGCCGACCAGGCCCAGGGTCTTGCCGGACAGCTCCACGCCCTTGGCGGTGGCCTTGTCCCAGTGACCGGCGCGCATACGGCCGTCCAGCCAGGCCACCTGGCGGGCCACGGCGAACATCAGGGCGAAGGCATGCTCGGCCACCGACTGGGCATTGGCACCCAGGGCGATGGTCACCGGGATATTGCGTGCGGCTGCAGCCTGAATGTCGATGGTGTCGTAGCCCACACCATGCTTGGCGATGATCTTCAGATCGAGCGCAGCGTCGATCAGTTCGCGACCGAACTTGCCCTGACGGACGATGGCCGCACCCGGCTGCTCGCTGGCGATGATGGCGAGGAGCTCGTCGAGCGGCGCGTAAGGCCGGGTCGGAATGACCTTGACGCCCTGTTCGGCGGCGAAGGCCATGGCAGAAGGCGACAACGCCGGACCTGTAACCAGGATGCTTCGATTCATGGTGCGTACCTTGTTCTTTTATGTTCACCAACGGCGGGGCTACCCCACCGGAGCAGTAGACAGACTACCATAAAGAAATGCCATTTCAAAAATAAGAAAAAGCAAAAGAAGGGCCCAGCAAAATCCCGACAAAACCGGGCAAAAACCCCAGGATCATGGCGAGGTCAGCGCAATTAAATATACAAAAAAGAAACGCCATTTCGATAAATGACAAGGCGTATGGCCTGCCGACCCTAACTCAGCAAGGCCATGGGCCAGAGGAGCATTTCGCGGAGTATCCGCTTACTCATGGGCTGCACGCGGTCAGACAGACCGACGCACCACGACAGCTCAGCCGCCTTCAGCCCCAGGTGAAATCGACCTTGCAACCCAGGCTGCGAGCCAGATCGGCCGCTGCCTTGCAGAACGCCTCGCGCAGAATGCCGGCACGCTCCTCGGTGAGCCGGCTGGCAGGCCCGGAGATCATCAGCGCACCGACCATCTCATCACCCGCGCCGAAGATCGGCAGCGCCATGGCCGCCGCATGTGGGTCGGTGACCCCGCTGGAGTAGAACGGCTCGGTGAGGGTTCGCGCCTTGTCGATGCTGGTACGCAGCGCCTGGGCGCCGGCAGCATTGTCCATAGGCCGCATGTCGCCTGGCTGCAGGTGCAGACGCAGGCGATGCGGCGAGTTGACCCGATACTGGCACAGGCGATAGGCGCCATGGCGCACGTAGAGCGAGGCGGTTTCGCCGGTTTCGTCGGTCAGCGCCTGCAGCACCGGCATGACATGCCGCTCCAGGTCGAGGGCGTCCTGGTAGACGGCATTCAGGCGCATGACCTCGCTGGCCAGCTGGTAGCGCCCATCGGCCATGCGATTGATCAGACCGAAGGTTTCCAGCGATACCGTCAGGCGCATGATGGTGCTCTTGTTCAGGCCGGTGCGCTCGGCGAGCTCGACCAGCCCCAACGAAACATCACCCACCTGAAACGCGGTCAACACGGTCAGAACGCGGTCGGCCGAAGCGACGCCACTGACGGCCGGGCGAGGGCGTGTTTTGATCATCAAGAGTTCCTCATCGACAGACGATTTAGCAGTTTGCCGAGCATTATCGAGCCCCGACGACCGGATGCGCCACATTTGTAGCGCATGGCGTGAAGATGAGGCGCGCGGCGCCCCCTCCTGGCGACGGCACGATGACCTAGCGCAGGCCCCAGCCCGAGGCCATCGGCTGCCCCGCCACCGGCAGCTCGGCGCGCAGAATGGAGCCCGAGTCGGACTCGGTGATGTACAGCGTGCGCCCGTCGATACCGCCGAAGGCGCAATTGGTGGTGCCCAACCCCTTGGGCGAGCGCACCACCGCAATCGGAATGCCGAGGGCATCGTGCACCCAAACCAGGCCCATGCCGGTCTGACACACCACCACGCCGTTGTCGCGGGTCAGCGCCAGGCCGTCCGGCCCGGCGCGGCCGCCGGAGAACTGCAGAAACAGCCCAGCCTTGACCACCCGCTGGCTCTGCGACAGCGGCAGACGCCAGACCGCATTGGCGCGGGTCACCGCCACGTACAGGGTGTGCCCGCTGCTATCGAGCACTAGGCCATTGGGGCTCGGCACCTTGTCGATCAGGCAATCCAGGCGGCCGCTGTCCGGGTACCAGCGATAGACGCGGCCACTGGGGTCCTGCAGGCCGGTCTGCCCCTGATCGGTGAAATACAGCGCGCCATCAGGGCCGAAGTGCAGATCGTTGCAGCCCTTGAAGCCTTCGCTGTCGGCATCACCGAGCACGGTCTCGACCTGACCGCTGGCCGGGTCAAGGCTCATGATGCCGTTGCGGAAATCGGCGATGAAGATGCGCCCGCGAGCATCGATCTTCAGGCCGTTGGGCTGGCCGTCGTACTCGGCCATCAGTTCCACCTCACCACCCGGCGAGGCGCGGAAGATGCGCCCGAAGGGGATGTCGACGAACCACAGGTTGCCCTGCAGATCGAACGACGGCCCTTCGATAAAGCTGTCCACCGGTGCGCCGCGACGATTCTTGTCGGCCCAGTAGGAGCGCGCAGCGGGGCGGCGCAGCGCCGGCGGCAAACTGGTGAAGACTTCGGCCTCGATCAACAGCGGATCGGGATGGGGAAAGGCCATGCTATCAACCTCCAACGGTCAGATTGGGGAACCACAGCGCGATGTCGGGCAGCGCGATGAGCAGCAACAGGAAGGCCAGGATGATGATGAAATAGGGCAGCACGCCCATCACCACATCTTCCACCCTGGTGTCCTTGTCCGAACCGGCGACCACGAACAGGATCACCCCCAGCGGCGGGGTCAGCTGGCCCAGCTCCACCAGCACGACAACGAAGATGCCGAACCAGATCGGATCCACGCCCATGGCCATCAGCGTCGGGAAAATCACCGGAACGATGATGGCGATCATGCCCAGGCCTTCCATGAAGCAGCCGAGAATGGCGAACACCAGCATCAGGATCAGCAGCAGGCCGACCTTGGACAGACCAGCCTGCGCCACCCAGTCGACCATCTGTTCACCCACCCCGGACAGCGCGGTGGCGTAGGCGAAGATCATCGAGATGAACACGATGAACAGCACGTTGCCGCTCATCAGCAGGGTGCGCGACATGGCCGAGCGCAGCATGGCCAGATTCAGCCGACGTACAGCGCGGCAATCAACATCGCGCCGACCACGCCCAGTGCCCCGGCCTCGGTCGGGGTGGCCAGGCCGCTGTAGATGCTGCCGAGGATCATCAGGATCAACAGGCCGAAGGGGAGCACGTCGCTCAATGCCTGCAGGTAATCGCGCAGCGAGCGCTGTTGCGTGTCGCGCGGCACCAGATCCTTGTTGAGCAGCGCACGCGCCATGATGAACAGGCTGTAGCAGGCGCCGAGCAGAATGCCCGGGATCAGACCGGCAGCGAACAGCTTGGCGATCGAGGTTTCGGTGAAAGTGGCGTAGATGATCATGGTGATCGACGGCGGGATGAGGATCCCCAGGGTGCCGCCAGCGGCCAGCGAACCGGCCACCAGCCGGCGGTTGTAACCGCGCGCGGACAACGCCGGCAAGGCCACGGTAGACATGGCCGCCGCTGTCGGCGCGCTGCCACCGGCCACTGCGGCGAATACGCCGCTACCCACGATATTGGTGTGCAGCAGACCGCCAGGCAGGCGCTTAACGAACGGCGCGATGCCGTTGTACAGACGCCCGCTCAGGCCACTGGCGAGCAGGATCTCGGCCATCAGGATGAACAGTGGAATGGCAGCCAGGGTAAAGCTGTTGGCCGAACCCCAGCTGACCAGGCCGAGTGCCTTCCAGCCAGCAACGCCCTTGAACAGGAACAGGTAGATCAGCGCCGCCGCGCCGACCGCGAACTGCACCCACAGACCGCCGATGATCAGCACCAGCAGCACGATGAAAGCGATGGCAGCATCCATCATTCAGCCCTCTTGGCGCGCAGCGTGACGATCAGCTGTTCGATGATGAAGATGGCAATCATCGACAGGCCCAGCGGCACCAACAGTTGTGGAATCCACAGCGGCGTCATCAGCGTGGTGGGGGCAACGTTGCCACGCGCATAGGAGCTCAGCACCAGCTTGCCGGTCTGCCAGATCAGCACCGCGCACACGCCCAGCGAGATCAACTGGAACAACAGGTTGAGCGCGCGCTGCAGAGCTGCCGGCAGCGCATGCAGAACGAAGCCGACCTGGAACAGGCTATTGCTGCGCAGGCTGAGACTGGCGCCGAACAGGGTGAGGCCGACGACCAGGTAACCCGCCAGCTCTTCCATGACCTTCAGCGAGTAGCTGAAGAACGAGCGCGAAACAATCTCCGCGCACACCAGCAGCACCAGCGAGACCAGCGCCAGGCCGGTGGTGAAGCGCACCAGCGCGGCCACGCCATCGAATAGGCGGCCAGCCGAAACCGGCTGCCCTGCCTGCAGATCTACTTCGCTCATGGTCGGCTCCGGCTCTTACTTACCAAGGGCTTGCAGGACTTCACCGAGGACCTTCTCGTATTGCGGGCCAGCGCCTTTGGCCCATTCACGCCAGAACGGCGCCAGCTTCTGCTGCGCGGCAGCGACGGTCGCCGCATCGACCTCGACGATCTTCATCCCGGCCTTGGCCTGGCTCTGCTTCTGCACTTCCTCGTCTTCGATGAAACCCTGGTCGATCTTGATGATTTCGTCAGCGACGATGGCATCGAGCTTGGCGCGGGTGGCGTCGGACAGATCGTCGTAGGAATCCTGATTGGCGATCAGCGCACTGAAGGCGTAGCTGACCGGCAGGCGGTAGTTGTTCGGCAGGAATTCGTGCCAGTTCTTCGCCCCACCCGCGCTGGCCGTCAGCACACCGTCGATCACCCCGCGCTCCAGAGCACTGGGCACGTCGGTGCCGGCCAGGGTGATCGCCGAACCACCGAAGGCCTCGACGAAGGCGCCCTGCTCCGGCGAGGTGACGCGAATCTTGCGCCCAGCCAGGTCGTCCAGGCCGTGCATCTCAAAACGCGTGAACAGGGTCTGCTGCGGGTAGCGGTAGCTGCCCAGATAGGCCACGCCCTGTTTGGCGAAACCCTCCTTGAGGTAAGGCTCCATGACCTTGTAGGCCTTGTCCCATTCCTCGGCGTTGTTGATCAGCATCGGCAGGTTGAGGATGCGCGCGATCTGCACGTTGCCGGAGAAGAACAGGTCCGCGGCGAAATCGACGATACCGTCACCGGCAGCCTGCGTGATATCGGTCGACGAAATCTGCAGGGTCTTGCCCAGGTGCAGGGTGATCGACAGGTCTCCGTCGGTATCCGCCTTGATGCGCTGGGAAATCCGCTCCATGCCCTGCACCGCGGCAGTGGTGGATACGGCGGAATAGGTATAGCCGGTCCAGTTGGCGGCGTGCGCCACAGCGGCAGCGGCGCTACCGATCAGTACCAGGCTGAAAAGCAGATAGCGTTTGGCGAATCCCATGATCAGTTCCTCGTGACAACGTCTGTATGGCCAGGGCCTGACGAGGTGCCAGAGCGCCGCGCAGAGCTGCGCGCCGTCCGCCAACCGCGAAAAGCCGTCTTGTTGTAATCGAACGGGGTCAGTGCCTTGCGCGATTGGCGCGGGGCGCGTGACTTCGCGGCAAGGGCGAGCGCGATGCGCAGGGCAACTCAGGGCTGACCATTCCCAGGCGGGCGGTGACAGCCCAAGACTGGTCAGCGGCGATGGGGGCGGAAAGTTCGGCGGACAGCCCATGGGGCCGGATCGCAGGGCGCTTGACGGCCGCTTCGGCGGCAAAGGCCATGGCAGATGGCGATAGCGCCGGGCTGGTGCCCAGGGTGCTTCGAGTCATGGTGCGTACCTTGTTCTTGTTGGTTCGTCTGCTTCCGGGAGGCAGCCCGGCGACGGTCAATCCAGACTAGCATAAAGAAATGGCATTTCAATAAGTGCTTTTTTCCTGACGACAATCGGCCATGCACAGGCCCTTCACCCGTGAGACGACCCAAAAACACCCAGATTGAACCAGCAATCGCCTGTGCACTGTTGTATACCCGTACCTCTCAATGATATTTATGAAATGGCATTTCATAAAACCACATAACCATCATCGTCACGAGGTATCAATTCATGTCCATCGGATTCAGGGTCCTGCCTGCCGCTCGCAAAGTCAGCGCGGAGTGGGTCGAGCGTTTCCGCCACGTTCCTGTCGCCTGCGTCAGCGACTCGATGAACCGGATGACCGCCGGTGGCTCACGTCTGCGTCCGATGCATGGCGGCGGCGTCCTGGCCGGCCCGGCGCTGACGGTCAAGGCCCGTCCGGGTGACAACCTGATGCTGCACCATGCACTGGATATCGCCGAACCCGGCGACGTGGTGGTGGTCGACGCTGGCGGTGACCTGAGCAACGCCCTGATCGGCGAAATGATGGTGGCCTACGCCGCCACGCGCGGAGTTGCCGGCATCGTCATCAACGGGGCGATCCGTGATGCAGCAGCCATCCGCGCCGGTGACTTCCCCCTGTTCGCCGCCGGTATCACCCATCGCGGCCCGTACAAGGACGGCCCGGGTGAAATCAATGTACCGATCGCCATCGACGGCATGGTCATCGAGCCGGGCGATCTGCTGATCGGCGACGACGATGGCCTGCTGTGCGTGCCCTACGACGAAGTCGCCGGTGTGTATGAACGCGCCGACGCCAAGAACCGCGCGGAAATTGCGCAGCTCGAGCGCATCGCCGCCGGCCAGAACGACCGCAGATGGGTCATCGAATCGCTGCGTCAGAAGGGCTGCCAACTGCCCGAATAAGGTCGCCTGCCCCTGCCTGTACGCCTGGCACAGGCAGGGCGCGCCACGATGAGCGAATAAAAAAAGCCCGCCTTGAAGGCGGGCGAAGTGTCAGCCCAGAAGGCCGCGCATCAGAAAGTAGAGCAGGGATGGGCCGAGCAGGCAGCCCAGAGCGGTGTAGAACGCCGCGGTCAGGCAGCCATAAGGCACCAGCTTCGGATCGGTTGCCGCCAGGCCGCCGGCCACGCCACTGGAAGTCCCCATCAGACCGCCGAAGATCACCGCGCTGCGCGGATTGTCCAGGCCGATGTAGGGCGCGACGAAAGGCGTCGCCACCATCACCAGAATCGCCTTGATCAGCCCTGCGGCGATGGACAGTGCCATCACGTCGGAGCTGGCGCCGAGTGCTGCACCGGTAACCGGGCCGACGATGTAGGTCACCGCGCCGGTGCCGATGGTGGTCAGGCTGACCACGTCGGTGTAGCCGAAGGCCATGGCCACCGCCACACCGGCGATGAAGGACGAAAACACCCCGACGAACAAGGCCAGCACCCCGGCGACACCGGCGCGCTTGAGCTCCTCGACACTGACCCCGAAACCGGTGGCGACGATGGCGAAGTCCCGCAGCATGGCGCCGCCGAGCAGGCCGATGCCGGCGAACAGCGGGATATCCACCAGGCCCTTCTGCCCACCGGTATAGGCACCGCCGATATACGACAGCAACAACCCGAGCAGGATGGCGATGGCCGAGCCGTGCAAACGGCCCTTGGTGAACTTGTCGGAGATCCAGTAGGACACCCACATGGTGATGCCGATGATGGCGAAGCCGCTGAGCAGGCCGTAGCTGGTGACTACCTTGAGCAGAGATTCGTACATGCTGATCACCGTGGCGCTTTGGTCAGAGGGGAAGTGGCATCGGTTTCAGGCTTCTTTTGCCCGATCCGGCTGAGCACCGGCACCAGGGCGAAGCCAGCCACTACGGCGGCAGTCCCGGCGATGATCGCCATCGGCCCACCGCTGAGCGCGCCGTAGACGTTTTGCTGAGCTGCCATGGCGACCACGATGGGAATGTAGATGGCGCTCCAGAACTCCACGCCCTGTTCCGACTTGCCGACGAACAGGCCACGTTTTTTCAGGTAACTGCCGAGGAAGATAAGCAGCAGCATGGCGATGCCGACACCGCCGACATTGGCGGGCACGCCGATGAGTTGTCCCAGCAGTGAACCGATAAAGATTCCTGCCAGGGTGCAGAACGCCAGAAAGGCGACACCGTAGATGATCATTGTTGTTGTCCTCGTCTTACGTATCGAAGTTGTTGTTCTTGTGCTTCGGTAAACGCTACGGCTCAGCGGTCGCGGCTTACCTCCTGACGCAACATGGCGTCGAGTGTATCCAGACGAGCACCGCTGAAGGCGATGGCCTGGCCGGGTTCGAATACGCGGCGGGCGAGCCCGGTCAGCACGCCACCGGGCGGCAGTTCCAGGTGCAGGCCCACGCCGCGCTCATAGGCGGTGACCAGGGTGGCCTGCCAGTCGACGACGCGGCTCATGTTGCAGGCCAGGTCGTCGCGCAGGGCTTCAGGATCACGGATCAGGCGCGCCGAGCTGCTGCTCAGGTAGCGTACCTGCGGTGCCCGCAGCTCGACCTTGGCGAATGCTGACGCCAACTCCCGAGCCGGTGCATCGAGCAGTTCGCAGTGCGACGGCACGCTCATGGCCAGGCGTTTCGCCGCACCCGCCCCCAGCGCACGGGCACGTTCGGCGACGGCGGCCATGGCTGCCTCGCTGCCGGCGATCACCAGCTGGGTTTCGGCATTGATATTGGCCAGGTACACCGGGCCGTCGGCTTCGGCCAGCAGGCGCTCGATGCTGCTCTGGTCGAGGCCGAGGATGGCGGTCATGCCGTAGCCATCAGGATAAGCGCGCTGCATCAGCTCGCCACGCAGGGCGACCAGGCGCACGGCATCGGCGTAGTCCAGCGCACCGGCTACCACGGCGGCGGCATAGGCACCGATGGACAGGCCGGCGACGTAGTCGGGGCGATGCCCGCGCTCGCTGAGCAGACGCGAAGCCGCCACACCGGCAATCAGCAGGCACAGTTGCACGGCGCGGGTATCTTGCAGCGCTTCGGGCGAGTCCAACAGACGCACGTCTTCACCCAGGGCGGCGCTGGCCTGCTCGATACAGGCCTGTACCACCGGGGCCTCGGGCAAGGCATGCAGCATGCCGGGCTGCTGAGCGCCCTGGCCGGGAAAGGCCCAGAGCGTGCTCACGCGGCCACCTGCTGCGATTGCCAAGGGTCGCTGACCAGCAGCGGGCCGTGCTGGGTTTTCAGCAAAACACGTGGCGCCTGGCCGGCCCACTCACGCAGGGCCACGGCGCCATATGGGGTTTCCAGTTGCAGATCGATACGCCCCGGCGCGGCGTCCAGCAGCACGCACAATGTCCGCGCCTCGGCGCGAGAAAGCAGATCGGGCGCACGTAACGACAAGTCGAGATCGCTGTCCGGGTGCGCCGCCGTGATGCCGCTGGCCAGCTCGAAACCCAGGCTGCCGGTGACGCCCCAGGCCAGGCCCAGGGCATCCAGATGCGGCGCCAGCTGGCCCAGGGCGCGCAACGCCGGCCAGTGTGGCTGCGCGTGACTGCGCCAGCGTCCGGCCCGTGCCACCGCCTGCGGGCTGACCAGCCGGCTGATTTCGCTCACCCGCATCCAGCTGGCGTGCCGCTGTTCACGCGCAGCGCCACGGACACCCACCGCGACCCAGCCTGGCTCGGCCGGAGCACGGCGCACCACCACCGGCACATGCGCACCCAGGGCGGCGCGAGCCCAGGCCGGCGCCTCCTGCGGCAGTTGCTCGGGGCGTAGGCCCCAGAGCAGGTCATGTGGACGGGGGGTATGCATGATCGGCTCCTACCACTGCGCGCGCAGCAGTTCGCGCACTTGCGAAGACGCCGCGCGGTTGGCAGCGCCCAGGCGGTTACTCAGATCGCGCGGGCTGCCGGCGATATCGGCCAGGGCGCGGCCCAGGGCGTCCTGCACGCGGGCCAGATCAGCGCCGCTCGGCTGCGTCACCTGCTCCACATCGAGCACCTCCGAAAGCATCCCGAGCGAGGCGTAGTTGTCCAGGTCGTAGGCCATCGGCGGCACCGTGGCGGCCAGCGCTTCAAGCTCATCGACGCAGCGCAGGGTGATACGCGCGGCGGCGGCCTTGCCCATTGCATGCACCATCACCCCGGCGTCGCGCAGGGCGATCAGCCGATTGGCCTGGTAGCCGTGAGCGAGAAAGGCGCCGGACATGGCCTTGCCGACCAGCAAACCGATCACCGCATGCCCGGCCAGGCGAGCACGGGCATAGGCATCCACCGCGCCAGCCAGCGCCTGGTGGATGCCGTAGGCCTCCTCGCGGCGACCATAGGCCTGGCTCGGCACATCGACGATGGCGATCAGCGCGCGCTTGTGCACCTGGTCGCGGTCGGCTTCGATAGCCTCGTCCACCGCCTGGGCTAGGCCCCAGCCTTCAAGCAGGCCGACCTCGCCATTGCGGGCACGGGGAAAGGGATTGTCGGCATCGGCGATCACCGCCAGATAGCGCACCGCCTGACCGGCCAGTTCGCCATCGGCTACGCGCAGCGAGGCTGGCAAACCCTGTTGCGGCCGGGCATCGCCTGCCAGGGCCTGGAACCAGTGCAGGCCACGTTGTTCTTGGACTGTGCTCATGTTCATGCTCCCTGGTAGGCGCTGCGTACGGCAGCGGCATCGGCCTGGACGGCGGTGTCGACATCAGCCAGGCGCCGCAGGAACCAGGCGTGGCGACGGCTGCGCTCGATCTCCGGTTTGCCTTGGGCAAACAAACGGTGCAGCTCGCCGCGAATCGCCTCGACGTCATCGCCGACATAGCCGTCGACCAGGCCGCTGGCGTGGCGCTGCTCGCCGCCGGTCAGGCTCCAGATGAAGGGACGGTCGCGCGAGTCGTATTCGTCCAGCCCGGCTTCCTGCTCGATCACTTGCGGGCCGTTGAGCCCCAGGCGCGCCTCGCGGGTCACCAGCAGGTAGCTGCACAGCCCGGCGGCGATGGACATGCCGCCAAAGCAGCCGACCGGGCCGGCGACCAGGCCGATCACCGGTTGGTACTGGCGCAGCTCGACGATGGCGGCCTGGATCTCGGCAATCGCCGCCAGGCCCAGGTTGGCTTCCTGCAGGCGCACGCCGCCAGTTTCCAGCAGCAGCACGGCGCGGGTCGGCGTACCACTCTTGTTGTCTTCAGCGGCCAGCTCCAAGCTGCCTGCGATCTTCGCCCCGCCCACTTCACCGAGGCTGCCGCCCTGGAAAGCGCCTTCGATGGCAATCACCACCGCAGGCGCACCGTCGATCAATCCCTTGGCCACCACCACGCCGTCATCGGCCTGGGGCACGATGCCCTGCTTGGGCAGCCAGGGCGACATCAGCCGGGCGAAGGGATCGAGTAGCTCGCGAAAGCTGCCATCATCGAGCAATGCACGGGCGCGCTCGCGGGCACCGAGTTCAGTGAAGCTGCGCTGCGCCAACAGGCGCGCAATGTTCTGCTCAGCCATGATTCAGTTCCTCCAGGCCCTGTTCCAGGCGCAGGCGCACCACGCCGGGCGTGGCGCCGAAATCATGAATGGCGATATTCAGTGCGGGCAGTTGCTGCTCGCCGAACATGCGCTCGAACAGCAGCTGCCAGCGCGGCGCGCTGCCGTTGACCGAGGTGACCACTTCGATGGCGAGGGTGCCGGCCTGGCCGGGTTCGAGCATCACTTCCAGGTCGCCGGAGCCGACGCAACCCACCAGCGCGCGGCCCTTGGCCGGTTGTCCGGCGGGGAATTGAAAAGACAGGGTTTCCATTTCACAGACTCCCAAGCTGCGCCGGCAGGCCAAGCTGCAGGCGGTCGAGGAACAGGGTGGCGGCGAGCAGATCGGCCGCGCCGCCAGGCGAGGCGCGCAGGTGCAGCATGTCGCGTTCCAGATCACGCAGCAGGCGGCGACCGTCGAGGCTGGCGCAGCCGCCAGCGGCGAGCACCGCGCGGGCACCGCTCTGCATGCGGGTCAGCCCGGCCATACCGGCGCGATACAGCACGCAGGTGTCGGCCAGCTGGGTCATGATCGCCAGCAACGCGTCGAGGCGAGCGTTCTGCTCCCCTGCCCCGGCAGCGCGGCTGCGCGCCAGTTGCGGAAGCGCCTGCTGGATCACCGATGGGAAGCCCAGCTGCGCTTCTTCGCGCGCCCCATGCACACCGTACAGACGACAGACCTGGGCGCCATGGCTGTCGCCGGTGACGGGCGCCGCGCGGTCATTGAGCAGGGCCAGACGCGCGGCGCGCAGGGCTACTTGCTCCGCTGCCGACGCGCTGACGTCCAACGCGGCGGCGCTGCTGATCAGCCCCAACGCCCAGATCGCGCCGCGATGGGTGTTGACGCCGCCGGTGACGCGCAGCATCTCCACCTCGCCTTCGCGACCGATGCGACCAACGTCCTCACGCAACGCCTGATCGATCTCACCAGATTGCTGCGCGGCCTCGGCCATGGCCTTAAAGCTCGGCCACAGGGCCAGCGCCGAGGCGTGCATCAGGCCCAGGTGCAGGTCGGTGTGGGCGCCGCTGCCACGCCGGTCGACCAGCCCCGGTTTGGGCGACAGGTCGGCCTCGTCGATCAGCGCGTCGACCGCCAGGTCGGCCAACCAATCGCTTAAAGAGAGCGTTGGCTGAATTGCAGTCAGTGCATTCATCACCAGCTCCTGAACTTGGCAGGCGGGTTGTACAGGCCGCCCGACCACTCGACCAGCTCGGCGATGCTCTTGGCCGCGAGCAGTTCGCGGGTCGCATCGGTGCGGCGGATGCCGAGGTCTTCGGGCAGGGCGATCAGACCCTCGCGGCGCATGCGTGCAGTCTCTTTCGGGTCATGGCGCAGGCCGATGGCGGTAACGCCGGCCACCGCCGCGATCATCGCCTGGCGCTCTTCCAGGGTGCGCGCCTTGTACAGGTAGGCGATGCCTTCCTCGGTGAGCAGGTGGGTGACGTCATCGCCGTAAATCATGATCGGCGCCAGCGGCATGCCGGCTTTCTTGGCCACGTCGACCGCATCGAGCTGCTCGACGAAGGTCGGTTTGCCGCCTTCCTGGAAGGTCTCGACCATCTGCACCACCAGCTTCTTGCCGCGCTCGAGCAGCGGCGCTTCGCTGTCGCCCGGGCGCATATCCAGCCAGGCGGGTGTCGAGTGACGCCGGCCACGCGGGTCATGACCCATGTTCGGCGCGCCGCCGAAGCCGGCCAGGCGGCCACGGGTCACGGTGGAAGAATGGCCATCGCCGTCCACCTGCAGGGTGGCGCCGATGAACAGGTCGACCGCGTACTGCCCGGCCAGCTGGCACATCATGCGGTTGGAACGCATCGAGCCGTCACGGCCGGTGAAGAACACATCCGGGCGCTGGGCGATGTAGTTCTCCATGCCCAGTTCGGTGCCGAAGCAGTGCACGCTCTCGACCCAGCCGGTCTCGATGGCCGGGATCAGCGTCGGGTGCGGGTTGAGCGTCCAGTTGCGGCAGATCTTGCCCTTCAGCCCGAGCGATTCGCCGTAGGTGGGCAGGATCAGCTCGATGGCGGCGGTGTTGAAACCGATGCCGTGGTTGAGCGACTGCACGTTGTGTTTTTCGTAGATGCCGCGGATCGCCATCATCGCCATCAGCACGTGCACCGGCTTGATATGGCGCGGATCACGGGTGAACAGCGGCTCGATATAGAACGGCTTGTCCGCCACCACCACGAAGTCGACCCAGGAGGCAGGGATGTCGACGCGCGGCAGCTCGTCGACGATCTCGTTGACCTGGAAGATCACGATGCCGTCGGAAAACGCAGTGGGTTCGACCAGCGCCGGGGTGTCCTCGGTGCTCGGGCCGGTGTAGATGTTGCCGTGGCGGTCGGCCTGAAAGCCGGCGACCAGCGCGACGTTGGGAATCAGGTCCACCAGCAGGCGCGAGTAGAGTTCGATATAGGTGTGGATGGCGCCGACTTCCATCTGCCCGTCTTCGAGCAGTTGGCCAATGCGCAGGCTCTGCGGCCCGGCGAAGGAGAAGTCGAGCTTGCGGGCGATGCCACGCTCGAACAGATCGAGGTGCTCGGCGCGACTGACGCTGGGCATGATCATGTGCAGGTCGTGCAGGCGGCCGGGGTCGGCCTTGGCCAGCGAGCGGGAAAGAAAATCCGCCTGCTTCTGGTTGTTGCCTTCGAGCACCACGCGATCGCCGGGGGCGATCAACGCTTCGAGGGCGGCGACTATCTGGTCGCTGGGCAGCACCACGCCATCGGCGAGATTGCGCACCTGATCGAGTCGCCGCGCTTTTTCCGCGCGCCGGCGCGACCACTGCGGCGGTGGGGATATTGTTGTTGTCATTGAAGACTCCACGAGTTCCGCTGTCGTGGAGGCACATTAGGAGCGTGACGCTGGAGTCATCAATCAAGCAGCCAGCGCAATCGTTACGCTTAGATTAACGATTGCTCAAGCACGGGAGTCTTCGGTGTCGTCATGAGTCGAGTGGGAGGGCATCCTGGCCACCTCCAGTCGATCACGCCCGCGCTGCTTGGCCCGGTAAAGCAGCTTGTCGACACTGTTGAGAAAATCCAGCGAACGGTCACCCGCGCCCGGCACTATGGTGCCCACGCCGAGGCTGACGGTGAGCATCGGTGAAACCGCAGAGCGTTCGTGGGGAATGCGCTGCTGACGCACCTGCTGGCGGCAGCGCTCGGCGATATGGCGGGCGGCCGCTTCGTCGGTCTCCGGCAGCACCAGCACAAACTCCTCGCCACCGAAACGGCCGACGAAATCCCGTGGCCGGCTGACCGCGTGGCTCAGGGCCTGGCCGACGCTCTTCAGGCAGTCATCACCCTGAATATGGCCGTAGTGGTCGTTGAACTGCTTGAAGTGATCGATATCCAGCAGGATCAATGACAGCGGCTGCCGGGTGCGCTGGGCATTGGCCCACTCGCTGGCCAGCACCGTGTCGAACATGCGCCGGTTGGCCACGCCGGTGAGGCCGTCCTTGTAGGAATACTCTTCCAGCTGCTTCTGCAGGGTCAGCAACTGCTCCTCGGTCTTCTTCCGTTCGCTGATGTCGAACATGAAACCGATCAGCGAGTCCACCTCGCCGGTGTCGTCGCGCACCACATGCACCACGTCGCGAATCCACACGTAGCCGCCAGCGGCGGTCAGCGCCCGGTAGTCGGCTTCGTGATCGACGCCGTTCTGCGACTGCGAGATGCAGAATTCCACCACCTTCTCGCGATCATCCGGGTGCATGCGCGTCGCCCAGTCCTCGGCGCTGACCCAGCTGGCCTGCGACCAGCCCAGCAGCGTTTCGATCTGCGGGCCGATGTAGGCGAAGGTCATGGTCTTCCAGTCGATCTTCCAGGGAATTGCCCGGGTGGACTCCAGCAGGGTCTTGTAAACCTCCTGATCAGTTGCCTCGCTCATACCCGTCACCTCAGCCCGAATTGCGTTTGTTTATAACGCAAAATCAGGTAACCAAGGTGACGAGCCGGCGAATGGCTATCAGGACTCGCGGGCCTTCAGACCGGCGTACAGGCGGGTCAGCTCGTTGAGCTGGCGGAACAGCGAGTCGGTGCTGACGGTGATAACGGTCGGTACGAAGTCCTGCTTGGCGTGCAGGTCGATACCCTTGAGGGTAAAGCCCCAGTGGGCGCGAGCGCGTCGCTGTGCGTTGGCGATTTCATCGTTCGGCGTACCGCGGGCTTCCAGCTCCTTGAGGATGGTTTCGAAGTCGTTCACCGCAGTGTCCAGCTTGGCATCCAGATCCGGTGACTGCACGTTCCAGGATTTGGCCATGTAGAGCATGGCGATACGCTGGGTCTGTACGCGTGCCCAGCCGCTGCGATTGACGGTGGCGCCCATCTCGCCGAGGTGCTTGGCCATCGCGTCGGTAACGGCCTGGGTCTGCTGCAGCAGGGTTTCGGCGTTGGCCAGCAACTCAGCGGCCTTGGCGTGATCCGGCTTGGCCTCGACCTGTAGGCGATAGTTCGCCCAGGTGGCGCCGACCTGAGCCAGCGCAGCCTTGATCTCGGCGTTGGGGGCGTATTCGCTGAGCGCTTTGTGACTGGCATCGAAGCGCTGAACGGTTTCCTGCAGCTGACGCTGCGCAGCGTCCACGCGCACGTCGGCGCCGATCATCAGGTAGTCCTTGGCCATGCGCTGGCCGAGCGAGCGCTGCAGGCCGGCCATGTTCATGGCCTCGGAATCGCTCAACTGCGCCAGGCCGGGCGTGCTGACCAGCATTGAGCAGGCCAGCAGAATGAGGGGCAGGTACTTCTTCAACACGTCGGTACTCCAAAATTCGAGAACGAGGCAATGCACCGGAGGCACGCGCCACCGGTAACGGGTTGAACCCTTGAATGCGGGGTTTTTTATTGGAATGCGGGAGGGCAGTTTCGACGGGCGCACGGCCCAGATGCTGCGAAAAAGGGCGCGATGATAGCTGGTATAACGCCATCATTCTGTGCGACCAGTCATGAAGCGGACGACCGGTCGTCCGCCTCAGCAGCGGCCGCGAATAAAAAAGCCGTCAGTCGTCGTGAAGCAAGGGGGAAACGACTGGCGGCCAGAAGTCGAAATTGCAGCGGTCAGGACAGCAGACTGACCACGCTGGAACGGCTGATATTGGCCTGAGCCACCACAGTCTGGGTCACTGCGGCATAACTGCTGGGGCTGCGGCGCATCAGGTTGAACACTTCGCCGGCAAAATCCCGCGCCCACTCGCGCTCGTTCTGCTCGGCATGGCGGGCGAGAAATTCGCGAATCTCCTCCTGGCGATGGCTGAGCTGTTCACGCAGCGCACCGATCCTGTCCAGCGCGGTAACCACCTCATCCAGTGCCCGCCGCAGTTCACGCGCACCTTCCAGGCGCGCGGCATCGGGCAGGCGCAACAGCTGTTCTTCCTGGCTGGCCAGCGGCGCGGCACCCGGCGGCGCCAGCTTGCCCTCGCCCTGCACGCGCAGCTCGCCCTTGAGTTTCTGCCACTCGCTTTCACGGGCGCTGAACCTGAGCGCACCGCCGCTATCGAGTTCGGCGCGAATACCCGCCGGGCCGAGGCCGGCATTGAAGCGACGTAGAATCTGCTGCTCGCTCAGGCCCTCATCGAGCACCACCGCCAACGGCTCGGCCAGCTTGCGACCGGCACTGAACAGCAGGGTTTCCTTGCCTGCCTGCTGCACTGTGGCGATGGAGTCCAGGCCCTGCAGGCTGAAGCGGCTGCGCACCGGCTCGTTGAGACGCAACTTGAAGCCCGCATCCAGCGCCTCGGCGGAGCGCTGACCGCGCTCGGCGAGCAGCTTGCGCACCTGCTCCAGTTCGCGCTTGAGCCCCTCACGCTCGCCGCTCTGGGCATTGCTCAATTCACGGCTGAGGCTGAGCTTGAGCTGACCGAGGCGCCCGGCCAGCTCGCCCAGGTAGCTGTCGGCGGCCTGCATCGAGGTCAGCTGCTGGTTGAGCTGCAGGTTGAAGGTGGCGCTCTTGGCGCGCGGCGGCGGCGCCTGTTCGGCAGCCGGCGCCTGCTTGCGCTGGCGCTGCACGGCCTGCTCGCCCTGCACGGGCCGGCGCGCCTGCGGATCGAGCGCGGTGACGAGCGGAAGCTGCTTATCGACCTTGATCACCAATGTCACTCCTTACAGCAGGCTGAACAGCGACATCTGGTTGATCTTCAGATAGGTCTTCTGCGTCGCCCCCAGCGCCAGTTGGTAGTTGTTCAGGTCGATGGTGGCGCCGGCATAGTCCAGCTGCGACAGCTCGCCTTCGATCTTCTGGTTGACCAGCGACACGTCCTCGTTGCTGTCGGTCAGCAGGGTCAGGGCATTCTGCCGACCGCCCAGCTCGGTGATCGAGCCCATCACGCGCCCATGCGCCTCGTCCAGAGCGCCCAGGGTCGCGACGATCTGCTGGCGTACGGCCGGGTCGGTGACGTCCAGCGCCGGGTCCTGCAGGGTGTTGATCAGGCCGCGCAACTCGTTGAGCACGCCCACGCCCGCGCCGTAAACGCTGGCGGCGGTGACGTTCTCGTCGACCAGCACGCCATTGGCCACGGCGGCCTGGCGGTGCTTGTCGTTGCCGGTGATGCTGTAGCTCTGGGTCGCAGCGTCGAAGGCCAGCGCCGGGGTGTCGCTCAAGGTGCCGGAGAACAGATAGCGGCCCTCCTCGTCACGCACGTTGGCGAAGCTGAAGATGGTGTCCTCGATGATCGACAGCTCACCGGCCATGGCGGACAGGTCCTCGCTGGTGTTGGAGCCGTTGGCCGCCCACAGCAGCAGATCACGCACGTTGAGCATGGCGTCGGAGGTGGACTTGAGGTTCGCCTCCTGGGTCGACAGGCTGCCGGAGACGTTGGCGATGTTCTTGCGGAACTGCTCCAGGCTCGCCTCTTCGCGCTGCACGCGCAGCACCCGCACGCTGGCGATGGGGTCATCGGATGGCAGCAGGATGCGCTGACTGGTCGCCATCTGCTGCATCAGCTTGCCCAGCTCGGCGGAACTGGCGTTCATCGAGCTGTGCATCATCGAGGTGATCTGCGAGTTGGTGATGCGCATCATGGCTGGATCTCTCCGAAGCCGCGTCAGAACGCGGAAAGCATGTCGTCGAACAACTGGTTGGCGGTGCTGATCACCTTCATGTTGGCCTGGTAGGCCTGCTGGTAGGTCATCAGGTTGACCGCCTCCTCATCCAGGCTCACCGCGCTGACGCTGTCGCGCTGCGACTGCGCCTGCTGGGTCACGGCCGTGGCGGACTTCAAATCGGCCTGGTTCTGCCGGCTGTCGCTGGCGACCTGGCCAAGCAGGCCGGCGTAGGCATCGTTGAGCGTGACCTGGCTGCCGTTCAGGGTGATGGTCTGGTTCTTCAGGCCGAGCAGGTCCAGCAGCACCTCGTTGTTACCGGTTTCACCAGCCGCCGAGGAGAACGCCAGCTGCTCGGCGCTCAGGGGCTCGACGCGCAGCAGCGCCGTGGTGCTGCTGGGGTCGTAGACGAACAGCGGCTGGCCGGGGTTGCCGTCGAGGTCGAAGCCGCTGGCCAACACGTCGTTGACCATCTGCGCCAGCTGGCTGGCCATGTCGTGCAGGGCGTCCTGATTCGGCCGCAGGCTGTTGTACTCGACATCGTAGAGCCCGCCGAAGGCGCCACCGAAGCCGTCCTGACGCAGCGGGAAGCTGGTGCCGGCAAACGCCAGGCTGACTTCCTGCTCGCCGCTCGCAGTCATCGCCACCTTGAGCTGGCCGGCGGTCGGGCCGGCCACCAGCGGCTGGCCATTGGACAGGGCAACGCTGACCGAGCCATCCGGCACTTCGTTGATGCGCAACTTGGCGAACTGGCTGAGCTGACCGATCAGGCTTTCGCGATGATCGCGCAGCGCGGTGCTGTCGCCCTTGACCGACTCGGTCTCGACGATCTTCTTGTTCAGCAGCGCAATGTTCTCGGTCAGGCCGTTGATCTCGGTGGCCATGGCCGTGCGCTGCTCCTGCAGCGCCTTGACCTGCGCGTCGATGTTGCTGCTCAGGCCGTTGAAGCGCTGCGCCAGGTTGCCAGCCTCGCTGATGATCTGCTGGCGCAGGGCAATCGAGCCTGGCGTGGCACTGGCTTCGCTGAGCGCGGCGAAAAACTGGTCGAGGCCGGCGCTGATGCTCGAACCGGTGCCGGACATCAGCGCCTCCAGCGCAGTCAGGTACTGCTGCGAGGCGCCGTAGAAATTCTGCTCGGTGGTCGCGCGCCATAGCTGCTGGTTATGAAATTCGTTGGTCATGCGACGGATGCTGATCACCTCGACACCGCCACCGACGCTCAGACCGCCCTGCCCGGCCAGCGAGCCGGTGATGGTCTGCAAACGGCTGAAGCCCGGCGTGTTGACGTTGGCGATGTTCTGCCCGGTGGAGGCCAGGGCTACCTGGCTGGCACGCACACCGCTGTAGGCGATCTGGTTGAGGATGCTCACGAATCAGGACTCCTGACGCTCGAAGCGCATCGGCTGAGCGAAGGCCGCCAGACGCGGCGCACGGGCGTCGTCGGCAGCGAATTGGGCTGTTACCGAAGACAGGGCGACGGAATCGTCGCCGGACTTAAATTCGTCGCGCGCCAGTACCTGCTTGCCGGCAACGGCGCCCAGCAGCAGGCCGCTGTCGGCGCTCAGCGCGCTGGCCAACTGCTGGCGGGTCTGCGCGCTGAGCGGGCTGCTGGCCTGAGCATCGTTGTTGGTCGGCATCTCGGTTCTGGCCAGATCGCCGAGGATCTTGCGCGCGTAGTCGCGGGTTTCCTGAAAGGGGATGCGCTCGATCCAGGCGCCGGTGGCGATCTCGCCGGTGCGCGGGTCGCCATTGACCTTCAGCCACTCGTCGACCCGGCCAGGGCCGGCGTTGTAGGCCGCCAGCGCCAGCGCCTGATGGCCGTCGTAGCGCTGCAGCATCTTGTCCAGGTAGGCGCTGCCGAGGCGCTTGTTGTAGGCGGCGTCCGAGGTCAGGCGCGTCTCGTCGAACGGCAGACCGAGTTCGGCGGCCATTTCCCGCGCGGTGTCCGGCATCAGCTGCATCAGGCCGCGCGCGCCCTTGGGCGAAACAGCGTCGACACGGCCGGCCGACTCCTGCTGGATGACGCGATCGACCAGTGCGACAAAACCCGCCGAGCCCTTGCCCAGGATCTTGCCGAGGCTGTCGACTCCACGCTGCCAGGTGCTGCGCAGCGGCTCCAGCAGACTGCTGGAAGAGCGCTGCGGCAGTTCCGCCGAACGGGCAGCGGCGGCCGCCGCGTTGAGGTCTGCCGCGCTGTCGCCGCCAGCGGACAGCTGCTTGACCAGCATGTCGGCAATACCGGTCTGCTTGCGTCCGGCCAGGGTCTCGGCCAGCACTTCGTCGTAGAAGTCGCGCATGGTGTCCATCTCGCGGCTGCGCATCGGGTTGCCTTCGGCGAGCACGTCGCTGGCCTTGCGCATCTGCTTGAGGATCTGTTGCAGGAACAGCGCCTCGAATTGCTCGGCGGCGGCCTGCAGTTGCTGCTCACGGGCGGTGCCGATGCCGTCGGCGCTGCCACGATGGCTGTTCATGTGTTGGGCGAGGGAAACGATGCTCATGGCTCAGATCACGATCAGTTCAGCGTTGAGGGCACCGGCCTGTTCCAGCGCCTGGAGGATGCTCATGACATCGTCCGGGGTGGCGCCGAGGCTGTTCACGGTGTTGATGATGCTGTCCAGGCTGGCGCCTTCGGGCCACTTGAACATGGCGTTCTTGTCCTGGCTGACGGCCACGTCGGAGCTCGGCGTGATGGCGGTCTGGCCGCCGGAGAACGCATTGGGCTGGCTGACCTGCGGGTTCTCGCTGATGGTCACGGTCAGGGTGCCATGGGCCACAGCGGCGGCCTTGACCCGCACGCCCTGGCCGACCACCACGGTGCCGGTGCGGCTGTTGAACACCACCTTCGGCCGCTCGCGGCCTTCTTCCACCTCCAGGCCTTCGAGCATGGCCATGAAACCGATGCGCTGGGTGCTGGTGACGGGCGCGCGAATGGCGATCTTGGTCGAGTTCAGGGCACTGGCTGTGCCGCTGCCGAAACGGCCGTTGACCGCCTCGACCACCTTGGCGGCAGTCTGGAAGCTGGGCTGGCGCAGGTTGAGCATGACCTCGTCACGGGTGCTGAAATCGCTGGGGATCATCCGCTCGACGGTGGCGCCATTGGGTACACGGCCACTGTTGGCGGAGTTGATCGCCACGCTGGAGCCGCTCTGCCCGGTGGCATTGAGGCCACCGACGACGATGGCGCCCTGGGCCAGGGCATAGGTTTCGCCGTCGACGCCCTGCAGCGGCGTCATCAGCAACTGGCCACCGCGCAGGCTCTTGGCATCGCCCAGCGAGGCAACGGTGATGTCCACGGTCTGCCCCGGGCTGTAGGACGGCGGAATTTCCGCGGTGACGGTGACGGCGGCGACGTTCTTCAGCTTCGGATCGACGTTCGGCGGCAGGTTGATGCCGAACTGCTTGATCATGTTGGTCACCGACTGACTGGTGAACTTGACCTGATTCTTGTCCCCGGTGCCATCGAGACCGACCACCAGACCGTAGCCGATCAACTGGTTGCCACGGATACCTTCGACGTCCACCAGGTCCATCAGGGGTATGGCCTTGGTCGACAGCGGCCAGGTCAGGAGCAGGACGACGAGTGTGCGTTTGAGCATGTTCGGGCCTCAGAGCGGGAACAGCGGATGGGTGAAGAAGCGCGTCAGCCAGCCCGCCGAGTTGCTGTCGTTGAGCACGCCACGGCCGGCGTAGGAGATGCGCGCATTGGCCACGTTCTGCGAGGACACCTGGTTGGCGCGGTTGATGTCATCCATGCGCACCAGGCCGACCAGGCGGATGTACTCGTCACCCTGATTCAGGCGCAGGGCCTTCTCGCCCTTGATCAGCAGGGTGCCGTTGGGCAGTACCTGGTGCACGGTCACGGCGATGGAGCCACGCAGGGTGTTCTGCTGCGAGCTGCGCGCCGAACCGTTGAAGTCGCGCTCGGCCTCGGCGGCGCTTTCCAGCTGGTCGTACTGCTTGCCGAGCACGGTAGGGATGCCCACGGAAACCCCGGATTTCTTGCCGAAGCTGGTTCCGGCGCTCTTGCTCGACTGGGTGGACTCGTCGAGCACCACGGTAAGGATGTCGCCAACCCGCACCGCACGCCTGTCGCCGATCAGCGAGCCGCTGTAGCCGCTGCGAAACAGCCCGCCGCCGGTGGTCGGCGGCACGCTGTAGTCCAGCGGCAGGGGCTCGTAATGACTGGAGTCCTCGTCGGGGAGCATCTCGTTGAAACTGGCGCAGCCGCCGAGGGCCAGAAGCAGAGCGAGCGGGATCAGGCGCTTCATGGCGATCACACGGTCTGGTTGAGGAACTGCTGCATGCCCGACGCGGCGTCGAGCACCTTGGCGTTGGCCTCGTAGGCGCGCTGGATGGAGATCATCGCCACCATGGCCTCGACCACCTGTACGTTGGAGCCTTCGAGCACGCCCTGCTTGAGATTGCCCAGGCCCTCTTCCCCTGGCACGCCTTCGACCGGCTCACCGCTGGCCACCGTCTCGCGGTAGAGGTTGCCGCCGAGGGCTTCGAGGCCGCCCGGATTGGTGAAGTTGACCAGGGTGATCTGGCCCAGCTCCGATGGCAGGGTGTCGCCCGCCAGCACGGCGGTGACGATGCCGTCGCTGCCCACGGTGAAGCGGCTGCTACCGGCCGGTACTTCGATGGCCGGGGTCAGCGGCAGGCCCTGGGAGTTGACGATCATGCCTTCGGCGTTGAGCTGCAGCTGGCCGTTCTCGGTGTAGTAGATGTCGCCGTTGGGCGCTTCCACCTGGAAGAAACCGGCACCGATGATCGCCAGGTCCATCGGCTGGCCGGTGGTCTGGATGCTGCCTTCGGTGAACACCTTCTGCGTACCGGCCACGCGCACGCCACTGCCGAGCTGGATGCCCGAGGGTACGGTGTTGACCTCATCAGCCTGCGCGCCAGGCTGCAGCTCGATGGCGTAGAACAGGTCCTCGAACACCACGCGGTCGCTCTTGAAGCCGTTGGTGTTGACGTTGGCCAGGTTGTTGGCCACGGCGCTCATGGCCTTGTCCTGAGCGGCCAGGCCGGTCTTGCTGACCCAAAGTGCGGAACTCATGTGCTGTCTCCTGTGTACCTGTATCCCGGATTGCATCCGGGCTACTCGTCGTGTGCTTTCAAGCCCAGGGCGAGCCGGTGGGCTGAAACCCACCCTACGGCCGTCCCCATCAACTGCCGCGAATCATCCGGTTGCCGGCTTCGGACAGGTCCTCGGCGGCCTTCATCATCTTCACCTGGGTCTCGAACAGCCGGTTCAGGCTCATGGTCGCCACCAGCTGGTCGATGGCACCGACGTTGCTCGCTTCCAGGTAGCCGGACACCAGTACCGGCGCCTCCATATCCTCGGCCGGCTGGCCATCGCTGCGCAGCAACAGGCCGCTGGCATCCTTGCTCAGCTCGGCGGCATCGACGTCGACCACGCGGATGCGGTCGACCTCGGCGGTCACGAAATCACCGCGCGGGATCACCGACACGGTGCCGTCACGGCCGATATGCAGGCTGTCGTATTCGGGCAGCACGATGGGGCCACCCTCGCCCAGCACGGCGCGGCCGTTCAGGGTCAGGCGCAGCTCGGCATCGACCTGCAGCGCGCCGTTGCGGGTGTAGCGCTCGGCGCCGTCATCGCCCTCGACGGCGAACAGGCCACGGCCCTGGATCGCCACGTCGAGGTCACGGCCGGTGGCCATCAGCTCACCGGGCGCCAGGTTGACGCCGTTGTTCTTGACCCGCGCCAGGTGCCGGCTGTCGTAGCCGTAGCCTTCCACCGCAACGGCCTGGGCCTGTTCCAGATCGGCGCGAAAACCCGGTGTGTTGACGTTGGCCAGGTTGTTGGCGCGCACCGTGAGCGAACTCATGGTGCGGCTGGCAGCGGTCATGGCGGTGTAGCCGAGACGGTCCATGGGTCAGCCTCAGATCGCGCCGAACAGCACTTGGGTGAGTTCTTTGTTGGTGGTCAGCACCTTGGTGTTGGCCTGGTAGTTGCGCTGGCCCTCCATCAGGCCGACCAACTGTTGCGTCAGGTCGACGTTGGAGTTCTCCAGCGAACCGGCCACCAGCTCACCGAACGGGCCGACACCCGGCACACCGATCAGCGCGGCGCCGGAATCTGCGGTCTCCACCCAGGCGGTGCCGCTGATGTTCTTCAGGCCGCCGGCATTGGCGAAGGTGGCCAGCGCCACCTGACCCTGGAGCATGCGCTGGCCGTTGCTGTAGTTGGCGTAGACCATGCCGTCCTTCTCCACCGACAGGCCGGTCTGCTCGCCCGCGGCATAACCGCTGGCGCGGTTGCTGGTGACGACGAAATCGGAGCCGTACTGGCTGGAGTTGCTGTAGTCGATGGCGATCGCCATCGGGTCGACACCGGGCAGGGCGAAACCGACGTTGACCGGGCCGGCCGGCGCGGTCAGCGTGCCGTTGGTGCCGAAGGTCAACGCCTGCGGGCCGCCGACGGCAGTGTTGCCCTGGTAGTAATGGGCATCCCAGGTGTTGTCACCGGTCTTCACGAAGTACTGGGTGAGGGTGTGTTCCTTGCCCTGGGAGTCGAACACCTTGGTGGTATAGGTGGAGTTGTAGGTGTTGACGTCCGTCGGGTCGAACGGCGCAGTGGCCGGCACCGTCTGGTTGGAGTCCAGGTTCATGACAAAGGCCAGGGTGTCGGTGGCGCGGGCCGGCAGGTTGGCGTTCTGCAGTTGCAGGTCGCCCATGGCGCCGACCAGCAGGTTGCCGGCGGCGTCCACCGGATAACCCTGCAGGGTCTGCCCGGCGGCGTTGACGATGTTGTTGTCCTTGTCGGCGCCGAACACGCCGGCGCGGGTGTAGCTCAGGTCGCCGTTGGTGTCGCGGGTGACGAAGAAACCGCCGCCGGAAATCGCCAGGTCCAGGCTGCGCCCGGTGGTCACCAGGGAACCGCCCTGGCTGATGCTCTGGGTGGTGGCCAGCACCTCGACGCCCATTGCCTGGCTGTCGGCGTAGATGCTGCCGAACTCGGTGCGCGACGACTTGAAACCGGTGGTGCCGGCGTTGGCGATGTTGTGGCTGATGGTGTTGAGCTGTTCGTTGACGGCGCTGAGGCCGGTCATGGCGATATTGAAACTCATGGCGACTGGACCCTTGAATTGAACGAGCGGGAAGGTTCAGAGCAGACCGGCGGTCTGCGTCTGGCCGAATTCGGTGATGTTGTAAAAAGGCACGGAGCCAACGCCGACGACTTCCAGTACCGGGCCTTCGGCGCTGACGCGCACCTGGGTAACGCGCCCGGCCACCTCGACCTTGGGGTACTCGCCACTGTCGCTCTTGACCTCGACCTTGTAGCTGCCCGGCGCCAGGCCAAGGGCCTTGGGGTCCAGCTCGAAGGGGACGCGCCCAGGCGCCTGAGAGCCGAGGGCGATCTCCTTCTTCACGCCGTTGCTATCGGTCAGCACCAGAGCCAACGCGCCGGCGGCATGCTCCAGGTTGATCTCGCCCCTGACCTTGTCCTGGTTCAGCTCCAGCTGCTCGGTCGCCACCTTCACCTCCTGGCCGACCAGGCCTGAGGCGGTGAGGGTCTGCAGGTTGTCCAGCAGCACCAGGTTGCTCTTGCTCAGCGAGGCCATGTTTTCCAGGCTCTTGACCTGGCTCATGGCGGCGAACTGGTTGAGGAACTCGGTGCTGTCCACCGGCTTGGTCGGGTCCTGGTTCTGGATCTGCGCGACCATCAGGGTGAGGAAGTTGTTTTCCAGCTGGGTCGCGTCACTGACGTTGACCGACTGTTTCACCGCCTCGTCGATACCGTAGGCAGGGTTGTTCTGGCTGTTGTTGCTGACCGCTGCCATCAGGACTCTCCGAGCTTGAGCAGACCTTGCTGCATGCTTTTCAGGCGGTTGAGCACCTCGACACTGGTCTCGAAGCTGCGGGTGGCCAACATCATGTCGGTCATTTCCTCGATCTGGTCGATATCGGCGTAGAACACGTAGCCCTGATCGTCGGCCAGCGGGTTGTCCGGCTCATAACGGCGTACCGGCTCACGACCGGCCGTGACCACATCGAGCACCTGCACATGCGCGCCGCCCATACCGGCGCTGCGGGTCAGCTGGTCGTTGTTGTAGACGGCGGCGAACACCGGCTTGCGCGCCTGGTAAACGTCATCGGCACTGGCCGCGGCCGAGTCGGCGTTGGCCAGGTTGCTGGCGACGGTGTTGAGGCGCACGGTCTGCGCATTCATCGACGAGCCGGCGATACGGTAGATGGAGTCGAAAGCCATGATCAGCGTCCCTCGATGGCCTGTTTCAGACCGCGGAATTTCATGCTGAGAAAGGTCAGGCTGGTCTGGAAGTCCATGCTGTTCTTGGAGAACGCGGCCTGTTCCACACTCAACTCGACGCTATTGCCGTCCTGCGACGGCTGGGTCGGCACGCGGTACTTGAGATCCGCCGTGCTGGCAGTGAACGCTTGCTGCGGGTCGAGGCGCTGCATCTCGCCGGCGAAGTCGATGTCACGGGCGAGAAAGCCCGGCGTGTCTTCGTTGGCCAGGTTGGCGGCGAGAATCTCGCTGCGCTGCATGCGCAGCTCGATGGCCCGCGAGTGCAGGCCCACCACGTCATCAATCCGTATACTCATTCACCGGTACCCTTAACCCAAGGTTGTGCCCAGGTGCCTTGAGCACAAAGCGTGCCCAACCCATGAGAGAGCCGTACTCCATTGATTTATCAGGGATTTTCAAGATCAATCAGGGGCTTCTGTGTCGCCCTTTTTCCGCATCGAGCAGGCGCCAGGAATAAAAGCGGAAAGGTTTTTTCCGCCTGCGCGTCGCTGCTTTTCCTCTTCGCCGTATGCACCTCGGCGACCGCGCAGGTCGAGGCGACAGCTGCCAGCCAGATCGACCAGGCGGTGGCCACGTACATGCGGGACAAGCTCGCCGAAGAAGCCAGTCGCCAGGCCTGGCAAGGCCAACGCCACAGGCTCGACACCAGCCTGCTCAATAACGCCGACCGCCTGCCAGCCTGCAGCCAGATGCCGAGCGTGACGGCCAGCAGCAGCGATCCCTCGCCGCTGTCACGCCAACGTCTGGAGCTGAGCTGCGCCGACAACCCGGGCTGGAGCGTCACCGCACTGGTGCAGGCCAGCGTATTCCTGCCAGTGGTGCATGCCGCACGCGTGATCGAGCGCGGCCAGACCATCACGGCCGAGCAACTGCAGATGCAGGAGGTGAATATCGGCAAGACGCCGCGCGGCTTCTACAGCGACGCCGCCGATGTCATCGGTCAGGGCGCCAAGCGCCGGGTGCGCGCCGGCCAGTTGATCGCGCCGAACCTGCTGGCCGCGCCGCTGCTGGTTCGCCGTGGCCAGCAGGTGACCATCGTCGCCAGCCAGGACGGTATCTCCGCCTCGGCCACCGGCGAGGCGCTGGCCAATGGTCGCGAAGGCGAAGTGATCCGCGTGCGCAACCTCGGCAGCCAGAAAGTGATCGAGGCGCAGGTGGTGGAAGAAGGCGTGGTGACCAGCACCTTCAGGTAGAGTGCCACACCACCTGGAAGGCGCTTCAGCGGCGAGCCGCTCTGGCGGGTCGCGGCTAAAGCCCCTCCCACAAAAAAGCCCCTCCCACAAAGATGTAGGGCGGGTTTCACCCCTCCTACGCCCAGCCTTCCAGGCGCATGGTGGCGCGCACCAGGCGCTGCTCTTCCTGCTCGATCTCCTGTAGGTTGTCACGAATGCTGTTGATGTGATCGCGTGCGGCGCGCTGGGCCTGCTCCGGCAGGCGTTCGATCACCGCGTGGTACAGCCGCGAGTGCTGGCGGTCGATCTGACGCTTCTGCGCCGGGCGGTGATAGAGGTTGTTCACCGAGGCGAACACGGTGCTGAGCATCAGGTCGGTCAGCGACTGCAGGGTGTGCACCAGCACCGGGTTGTGCGACGCCTCGCAGATGGCCAGGTGGAAGGCATGGTCGAGACGCGCATGCTCGCGCGGGTCGACCGGGTTCTCCTGGGTGTGCGCGGCGAGCATCTCTTCGTAACGCCGGGTCAGCAGGACGAAATCCGCATCGGTGCCACGCAGTGCCGCCAGCCGCGCCGACTCGCCTTCGAGCAAGCCGCGTACCTCCAGCAGGTCGTAGAGCGTGCGCGGCTGCGAACCGAACAGATGCATCAGCGGGCTGGCGTCGCGCTCGCCGCTGAGCTTGGCCACACGTGAATCGCGGCCCTGCGCGGTCTCGATGATGCCGCGCCCGCGCAGCACCTTGAGCCCTTCGCGCAGCGCCGAGCGGGAAATGCCCAGCTTCTCGCACAGGCGCCGTTCCGATGGCAGCGGCTGCCCGACCTTGAGCACACCATCGACGATCAGCCGCTCGATACGTTCGGCGACCACATCACTCACCTGCCGTCGTGCGGCGTTCAGATTCGCGTCCATTTCACCCTCGTCATAACTGGTCGTACCAGTTCAACAACCCTGCCCGATCCGCCCTGGATCGACCAGCAAGGCTCAAGAGAATAAGCACTTTAGAGACTTTGGTGTGAAAGCCTGGAGAAAGAAACTGGTCCTACCAGTATGGAAGACGATGGACTGATAGACGAAGGCAGGCTGAAGATGCTGCGCATGGTCGCAGCATGACCATCCATAAAAACAACGTTCACGATTGAGCCTGCCATGAGCATTCTGTACGACGAGCGCGTCGACGGCGCGCTACCCGAGGTCGACAAGGCCGCCCTGCTGACGGAGTTGCGTCAGTGCCTGCCCGGTCTCGACATCCTGCACACCCAGGAAGACCTCAAGCCCTACGAGTGCGATGGCCTGTCCGCCTACCGCACCACGCCCATGCTGGTGGTGCTGCCCGAGCGCATCGAGCAGGTGCAGCAGTTGCTCAAGCTCTGTCATGCCCGCGGCGTGCCAGTGGTGGCGCGCGGCGCCGGCACCGGCCTGTCCGGCGGCGCGCTGCCGCTGGAGAAAGGCATCCTGCTGGTGATGGCGCGCTTCAACCAGATCCTCGAGATCAACCGCGAAGGCCGCTTCGCCCGGGTCCAGCCCGGTGTGCGCAACCTGGCGATCTCCCAGGCCGCCGCGCCCTTCGAGCTGTATTACGCCCCCGACCCGTCCTCGCAGATCGCCTGCTCCATCGGCGGCAACGTCGCCGAAAACGCCGGCGGCGTGCACTGCCTGAAATACGGCCTGACCGTGCACAACCTGCTCAAGGTCGACATCCTCACCGTCGAAGGTGAGTTCATGACCCTCGGTAGCGACGCGCTGGACGCGCCGGGGTTCGACCTGTTGGCGCTGTTCACCGGCTCCGAGGGCATGCTCGGTATCGTCACCGAGGTGACGGTCAAGCTGTTGCCCAAGCCGCAGGTGGCCAAGGTCCTGCTGGCCGCCTTCGACTCGGTGGAAAAGGCCGGCCGCGCGGTCGGTGACATCATCGCCGCCGGCATCATCCCCGGCGGCCTGGAGATGATGGACAACCTGGCCATTCGCGCCGCCGAAGACTTTATCCACGCCGGCTACCCGGTGGAGGCCGAAGCCATTCTGCTCTGCGAGCTGGACGGCGTGGAAGCCGACGTCGCCGATGACTGCGAGCGCGTGCGCGAGGTGCTGGAGAAAGCCGGCGCCACCGAAGTGCGCCTGGCCCGTGACGAAGCCGAACGGGTGAAATTCTGGGCCGGGCGCAAGAACGCCTTCCCGGCGGTCGGGCGCATCTCGCCGGACTACTACTGCATGGACGGCACCATTCCGCGCCGCGAGCTACCGGGCGTGCTGCGCGGCATCGCCGAGCTGTCCGAGGAATATGGCCTGCGCGTGGCCAACGTGTTCCACGCCGGCGACGGCAACATGCACCCCCTGATCCTCTTCGATGCCAACGTACCCGGCGAGCTGGAGCGCGCCGAAGCCATCGGCGGCAAGATCCTCGAACTCTGCGTCAAGGTCGGCGGCAGCATCACCGGCGAGCACGGCGTCGGCCGCGAGAAGATCAACCAGATGTGCGCGCAGTTCAACAGCGACGAGATCACCCTGTTCCACGCGGTGAAGGCGGCGTTCGACCCCAGCGGCCTGCTCAATCCGGGCAAGAACATCCCCACCCTGCACCGCTGCGCCGAATTCGGCGCCATGCACGTGCACCACGGCCAACTGCCCTTCCCGGAACTGGAGCGTTTCTGATGTCGCATGATTTCGACGCCAGCGCCGCGCTGCTGGAACAGGTCAACCACGCACTCAACAGCGCCACGCCTCTGCGTATCCAGGGCAGTGGCAGCAAGGCTCATCTGGGCCGCTCCACCACCGGCGAAGTGCTCGATACCCGCATGCACCGCGGCATCGTCAGCTATGACCCAACCGAGCTGGTACTGACCGCTCGTGCCGGCACGCTGCTGGCCGAGATCGAGGCGGCGCTGCAGGCCAATAACCAGATGCTGCCGTGCGAACCGCCGCACCTGGGCGACGGCGCCACCCTAGGCGGCATGGTCGCCGCCGGGCTGTCCGGCCCGCGCCGCCCCTGGGCCGGCTCGGTGCGTGACCAGGTGCTTGGCACCCGGGTGATCACCGGCCAGGGCAAGCTGCTGCGCTTCGGTGGCGAGGTGATGAAAAACGTCGCCGGCTACGACCTGTCGCGCCTGATGGCCGGCAGCTTCGGCTGCCTGGGCCTGCTCACCGAAGTATCGATCAAGGTGCTGCCCAAGCCGCGCCAGGTGCTCAGCCTGCGCCTGGAAGTGGACGCCCTGCATGCACTGAACACGCTCGCCGAATGGGGCCAGCAACCGCTGCCGATCAGCGCCGCCAGCCATGACGGTGCGGCCCTGCACCTGCGCCTGGAAGGCGGCGAAGGATCGGTGCAGGCCGCGCGCCAGCGCCTCGGTGGCGAGGAAATCGACAACGCTTACTGGCATGAGCTGCGCGAACAGCGCCTGCCGTTCTTCAGCGCCAGCGGCACGCTGTGGCGTCTGTCGCTGCCGGCCAACAGTGGCCTGCTCGACCTGCCCGGCCGCCAACTGATCGACTGGGGCGGCGCACAACGCTGGCTGAAAACCGACGCCGACGGCGAGCTGATCCAGCGCGTGACGGCCAAGCTCGGCGGCCATGCCACCTGCTTCGCCGCCGGTCACGCCCAGCCGTTTCAGCCGCTGGCGGCACCGCTGCTGCGCTACCAGCGCCAGCTGAAGAACCAACTCGACCCCCAGGGCATCTTCAACCCTGGCCGCATGTACGCCGAGGTATAAGACGTGCAGACCAATTTGAGTGAACAGGCCAAACGCCTGCCGCGCGCCGAGGAAGCCGAACGCATCCTGCGCTCCTGCGTGCACTGCGGTTTCTGCAACGCCACCTGCCCGACCTATCAGCTGCTCGGCGACGAGCTGGACGGCCCGCGCGGGCGCATCTACCTGATCAAGCAGATGCTCGAAGGCGGCGAGGTCACCGCCAAGACCCAACAGCACCTGGATCGCTGCCTGACCTGCCGCAACTGCGAGACCACCTGCCCCTCCGGCGTGCAGTACCACAACCTGCTGGACATCGGCCGCGAAGTGGTCGAGCAGGCGGTGCCGCGGCCGCTGAACGAGCGCCTGTTGCGCCAGGGCCTGCGCGCCGTGGTGCCGCGCCCGGCGCTGTTCAAGGCGCTGACCCAGACCGGCCTGGCCTTGCGCCCGCTGCTGCCGGCGGCGCTCAAGGCCAAGCTGCCGCGCGAGGTGCGCCCAGCCAAGTCGCGCCCGACCACGCAGCACACGCGCCGCGTACTGATGCTCGAAGGCTGCGTGCAACCAGGGCTGTCGCCCAACACCAACGCGGCGACCGCGCGCGTGCTGGATCGCCTCGGCATCAGCGTCACGCCGATCCGCGAAGCCGGCTGCTGCGGCGCCGTCGACTACCACCTCAACGCCCAGGAAGCCGGCCTGCAACGCGCCCGGCAGAACATCGACGCCTGGTGGCCGGCCATCGAGGCTGGCATTGAGGCCATCGTGCAGACCGCCAGCGGCTGCGGCGCCTTCGTCAAGGACTACGGCCACCTGCTCGCAAACGATTCGGCCTACGCCGCCAAGGCAGCGCGGGTCAGCACCCTGGCCAGGGATCTGGTCGAGGTGCTGCAGGGCGAAGCACTGGAAAAGCTGCAGGTGCGCGCCGAACAGCGCCTGGCCTTCCATTGCCCCTGCACTCTGCAGCACGCGCAGAAACTCGGCGGCGCGGTGGAAGGCGTGCTGACGCGCCTCGGCTTCGGCCTCACCGCCGTGCCGGATGGCCACCTGTGCTGCGGCTCGGCCGGCACCTATTCGCTGACCCAACCGGAGCTGTCACGCCAGCTGCGCGACAACAAATTGAACGCCCTGGAAAGCGGCAAGCCCGACGCCATCGTCACCGCCAACATCGGCTGCCAGACCCATCTGGACGGCGCCGGACGTACGCCGGTAAGGCACTGGATCGAGATCGTCGAAGAGGCGATGGGCTGAAAGCCTGAACCCTCTCCCCCGGCCCCTCTCCCGCAAGCGGGAGAGGGGAGAAAAGCTACGAATATGAGGTATGCCATGCACAGCAAAGCCGTACTCAGCCAGACCGAAGTCGCCCAGATCCTCCAGGCCGCCCGCAACGAAGCACAACAACAGGGCTGGGCCGTGGCCATCGCCGTGGTCGATGACGGCGGCCACCCGCTGGCGCTGGAACGCCTCGACGGCTGCGCCCCCATCGGCGCCTACATCGCCACCGAAAAGGCCCGTAGCGCCGCCATCGGCCGCCGCGAAACCAAGGGCTACGAGGACATGGTCAACGGCGGGCGCAGCGCCTTCCTCAGCGCGCCACTGATCACCTCGCTGGAAGGCGGTGTACCGATCATGGTCGAAGGCCAGGTAGTCGGCGCCGTGGGCGTGTCCGGGGTCAAGGCCGAACAGGACGCGCAGGTGGCCAAGGCAGGTATCGCAGCGCTGTAAGCAGCGCGCATCGTTTTCTCCCCTTCCGCTTGCGGGAGAGGGGACTGATTGAGGCGAGACGAAATTCATAGGCATCCCAGGCAACCGGATGCAGACAGGAGAACAGGAAAATGACCGAACGCGTGCAATGCCAGCGTCTGCAGGTAGCCGCCGAGCTCAAGCAGTTCATCGACAACGAAGTGCTGCCCGGCAGCGGTATCGAGGCTGCGGCCTTCTGGAACGGCTTGGACGCCCTGGTGCATGACCTGGCGCCGCGCAACCGCGCCCTGCTGGCCGAGCGTGACCGCCTGCAGAGCGAGCTGGATACCTGGCATCGCGCCAACCCCGGCCCGATCCGTGACATGAACGCCTACCGCAGCTTCCTCGGCTCCATCGGCTATCTGCTGCCGCAGCCGGAACAGGTCAAGGCGAGTACCGCAGGCGTCGACAGCGAGATCACCAGCCAGGCCGGTCCGCAGCTGGTGGTGCCGGTGATGAACGCGCGCTACGCGCTGAACGCCGCCAACGCCCGCTGGGGCTCGCTGTACGACGCCCTTTACGGCACTGACGCAATCAGCGAGGAAGGCGGCGCCAGCAAAGGCCCCGGCTACAACGAAGTCCGTGGCGCCAAGGTGATCGCCTTCGCCCGCGCCTTCCTCGACCAGGCCGCGCCGCTGGCCCAGGGCTCGCACGCCGACGCCAGCGCTTACACCGTGGTCGCCGGCCAGTTGCAGGTGACCCTGAACGGCGGCGCGCAAACTTCCCTGGCGCAGCCGGAAAAATTCCTCGGCCACCAGGGCGATGGCGCCACACCGAGCGCCGTGCTGCTGAAGAACAACGGCCTGCACTTCGAGATCCAGATCGACGCGGGCAGCGCCATCGGCCGCACCGACGGCGCAGGCGTGAAGGACGTGCTGATGGAAGCGGCGCTGTCGACCATCATGGACTGCGAGGACTCGGTGGCCGCCGTCGACGCAGCCGACAAGGTGGTGGTCTACCGCAACTGGCTGGGCCTGATGAAGGGTGATCTGGCCGAGGAAATGGAAAAAGGCGGCAAGCGCATCACCCGTCGCCTCAACCCGGACCGCGTCTACACCGCAGCCGATGGCAGCGAACTGACCCTGCACGGCCGCTCGCTGCTGTTCGTGCGCAACGTCGGTCACCTGATGAGCAACCCGGCGATTCTCGACGGCGAAGGCCAGGAGATCCCCGAAGGCATCCTCGATGCCGTGGTCACCAGCCTGATCGCTCTGCATGACCTGCAGCGCCGCGGCAACTCGCGCACCGGCAGCGTCTATATCGTCAAACCGAAGATGCACGGCCCGTTCGAAGTGGCCTTCGCCAACGAACTGTTCGGCCGCGTCGAGCAGTTGCTGGGCATGCCGGCCAACACCCTGAAGATGGGCATCATGGACGAGGAGCGACGTACCAGCGTCAACCTCAAGGCCTGCATCGAGGCGGCCAGCGCGCGGGTGGCCTTCATCAACACCGGCTTTCTCGACCGCACCGGCGACGAGATGCACACGGCGATGGAAGCCGGCGCCATGCTGCGCAAGGGCGACATGAAGTCCAGCGCCTGGATCCAGGCCTACGAGCGCAACAACGTGCTGGTCGGCCTGGCTTGCGGGCTGCGTGGCAAGGCGCAGATCGGCAAGGGCATGTGGGCCATGCCGGACCTGATGGCGGCCATGCTCGAACAGAAGATCGGCCATCCGAAAGCCGGCGCCAACACCGCCTGGGTGCCGTCGCCAACCGCCGCCGTGCTGCACGCCCTGCACTACCACCAGATCGACGTGCAGGCGGTGCAGAGCGAGCTGGAACTGATCGACCTGGCCAGCCAGCGCGACAGCCTGCTCGGTGACCTGCTCAGCGTGCCGGTCAGCGCCGAGCGGCCGTGGAGCGCCGAAGACATCCAGCAGGAGCTGGACAACAACTGCCAGGGCATCCTCGGTTACGTGGTGCGCTGGGTCGAACAGGGCGTGGGCTGCTCCAAGGTGCCGGATATCCACAACGTCGGCCTGATGGAAGACCGCGCCACCCTGCGCATCTCCGCCCAGCACATCGCCAACTGGCTGCACCACGGCGTGGTCAACGAGGCCCAGGTGCGCGAGACGCTGCAGCGCATGGCCCAGGTGGTCGACGGACAGAATGCCGGCGATCCGGCCTACCGGCCTATGGCACCGAACTTCGAGCAATCGCACGCCTTCCGCGCCGCCAGCGATCTGGTGTTCAAGGGCCGCGAGCAGCCGTCCGGTTACACCGAGCCGCTGCTGCACGCCTGGCGTCTGCGCTTCAAAGAGGAGGTTTGAACGACTGTGGGAGGGGCTTCAGCCGCGACAAACCCACTACAAACAGCTCGCGGCTGAAGCGGGATACCGCCCAGCCCCTCCCACTGAGCAGTACCAAGCCCTGACGGCTTCTGGCCGTCGGGGCTTTCGGGCATGAGCGCGACGCTGGAGATCCCAGCCGTCGCGGCTCACGGAAAGGTCGGTGCCGTGGCGCCCGGCCCTTCCAGATGCGTGGCGCCGGGTAAGCCCCGGAAAACTGTGGTTCACAAGAAAAAGAAGGAACCAACCCATGAGTCAAACGCTGCTGTCCATCCTGGCCTTCGTGCCGCTGGTGCTAGCGGGTGTGCTGCTGATCGGCTTTCGCTGGCCAGCCAAGTACGCGATGCCGCTGGTGTTCGTCCTCACCGCCCTGATCGGCCTGCTGGCCTGGGATATGTCCCTCAACCGGGTCATCGCCTCCAGCCTGCAGGGGCTGATTCTCACGGCCTCGATCCTGTGGATCATCTTCGGCGCGATCCTGCTGCTGAACACGCTCAAGCACTCTGGCGGTATTGCGGCGATTCGCCGGGGCTTCTCCAATATCAGCCCGGATCGCCGCGTGCAGGCGCTGATCGTCGCCTGGCTGTTCGGCTGCTTCATCGAAGGCGCCTCCGGCTTCGGTACCCCGGCCGCCGTCGCCGCACCGCTGCTGGTCGCCCTCGGCTTCCCGGCCCTGGCCGCCGTGGTGCTGGGCATGATGGTGCAATCCACGCCGGTATCCTTCGGCGCGGTGGGCACCCCGATCCTGGTGGGTGTCGGCGCCGGCCTGGACAGGACCGGCATCACCGAACAGCTGGTGGCCACCGGCAGCACCTGGGAGACCTTCTTCCATCTGATCTACTCGCGGGTGGCCATCACCCATGGCGTGATCGGCCTGCTGATGCCGCTGATCATGGTGATGATCATGACCCGCTTCTTCGGCAAGAACCGCAGTTGGAAAGAAGGCCTGGCCATCGCGCCGTTCGCCATCTTCACCGCCTTCGCCTTCTCCCTGCCGTACATGGCGGCCGGCGTGTTCCTCGGCCCGGAATTCCCCTCGATGATCGGCGCCCTGGTTGGCCTGGCCATCGTGGTACCGGCAGCCAAGGCCGGCTTCCTGCTGCCGAAAGAGACCTGGGACTTCGCCGATGCCAAGGACTGGCCGGCCGAGTGGATGGGCAAGATCGAGATGAAACTCGACGACGTGGCCGGCAAGGCGCCGATCTCGGTGCCCATGGCCTGGGCGCCGTACCTGCTGCTGGCGGTGTTCCTGGTGCTGTCGCGGATCTTCCCCGAACTCAAGGCCGCGCTGATGAGCCTGAGCTTCGGCTGGAAGGACATCCTCGGTGAGACCGGCGTATCCGGCACCATCGAGCCACTGTACCTGCCGGGGGGCATCCTGTGCATGGTGGTGCTGGTGACCTTCTTCCTCCATCGCATGCGCTTCTCCGAGCTCAAGGCGGCGGTAGGCGAATCGAGCAAGACCCTGCTCGGCGCCGGCTTCGTGCTGATCTTCACCATTCCCATGGTGCGTATCCTGATCAACTCGGGGGTCAATGGCAGCGACCTGGCTTCGATGCCGGTGGCCATGGCGCAACTGGTGGCCGACAGCGTCGGTAGCATCTATCCGTTCTTCGCCCCGGCCGTGGGCGCGCTGGGCGCGTTCATCGCTGGTTCCAACACGGTGTCCAACCTGATGCTGTCGCAGTTCCAGTTCAACGCTGCCGAGCTGCTGGGTGTATCCGGGGCGATGATGGTGGCGCTGCAATCGGTGGGGGCGGCAGCGGGCAACATGATCGCCATCCACAACGTGGTGGCGGCCTCGGCGACGGTCGGCCTGCTGGGACGCGAAGGCATCACCCTGCGCAAAACCATCCTGCCGACGCTCTACTACCTCGCTGCTGCGGGCTGTATCGCGCTGGTCAGCATGTACGTCATGGGCATCAGCGACCCACTGCTGGCCGCGGGATGACCCTACTTTGGTTGGCCTCTGGCGGGCGACGATCGTCGCCCGCCTGCTTGGCGCATCGGTGCAATTACGGTAGCGTTCGTCGCGCACTACCGTGAGATACGCCTGAGGGTTATATGAAGAAGTGGCAATGCGTGGTCTGTGGACTGATTTACGACGAGAGCCAGGGCTGGCCGGATGACGGCATCGCTCCCGGCACCCGCTGGGAAGACGTGCCGGAAGACTGGCTATGCCCCGACTGTGGCGTTGGCAAGATGGATTTCGAGATGATCGAAATCGGCTGATCACGCCTGCTTTTCAACACAACGGCGACCCCAGGGTCGCCGTTTTTCATTGGCCGACGTCCCGTGCCAGAGCGGCCACTGGCCGGACAGCGAAAAAAACCTCAGCGCCATTTAATCAGCGCCATAAGCCGGTCGCCCTTCACTTACAGCAGGCAATCACAGCCAGCTTCACTCAACTGAAGGAACATCATCATGGCTCTGTCGATTCATACCAACTATTCCTCGCTGATCACCCAGACCAACCTCGGCAAGACCAACAACGCTCTGGGCACCAACCAGCAGCGCCTGGGCACCGGCCTGCGCATCAACTCCGCCGCCGACGACGCTGCTGGCCTGCAGATCGCCACCCGCCTGAACGCTCAATCGCGCGGTATGGATGTAGCCATCCGCAACACCGGTGACTCCGTCTCCCTGCTGCAGACCGCCGAAGGCGCGCTGACCGAGATGACCGACATCGTCCAGCGCATGAAAGACCTGGCCACCCAGGCGGCCAACGCCACTGCCAGCGAAAAAGACCGCGACGCGATGCAATCCGAGTACGACCAACTGGGTCAGGAACTGGGCAACATCGTCAAGAACACCAAGTACGCTGGCGAGAACCTGTTCAGCGACGGCACCACTACCGACGGCACCGCCGGCAAGTTTGGCGCAGCCATGGACTTCCAGATCGGCGCCAGTGCCGCCGAGACCCTGACCCTGGACGTCACCACCCCGCTGGGCGACCTGGCCACCGCTCTGGACGGCCTGTCCGCTCAGTACGCTACGCCGGACAGCACCACTCCGGGCACCGAGATCGCCGGCGCCGACGGCACCGCGGCCAACGGCATGATCGACACTCTGAGCGACGCGCTGGACAGCATCGGCGAACTGCGTGCCCAGTTTGGTGCAAACATCAACCGCCTGAACCACACCGCCAACAACCTGAACAACATGAAGGACAACACCGACATGGCCAAGGGTCGCATCATGGATGCCGACTTCGCCAAGGAAAGTGCCAACATGAGCAAGAACTCCATGCTGATGCAGTCCGGCATCTCCATGCTCAAGCAAGCCGGCCAGATGCCGGGCATGGTCATGTCCCTACTGGGCTGATCCCGCGTCATCCGGGCGCAACGGACTGCGCCACCCCTCTACGCCCCGCCTCTGCGGGGCGTTTCTCATGGCCGCTCGGCCAGCGCTCCTGCTTCCGGCTCGCGATCAACCGTCACGCCGATGGCGCATGCTCGTCCAGGTTCCGGCAACCCTCTGCGGCGCGTTCCAAGCCCGACGAGTATCGACTCATGGGCGACTGCCAAGGTCGCTACAGGCTAGCCATCGCTGGCACAAGACTTGCGACTGCATTTTTCTGGCGCCAGAATGCCGACCACCTATCGCCCCGGATTTTTCCCAACGGAATGCCATTCGCCTCAAGGACCGCATGAACTCCCGCGCCGATACGCCACCCGCCGAGCCGGGAAGCAGCATCGCCTGCCTGATCATCAAGACCGGGCGCAGCGACTGCTATGCGCACTTCTACCCAGCGCTGTACCAGCTCACCCTGGTCAAAGGCGGCATCGAGGAGAAGATCGATCTCGGCTACTCCGGCAGTCGCCTGCTCGAGCGCCTGCTGCAGGAACCCGGTGAAGTGGTGTCGCGGGAAGAGCTGATGAGCCATGCCTGGGCTGATCGCGTGGTCGGCCAGGGCAGCCTGAATCAGCAGGTCTACACCTTGCGCCAGGTACTCGGCGACGAGAAGAGTCGCGAAATCATCCAGACCCTGCCGCGCCGAGGCTACCTGCTCAACCCCAATTACCTGGTCTACCCACCGAATATCGACGACATCGGCGAGGTGGCCGATCCGGCCGAGCAAAACCCGCCGCAACCGGCCTTCCTGCATCGTCATGGCACCCAGCGCGCGTCCTGGGTCATGCTGCTCTCGCTGTTCAGCGTGCTGGGCATCGGCCAGTTCCTCTTCCTCCAGCAGATCAGCAAACCGGAGGATCTGCACAGCAGCGAAATGAACCTGGGCACACTCAACGTGCAGTACATCGATCGAGACCCGCAACGGCTGCAGCAACTGATCCTGCAGACTCACGGCCTGACCAGTCGCCTGACGGCGCTGGCGCACAAACCCAGCCATCTGCTACTGAGCCTGCGCGGAGACTTCTACGAACTGCTCTGCCAGCAAGATAACGGCTCGGTGCGCTCACTGATGCTGCACGAAAGCCAGCTCGACCAGGTGGCCGACGCCCAGCTGAGCAGGTGCCTGCCATGACCTCCTGCATGCACCGAGGACTGCGCCGAGGCTGGCTGCTGAGCGTACTGGCCATGGCCATTGCGATGTTGCTGGGCATGCTCGCCCTGTGGCTGAGCTTCATGTCCAGCACCGAGCTCGATGGCCGCTACCAGTCCAGCGGCCAGGTGCAACTGAGCAACGGCCAGGTGCTGGACATCAGCCACAGCCTGCAGGTCAGCAACGGCCGCTTCTACGCCATGACCCGTCAGGGCGCGAGTATTCTGGAGACCTCGGGCGTGGTGGATTACGGCTTTCTCGGCAACTACCGCCTGCGCGTCAGGGACGGCCAGGTCACCGGACTGTCCAGCGAAACCGATGACGAGCTGGTGTTCAATCTGCTCTATGGCCGGCACAAGGGCTCGACCATTCGCCTGACCCGCTTCAACGACTGCCTCTACGCCCTGGAAACGCGCCAGATCTATTGCCCCGCTCCCGGCGCTAAGCACCTGTAACGGGCACATGTCAGGCGTCCGGCGCACTGAAACGGGCGCCATCGCTTCGATATTCCGCCCGCACCTGCGCCTCACCGAACAACTCGCGGTACAGGCCTTCGGCCTGGCTGGTCAGCAGCAGCAGCTCGATTCGCCGGTTGGCACCGTTCTCCGGGTCATCCGGCAGAAGGGGCATGCCGTCGGCCTGGGCGGCCACCTGCAGCACGTGGCCGGTCGGCAGGCCAGCCTCGACCAGCACATTGCGCGCCCGTAGCGCACGGTCACCGGAGAGGTTCCAGTTGTTGTAGCCGCCGACCACGCCGCGATAGGGCATGGAGTCAGTGTGGCCACTGATGATCAGATGGTTTTCCACCCGCCCCAGAATGCCGGCCAGACGCTGCAGCAGCTTTTCGAAATGTGGATCGAGACGGGCGCTGCCGCGGGAGAACATGAAGCGCTGCTGGTCATCCTTGATCAGGATGCGCAGACCCTGCGGTACCACCTGGACTTCGATATTGGCCTCGGCATCCAGTTGCAGCGCCAGCTCTTCCATCAGCTTGGCCAGCTCCTGCATCTGCAGCGGCTCGGCAAAGTGCGGGCGCCGCGGCTCGCCGGGCTGGCCCTCGCCCAGGGCCGCGCCAGGATCTTCCTGCGGCGTGCGTGCACGGTTCTCGGGGTCGCGACGCGGGGCGACCTGCACCGGCACGCCATCGAGGTCCAGCGGCGTGGTGCTGGTCCCGTCGAAGATGCCGGCGCCACCATCGACCAACGGGTTGTTCAGCATATCGGCATTGGCGCGGCTGGCATCCTGGGTCTGCGGCTGGATGATCCACAGCACCATGAACAACGCCATCATGGCCATGGTGAAGTCAGCGAAGGCCACCTTCCAGGCACCGCCATGCTCGTCGTGGCCACCTTTCTTGCCACGCCGCTTGATGATGATCTCGTGGCCTTCGCCGCCGCGCGGTTTCATGCAGCGTCCCTTTCATCTTCGTAACGGTTGACCCAGACCTCCAACTGCTTGAAGGCCGGTTTGACGTCCTGCTCGATCAGCTTGCGCCCGGCATCCACCGCCAGCAGCGTGGGCTTGCCGGCGACATGCGCAACCAGGGTGGTGCGCACGCATTCGAGCGCCGACATCTCGGTCTTGATGCACTGCCCCATGGCGCTCGACAGCGGCTCCATCACGCAATAGCACATGAAGATACCGAGGAAGGTGCCGACCAGCGCTGCCGCCACGTGGGCGCCGATCTCGGCTACCGAGCCGCCGATGTTGCCCATGGTGATGACGATGCCGAGGATCGCCGCAAGAATGCCGAAGCCCGGCATGGCTTCGCCGATCTTGTGCAGCGAACGCGAAGGCTGCAGCAGCACATGCTCCATGGCCTCCAGTTCCTGCTCGAGAAAGCCCTCCAGCTCGTGCGCGCTGATCTTGCCCATGGCCATCAGGCGGAAGTTGTCGGCGATGAAGGCCATCAGGTTCTTTTCCTGACGGATCAACGGGTACTTGGCGAACAGATCGCTCTGCTCCGGCTCCTCGATATGCGCGTCGAGCACCTTGAGACCGCCGACGTCGACCATCTCCAGCAGCTCATAGAGCAGCATCAGCAGTTGGCGCTGGAACTCCTCGCCGCGCTTCTTGTAGACGAACACACCCTTGATCTGATGCAGCATCTCGATCAGCACGTCCTTGGGGTTGGCCACCACCAGGGCGCCAAAGCCTGCGCCGACGATGATGATCACCTCGGCCGGCTGCCAGAGCATGGCCAGCTCGCCATGGGCCATGACGTAGCCCCCGAGCACGCAGGCGACGATGATCAATGCACCTAATAACTTCTGCACCCTAGCCTCTCTCGTTCAGGTAGCGGCTGGCCTTGGCGATCGCCTGCTTGCTCAGCTGGCAGACGCGGGCGTCGCTCAGCTCCAGCACCAGGGCGATTTCCTTGAGGCTCAGCTCGTGTTGGTAGTAAAGGGTCAGCACCAGCCGCTCACGCTCGCTGAGCTGACTCAGTGCCTGGGCCAGCAGGCGCTCCTTGAGCACGCGATCCTCGACGCCGCTGGCGCCACAGGCGAAGCCCTCATGACCGTTCTGCAGCAGCTCGTCGAGGCTCTCGATGGCCTCGCAGGCGTCGGCCTGGAGGAACTCCTGGTAGTCCTTGGCACTGATGCCGGCGGCCTGGAGAATTTCCTCTTCCTGCGGCGCGCGGCCCAACTGCCGCGCCAGCTGGCGGATGGCATCGCGAATCCTGTGGGTCTGCTGGCGCACCTGACGCGGGCGCCAGTCCTGGCGACGCAGCTCGTCGAGAATCGCGCCGCGTACGCGCAGCGCGGCGAAGCGACCGAACTGCTCGTCCGGCGTGCCGTAGCGGCGCAGGCTGTCGAGCAGGCCCATCAGGCCGATCTGCTCCATGTCCTCGCGATCGAGCACCTGGTTGGCCTGCAACGCCAGCTGGCTGACGATGCGTTTGACCAGCGGCAGGTACTGCAGCAGCCATTTCTGCTCGGCTCCGGGGGCGAACAGCGCGGCACCGCCCTGTTCGGCGGCATAGCGGTAGTCGACGGCGCAGTTGGCGTTCATGGGCAGGCCCTGCTCTCTACTGGACGATCAGCTTGCTGACCAGCACGTTGGCGAAGGGTATCGCCAGCTTCTTGCTGGCGAAGTCATCGAACAGCGCGCTTTCCAGCTTGCCCTGCAATTCGGGGATGGGCATCGCGCGCAGGCTCTCGAAGGTCATCGCGGACAGGTGGGCGACCACCGAATTGCGCACCATCGGATCGATCTGCTCGAGCTTCTTGGGATCGGTTTCGAGGTCGGCCTGCAGCACCAGGTCGAGCACGAAGTAGTGCTCGCGGCTTTCGCCCTTCAGGCTGACGATGACCTTCTCGATGGGAAAGAAGCGGTATTCGCTGGTCGCTTCCTCGGCCTCGCCACTGCCCGTGGACAGACCGAGCAGCGGCTGCCCGGACTGCATCGAGCGCAGCATCGCGTAGTTGAAGACGCTACCGCCGATCACCACCAGGGTGTTGAAGATCAGCAGCAACAGGATGATGCGCGGCATGGTCATGGTTGATTCTCGATCCACTTGCAAAGGGTTAAACGGTGACCAGCACGTCGCTGGTGGAATCCGGGTTGCCGCGCTCGCGGCCTGATGCAGCCACACTCGCGGCCTGCACCGGCTCTTCTGCGGGCCAGGCCTGACGCGGCTGGCCCTGTTGGCGGCCGCCCTGGGCATCGGCAGAGACCTGCACATTGACCTGCACGAAGTTCTGCCCGACCAGCTCCTGGCGCAGGCGCTCACTGGTCTGCTGCAGCAGGCGGGCGACATCGGCATTGGCGGCCGACAGCTGCACGCTCAGACGGCCGGATTCGTGGCTGAGGAAGATTTCCAGGCTGCCCAGCTCCGGAGGGTCGAGGCGGATGGTCGCGTTCTGGATGCGCTGATTGATCTGCAGGTCGACATGCTCACGCAGACTGGCCAGCATCTGCTCCCCCCACTGCGCCTGCGGCGCCTGTAGCTTGAGGTGGCGCTCGGCAGTCAGCGGTGCAGGCGTCGCCTGGCTGGAGGTGGCCGTCACTGGCGCGGACCGGTCGCCTTCGGCAGCCGTGCTCGGCAGTCGCTCCAGGGTGGTCGCATCGATCGTGTCGCTCGCAGCGGCTGGCAAGGCTGCCTGAAGCATGGCCTCGACGGGCATCTGCGTGGCCGGAGCAGCCAGGGTCTGAGTCGTCGGGAGCATTGCGCGCTGACCGGCCACTGACGCCACAGGCGCTGAATCAGCCAGCAGTTGCTCGCGCGGCAACAGCTGCGGCAGGCCTAGCGGTGCGACTGGCGATTGTGCGACGGCTTCGGCCTGTTCTTCTTGATGCGTGCGCTCATGCGCTGCCGTCTCCGGCGATTCGCGGGCCTCGATACGCGCCGCCTGCTGGTTCAGCACGCTGGCCAGCCACTGTTCGGCATCGGCCTCACTGAGAGTGAACGCAGCAGGAGCGCCATCTTCACCCAGCGGGGCCTGTACCTCGGCGACGCTGAACGCCTGCACGGCCAGCTGCAGATCGAAGGTCGCTGACGCGTCGGCGCTACTCCGAGCCTGGGCGAAGCCAGCCGGCAGCTCCTGCCCGGCGGCCTCGTTCAGGTTGACCTGAGCGTTGCTATTGATCGGTTGCAGCACCCTTTATCTCCCACCCTGGTACAGATCGACGCGCATGTAGGCGCTGCGCCCTTCGGCGTATTCCAGGTGCGTCAGCAACAGCCGACGCACCCGCTCGCATTCCTCGGCGCAGGCGATACGCGCCTGCCCGTGCAACTGCCGCAACTGCTCCCTGGCCTCGCGCACCTCGTCGCTGAGGCTCGGCAGCCCGGCCAGCAGCTTCAGGCAGGTGCGGATCAGCGAATCGATCTCGCCGAGTCGCGCCCAGTCGCCCTGCTGCAGGGCTTCGGCCAGCTGGCCGTGCAACTGCTGCAGCGCACGCAATTCACTTGCGCGTTGCATTCACGCCTTCCCAGCCTTCACGCAGCACGCCGAGCAGGCCGACCACTTCATCCAGCCCTTCCAGCGAGAGGCTGACGCTGACGTCGGAGAGGCGATAGATGCAGTAGTCGTAGAGCCGTGCCAGGCCCTGTACCAGCTCACCGCCGTTCTCGTAATCGAGGGCGCCATTGAGGCCGTTGAGGATGTTCAGGCACTTCTCCAGCGACTGGCCTTTCTGCTGATAGCGCTTGGCCTCGATATGGCCACGGGCACGCGCCAGCTCATCGAGCAGGCCGTCGAACAGCACCAGCACCAGCTCGTATGGCGAGGCCGAGGCGGCGCGTGCCTCGAGGTCCACGGTGCGATAGCTGTCGTAACTTTCGTTGAAGTTGTAGGCACTCATCAGAACATTCCGTAGGTCTGCTCCATCGCCGCCATGGTCTGCATGAGACTGGTGTACTGACGGAGATAGCGGCTGTAGTAGGAGTCGTACTGCTTCTGGATGGTGTCGAATTGCTGATCGACACGCCGCAGCTGACTGTTGAGGGTGTCCTTGCGGTTACTCAGCAGGCCACCGGCGCTGCTGGTGTAAACCGCCAGGTTCTTGTCCAGGGTGTCGAGCAGGTTGCCCTTGTCGGTGAACAGCTTCTCGAAGCCTTCCGGATTGGCGGCCACGGCCTTCTCGAAGCGGGCGTTGTCGATGGTCAACTTGCCGTTGCGGTCAGCGACCATGCCGAACTCGGTCAGGCTGACGCCGCCGAAGGACGTGCGCACCAGCTGGTTGAGCATGCTCTCGATAGCCCGAATGCTGGCATCACCGGCCAGGACCCCACGGGTACCACTCTCGCCGCCACTGGCGGTGAGCGTGTCGAAACTGGTCATCAGCGCGTTGAAAGCGCTGACGAAGGTTTGCGCCTTCTCCTTGGTGGCTTTCTGGTCCTGGCCAACCTCCATGGTCAGCGGTGCGTCACCGCTCTTGTGTGTCTTGTTGAAGGTCAGGCTGACGCCGTCGATGACGTTATCGAAGGTGTTGCTGGTGCTGGTCAGCTCGATGCCCGCCTCGCCGCCAAGACGCACGATGGCATCCTTGGCGACCGAGAGCTCCTGACGCGCGGCGACCGCGCCCTCGAATGCGCCGTTGCCCGCAGCGCTCAGGTTGATGGCCTGGTCGGCACCGGTCTTCTCGCTGGTCAGCACCAGGTTGACCTGGCCATTGCTGCGCACCAGCGTCGCCTTGACGCCGCTATTGCCATCGGCGCCATTGATGGCCGCGGCCAGTTCGTCGAGGGTGGCGACGGAGCCGAGGTCGATATTGAACGAGTCGCCGCCCTGGCCGATGGTCAGGCTACCGCTGCCCAGGCTGCCGTCCTGCAGGCCTTGCAAGGCCACCTGGCTCTTGCTGGCCAGCTGCTGAACGAAGAAGTCGTAACTGCCGGCCACAGCCTTGGTGCCTACGGTGGCGCTGGCATAGCCTTCCTGACTGAAGCTCGCACTGTTGACCAACATGCTGCTGCCAGCCAGCTTGAGGCCACTGGCAGCCGTCTTGAAGGTCTTCAATGCGGTGTCCAGGGTGGTCAGAGCGCCTAGCTGCGCCTTGTATGCCGCCTCGTTGCGATTGGCCTTGGCCAACTGGCCCTGAACTTCATACTGGGCCAGCTGGGTCGCCATGCTTTGAACGTAATCTGAGTCGATAGCCATAGTCGGACACCCGTTTTCCTGAGAGATAGCAATAGCGGTGCCAACAGCTGAAACCCTTGATCTAGAGGGGTTTCCGAGAACCGCCAGGTGAAAGATCCTTTCCGCTCACTGGGCAACGAACGACGAGCGGAAGACCTGCTTCCGCCCGCATCGCGCAAAAGACGGACGTGCTTCTTACCCAGGCGACACAGCAGCGCCATGGCTTAAGGGAAAGGCGGGAAAGAAGACCGCGCCGAATCGTGGGAGGGGCTTTAGCCGCGACTTGAGTAAGCGCAACTGAAGCCTTCCAAAACCTGCCGCTTATTCGCCGCCGACGGCGAAGTTAGGCAGGCTATTGACCGGCTGACGGAAGCTGAAGGGAATGGATTCGACCGCCAGGCCGACGTTGCGCTGCACCACGAAATGCAGGTGCGGGCCGGTACTGTTGCCGGTGTTGCCGGAGCGCGCCAGCAAGCTGCCAGTCTCCACGCGCTGGCCTTCGCGGACGCTGACCGAGCCTTTCATCAGGTGCAGGTAGACGCCCATGGTGCCGTCGTCATGCAGGATGCGCACGAAGTTGCCGGCCGGGTTGTTGCCGCGTCCGCTTTGCTGGTTCTCGGTTTTCACCACCACGCCGGCGCGCGCGGCGACGATCGGGGTGCCTTCGGGCATGGCGATATCCACCGCGTAGCGGCCCTTGGCGGTGAAGTGACTGTAGGTGCCGTTGGCGCCCTGGGTCTGGCGGAAGGGGCCGCCGCGCCAGGGCAGCGGATAGCGATGGATGCTCGGCTGCAGGCGTGGGTCGCCGAGGGCGTAACGCAACCTGGGCTTGTAGCGCAGTGGCTTGGAGGTGTCCTGCGCGGTGAGGGTCGCCAGACGGATATTGCTGCGCGGCGGCAACACCCAGCGAATCGGTTTTTCCGGCGCGCCGATGGCGTTCTGTACCTGTTCGAGCTTCAGCTCGATTTCCACCGGGGCATAGAGGTCGTTACGCACCAGCAGGGTTTCGCCGGCTTCGTGCTTCTTGGTTTCCAGCTTCACCTGATTGTCCAGGCGCTCGACCATGCGGTCGTTGAAGACGAACACCTGCGCACCAGGTGCGGCCTGGTCGCTATAGGTCACCACGCCGTTCTTGTCGACGTACTTGTAGATGGTCAACGCAGCGGCCTGGCCGCAAACGGCCAGCAGACTGCAGAGAATGATGAAACGCCCTAGCATAACGACTCGGATCTTATGGCTTTTTGACATCCGGGTTAGGAAGACTAGCAGCGCAGCACGGCACATGCGAGGTACCGGCCGTCAGGCTGTGAACCGGCTCACCGTCACCGGTCGGTCCACGCCAGGTTTCCTGAACGCTGGTAGAGCGCAAGGCGCCGCCATCAGGCGCCGGGGCTGAAATGCTTCTGCGCGGTGCCGCGGGCGATCAGGCGTGACAGGTAGTCGAGCTTCTGCGGGTCGCGGTCGACGAAACGGAAGGTCAGCTGCAGCCATTCGCTATCGGGTTTGGGCTCGAAGGCCGCCACCGCGTGCAGATAGCCGTTGAGTCGCGCGGTTTCCGCCGCTTCGCCCTGCTCTAGATCGAGCACCGCGCTTTCCAGCACTTGCGGTAGCGGTTCAGCGCGCCTGACCACCAGCAGCGCCTCCTTGAGGCTCAGCGCCTTGATCACGCAGGCGGTGCTGCCACTCGGTAGACGCAACTGGCCCTGACCACGACCGGCCGGCGCCTTGCTTGCGGCAGCCGGCGCCGGTGCGGCGCTGGCAGCAGGCGCGGCGGCAGGTGCCGGCGTCGGAGCGCTGGGTTTGACCACCTCGGCCTTGCCGCCGGTGAGCGCGGCCAGCGAATCGTTGGCGAAACCGCCGGAGCTGAGCATCTTCGGGGGCGCGCTGGCGACCAGCGCCTGCAGCTTGCCGGCACGGCTCAGGGCCTTCTTCACCTTGGTCACCAACTGCTCGTTGGAGAAGGGCTTGCCGATGTAGTCGGAGACGCCGGCCTGGATCGCCTGCACCACGTTTTCCTTGTCACCACGGCTGGTGACCATGATGAAGGGCGTGGTTTTCAGGCTGTCCTGCTCGCGGCACCAGGTCAGCAGTTCGAGGCCGGACATCTCAGGCATTTCCCAGTCGCAGAGAATCAAATCGACCACCTGACGGCTCAACATCTGCTGGGCCTTGCGGCCATTGATCGCTTCCTCGATCTGTACGCCGGGGAAGTGATCACGCAGCCCTTTCTTGACCAGATCACGGATAAAGGTCGCGTCATCCACCACCAGCACACTAACTTTGCTCATCGGCCACTCCTGTACGAATGGCACTAAGCATAGTCACGGCCACTGGCCTAAGGCCAACGGAAAACGTCGGACGTACAACAAATCGCGCAAACGAAACGGCCCGGGAAAGCCCGGGCCGTTGGCATACAGCAGGCGTCAGTCCCTGGACTTGCCTTCGACCTCTTCACGCATACGGGTCAGGCCGATGTGGCGAACGTCGGTGCCACGCACCAAGTAGATCACCAGTTCGGCGATGTTGCGTGCGTGATCGCCGATGCGCTCCAGCGAGCGCAGCGCCCAGATCACGTTGAGTACGCGGGAGATCGAACGCGGATCTTCCATCATGTAGGTGACCAGTTCGCGCAGCGCGGTCTTGTATTCGCGGTCGACGGTCTTGTCATGCTGGGCGACCGCCAGGGCCAGGTCGGCATCGAACCGGGCAAAGGCGTCGAGGGCGTCCTGCACCATCTTGCGCACCTGGTCACCGATGTGGCGGATTTCCACGTAGCCCTTCGGCGCCTCGCCTTCCTCGCTGAGGAGGATGGCGCGTTTGGCGATCTTGGTCGACTCGTCGCCGATGCGCTCGAGGTCGATTACCGACTTGGAGATGCTGATGATCAGGCGCAGGTCGGAGGCCGCCGGCTGGCGACGGGCGAGGATGCGCACGCATTCCTCGTCGATGTTGCGCTCCATCTGGTTGATCTGGTCATCGATCTCGCGCACCTGCTGGGCCAGGCCGGAGTCGGCCTCGATCAGCGCGGTGACGGCGTCGTTGACCTGCTTTTCCACCAGGCCGCCCATGGCCAGCAGATGGCTGCGCACTTCTTCCAGTTCGGCGTTGAACTGCTGGGAGATGTGCTGAGTAAGGTTGTCTTTGTTGATCATGTTTCGCTCCGCGAAAGCTGCCGGCTTGGTTGGCCATGGTGCGCACAACGCACCCTACACGTTGAGTTTCAGCACTAAGGCCCTTGGAAAATGCTCTCTGGCGCGAAGGGCGTGCACTGACAGTACGGCGCCCGACAAAGCCAGGGAGTATTTGCCATGGCCTTAGCCATAGCGACCGGTGATGTAGTCTTCTGTCTGCTTCTTGGCCGGGTTGGTGAACAGGGTGTCGGTGTCACCGAACTCGATCAGCTTGCCCATGTACATGAACGCGGTGTAGTCGGAAACGCGCGCCGCCTGTTGCATGTTGTGGGTGACGATGACGATGGTGTACTTGCTCTTGAGCTCGTAGATCAGCTCTTCGACCTTCAGCGTGGAGATCGGGTCGAGTGCCGAGCAGGGTTCGTCGAGCAGCAGCACTTCCGGCTGCACCGCCACGGTACGGGCGATCACCAGACGTTGCTGCTGACCACCGGACAGGCCCAGCGCCGAATCGTGCAGACGGTCCTTGACCTCGTCCCACAGCGCCGCGCTCTTGAGCGCCCATTCCACCGCCTCGTCGAGCACGCGCTTGCTGTTGATGCCCTGGATGCGCAGGCCATACACCACGTTCTCGTAGATGCTCTTGGGGAAGGGGTTGGGCTTCTGGAACACCATGCCGACGCGGCGACGCAGCTCGGCCACATCCTCGCCCTTGCGGTAGATGTCGCGGCCATCGATGTTGATCTCGCCTTCCACGCGGCAACCGTCGACCAGGTCGTTCATGCGGTTGAAGGTACGCAGCAGGGTCGACTTGCCGCAGCCGGACGGGCCGATGAAGGCGGTCACGCGCTGCTTGGGAATCTCCATCTTGACGTCGAACAGCGCCTGTTTCTGGCCGTAGTACAGGTTCAGACCCGGCACTTCGATGGCCGTGGTCTCGTTGGCCAGGCTCAGGCTCTGCTTGTCGCGACCGAGGGCGGCCAGATCGATACCGTGGGTATGGGCTTCGTGTTGCATAAACTCACTCCGTTCGTAGCTACAAGCTGCAAGCTGCGCACCGGCGGTGCGCGACTCGTAGCTGCGTTAGTGATCCAGCGCCTTGTACTTCTCGCGCAGGTGGTTACGGATATAGACCGCGGTCAGGTTGAGCAGGGCGATGACGATCACCAGCAGCAGCGCAGTGGCATAGACCAGCGGGCGTGCGGCCTCGACGTTGGGGCTCTGGAAGCCGACGTCGTAGATGTGGAAGCCCAGGTGCATGATCTTCTGATCCAGGTGCAGGTAAGGGTAGTTGCCGTTGAGCGGCAGGGTCGGTGCCAGTTTCACCACACCCACCAGCATCAGCGGTGCCACCTCGCCAGCGGCACGTGCCACGGCGAGAATCAGACCGGTCATCATCGCCGGGCTGGCCATCGGAATCACCACCTTCCACAGCGTCTCGGCCTTGGTCGCGCCAAGCGCCAGCGAACCTTCACGTACTGCACGCGGAATACGCGCCAGGCCTTCCTCGGTGGCGACGATGACCACCGGCAGGGTGAGGATCGCCAGGGTCAGCGAGGCCCACATCAGGCCCGGTGTACCGAAGGTCGGCGCAGGTGCTGACTCGGGGAAGAACAGGCGGTCGATCGAGCCGCCCAGCACGTAGACGAAGAAGCCCAGGCCGAATACGCCGTAGACGATCGACGGCACGCCGGCCAGGTTGTTCACCGCGATGCGAATGACCCGGGTCAGTGCACCCTGGTGCGCGTATTCACGCAGGTATACCGCAGCGATCACGCCGAATGGGGTGACGATCACCGCCATCAGCATGACCATCAGCACGGTGCCGAAGATTGCCGGGAAGATGCCACCTTCAGTGTTGGCTTCACGCGGCTCGTCGCTGACGAACTCCCACAGCTTCATGCCGTAGAAGCCGAGCTTGTCGACGATGCCCATGGCGTTCGGACGATAGGCACGAACGATCTTGCCCAGGGCGATCTCGGTCTGGCGACCGTCACTGGCCGTCAGGGTCACGCTGTCACGATTGATCTGCTGGGTCAGCGCCACCATGCGCTCTTCGAGCACCTTGTACTCTTCGTTCAACGCATCGCGGCGGGCATCCATGCTGGCCTGCGCGGCAGCGTCCAGCTTGCCCTGCAGCTGCAGCTTGCGACCCTCGAGACGAATACGTTCGAGGCCGTGGTTGATGCGACCGATGTCACGCTTCTCCAGACGTACCAGTTGCGCATGCAGGCCGTCGACGCGGTCCAGGCGCTCCTGCAACGCCGGCCAGGCGGCGTCGCCCTCGGCCACGACCTGGCCACTTTCCTTGACGTTGACCAGGTTGCCGTAGAAGTTGCCCCATTCGCGGCGCTCCAGCACGGTGACGTTGGCCGGCGTGCGCGTGTTGCTCAGCCACTCGCCCACCACCCAGGTGAAGTCGGCTCCGAACAGCTCGCGGTTACCCACTTTGAGCAGCTCACGGGTCATGAACTCCCCGCCTGCCTCGGCGACCGGCAAGCCGGCCGCGGCCAGACGAGCGCGCGGCACTTCCTCGGCCTGGACCACCTCACCCAGGATCACACGGGCTTCCTGCCCCGGCACCTGATAGTCGGCCTCGATGATATCCGCCGGCCAGAAGTGCCCCAGACCGCGCGTGGCGATCACCGCCAGCAGGCCGAGGGTCATGATGATGGCGATGGCTACAGCCCCGCCGCTCATCCAAACGCCCGGAGCGCCGCTCTTGTACCAGGATTTCAGGTTGTTCTGTTTCACGGCATCACACCTTGAATGAAATCGTTCTTTACCTCCCCTCTCCCGCTTGCGGCAGAGGGGTCGGGGGCGAGGGCTGGTGATGTCACGCCACCCTCTCCCGCCCTGCGGGCACCCTCTCCCATAAATGGGCGAGGGTCATCAGTTGGGCCTGCTGCGCAGGCCATGTTTTACAGGCTCGAATACTTGGTGCGCAGGCGCTGACGGATCAGCTCGGCCAGGGTGTTCATCACGAAGGTGAACAGCAGCAACACCAGCGCCGCCAGGAACAGCACGCGGTAGTGGGTGCCGCCGACTTCCGACTCGGGCATTTCCACGGCGACGTTGGCCGCCAGGGTGCGCATGCCTTCGAAGATGTTGACGTCCATGATCGGCGTGTTGCCGGTGGCCATCAGCACGATCATGGTCTCGCCCACCGCGCGGCCCATACCGATCATCAGCGCCGAGAAGATGCCGGGGCTGGCGGTGAGGATCACCACGCGGGTCAGGGTCTGCCAGGGCGTCGCGCCGAGCGCCAGCGAGCCGAAGGTCAGGCTCTTGGGTACGCTGAACACGGCGTCTTCGGCGATCGAGTAGATGTTCGGGATCACCGCGAAGCCCATCGCCAGGCCAACTACCAGGGCGTTACGCTGGTCGAAGGGAATGCCCAGGTCGTTGGACAGCCACAGGCGCATGTTGCCGCCGAACAGCCAGTTTTCCAGATGACCGCTGATGGCGATGGAGAACCAGCCCACGGCGATCACCACCGGAATCAGCAGCGCAGCTTCCCAGCCTTCGGGTACGCGGTGGCGCACCGACTCGGGCAGCTTGGTCCACAGGAAGCCGAACGCCAGGATACCTACAGGCGTCAGCAACAACAGGCTGAAGATTCCGGGTAAGTGGTTCTCCAGGAACGGCGCGAGGAACAGACCGGCGAAGAAGCCGAGAATCACCGTCGGCAACGCCTCCATCAGCTCGATCACCGGCTTGACCTTGGTGCGCATGCGCGGCGCCATGAAGTAGGCGGTGTAGATCGCCGCTGCCACAGCCAGCGGTGCAGCCAGCAGCATGGCGTAGAAGGCCGCCTTGAGGGTACCGAAGGCCAGCGGCGAAAGGCTCAGCTTGGCTTCGAAGTCAGTGTTGGCGGACGTCGACTGCCAGACGTAGTCAGGCTCCGGATAGCTCTCGTACCAGACCTTGCCCCACAGCGAGCTCCAGGAAATCTCCGGGTGCGGGTTGTCGACCACGAAACGCTGCAGCTTGCCATCGGACTCCACCAGCACACGGGTGGCACGCGGCGAAAGGGCGGCAATGGCCTTGCCCTCGGCGACCTGCTCTTTGAGCAGGGTACGGTGCGCGGTGCTGTGGAAGATGCCAAGCAGGCCGCTTTCGTCGAGCGCCATGAAGCCCTTGCGGCGCTCTTCGGGAAGAATCTGGGTGACCGCGCTGCTGCCCAGCTGGAAGCTGCGGATCGACTGGAAGGTGGATTTGCCGTCCTTGTCACGCACCATGAACCACTGCTGAATGCCGCCCTTGGCATCGCCGATCATGATCGAGATGCCACCGAGCAGGCTGGTGGCGCTGGTCACGCGATTGGAACCGCCCTTGAGCAGCTCGTAGTGGCCGTTCAGACTGCGCTTGCGCAGGTCGAAGACATCGGCGTTGGAGTCGCCGTTGAGGACGTACAGCCACAGCTGGCGCGGGTCGAGGATCAACTGATTGATCGGCGCACCGATCTGCGGCAGGTCGATGCGTTCCTCGCTGACGCTCACTTCACCGGTGAACAGGTTTTCCTCGCGACCGAGACTGATCAGGTGCAATTCGGTTCCGGTGGAGCCGGCCAGCATCAGCGTGCCGCTATTGAGGTTCAGCGCCACATGCTCGAGCGGGCGGCCCTGCGGATCGACCTCGATCGGCGTCTCGCCGTAGGGATAGTCGATCCTCGGCGCGATGGTGCGCACGTTGTCCGGGTAGGTGATCTTGTAGTTGTGCTGGATGACCAGCGCCTGGCCATTGCTCAGGCCCAACGCCACGCGGCGACTGCCCGGCTGGTCCTGCGCCACAGAAGCTACGCTGACGCCTGCCGGCAACGGCAGCTGTACGCGCTGCAGCGCTTCGCCACTCTTAAGATCGAAGAACTGCGCCGCCCCGCTGGCGTCCAGGCGCATGGCCACCTGGTTCTGCTCCTCGATAGCCAGCATCAGCGGCGCCGGAGCATCCGCCAGCCAGGCAGGCTGCTGCACCTTGCGGGCATCGAGTTCGGCGCCCTGGAACATGGGCAGCACCACATGCGCCAGGTAGAAGAAGATCAGGGTGATCGCACCGAGCACGGCCAGGCCGCCGACCGAGACGTACCAGCGCGCCATGCGGTCCTTGAGGGCACGCAGGCGACGCTTGCGTTGCAGGGCGGGGGTGTTGAAATCGATCCCCAGCGGGTTCTGTGAGCGATTCACGGATTCGTTTGCCAAGTCATTCATGCGAGAAGTCTCTGCGCGGGCTCAAGTGCAGCGCATAGGGCTGTCCAGGCTTGTCAATCTAGCGAGCTTGTATGACAGAAAGGTTACAGTCGCCTGACATGACGAAGCCCACCACTCACAAGGAGTGGCGGGCAGTGCCGACCGTCAGATGAAAATCAGTTGGCCGACATCGTCAGGCTCTGAAATTACAGGCCCAGCTCCTTCATGGTCTTCTCGACCACTTTGGACGGCAGCGGGATGTAACCATCCTTGACCACCACTTCCTGACCCTGCTTGGACAGCACCAGCTTGACGAACTCGGCGTCCAGCGGGCTCAGCGGCTGGTTCGGCGCCTTGTTCAGGTAAACGTAGAAGAAGCGAGCCAGCGGGTACTTGCCGGACAGCGCGTTGGTTTCGTTGGCTTCTTCGACCTGACCGTTCTTGTCGACCAGCGGCACGGCGCGAACGCTGGAGGTCTTGTAGCCGATACCCGAGTAACCGATGGCGTTCAGGGTGCTGGAGATCGACTGCACCACGGAAGCCGAACCCGGCTGCTCGTTGACGTTGGAGCGGAAGTCGCCTTTGCACAGCGCTTCTTCCTTGAAGTAACCGTAGGTGCCGGATACCGAGTTACGGCCGAACAGCTGGATCGGCTTGCTCGCCCACTCGCCGGTCAGACCAACGTCACCCCAGGTTTTCAGGTCCTTGTCTTCACCGCACAGACGAGTGCTGGAGAAGATCGCATCGACCTGATGCATGGTCAGCGACTTGACCGGGTTGTCCTTGTGCACGAATACCGCCAGGGCATCGATGGCTACCGGAACGGCGGTCGGCTTGTAGCCGTACTTCTCTTCGAAAGCCTGGATTTCGCTGTCCTTCATCGGACGGCTCATCGGGCCCATGTTGGCGGTGCCTTCGGTCAGCGCGGGTGGCGCGGTGGAAGAACCGGCGGCCTGGATCTGGATGTTGACGTTGGGGTAGTTCTTCTTGAACTCTTCTGCCCACAGGGTCATCAGGTTGGCCAGCGAGTCGGAACCGACGCTGGACAGGTTGCCCGACACACCGGAAGTCTTTTCGTAGTTCGGCAGAGCCGGGTCGACGGCGGCTACAGCAGATACGGCGCTTACGCCAGCGGCGGCGAAAGTCAGGGCCGCCATCAAACGCTTCAGTTTCATGCCTTGCTCCTAGCAGGATAGTGTTGGATGGAACGGGCCCAAGTATCTGCAGGCCACGTGACTACTCTATGAAACGAATGTGACAGTTAAATGAACGTCGACGAGTTTCGGGTGTGGCTGACAAAAGCGCTTCGCATGGGTTGGGGGAAGTGCGGGGGATACCGGACTGGCAAATAAGTGTGTGCTTTCGGTGCTGGCACTATCCGTTAGCGCGTCGTCTGAACGTTTAGGTTTCGCCCCTTACGGGCGAGTTACTTTCTCTTGCTTGCCCAAGAGAAAGTAACCAAAGAGAAGGGCACCCCACCATCCAGCCCCGGCTGCGCCGGGGTTCCCTCGCTCCATCACCACTCCAGGGGCACGCTGCGAAGGGCCATCCCTGGCCCATCGCAGCTCTCGCGACATCCATGTCGCTCAACCCCTTACGTGGCGATTCCACTCGGCCTCCTGAAGGGGACTTGGGCGTCGTCTGTGAGATCGCACTTCAAGAGCAAAAGCCAAACGCTACCGACTTTGATCTTCCGGAGATTTCGCAAGCTCGCGGTCCGGTCCCCTTCAGGAGGCCGAGCGGAGGTGTTGCGTAGGGGGATGAGCCGCATGGATGCGGCGAGAGGCTTAAAGGGCCATGGATGGCCCTTGTAAGCCGGCCCCGGAGCAGCATCGGAGCGAGGGAAGTTTCGCGCAGCGAAACCCGGATGTCGGGGTGCCCTTCTTTGGCACACCTTTCTTGGGCAAGCAAGAAAGGTGTGGCGCCCGTAAGGGGCGCAACCCAAACGTTCAGACGACGCGCTAACGGATAGTGCTAAGCCAGTGAGCAATACGCACACAAGCTTGCCAGTCCGGCCTGCCCAGCCCCAATAAAAAGCCCCCGCACGCATCGCGTGCAGGGGCTCGGAACAGCGCAGCAGCTATTACTGCATGTTCTGCTTCAGCGCGCGCATGCGGTCATGGCAGGCACGCACCTTGGGCATCTCCACTGCCAGCAGCGCACGGACATCATTGTCCGAATCCTCCAGGGCGTCCTCGAAGGCGTGCAGGATGCGGTCCTCGGCTTCCTCCAACTGGGCGACGTAGGTGGCATCTTCATCCTTGGCCAGCGTGGCGCGGGTATCGGCATACATCTGGCGCATCTTGCCCAGCATGGTGCCACCGGACGCCGGCTCGCTCTGGTTGGCCGCGACCTTGACGCTGAGGGCGTCGATCACTTCGGTCTTGGCTCGCACCATGTCACGGAACAGCGCCTGCAGGCGGATGTCCTTGACCTCTTCGTGAGCGTGCTCGTAGAAACGCTTGCCGTCACGGGTGATTTCGATCAGTTCATTGAGTTGTGCGGTCTTGCTGCTCATGGAATGACTCCTTGGCGATGGGACTTGCGGATTGCGGCCGCCTAAGCGGCCACGATGATTGAATTCAGCTGCTGATGCGCAGGGCGTCGGCATCGACTCCCCGTACACCGCGAATGTTGCGGGCGATCTCGACCGCCAGACGCTTCTCGGCACTGCTCAGCACGCTACCGCGCAGGCTGACCAGGCCGTCGTCGGTGTTCACCGAGATGTTCAGCGCATCCAGGTTGCGGCTATAGAGGAAGCTGGCCTTGACCTTGCTGGTGATCCAGCCGTCGCTGATGTTCTCGCGCGCCTCGTCGAGGGAGGTCTGCACTTCGCTGCTGGAGCTGTCAGCGGTGCTGATGCTGAGGTGGTTGAACACCTCGCGCACACCATCGGTGTTGGCCGCCAGCTGGCCTGCCAGTTCCTTGGCCGCCGGGGTTTGGGCATGGCCACTGAGGGTGATGTTGCCGGTCTCGCTCTTGACCTGAATATCCAGGCCGCGGGTATTGCTGTTCCACAGCAGCTTGGACTTCACCGTGGCCGCCAGGCTGGCGTCTTCCAGACGCTGGACCAGACCCGGGGGATTGCCTTCGGCTGATTCACCGACAACCTCGATGCGATTGTCCACCGCGTCGATGCCCTCTATGCTCAGCGCCACCTGCTCGGCCAGATCCTTCTGGACTTCGCTTTCGACCTTGCCGCTGAGGGTGGCCTCGCCATCCTCCACAGCGATGTCGAGCTTGAACGGGTTGAGGTGACGGTTGAGGGCGAAGGCGGTCCAGATGGAGCCTTCCTGGCGTGCAGCCTCGAGCTGCGATGACAGCTGGCCTTCGGCAGCGTGGCTGGCCAGCGGTGTCAGCCCGAGCATCAGCGCGGTACCGGCGGCCAGTAACAAGGGTTTGAACGGGGGCATTGCGTCACTCCTGTTCGTGAGACGATGTGAAGGAATATCGCAAGCCCCGTGCCAGCCGACCGATACAAATAAAATCTCTTAAAAACAAACACTTAACAAAATCAAAGGCATCCTGCCTGCATGCAGGGTGCAGTATTGACGCAGTCAGGCCGTGCAACTTGCATGGTTTTTACCTGACTAAGCTGCATTGACCAGTCAGACGGAGCACATACATGGCAGTTTCAGAGCAGACCAGCGGACGAATTCTGCTGGTGGACGACGAAGCGGCAATCCTGCGGACCTTCCGCTACTGCCTGGAAGACGAAGGCTATGACGTTGCCGGCGCCAGCAGTGCGGCGCAGGCCGAAGCGCTGCTGCATCGTCAGGTGTTCGACCTGTGCTTCCTCGACCTGCGTCTGGGTGAGGACAACGGCCTGGACCTGCTGGCGCAGATGCGTATTCAGGCGCCATGGATGCGCGTGGTCATCGTCACCGCGCACTCGGCGGTGGATACCGCGGTCGACGCGATTCAAGCCGGCGCCGCCGATTACCTGGTCAAACCCTGCACCCCGGATCAACTGCGCCTGGCTGCGGCCAAGCAGCTCGAAGTACGCACCCTGGCCGCACGCCTGGAAGCCCTGGAAGGCGAGGTACGCAAGGTCAAGGACGGGCTCGACTCGAACAGCCCGGCGATGATGGCGATTCTGGAAACCGCGCGTCAGGTCGCCGCCACCGACGCCAATATCCTCATCCTCGGCGAATCCGGTACCGGCAAGGGTGAGCTGTCCCGCGCCATCCACGGCTGGAGCCGCCGCGCCAAACGCACCTGCGTGACCATCAACTGTCCGTCGCTGACGGCCGAGCTGATGGAAAGCGAGCTGTTCGGCCATGCCCGCGGCTCCTTCACCGGCGCCAGCGAGAGCACCCAGGGCCGCGTCAGCCAGGCCGATGGCGGCACCCTGTTCCTCGATGAGATCGGTGACTTCCCGCTGGCCCTGCAACCCAAGCTGCTGCGCTTCATTCAGGACAAGGAATACGAGCGCGTCGGCGACCCGGTGACCCGCCGCGCCGACGTACGCATCGTCGCCGCTACCAACCTGGACCTCGACGAGATGGTGCGTGAGGGGCGCTTCCGCGAAGACCTGCTGTACCGCCTCAATGTCATCACTCTCAAGCTGCCGCCGCTACGCGAGCGTCACGAGGACGTGATGTCCCTGGCCGAACGCTTCCTCGTCCGCTTCGTCCGTGACTACGGCCGCCCTGCCTGCGGCTTCAGCGCCGAGGCCAGTGCCGCCCTGCAGGCCTATCACTGGCCAGGCAACATCCGCGAACTGCGTAACGTCATCGAACGCGCCAGCATCATCTGCCAGAGCGAGACCGTGGAGGTCAGCCACCTCGGCCTTGGCGGCAGCAGCGAGGCGCCCAACAGCGCCGTGCGGGTCGGTGCTGCGATGAGCCTCGAAGAGCTGGAGAAGGCACATATCGCCGCCGTGCTGGCCAGCAGCAGCACCCTCGACATGGCGGCCAAGACGCTGGGTATCGATACCTCGACCCTGTACCGCAAACGCAAGCAGTACAACCTCTGACCACGGGATCTCCATGAAGCTGTCGATGAAGCTTCGCACGCGACTGTTCCTTAGCATCTCCGCGCTGATCACCGTGGCGCTGCTGGGCCTGCTACTCGGCCTGTTCAGCGTGACGCAGATGGCGCGCAGCCAGAGCGAACTGATCCAGCGCGGCTTCGATGCCGTACAGATCGGCCAGAGGCTGCGCCAGCACCTCGGCGACGAACTGATCGTGCTGCTCGACAAGCAGCCTGATCCACAGCGCCTCGAGACTGCCCGCCAGTCGTTCCGCGCCACGCTCGAGGCAGCAATCGACTCCGACCTCGGCCCCGACTACGCTCGCGGCCTGGAACGCGCCGCGACGCTTTACGACGAGATGGAAGAGGCGGCCAGCAACGGCTCCCCACCTGGCGAGACGCCGTACGGCCTGGGCTCCTACAAACCCTTTACCGAAGCCTTCCAGCGCCTGCGCGACCACCTGCTGGGGCAACAGGATCAGGTCGTGGCGTGGGTCATCGCGGCCGAGAGCAAGGCTGGCGAACGCTCCCAGCTGATCGTCGGGCTGCTGGTGCTGACCGGCCTGGCAGTGCTGGCGATCGGTGTGCTCACCGCCCATGGCATCGCGCGCCGCTTCGGCACACCGATCGACATGCTGGCGCGTGCCGCCGACCAGATCGGCCAAGGCCGATACGACGTGGTACTACCGGTCTCGCCGGTGCTCGAACTGGCCGTGCTGAGCCGCCGCTTCGGCCTGATGACCGAAGCCCTGCGCAAATACCATTCGAGCAACCTCAACCAGTTGCTCAGCAGCGAGGGCCGCCTGAAGGCGGTGCTCGACAGCATCGACGATGGCCTGATCATCCTCGATGCCGCAGGCCACATCGAACACGCCAACCCAGTGGCGTTGCGCCAGCTGTCTCAAGACTCCGATATCCAGGGCCAGCCGATTGGCCAGCTGCTACCTGAGCACGCGGTGGACAAGGCACTGCATCAGGTGCTGGCAGGCGAACTGCTGCAGGAGCCACCGGCCGACCTGCAGATCGAACGTGACGGTGAAACCCGAGTGCTGGCCTGGGCCCTGACACCGGTGCAGGTGCGCGAGGGTGGCAGCCTGGGCGCCGTCATGGTGCTGCGAGACGTGACCAAGCAACGCGCCTTCGAGCGCGTGCGCAGCGAATTCATCCTGCGTGCCTCCCATGAGCTGCGCACACCCATCACCGGCATGCACATGGCCTTCAGCCTGCTGCGCGAGCGCATCACCCTGCCGTCGGGCGGGCGCGAGCAGGAGCTGATGCGCACGGTCGACGAGGAGATGCATCGCCTGGTGCGAATGATCGACGACCTGCTCAACTTCTCGCGCTACCAGAACGGCGTACAGACCTTGCAGCGCCGCCCCTGCGACCTCGGCGAGCTGGTTCAACAGATGCCTCTGCGCTTTGCCGAAAAAGCCGCAGAACGGGACGTGACACTGCTCTGCGACATCCAGCAACCGCTGCCGCACCTCAGCCTCGACAGCGCACAGCTGGAACGGCTGCTGACCAACCTGACCGACAATGCGCTGCGCTACAGCAATCCGGGTGACACGGTTCGCCTGCAGGTACGCCGCCATGACGAGCAGGTGATCGTCAGCGTGCAGGATCAGGGCGAAGGCATCCCGTTCGAGCAGCAGGCGCGGATCTTCGAGCCCTTCGTTCAGGTCGGCCGGCGCAAGGGTGGTGTCGGCCTGGGCCTGGCCCTGGCGCGGGAGATCGCGCAACTGCATGGCGGTAAGCTCAGCGTGCATTCACGTCCAGGTGAAGGCGCAACCTTCTACTTCAGTCTGCCGGTGTGAAGGTCACACCGCGCGAGCCAACGAAACCCGGACAATAAAAAACGCCGCGATCTTCGCGGCGTTCTTATCTTCGAGGGCAGCGCTGTGGCGCAGGCTCAGCGCAATACCGGGTCGAACTTGATGCGCCGACCGGCCATCAGTGCACCCAGAAAACCCAGGCCGAAAATAACGCTAGCGCCCTTGAGCAACATGGCGACCCCCTCTTCCAGACCCGGGCTCAACCACAGCACGGCGAGGCTCGACAAGGTCATGATCAACAACAGGATGGCACTTCTGGACATGGCGAGACTCCTTGTCGGTCAGAACACCCAGCGCGGGGTGTTGTTGGCAAGGCGCGGCTCACGGCTGGCGGGCACAGCGCCGCCATCATCGGAAATACGCAGCCACTGAGCGTCGTCACCGATGGCACCGACCGCCCGGGTCGGCTGGGAGCGCTGCGCCATGTCGCCTTGCTGGCGCACTGCGACACGCGACTCCCACACCGGCGAGTTGGAAATGGTGAACTCAGCGGTCTTGGCGCTGGCGCCAGCCGAACCCGTGAAATCCTTGGCGTAAGCCCCGTTGACCAGCAATGCAGCGACGCAAAACAGGCTCAGCCGGACGACGTTGTTCATGACGCTTCTCCATCAGCAGGTCAGTCGGGGACTTACATGACTGATACTGCAGCGCTCATGCCAACATCCTTATTCGGATAAAATCCTTATAAATCAAACACTTAAACCAATGTCAAATCGCCTTCCCCATGCACTTTGCAAGATGCATGAATTCAGGTGCGTGCAATTTGCACGATCAACCGTGCAGCGGCAGCACGACGCAGAAACAGGAACCCTCGCCGAGGCGACTGCTCAGCTCGATACGGCCCTCATGTGCCTGGACAATCTGCTCGCTGATGAACAGGCCGAGGCCCAGGCCCTGAGCGACGCTGTTGCCGGAAACGCGCTCGAATTGCTCGAACACCCGCTGCTGATCGGCTTCGGAAATGCCCAGGCCCTGATCGCGGACCTCGGCACGTGCTGTGTCGCCATCCACCCACACGCGCACCGACACCGGCTTACCGCCGCCGTAGCGCAGGCCGTTGGTCAGCAGGTTGGCCAGCACCTGCTCGATACGGAATTCGTCCATCATCACCGGCGCCGGACCGTCGACCTGCAGTTCGATACGGCTGCCGTTATGGGCGAACTGCGACATCAGACTCTCCACCACATTGCCGGCCAGTACACCAAGATCACCCGGCTCAGGGCGCACGGAGAGCTTGCCGGTACGAATGCGCGAGACATCCAGCATGTCGTCGATCAGACGGCTCAGGCTACGAATCTGCCGCTCGTCACGGGCCACCATGTCCAGCAGCTTGTCCGGGGTGAAGGCCTCCATGCGGCCCTGTTCCAGGCGCAGCCTGCGCAGCTGCACGTCGAGGATCAGACCGTTGAGTGGCGTGCGCAGCTCATGCGAGGCGATGGACATGAACACGTCGCGCATCTGCACTGCCTTTTGCAGTTCGCCCTGCGTCTCGCGCAACTCGACGAGCAACGCCTCCTGCTCACGACGCGCGGCCTCGACCACCTCCAGCTGCAGGCTCAGCGCCTTGCGATGGCGGTACAGCTCGACGAACATCGCCACCTTGCTGCGCACCTCGAAGGGCGACAGCGGCTTGTGCAGGAAATCCACCGCGCCGCTTTCGTAGCCACGGAAGGCGTAGTCCATGTCGCGGCCCACGGCGCTGACGAAGATGATCGGAATGTGTTTGGTCTTCTCCGTGCCGCGCATCAGCTCGGCCAGCTCGAAACCGTTCATGCCCGGCATCTTCACGTCGAGAATGGCCAGGGCGAATTCGTGTTCGAGCAACAGCGACAGCGCTTCGTCGGCGCTGCTGGCCTGGAAGATGATGCGATCCTCGGTCTGGATCAGCGAGCTCAGGGCCAGCAGGTTTTCCGGCAGATCGTCGACGATCAGCACCTTGGCATCAATCTTCCTCAGCATGGCAGGGCATCCAGTTCGGCCAGCAGCAGGCGCATGGCATTGATAGGCAGGAGAAAATCCGGTTTCAGCAGCGCCAGGGCTGCATTGGGCATGGTGGGCACCTGCGCGTCGGCTGGGTCCTGCACCAGGGTCAGGCCACCGGCCTGTTTGATCGCCAGCAGACCGGCCGCGCCATCCTCGTTGGCACCGGTGAGCAAGGCCGCGGCCAGCTGCGCGCCATAGGCATCGGCAGCGGACTCGAAAAGAATGTCGATGGACGGCCGCGAGAAATGCCGTGGCTCCTCGCGACTGAGGGAGAAGCTGCGATCGGTCTCGATGGACAGGTGGTAGCCGGCTGGCGCCACGTAAACCCAACCTGGACGCAGGTATTCCTTGTCCTCGGCCTCCTTGGCGGGCAAGGTCAGGCGCCGCTCGAGCAGATCGGCGAGCAGGCTGTCATTGCGATCCGGTTGATGCAGCAGGCAGACCACCGGTAGCCGGTAGTCCAGCGGCAGGTCCTCGAGCAGGGTCAGCAACGCCTCGACGCCACCGGCCGACGCACCGATCAGCAACGCCTGCAGGGGAGCCCGAACCTGACCGCGCAGGTTGATCGATTGGCGGCTCATCGTTTGCGGAAAATCCGTTCGGGGCGCGATACCGCTTCGAACTGCCGGGCATAGGCGGAAAAATCCAGGCTTTCCTTGCTGCCCAGGCCGAGGAAGCCGCGATGGCACAGGGAATCGTGAAACAGGCCCAGCGCACGATCCTGCAGATCGCGATTGAAGTAGATCAGCACGTTGCGGCACGACACCAGGTGGGTTTCGGCGAACACGCTGTCGGTGGCCAGGCTGTGATCGGCGAAGGTCACGTTGGCCCGCAGCGACTTGTCGAACAGCACCCGGTCGTAGGCCGCCGAATAGTAGTCGGAGAACGCTCGCTTGCCACCGGAGAGCTGGTAGTTCTGGGTGTAGGTACGCAGTTGGTCGAGCGCGAAGATGCCCTGTTCGGCCTTCTCCAGCGAATGCGGATTGATGTCGGTGGCATAGATCATGGTGCGTTCGAGCAAGCCTTCCTCGTGCAGCAGGATGGCCAGGGAATACACCTCTTCGCCGGTGCTGCAGCCAGCCACCCAGACCTTCAGCGACGGGTAGGTGTGCAGCAGCGGTACCACCTGCTCGCGCAGGGCCAGGAAGTACTCGGGGTCGCGAAACATCTCGCTGACCGGAATGGTGAGGTACTGCAAGAGCTGCATGAACGCCTGCGGCTCGTGCAGGATGCGCTCCTGCAATGCCGAGATGGTCGCGCAATCGAGCTGAGCCTGCGCCTGGCTCACGCGGCGCTTGAGCGAGGCTTTCGAGTAATCGCGAAAGTCGTAGCTGTAACGCAGGTAAATCGCCTCAATCAGCAGGCGCAGCTCGATTTCGTCAGGCATCAGAGACGCTCCAGCTTGGGCATCCACACACGAATCAGAGAGAACAGACGATCCAGATCGATGGGTTTGGCCAGGTAGTCGTTGGCGCCGACTTCACGGCAACGCTCCTGGTCATCCTTCATCGCCTTGGCCGTCACCGCAATGATCGGCAGGTTCTTCCAGCGCGGCTCCAGACGAATCAGCCGGGTGGCTTCGTAGCCGTCCATCTCCGGCATCATCACGTCCATCAGCACCAGGTCGATGTCTTCGCACTCCTTGAGTTTGGCCAGAGCTTCGTGGCCGTTGCGGGCGACTTCGACCGTGGCCCCCTTCTGCTCCAGTGCACTGGCCAGAGCGAAGATGTTGCGCACGTCATCGTCCACCAACAACAGGCGGCGACCTTCGAACAGTTTGTCGCGGCTACGCGCGGTCTTGAGCATTTTCTGGTGCTCGCTGGACAGCTCGGCCTCGACCTTGTGCAGGAACAGGGTCACCTCATCCAGTAGGCGCTCCGGCGAGCGCGCGCCCTTGATGATGATCGAGCGCGAGTACTTGAGCAGCTCGGCCTCTTCGTCACGGGTCAGGTTGCGCCCGGTATAGACAATCACCGGAGGGAAGGAGCAGATGTCCTCCTCGGCCATGCGCCGCAGCAGTTCGTTGCCCTGCATGTCGGGCAGCTTGAGGTCGATGATCATGCAGTCGAACACGGTGTCGCGCAGTTTCTCCAGTGCTTCGCCGGCCAGCGCAACAGCGGTGATCTCGATGTCTTCGTCGCCGATCAGGCGGGCAACGCTGTCACGCTGCAGCGGATCGTCCTCGACCAGCAGCACACGTTTGACCTGCTGGTTGAGCTTGGCCTCGAGCTTGCCGAAGACCTCCTTGAGCTGATCACGGCTGGTGGGCTTGAGCGCGTAACCGACCGCCCCCAGGTGCAACGCGGCCTCGCTCTGGTCCTCGACCGAGACCACGTGAACCGGGATGTGGCGAGTCTGCGCATCGTCTTTCAGACGTTGCAGCACACCGAGGCCGGAGCCATCGGGCAGGCGCATGTCGAGCAGGATGGCGTCCGGGCGGTACTGCCGCGCCAGCTCCAGGCCTTCGTCGGCGCACGTGCCGACCAGGCAGGCGTAACCCAGTTCGTGCGCCAGGTCGAAGAGAATGCGGGCGAAGCGCACTTCGTCCTCCACCACCAGCACGCGGCGCCCACCGCGCTCACTCAGGTGCTCGCGATCATCGGCGAATGATGCCCGCTGCCTTGGCATCGGCGGCGGCACAACGGCGGCCGCAGGCGCTGCGGGTAGCGTCGCCTGCATGGCCGCGACAGGGGCGGCCGCCGGCCTGCTAGCGCCGATCTCAGGCATGCGTTCCGGCAGCAGCAAGGTGAAGGTACTGCCCTCGCCCGGCACGCTGCTGACGGTGATGGAGCCGCCGAGCAATCCGGCCAGGTCTCGCGAGATGGAAAGGCCGAGGCCCGTGCCGCCATAGCGGCGATTGGTGGTGCCATCGGCCTGGCGGAAGGCATCGAAGATCGCCTGCTGCTGATCTGCAGCGATACCGATACCGGTGTCACGCACGGCGAATGCCAGATAATGATCGTCATGGCGCGACACGCTGAGGGTCACGCCGCCGCGATCGGTGAACTTGAAGGCGTTGGACAGCAGGTTGCGCAGAACCTGCTCGGCGCGCTGACGGTCGGTGAACAACACCTGCGGCAGCTGGTCTTGCTGCTCGATCTCGAAACTCAGGCTGCGCTCGCCAGCCAGCGGCATGAACACATCGCGCAGGCCTTCGAGCATGTTGCCCAGCGGCGTGCGCTCGGGCCGCACTTCGAGCTTGCCGGCCTCGACCTTGGCGATGTCGAGAATATCGTTGATCAGGTTGAGCAGGTCGTTGCCGGCCGAGTAGATCGACTCGGCGAACTTCACCTGTTCGTCGTTGAGGTTGCCATTGGCGTTTTCCGCCAGCAGCTTGGCCAGGATCAGCGAACTGTTGAGCGGCGTGCGCAGCTCATGGCTCATGTTGGCGAGGAACTCGGACTTGTAGCGACTGGCGCGCTGCAACTCCTCGGCACGCTCCTCCAGCTGCGCCTGGATGCGACCGAGGGTGGTATTGCGCTGATCCAGCTCGTCGCGCTGGTCGGCGAGGACCTGAGCCTGCTCGGAGAGCTTCTCGTTGGTCTGCTCCAGCTCGGCCTGCTGGGTCTCCAGGTGAGCCTGGGACTCCTTGAGCACGCGGGCCTGCTGCTCCAGTTCCTCGTTGGCGGCGCGCAGTTCCTCCTGCTGGGTCTGCAATTCCTCGTTGAGCTGCTGGGTTTCATCCAGCACCTCCTGCAGGCGCTGGCGATAACGCGCAGCCTCCAGGGCCGTGCCGACACTGCTGGTGATGGCTTCGAGAAACTCGCGCTCGCGCGGCTCCAGTGCACGCATGAACGCCAGCTCGACCACGCCGTTGACGCTGTTTTCGAACTGCAGCGGCGCCAGCGCGACGCTGACGGGCTGGCCTTCACCCAGGCTCGAGGCGACCTTGATGTAATCCGCAGGCAAGTTGTCCAAACAGACCAGACGACGACTGCGGGCGGCTTGTCCGATCAGGCCCTCACCGCGATAGAAGTGCTCCTTGAGGCTGGCGTCCTCGCTGAAGCCGTAGCCGGCAACGCGCTTCAAGTCGCCGGTGCTGGCATCGCGCAGATACAGGGCCGCGACCATGCAATCGAGGTACTCGGCAAAGAACTCCAGCGTGCGGTCGGCCAGCTCCTGTACCTGCGGCTGGCCCAGCAGGCGCTCCGCCAACAGCGTCTGGCCACCACCGAGCCAGGCGCGGCGCTGCTGCTCATCGGCATACTCGGTCTGCCTGGCCATTGCCCGCGAATAGGTCTGCGAAAGGTTCAGCAGCTCACGGCGTCCGAACAGCGCCAGCAACGCACTGAACAGGATGCTGACCACCAGATAGATGCCAGCCCCCCAGAGCGTGGTGCTGCTTACTTCAGCATTACGCTGCTGGCGCAATTCACGCTCGCTGTTGATGAAGGTATCGAGTTCCCGGCGCATGCCATCGGTGAGATTCTTGCCACGGCCACGCCCTACATCCGCCATGAAGTTGCCGCCCTCGCGACGGCTGCCAATGACTTCCTGAGCGTACAGATCCCACTGTTCCTGCATGGCCAGCAAGCGCTCGAGACGCTGCACCTGCGGAGGGTTGTCAGACACCAAGTCGACGAGTTGCTCGGTCTGCGGACGAAACTTCCCCCGCGCCTGCTCATAGGGTGCGAGGTACACCTCTTCACCGCTGAGCAGGAAACCACGCATGCCGGTCTCCATATCCAGCGTCAGCTTGTAGATCTCGCTAGCCCGATTGAGCACCTGGTCGGAGTGCTCGACCCAGCGGATCGCCGTGAGCAGGTAGCCGATCAGCACCGCGAAGAACAACGCGCCAACCAGACCAAGGCCAAGCGGCAGGCCTACGTTGCGATTGAGAATTCGGCGAAAACCCATCTCGTCCATTGCGGACTCATTCGACATTGGGACGTCCATTCGATGATTGTCTCGCTTCTTCTTGTCTATCCGGGGAAGGCGTATGGCACACTGACCGCGCGCATTCACCGAAGTTTGCCAAACATTTGCGCATTCTGCGCGCGAAAACAGAGACGCCGATGACCGAAACCACTTGTGCTGCCACCAAGACCATTCTGTTGGTCGAGGACGACGATGTCGTGCGCCAACTCACCGCTGAAGTGCTCGGGGAGTTCGGCTATCACGTCCACGCCCTGCGTGACGGCCCTAGTGCATTGGAACTGCTGCGCAGCGAGCAGCACTTCGATCTCCTGATGAGCGATATCGGCCTGCCCGGAATGGACGGACGCGAGTTGGTAGCCGCCGCGCGCCTGCTGCGACCGACACTGCCGGTATTGTTCGCCAGCGGTTACAACGAGCGGGAGCTGCTCGAAGAAGTGCGTGCCCGCGACAGCGCGGCGGCCACCAACAGCATCGTCAAACCCTACGACTTCAAGCTACTGGGGCAACGCCTGAGCGAGCTGGCGGGCTAGCGCAACAGCGGTCCGCAAGGGCCGCACTCCAGGGCTGGAGACCGGCAGCAGGCAACCGATCCACATTCGAGCCAGCGCATGACCCCATGCCTGGCGGCATCGCGCGGCCAAGTCGCGGCGGCGCATTGGGCTGAACCGATGATCGGCTATCAGGCAAATCGATAGCACTTGCCGTGCCCGAGCGCAGGCGAGAGGCTCAGCAAAAAGCCAGCCGAGGACAGTCCATGCCCAGCATCAACCCTGACCCAGCGGACCTGCTGGCGTTCGCCGAGCGCATGCCCAGCAATGCGCCGATCCTGATGCTCAATCTGCTTCGCTTCAACAGCCAGGCCGAATACCACGCGGACAGCCAGCATGCGCCGTGCAGCGGGCGCGAAGCCTATGCGCGTTACAGCCGCACTGCGCTGAGCAAGGTCCGAGGGGTGGGCGGTGAGGTGCAGGTAATGGCTGACGTGCACCTGGCGCTGATCGCGCCGAAGGACGAGCACTGGGATCTGCTTCTGCTGGTGCGCTACCCCTCGTCAGCGGCCTTTCTCAGCATGCTCGCAGACCCCGAATACCAGGCCGCCACCGTTCACCGCAGCGCGGCGCTGGCCGACTCTCGGCTGATCGGTACGACGCCCAGCTGATGACTATCGCGTGGCCTGCAGATTGAGCACCAGCAGGCGCGCGGCGGTTTCGGCGTCCGGCTGGCCATCATAGTTGGCCGGGCGATATTTCATCTGAAAGGCGGCGATGACGTTACGCGTCTGCTCGTCCAGCTCGCCGTTCTGCGGCACCGTGTAACCGTTCTGCGCCAACTGCTCCTGGAACCACTGCACGCTGGGCAGGCTGCTGTTGAACAGCGCCTGCTGACGTGCCACGGCGTCTTCGTCCGGCCAGGGCACCAGCCCTTCGTCCGCCAGACGTTTCCAGGGAAACAGCGGCCCCGGATCGACCTTGCGCTGCGGCGCCACATCGCTGTGCGCGATGATCGACCCCAATGGCAGTTGGTGACGCTTGACGATGTCCTTGAGCAACACGATCAGGGTATCGATCTGCTGTGGCGCGAAGGGTTGCCAGTAGCGGCCCGTCGGCGTCTGGTAGTAACCCTGGTTGACCAGCTCGATACCGATGGTGGTGCTGTTGAGCCAGGTGCGTCCCTTCCATTCGCTGACGCCGACATGCCAGGCACGCCGATTTTCGTCCACCAGGCGATAGACCGTCGGCGGCGCGTCGCCAATCAGGTAATGACTGCTCACCTCGGTCTGCGTCAGCAGTTCGAGCGAGCGCTGTAGGTCAGCGGAGGTGTAGTGCAACACGATGTACTGCACGCGGCTGTTCTGGCCAGTTGCCGTGTGGCTGTCGTCGATACGCAGCCCACCGGTGCAACCGGCCAGCAGAACGAGAACGAGGGTGAGGCAGAGAGACTTCATGCGTGACCGAATACGCTCTGCAGGTTATCCAGCAGCATGTCGACGCTGAGCATGATCAACAACATGCCCATCAGACGTTCCACCGCCATCAACCCGCGATTACCAAGAAACCGTTGCAGAAACGATGCCTGCAACAGGATGAATGCCGTCGCCGCCCAGGCCAGGATCAACGCGAGATAGAGTTCCCAGAGGGGCCCGGTGTGGGTATTGCGCAGCGTCATCAGCACCGCGAGAGCCGAGGGCCCGGCCACCGCCGGCGTGGCCAGCGGCACCAGCATCGGCTCGCCGTCCGGCACGTCACCGAGCAGGCCTTGCGGGCTGGGGAAGATCAGGCGCATGGCGATGACGAACAGGATGATACCGCCGGCAATCGCCGTTGCCTCCCGCGACAGCCCTAGGCTGCTGAGGAATTTGTCACCAAAGGTGAGGAACAACAGCAGCAGACCGAGGGCGAACAGCAGCTCGCGCGCGGCAATCCACAGCCGCCTGCGTGGCTCGACGTTCTTCAATGCAGCGATGTAGATGGCGATATTGCCGAAAGGATCGGTGACCAAAAAGATCAGCACGGCGATGCTGAAGATGTCCATGGGTATCTCCGCTGACGAGTCTGCATAGTCTAGGGCCTGGCGGGGTCGCCTCGCGAGTCGGCAAGACGGTCAGACTCGAGCAACCTTGTCGAAACAGACAACTTTATGACTCGTACGCCTGTATCGGTTCTGAAAACTACCATTCGCAAAAATGTATACAAAGCAGTAGCCATAATGACAACAAAATGTCTAAATTGACCGCACAAGAACAACAGCGAGTAGTTTTCCCATGACTTCCAGCCCCAACAGCACGCCCGCCACCCAGCGTCCTGAGGATGAGAATCTCGGTATCAGCGCAAACGTTGCTTATGGTTTGCAGCATGTCCTGACCATGTACGGCGGAATCGTCGCGGTGCCCCTGATCATCGGCCAGGCTGCCGGCCTGCTGCCCGCCGACATCGGCTTGCTGATCGCCGCATCGCTGTTCGCCGGAGGCCTGGCCACCCTCCTGCAAACCCTCGGCCTGCCCTTCTTCGGCTGTCAGTTGCCGCTGGTACAGGGGGTTTCCTTCGCCGGGGTGGCGACCATGATCGCGATCATCGGCGGCGATGGTGCCGGAGGCATACCGGTGGTGCTCGGCTCGGTGATCGCCGCGGCCTTGATCGGGCTGCTGATCACGCCCGCGTTCTCCCGCATCATCCAGTTCTTCCCACCGCTGGTGACCGGTATCGTCATCACCACCATCGGCCTGACGCTGATGCCAGTGGCGGCGCGCTGGGCCATGGGCGGTAACAGCAGTGCCGCGGATTTCGGCAGCATGGCCAACATCGGCCTGGCCGCCTTCACCCTGGCCACCGTGTTGTTGCTGAGCAAGGTCGGCAGCGCGAGCATCTCGCGCCTGTCGATCCTGCTGGCGATGATCATCGGCACCCTGGTTGCCGTGGCCTTGGGCATGGCGGACTTCTCCCAGGTGCTGAACGGGCCGTTGCTGGCCATGCCCGAACCTCTGCACTTTGGCATGCCGGTGTTCAAGGTCGCGGCGATCCTGTCGATGGTTATCGTGGTGATCGTAACCCTGGTGGAAACCTCGGCCGATATCCTCGCGGTCGGCGAGATCATCGGCACCAAGGTGGACGCCAAGCGCCTGGGCAACGGCTTGCGCGCCGACATGATCTCCAGCATGTTCGCCCCGCTGTTCGGCTCCTTCACCCAGAGTGCCTTCGCTCAGAACGTTGGCCTGGTGGCGGTGACCGGTGTAAAGAGTCGCTACGTGGTCGCTACCGCCGGACTGATTCTGGTCACTCTCGGGCTGCTGCCGGTGATGGGGCGCCTGATCGCCGCCGTGCCGACCGCCGTGCTTGGCGGTGCCGGGGTCGTGCTGTTCGGCACCGTGGCCGCCAGCGGTATCCGCACCCTGGCCAAGGTCGATTACCGCAACAACATGAACCTGATCATCGTCGCCACCTCCATTGGTTTCGGCATGATCCCTATCGCCATGCCGGGCTTCTACCACCACTTCCCGGCCTGGTTCGAAACCATCTTCCACTCGGGTATCAGCTCGGCGGCGATCATGGCGATCCTGCTCAACCTGTTGTTCAACCACTTCACCACCGGCAACTCGGATCAACAGTCGGTGTTCGTCGCCGGCACCGAGCGCAGCCTGCGCTATCACGACATTGCCGCCCTGCACGACGGCGACCATTTCATCGACGGCAAGCTGTATGACGCGCAGGGCAACGAGGTTCCATTGCAAGATGAGGACGACCATGCCCCACGGACACGGTCTGCCTCAACGGCGAGCCAGCGCTCGGCAAAAGCGACGTCCTAGGGATGATGGCGAGCCGCAGCATAAGCTGCGGGCTCAGACGGCCTGCTCGACTCGATTACGCCCGGCGCCCTTGGCACGGTACAGCGCCTGATCGGCGCGCTCGAACGTGACCTCGGCAGCCTCGTCATTGCGAAACTCGGCGATACCGGCGGACAAGGTGATGGTGACCGGCTCGCCCTTGAAGTGAAACGGGCACGCTTCGATCGCGGCCCGCAGCGTCTCCAGGAGCTGAAGACCGCCTTCCATCGGCGTGGCGGGAATCAGCAGAACGAACTCCTCACCACCGAAACGGGCGATGAAGTCGGTCTTGCGCAGGCGCCTGTTGAGCTCGCCGGCGATGATCTTCAGCACCCGATCACCCGCCAGATGACCGTAGCCATCGTTGATCCGCTTGAAGTGGTCGATATCCAGCACGGCCAACAGCAGCTGACCGCCGTAGCGCTGGCGACGGGCCACTTCCAGGTCGAGGCGCTCGCTCCAGGCGGCACGATTGGGCAGGCCGGTGAGCGGGTCCAGCAGGGATTTCTGGCGCTGCTCCTCGATATGCTGGCGGAACTGCTGCGCCTCCGCCTCCATCTCGGCGACACGCTTGACCAAACCCTGCAGCCGTTCGGCCACATCTTCCTCACTGGTGTCGCGCTGACGCTGATGCTTGCTGACACTCTGTAGCAAACCTTCCAGACGCTGTTCCAACGCCTGCTTGAGCGATTCCAGGTCGGCCGCTTCCTGCACGCTGTTCTGCAGGTCGCTGACCTGATCACGCAACTGCTGGTTGAAGCTGCGCGCACTCTCGGCCGAGGCGCTGTAACCCTCATGCGCCTGGCTGAGGGTTTCGATGAAGGCGGCCAGGCGCTCGTTGAGTTGCTTGAGGTAACCGGCGAACTCGCGCTGACCGCTGTCGGTGACGGCCAGCACCAACACCGCCAGATCGTCCAGCACCGGCACCAGTTCGTACCAGTTGAGGTTGCCCTGCAGACGCAGGCGCAGCGCTTCACCCTGCGGCTGATGACGCGCCGGGAGCTCCAGCTCATCGAGCAGATTGCGCAAGCTGCTGGCGATATGCGGCGCCACGGCGCTGTAACCGGGTTCACTGCTGGGCAGGGAGAAAGGACCGTCGCCAACCTCCTCCTGCGGCACCAGACCCGGCGGCAACGGCAGGCTGTCGAGCACGGGCGAGGCATCGTGGACCTGGTGCTGGCCAACTGCCGCGGCAACCCCAGGTGCGCTGGGAGGCAGTTCACTCGCTGAAAGCAAAGGCGCAGCCGCAGTCACAGGTGCCGGCGTTGGCGTTGGCGTTGGCGTTGGCGCAGAGGCTGGCGGGGGCGTCTCGTCGATGGTAGCGCTTTCGGCGACACGACCCGACGAATCGTCGCTGGCGTCGCTGTTATCTGCGCGCGAACCGAACAAACGCTGCAACAGGCCCGGCTGCTCCTGCACGGGCACCTGCAGCACCTGCAGCGCCTGGCCCTGCAGGTTACTCAGCTGGCTGAGCACTGCCGGCAACAGATACTGATGGCTGGTGGCGTCCTGTAGCTGCTTGCCCAGTGATTTGAGGGCCTTGCGCACCTCCCGCGGCGGCTGCAGGCGCTGCAGTTGTTCGATCAAGGCAGCCAGCGCGGCGGCCGCTTCATCGGCACGCTGCTGGCGGCGCTGCTCGGAATCCAGCACGGCCCTTTCCAAACGCGGAATCAGGCCGTCCAGAGCGACGTCCATATCGTCACGCCGAAGGATCTCGCGCATCTCCTGCATGCACTGATCGACTGCCTTATCGGCACCTTCGGCCGCCAGACTGCTGCGAACCAGGCCACGACGCAGCAGGTCCAGGCGCGACTCCCAACGGCGGTCGAGCTTCTCCTGCTGCTCCAGGCGGCTCAGGTACTTGTCTTTCCAGCGTTGCGCGTCATCGCTCATACGGCTTACTCGGGAAATGGCGTCTTCAGCATAGGCATTCGCGCGCCATTCTGTGCTTCCGGCAAACGGATTTCCACGGCCACGGGAAGGTGGTCGGAAATCGGCTGACTGAGGACGTGGACGCGCCCCAGCTCGAGCTCGGAGCTGAGCAGAATATGATCGAGACAGCGTTGTGGGCGCCAGCTGGGAAAGGTCGCCTCGACCTGTGGAGCGAGCAGACCCAGATCGCGTAGCGGGGAATTCTCCAGCAGGTCGACTGCATGAGTGTTCATGTCGCCCATCAGCACCAGATGGCGAAACTCGCTGACGCGCTCGCGAATGTATGCCAGTTGCCGAGTGCGGGTGCGGGCGCCCAGCGCCAGATGCATCATCACTACCCCCAGGGCATGTTCTCCCTCGCCCAGGCGCAGGATAATCGCACCCCGCCCAGGCGGCCCTGGCAGTGGATGATCTTCCAGCAAACTGGGACGCAAACGACTGAGGACGCCGTTGCTGTGCTGGGCCAAGCGCCCGAGGTTGCGGTTGAGCTGTTGATACCAGAAGGGAAAGGCGCCCTGCTGGGCCAGGTATTCGACCTGATTGACGTAGCCCGAACGCAGGCTGCCGCCATCGACCTCCTGCAAGGCCACCAGATCGAAATCGGTGAGCAGATCACCGATGCGCTGCAGATTGCCGGCGCGGCCGGCGTGGGGCAACAGGTGCTGCCAGCTGCGAGTCAGGTAGTGGTGATAACGCTGGGTATTGATGCCGACCTGGACGTTGAAACTGAGCAGACGCAGCAGGCCGTCGGCTGGCCAGTCGGTATGGGGCGAGCAGTGCGGGTTGATCTGTGGATCGCACAGACCAACCGCACGTGTCTTTCGCCAGCGGCGCAGCATGCTTGGCGCCTACGGCCGCCTAGAGCGCCTCGCGCTCCTTGCCGATCAGGTAGTCAGCAACCTGAAGGGCCTGCTGCGGGCCACCGGCCGAGCCCAGGTCGAAGCGATACTTGCCACCGACGATCATGACCGGTACGCCAGTGACCTGGTAGGCCATGGCCAGCTTCTTGGCCTTTTCCATCTGGCCTTTGACGGCGAAGGAATTGAAGGTCTTGAGGAAGGCATCACGATCGACACCCTGAGTGGCGACGAAGTCGGCGAACTCTTCAGCCGAGGCCAGCTTCTTCCTCTCCTGGTGGATGGCGTTGAACACGGCGTCATGCACCTTGTCTTCGACCTTCATCATTTCCAGGGTAATGAACGCCTGGCCATGTACGTTCCAGATACCCCCGAACAGTGCCGGTACGCGAACGAAATTGACGTCTTCCGGCAGCTTCTCGACCCAGGGATTGAGGGTCGCCTCGAACTGATAGCAGTGCGGGCAGCCATACCAGAACAGCTCGACCACTTCGACCTTGCCAGGCTTGGACACCGGTACCGGGCTCTTCAGCTCCACGTACTGCTGGCCGGCCACCGGTTCGGCATGGGCAGTTAGGCCGAACAGGCTGCTGATCGCCAGAGCGGCGCCGAAAATCAGGTTACGCATGGGGGTACTCCTTGACTGGATAAGCGTCGCCCTAGTGGCGATTCGAAACTATGACCTGCTAGCGCTGGGCCGGTTCCGCCCATTGTAGCCATGACGCATATGAAAAAGGGCGGCCGAAGCCACCCTTTGTCTTGCCAAAAGCAACGGCGGTCTATCAGTGCAGACCCTGGATGAAGCTGGACACAGCTTCGATATCCTTGTTGCTCAGCTTGGCAGCGATGGAGCGCATGATCATTGCGTCACCGTCGTTGGTGCGGTTGCCTTCGCGGAAGTCGGTCAACTGCTTGGCCACGTACTGGGCATGCTGCCCCCCCAGGTGCGGGAAGCCTGCGGCAGCCAGGCCAGCGCCGTTGGGCGAGTGGCAACCGATGCAGGACGGCATGCCTTCTTCCAGCTTGCCACCGCGGAACAGCTCTTCACCGCGCTTGACCAGCTTGGGATCGGCAGCGCCGACGCTCATCTTCTGGCTAGCGAAATAGGCGGCGATGTCGGCCATATCCTGATCACTGAGGTTGTCCAGAAGGCCGGTCATCTCGACGACCTGGCGATTGCCGGACTTGATGTCGTGCAGCTGCTTGAGCAAGTAACGCTCGCCCTGACCGGCCAGCTTGGGGAAGTTTGGCGCGGGGCTGTTGCCATCGGCACCATGGCAGGCACCACAGACAGCGACTTTGCCCTGACCGGCTTCGGCATCGCCGGCGGCCTGAGCCACGCCGGTGAGGCCCAGGGTCAACAGCAGACTCACGAGTACTTTGTTCATCAGCTAATCCAACTACGGCTAAGAGAGAAAGGGTTATCGGCCGGGCTTACTCATTCGGACATCAGTTTGATGACCGCCTGGTAATCCTCTGGCGTGCAGTCCATGCACATACCGCGCGGCGGCATGGCATTCAAACCATTGGTGACGCTCTGCACCAGTGTATCCATGCCCTTGGCCAGGCGCGGCTCCCATGCGGCTTTGTCGCCTTTCTTGGGCGCCATGGGAAGCTGGCCATTGTGGCAAACACCACAGGTGCGGTCGAATACAGCTTGCGCATCTTGAGCAGCATAGCCGTTGAAAGACAGGGCCATAACGGCAGCAGCGAGCAGCATTTTCTTCATCAGATCAACCTCATCAGGGGAGGAACGTCCTGCTTTCTATCGAGCAGAGATGTAATCGCTCCTGGCAATCGGGTCCTGCGGGTGGGACAAAGCGCACACAAAATCTGCGGCATTATATACTGGCAATGCTGAAACGGAAACGACGCCGCTTGCCGCGCCACCTGGCGTGCAGCAGGTGCGCGGAAATGTCGCAAGTCCTCGAACCACTGAACGGGATTCGAGGCTTCCACCGGATACCCCCATGCTCCCGAAGAATCCCATCATCGGTCTGTGCCAGCAGGCCAGCTTCCTCATCAGTGCCGCCAAGGTCGATCAGTGCCCCGAGGACAGCGGCCTGGAAGTCGCCTTCGCCGGCCGTTCCAACGCCGGCAAGTCGAGTGCGCTCAACACCCTGACCCACGCCAGCCTGGCACGCACCTCGAAGACGCCGGGACGCACGCAACTGCTCAACTTCTTCCGCCTGGATGACGAGCGTCGCCTGGTCGACCTGCCCGGTTACGGCTATGCCAAGGTGCCCATCCCGCTCAAGCAGCACTGGCAGAAACATCTGGAAGCCTATCTGGGCAGCCGCGAGAGCCTGTGCGGCCTGGTGCTGATGATGGACATCCGCCATCCGCTGACCGAGTTCGACTGCATGATGCTGGACTGGTCGGTGGCCAGCGGCATGCCGCTGCATATCCTGCTGACCAAGGCCGACAAGCTGGCGTTCGGCGCAGCGAAGAACGCGCTGCTCAAGGTGCGTCAGGACATTCGCAAGCAGTGGGGCGAGGGCATCAGCATCCAGTTGTTCTCGGCACCCAAACGCATGGGCGTGGAAGAGGCGCAGATGGTGCTGGCCGGCTGGCTGGATCTGTTGCCGGAAGAGGATGAGGAAGCCGCAGAGGAATAAGTCGTAGGGTGTGTTGTGCGCACAGTGACCATTGGGAATAGTCGGTGCGCACGCACCCTACGGAATCACAGCCATGTAGCCGGTGCAATCCGCCCCCTCTCCCGCCCTTCGGGCACCCTCTCCCTGAGGGAGAGGGTCATCAGAATGCCGCTAGCGGCAGTTTTCTATAGGCAAAAAAAACCCCGAGCTTCGTATGGGGAGGGAGAAGTTCGGGGTTCAAGGTCTGAACCGCTAGGGCGGGGTTCAGATGTCTGCCAACACTTAACACAACAAAGGAGCATTGAACGGCTTAACGGCCATTCATGAACTCTGACCGGGTGGATTTGCGGAAAGTTCATCGCCTTCTTAAAAACTATTTGCAATAAGAAAGCGCCGTTTGATTACCTGAAAACCCGACGCTAGAGCGGCCGCGGCTTTGCGCCGCGGCACAGGTCCTCAGTGTGCCTCGTCCCAATTGGCACCGACGCCCACTTCCACCAGCAGTGGCACCTCCAGATCGGCAGCGCCGCTCATCAGGCTCTTGAGTTTGGCGCTGACCTCGTCGATCAGTTCCTCACGCACCTCCAGCACCAGTTCGTCGTGCACCTGCAGGATGATGCGCGCATCGATGCCGCTATCCTGCAACCAGCCATCCACGGCGATCATGGCGCGCTTGATGATGTCCGCTGCGGTGCCCTGCATCGGCGCGTTGATCGCCGCGCGCTCGGCGCCCTTGCGCATGGCCTGGTTCTGCGCATGGATCTCGGGCAGGTACAGGCGACGGCCGTAGACCGTCTCCACGTAACCCTGCTCGGCGGCCTGGGCACGGGTGCGTTCCATGTAGGTCAGCACGCCCGGATAGCGGGCGAAGTAACGGTCGATGTAGGCCTGCGCCTCCTTGCGCTCGACATCGATCTGCTTGGCCAGGCCAAAGGCGCTCATGCCGTAGATCAGGCCGAAGTTGATCGCCTTGGCCTTGCGCCGCTGATCGCTGCTCACTTCGTCCAGTGCCACGCCGAAGACCTCGGCGGCCGTAGCCTTGTGCACGTCCAGGTCATGGCGGAAAGCATCCAGCAGACCTTCATCCTTGGCCAGGTGGGCCATGATCCGCAGTTCGATCTGCGAGTAGTCCGCCGCCATCAGCTTGTACCCCTTGGGCGCGACGAAGGCCTGGCGGATGCGTCGGCCTTCGGCGGTGCGGATCGGGATATTCTGCAGGTTCGGGTCGCTCGACGACAGGCGGCCAGTGGCGGCCACAGCCTGGTGGTAGCTGGTGTGGATACGCCCGGTGCGCGGGTTGATCTGCTCCGGCAGCTTGTCGGTGTAGGTACTCTTGAGCTTGCTCAGGGAGCGGTACTGCATCAGCACCTTGGGCAGTTCGAAGTCCTGCTCGGCCAGTTCGGCCAGCACCGCCTCGGCGGTGGAAGGCTGGCCCTTGGCGGTCTTGCTGATCACCGGGTAACCGAGTTTTTCGTAGAGGATCACGCCCAGTTGCTTGGGCGACGCCAGGTTGAACTCCTCGCCGGCGATGTCGAAGGCCTTGCGCTCCAGCTCCACCAGCTTGTCGCCCAGTTCAACGCTTTGCTCGCCGAGCAGCTTGGCATCGACAAATGCGCCGTTGCGTTCGATACGCGCCAGCACCGGCACCAGGGGAATTTCGATGTCGCACAGCACCTTGGCCAGCGACGGCACGGCTTCGAGCCGGCGCCACAGCTCCTGATGCAGACGCAGGGTCACGTCGGCGTCTTCGGCAGCGTAGGGGCCGGCCTGCTCCAGGGCAATCTGGTCGAAGGTCAGCTGCTTGGCGCCCTTGCCGGCGATGTCCTCGAAGCGAATGGTGCTGTGGTTCAGGTACTTCAGCGCCAGGCTGTCCATGTCGTGGCGGGTGGCGGTCGAGTCCAGCACGTAGGATTCGAGCATGGTGTCGAAGGCCACGCCCTGCACGGCGATGGGCGTGCTGGCATTGGCCAGGACATTGATGTCGTACTTAGCATGCTGGCCGACCTTGGCCTTGGCCGGATCTTCGAGGATCGGCTTGAGCGCCTTGAGCACGGCATCACGGTCAAGCTGTTGCGGTACGCCCATGTAGCTGTGGGCCAGCGGCACGTAGGCGGCCTCGCCGGCCTTGACCGCGAAGGACAGACCGACCAGTTGCGCCTGCTGCGCATCGACGCTGGTGGTCTCGCTGTCGAAGGCGATCAGCTCGGCCTGCTCCAGCTTCTTCAGCCAGGCGTCGAACTGCGCCTGCTCCAGCACCAGCTGATAGTCACCGGTGCTTGCCGGCGCAGGCTCAGGCGCCTCCTCGGCGGCTTCGCCAGCCGGCTCGGCGAACAGATCACCGGCCGGCGCAGCAGCCTTGGCTGCCAGCGATTTGTTCTGGCGCAGCAGATCGTCCAGCCAGTTCTTGAACTCCAGCAGGCCGTACAGCTCGACCAACGCTGCCTGATCCGGCTCACCCGGGTGCAGCGAGTCGATCTCGATATTCAGCGGCACGTCGGTCTTGATGGTCGCCAGCTGATAGGACAGGTAGGCCATCTCGCGATGTTCCTCGAGCTTGGCCGGCAAACCCTTGGCACCGCGGATCGGCAGCTCGGGCACCTTGTCGAGGTTGGCGTAGAGCACATCGAGGCCGCCGCCGATGCCGACCAGCAGGCCGAGCGCGGTTTTTTCGCCGACGCCAGGCACGCCCGGGATGTTGTCGACCTTGTCCCCCATCAGGGCCAGGTAATCGATGATCAGCTCGGGACCGACACCGAATTTCTCCTTTACGCCACCTTCGTCATAGACGCTTCCGGTCATGGTGTTGACCAGCGTAACGTGCGGGCAGACCAGCTGCGCCATGTCCTTGTCGCCGGTAGAGATGACCACGTCGCGTTTTTCCGCGGCCGCCTGGCGTGCCAGGGTGCCGATCACGTCATCAGCTTCAACACCCTCCACGCACAGCAGCGGCAGCCCCAGGGCGCGCACGCTGGCGTGCAGCGGCTCGACCTGAACACGCAACTCGTCCGGCATGGACGGGCGATTGGCCTTGTACTCGGCGAACAGCTCGTCACGGAAGGTGCCACCCTTGGCGTCGAAGACCACGGCAAAGGGGCTGTTCGGGTACTGCTTGCGCAGGCTCTTGAGCATGTTCAGCACACCCTTTACCGCTCCGGTGGGCAGGCCCTTGGAGGTGGTCAGCGGCGGCAGGGCGTGGAAGGCGCGGTACAGGTACGAGGAACCGTCGACCAGAACGAGGGGGGCTTGGCTCATGCGCGAGATCAACCTTTTCGGCGGGTGCAGCTAACAGGTAGTTGAAAAACGTGGGCGAGGTAGCCAGTGCAAGGCTAAAACAGGCGAGGAAGCGGAGTTTACAAGCTGTAAATGAGCATTCCGAGCCTGTTTTAACGCAGCAATGGCAACGCAGGTAGTTTTTCAGCGGCCTGTTAGAATGGCTGCATCGGTGAATATCAAGGAGCAAGGTTATCATGGGTACATTGAATCGCCTTTTGCTGGTCGGTCTGTTGGCCTGCGTCCCACTTGCCAGTCACGCCGAGGATCCGGTGTCCGCCGATCCAGACGTGACCATCCGCCAGGACGGCGATCGCACCATTCAGGAATACCGGGTCAATGGCTTTCTCTACGCCATCAAGGTCACTCCGAAGAACGGCAAACCCTATTTTCTGGTTCGCGCCGATGGCAGCGACGGCAACTTCATACGTTCGGACGATCCGGACATGTTGATCCCCTCATGGGAAATCTTTAGCTGGTAAGGCAATTAAGGTCTGATATGTCGGTATTCACCCCCCTGGAGCGTCATCAGCTCGAAGTTTTCCTGGCGCCTTATGGACTTGGCCGGTTGCGTGACTTCCAGGGCATTGCTGCAGGTAGCGAAAACAGCAACTTCTTCGTCAGCCTGGAGCAGGGCGAATACGTTCTGACCCTGGTCGAGCGCGGTCCGGTGGCCGACCTGCCATTCTTCATCGAGCTACTCGATGTGCTGCACGATGCCGGCCTGCCGGTGCCTTACGCCCTGCGCACGCAGGACGGCGAGGCGCTGCGCAGCCTGGCCGAGAAACCGGCGCTGCTGCAGCCGCGGCTGTCCGGCAAGCATGTGCATGAAGCCAACGCACATCACTGCCAGGAGGTGGGCAATCTGCTGGCCCGCATCCACCTGGCGACGCGCGAACGACCGGTAGAGCGTCGCAGCGACCGCGGCCTGGACTGGATGCTGGCCGAAGGTGCAAAGCAGGCACTGAAACTCGCGGACGAGGCATCGCCGCTGCTACGCGCCGCTCTGGACGAGATTGCCGAGCTGAAGCCGCGCATCCTCGCCCTGCCACGCGCCAACCTGCATGCCGACCTGTTCCGCGACAACGTCCTGTTCGACGGCAATCACCTGGCCGGGGTGATCGATTTCTACAATGCGTGCTCCGGGCCGATGCTCTATGACCTGGCCATCACCCTGAACGACTGGTGCTCGCATGAAGATGGCAGCCTCGACGGCGCGCGCGCGCGCGCACTGCTCGGCGCCTATGCCGCGCAACGCCCCTTCAGTGCCGCCGAAGCCGAGTTGTGGCCGGCCATGCTGCGCGTGGCTTGCGTGCGTTTCTGGCTGTCGCGACTGATCGCCGCCGAATCGTTCGCCGGGCAGGAAGTGCTGATTCATGATCCGGGTGAATTCCAGCGACGCCTGGCACAGCGTCAGCAGGTCAACCTGCCCCTGCCGTTCGCGCTGTAGGCTGGGCCACACGTCACCGGTCCACCGTGGCGTGCCCAGCGGTGGATGAAAAGAGCGTCATCCACCCTACGCAGCCTGAGGCTTACCGTTAGCGGCGAGGAACCGGCCTCGCCGTCAGCTGCCCGAAACCAGCCCCGGCAATTGCTCGGCCAGTTTGGCGTTGTTGATTGGCGCGCGGATGAAGCCACGCTGCGTGCCATCCGGGCCAATGATCACCAGGTTGCCGCTGTGATCGACGGTGTAGTTTTCCTTGCTGGTATCGGCAGGGATGTAGGGGATGCTCACCGAATTGGCGAATTTCTGCAGGGTTTCCTCTTCGCCGGTCAGCCCCTTGAAGCCCGCACTGAAGAAGCCCAGGTACTTGCTCAGTTGCTCCGGGGTGTCGCGGTGCGGGTCGACGCTGACCATCACCACCTGCAAGCGCGCGCGGGTTTCCTCGGGCAGTTGAGTCTGCAACTGGCGCAACTGGGCGAGGGTGGCAGGGCAAATGTCCGGGCAGAAGGTATAGCCGAAGAACAGCAGCTTCCAGTCGCCCTTGAGCTGATCCACCGCGACTTCCTTGCCATCCTGGTCGATCAGGCTCAGCGCCGGCAGGCTGCGGCTTTGCGGCAGCAGGACGATGCCGGCATCGAGCAACGCCGCCGGGTCGCCCTGGCTCTTGCTGCTGAGCACCTTGTTGACGGTTAGCCCCAGCACGAGGGCCACGATAGCGACAAGAACGAAAACCGTTGTGTGGGTACGCGTCATGAAAAACCTTAGATATTCAGCAGCAGGTAGTGATCCGCCAGCAGCGCGATGAACAACAGGAACAGGTACCAGATACTGTACTTGAAGGTGTTGATCGCGGCGTGCGGTTTGCTGTCACGGTACAGCACCCAGGCCCAGTGCAGGAAGCGTCCGCCCAGCAACAGGGCACAGACCAGATACAACGGCCCGCTCATGTGAATGGCATAGGGCAGCAAGGTCACCGCAAACATGGCCAGGGTATAGAGCAGGATATGCATCTTGGTGTAGTGCTCACCGTGGGTCACCGGCAGCATGGGGATGTCGGCCTTGGCGTATTCCTCCTTGCGGTGAATGGCCAGGGCCCAGAAGTGTGGCGGCGTCCAGGCGAAGATGATCAACACCAGCAGCAGTGGCTCGGCACTCATGTGGCCGGTAACGGCGACCCAGCCCAGCAGCGGCGGAGCGGCGCCCGCCAGGCCACCGATCACGATGTTCTGCGGCGTGGCACGCTTGAGAAAGCCGGTGTAGATCACCGCATAACCGAGCAGCGAGGCGAGGGTCAGCCAGGCGGCCAACTGATTGGTGAACAGCAGCAGCAGGCTCATCCCGGCGATGGCCAGCAGCAGGGCAAAGGCCAGCGCCGCCACTGGCGAGACGCGCCCGGCAGTGACCGGACGCTTGTGCGTACGCGCCATGATCGAGTCGATACGACGGTCCACCACATGGTTCACCGCAGCCGCGGCGCCTGCGCACAAGCCGATGCCCAGGTTGCCGAACAGCAGCACGGTCCAGGGCACGCCAGCACGCGTGGCGAGGAACATACCGACCAGCGAGGTGATCAGCATCAGCATCACCACCCGCGGCTTGGTCAGTTCCAGATAGTCACGCCAGGAGGCGTGTTCGGAGTGAGCTCGTAGCATGGTCGCCATGGCGTTTCTCCTTGATAAGTTATTTGCCGGCCTGCAGCAGCGCGTGGGTAGCGGTCACCGCACGCGTACCGATGCGATCGGATGCATCACGTGTCACCGCAGATACGGCCCTGAGCCGATAGTTGACCAGTACCATGGTCAGCAGCAGAGCCGCCCCACCAGCGTTGTGCGCCACCGCCACCAGCAGCGGCAGATGGAAGACCACGTTGCTGATGCCCAGGCTGACCTGCAGAGCCAGCGCCAGCACAAGCAGCCCGGCCAGACGCGGCAGCTTGGCGACGCGCAGCTGCCAGGCCAGCGCCAGCAATGCCACTGTGACCAGCAGCGCGCCGAGGCGGTGGCTCATGTGGATGGCTGTGCGCGCATCGCTGTCGAGCTGCCCGCCGAGGTAATTGGGGCCGATATGCTGAGTCAGATGAAAACCCTTGCCGAAGTCCATGGCCGGCCACCATTCACCGTGGCAGGTGGGCAGGTCGACGCAGGCGACAGCGGCGTAATTGGAACTGACCCAGCCGCCGAGCACGATCTGCCCGATCACCAGCAGCAGGCAGGCGGCTGCTAGCGCCCGCAGGCGCCCCGGCAGCTGTAGCGGGGCGAAGCGTCCGGAGAGGCGCAAGGTGAGCAGGGTCAGCAAGCTCAGCGTGGCGAAGCCGCCGAGCAGGTGTGCGGTGACCACCTGCGGCCACAGCTGCAGGGTGACCGTCCACATGCCGAACGCCCCTTGCAGGATCACCAGCGCGAGGATCGCCAACGGCAGCTTCAGCGGTTGCGCCGGGTCTTCGCGGCGACGCACGGCCTGGACGGCGATGGCCAGGATTACCAAGCCCAGAGCGCCGGCGAAGTAGCGATGGATCATCTCGTACCAGCCCTTGGCGACCTCAACGGGTGCCTCGGGAAAGCGCGCCTCGGCGATGGCCTGCTTGTGCTCGCTCATCGGCACACCGAGAAAGCCGTAGCAGCCTGGCCAGTCCGGGCAGCCCAGGCCGGCATGGGTCAGCCGGGTGTAGGCGCCCAGCAGCACCACCACCACGGTCAGGAGGGTCGCGAACAACGCTAGACGGTAACCAGGCTTGTGCATGTCGACTCCTTGGGCACGGGGCTTGACGCCCTGTCGTTATGGACAGGGCGCACGCTCAACCGATCAGGGAAATTTTCAGCATGTAGCGCAGATCATCGAGAATGGCCTTGCCGTCGCTGCCGGCCGGATACCGCAGCACCAGATTGCCGTGCGGATCGACCAGCCACAGCTGCGCGCCCGGCACCGCCTCGGCGGCCTTGGCGTAGGCCTGAACATCCAGCTGGTAACGACCAAGCTGCGGGTACTCGCGCTTGAGCGTGGCGTCGTACTCGGCGCTCAGCGGCTCGGCCAGGGCCAGGCCATGGCTGGCCCGCGAGGTCTCGCGATTGAGGCCGATCTGGATCTGCCGCGCCAGGTAAACCAGTTGCTGACAGTCCGCCTCGCACGCGCCGGGAGTCGTCACCAGAATCTGCCACTGCGGCTCCACTTCGCCCTGCACGCCGAGATCGGCCAGGGTGCGACCATCGCCGATCAGCACACCGTGGTAATTGCGCGTCTCCGGCACCCAGAAGCGCCACTGGTACATAGCACTGGCCAGGAACATCGGGCCGATGGTGATGGCCAGAATCAGCAGAAGCTGCAAACGCCCCCGGCCCTTGCGGGGCGCCTCAGGCATGGCGATGGCTGGGTTCATGACGATGCTCCCGTGCATTGTGAATTCCGAGATAGATGAACAGACCGAGCAGTGCGCCAGCCAAGGCGAACCACTGCACGGCATAACCCAGATGCTTGCTGGGGCTCATGGCCACGATCGGCCAATCGACGCGATAGCTGGCAGGCCCCGGCTCCAGGCGTGTCTCGAAGGGTAGGCCGCCACGGCCCAACTGGTGCCACAGGCTATCGGCCTCGACCTGGGTAATCAGCCGCGGCCAGCCCTCCGAAGCCGCACCGGATCTCAGGTTCAGGCCGCCGGATGGCGGCACGTAGATCCAGGCATTGAGCTGCAACACGCCATCGGGTGTATCGAACTGCACAGGCGTGCGCCGATCCGGCCAGGGCAGCCAGCCACGATTGAGCAACACCCAGAGACCGCTGGCCTGATCGTAGAAGGGCTGCAGCAGCTCGACGCCGGCATGGCCGTCGCGGATGCGGCTATCCAGCAGCAGGCTGTGTTCGGGGTCGAACTGCCCGCGCAGGTGAACGCGGCGGTAGCCGGGGTCACGCAGCGGCTCGAGCTGTTCGAGGCTGATCGGCTCGGCCTGGCGCCGTGCCTCGAAACTGGCCAGCAGCTGGCGCTTTTCCTCGCCCCGCTGCAGCTGCCAGAAGCCCAGGCTCAGCAAGCCAGGCGTCAGCAGCAACACCAGAATGCTGGGCAGCCAGCCGGGACGAAAGCCGCTCATTGCGCGCCTCCGCGAACCACAGACGGGCTGGCTATACTGCGATGCATACCCACTCCCCCGGAGTCTCGCATGCTCAAGGCCGCGATCGTCCTCATGTTGCTGGCTACCATCGCCAGTCTGTTCAGCGGCCTGTTCTTCCTGGTCAAGGACGACAGCCACAGTACCCGCGTGGTCAATGCACTGACAGTCCGTGTCGTGCTGACCGCCATCACCGTCGCCCTGATCGCCTGGGGCTTCTACTCAGGGCAACTGGTGTCTCACGCCACCTGGTGAGGCTGCGCTACAGGACGTAAACGAAGACGAACAACCCCAGCCAGACCACGTCGACGAAGTGCCAGTACCAGGACGCGGCCTCGAAACCGAAGTGTTTCTCCGAATCGAAGTGGCCGCGCATGATGCGCACCAGCATCACCGTCAGAATCAGCGCCCCCATGGTCACGTGGGCACCGTGAAAGCCGGTGAGCATGAAGAAGGTTGCACCGTAGATGCCCGAGCCCAGGGTCAGACCCAGCTCGCTGTAGGCCTCGATATATTCCTCGACCTGGAAGAACAGGAACGCCACACCAAGCAAAATGGTGGCCGCCAGCCAGGCCTTGAGCGGGCCGCGCTTGTTCTTCTTCAGGGCATGGTGAGCGAAGGTCACGGTGACGCTCGATGACACCAGCAGGATGGTGTTGAGCAACGGCAGATGCCAGGGGTCGATCACCCCGCTGGGCGGCGGAAACAGCTTGGAGTCGGGGTTCTGCAACAGCGGCCAGCTGTATTCGAAACCTTCCCAGAGCATGTTGGCCACGCCCTTGTCGCCCTCGCCACCCAGCCAGGGGCCAGCCCAGGTACGGACGTAGAAGAGGGCGCCGAAGAAGGCTGCGAAGAACATCACCTCGGAGAAGATGAACCAGCTCATGCCCCAGCGGAACGAGCGATCCATCTGCGGGCTGTATAGGCCGCCGCGACTCTCCTTGATCACATTGCCGAACCAGCCGAACAGCATGTAGGCGAGGATCAGGCCGCCGACGAAGAAGATCAGCGGGCCATTGGAGTCCGCGCGATTGGCCGAGAGGTCATTGAACCAGGTACCGACGCCGAAGACGCTGACCAGCATCCCGAGGGTGGCGATGATCGGCCATTTGCTCTGGGCCGGAACGTAATAGTGCTCGTGACTCGACATTGTTGTTCTCCTTATGGAGCCTGTGCCACCGGCGGTTTGCGCGCGGTGATATCGAACAGCGTGTAGCCCAGTGTCAGATGTTTCACGTCTTGCGGCAGGTCGCGGTCGACGATGAAGCGCACCGGCATCTCGATGCGCTCACCCGGCTGCAGCACCTGCTGGGTAAAGCAGAAGCACTCGGTCTTGTGAAAGAACGCCGCTGCCTTCGAAGGCGAGATGCTGGGAATCGCCTGCGCGGTCATCGGGTGGTCGCTGGGGTTGTAGGCGACAAACAACATGTCGCGGGTCTCCCCTGGGTGAACCAACAACTCGTCGGCCTTGGGCGCGAACTCCCAGACCATCTCGGCAGAGTTGGTGGCGAGGAACTGCACGCGCACCTGGCGCACCTCGTCGATCACCTGCTCGCCCTGATAGGGCCCTGCGGTCTTGCCGTTGATCCCGAATACCCGGCACATGGCGTCATAGAACGGCGGCAGAACGAAGACGCCGAAACAGAACATCACCGCCACCACGATCAGCAGACGGGTAACCAGGCGACGCGTCGCGATGACCTCGCTCACGGCAGACCTCCTATTTCACTTCCGGCGGCGTGCTGAAGGTGTGATAGGGCGCCGGTGACGGCACCGTCCACTCCAGGCCTTCGGCACCGTCCCAGGGCTTGGCCGGAGCCGGTTTGCCGCCGCGGATGCACTTGATGACGATGAACAGGAACAGCAGCTGGGTCGCCCCGAACATGAAGGCGCCAATGCTGGAGACCATGTTGAAGTTGGCGAACATCAGGTTGTAGTCGGGAATACGCCGCGGCATGCCGGCCAGGCCGACGAAGTGCATCGGGAAGAACGCCAGGTTCATGCCGATGAAGCTCATCCAGAAATGCAGCTTGGCCAGGGTTTCGTCGTACATGTGCCCGGTCCACTTGGGCAGCCAGTAGTAGGCCGAGGCGAAGATGCCGAAGATCGCACCGGGTACCAGCACGTAGTGGAAGTGCGCCACCACGAAGTAGGTGTCGTGGTACTGGAAGTCCGACGGGGCGATGGCCAGCATCAGCCCGGAGAATCCGCCGATGGTGAAGAGGATGACGAAGGCCACCGAAAACAGCATCGGCGCCTCGAAGGTCATCGAGCCCTGCCACATGGTGCTGGCCCAGTTGAACACCTTCACCCCGGTGGGCACGGCGATCAGCATAGTGGCGTACATGAAGAACAGCTCGCCGGTCAGCGGGATGCCGACGGTGAACATGTGGTGCGCCCAGACGATGAACGACAGGAAAGCGATGGACGCGGTGGCATAGACCATCGAGGTGTAGCCGAACAGTGGCTTGCGCGCGAAGGCCGGGATGATCGAGCTGACCGCACCGAAGGCGGGCAGGATCATGATGTACACCTCGGGGTGGCCGAAGAACCAGAACACATGCTGGAACAGGACCGGATCACCACCACCAGCGGCATTGAAGAAGCTGGTGCCGAAGTGGATGTCCATCAGCATCATGGTCACGCAGCCGGCCAGTACCGGCATCACCGCGATCAGCAGGAAGGCGGTGATCAGCCAGGTCCAGACGAACAGCGGCATCTTCATCAGGGTCATGCCCGGGGCACGCAGGTTGAGGATGGTGGCGATCACGTTGATCGCCCCCATGATCGAACTGATGCCCATCAGGTGAATGGCGAAGATGAAGAAGGTGGTGCTCTCCGGCGCATAGGTCGTCGACAGCGGCGCATAGAAGGTCCAGCCGAAGTTCGGCCCGCCGCCCTCCATGAACAAGGTACTGATCAACAGGCCGAAGGCCGCCGGCAGCAGCCAGAAGCTGAAGTTGTTCATGCGCGGCAGGGCCATGTCGGGCGCGCCGATCATCAGCGGGATCATCCAGTTGGCCAGGCCGACGAAGGCCGGCATCACCGCACCGAAGACCATGATCAGGCCGTGCATGGTGGTCATCTGGTTGAAGAATTCCGGCTGCACGATCTGCAGGCCCGGCTGGAACAGCTCGGCGCGGATGACCATGGCCATCGAGCCGCCCAGCAGGAACATGCAGAAGCTGAACCACAGGTACATCGTGCCGATGTCCTTGTGGTTGGTGGTCAGCACCCAGCGCATCAGGCCCTTGGCCGGGCCATGGTGGTGGTCAGTATGACCGTGGTCGATCACTGCACTCATGTCCTTACTCCTGCGCCTTGGAGAAATCGAGAATGTCCTTGGGCGTGACCATGTCACCGACACTGTTGCCCCAGGCGTTGCGCTCGTAGGTGATGATGGCGGCCAGGTCGACCGGCGACAGCTGCTTGCCGAACGCCGCCATGGAGGTGCCCGGCTTGCCGTGGAAGACGATGTTGATATGGCCTTCGGCCGGCCCGGTGGCGATGGACGAGCCCTTGAGTGCCGGGAACATCGGCGGCAGGCCTTCACCGGTGGGCTGGTGGCAGGCGGCGCAGGTGGTGTTGTAGGCCTTCTCGCCACGCGCCATCAGCTCTTCCATGGTCCATTCCTTGCTGGTCAGCTCGCGCTCGGCGGCAGCCGCCTGCTTGCGTTCGGCCAGCCAGGCAGCGAAGTCTTCCTTGGACTTGGCTTCTACCACCACGGGCATGAAGCCGTGATCCTTGCCGCACAATTCGGTGCACTGGCCGCGGTAGATGCCGGGCTCCTCGATGCGGGTCCAGGACTCGTTGATGAAACCGGGGATGGCATCCTTCTTCACCGCCAGCGCCGGCACCCACCAGGAGTGGATCACGTCGGCAGCGGTGATCAGAAAGCGCACCTTGGTACCCACCGGCACCACCAGCGGCTCATCCACTTCGAGCAGGTAATGTTCGCCCTTGGCTTCGCGGTTGTTGATCTGCGCGCGTGGCGTGGTCAGGTTGCTGAAGAACTCGACATCCTGACCCAGGTACTTGTAGTGCCACTTCCACTGATAGCCGGTGATCTGGATATCCAGCTCGGACTCGGTGGTGTCGTAGATATCGATCAGCGTCTTCGTTGCCGGAATCGCCATCACCACCAGAATCGCCAGCGGCACGACGGTCCAGAGAATCTCGACGGTGGTGCTTTCGTGAAAGTGCGCGGGTTTCTGGCCGGTGGAACGGCGGTGCAGGAGCATCGACCAGAACATGGCGCCGAAGACCAATATGCCGATCACGACACAGATCCAGAAAATGGTCATGTGCAGGTCGAACACGGAACGGCTGACGTCGGTTACACCGGGCGCCATGTTGACCGTCCATTGGGCATGCGCCGAGCCCATTGCCAGCCACAGCAGGAGGCCCATCCAGACTCGTGGATGTCGCATCATTGCGGGTTCCCCTTGATTGTTCTTGTTATCCCGCCGGCTGAGCCTGCGGCTAAGGGATCGACTGCCTTGTGGAGCTGGGTGCTGGCGCACGCTGCCTGAACACCCACTCCTGACTGCTGGCGACTACATGTCGAACCTTTCCGTGCCAAAGCTCGTCCGGTTCCATCAGGTACTGCCTTTCGAAATCGAGTATAGACGGCCACTTTCAGCCCGCAATGTGAGCAGGGCAGTCACCAAGCCTGTTCGACGCCGATGGCAAAGGCCGCGCGCGGCGCGGGGTGTAGCCGTTCTGATACAGGTAGATATAGCGGACTCGCATAAGTATGAAAAAGTTATGACAATCGCGTCTTAGCCAGCCCGATCAGCCGGCTAAGGTTCACGTCCATGTCCTGATAGGTAGGAGCAGTCATGAACACCGCCGCGCTTCGTCAACTCATCGCTCAGGCTCGCCAGCAGGAAAGTGGCAGCCAGGCACTCACTCACTTCCTGCAGACCCAGCTGGATCGCCTGCACCCGTCCATTCGCCTGCCCGAGGCCGACGCGCCAGGGGCGCTGACCGCCTTCGTCATCGCCTATATCGAAGAAGTGCCGGACGTGCTCGACGCCGCCGCCGAAGTAGCACGCGAAGCGGGAATCGAGGCTGCGGTGAAGCCCGTGCTGCAGATCGCCGAGCATTTCTTCCTGCAACCACCGGCCCTGATGGAGGGCCATGAAGGCCTCGAAGGTCTGCTCGACGAGGCCTATCTGGCGCATCGCCTGGTGGAGGAGGTCAACGACCGCTACATCGCTCACCTCGGCCAGCCACTGATCCCGCTGGATACCACCCGCGCCAACCTGATCGCCCACCAGCTGATCGGTGAACCCTTCGCCAATCAGCTCGACGAGGCGGTGCACCACGCACTGGCCGGCATGCTCGATGACGCCAGCTTCGACCAGCCCTCGGTGCAGGCCTATCGTGAGCACCTGGCCGCACCGGATACCGCATCGTCCTGGCGGCGCTGGCCCTGCCTGTCGCAACAACTGGGCGTGGAGCTGCAGCTCAAGGCGTGATCAGCAGCAGGATCAGGGTCAAGGTCAGCAGCGAGCCGAGGGTGGAAAACAGGATCGCCCGCGAAACCAGCGCCGCCTGGCGCTGGTAATACTCGGCAAGCATGAATGGTCCGGTGCCAGTCGGCAGGGCGCTGAGCAGCAACGCGGCGTGCGCCCAGAACGGCGGCAGGTCGAGCAGCACGAAAGCGATGAACCAGGTCACCAGTGGCTGCAAAACCAGCTTGAGTACCACCAAAGGCCAGGCGCCTTCGCTCGGTCCACTCTGGCGCTGCGCCAGAAACAGCCCCAGCGATACCAGCGCACAGGGCACCGTGGCGGCGCCCAGCAAGCGGAGAAACTCGTCCAGCGCCGCCGGCATCTGCACGCCACCCACGGCCCAGGCGGCACCGAGCAACGGCGCGACCACCAACGGGTTCTTCAGCAGCGCCATGATCACCTGAACGATGGCGCCGCCCAGACCCTTCTTGCTCTGCAGGCCCACCTCGATGCACACCACCGCCAGGCCGAACAGCACGCAAACCACCATCAGCGAGGCGATCAGGGCCGGCGCCATGCCGTCCTCGCCGAGCACCAGGACACACAACGGAATGCCGATGTAACCGGTATTGGCGTAACCGGCGCTGAGGCCATCGATGCTGGCGTCGACCAGGCTGCCGGTGCTGCGCCAGCGATACACCAGCGTGACCAGAAAAACCGCGAGCATGCCGCCGGTGAAGGCGAGCAGGAAACCGGGCTGCCAGATCTGCGCCCAGTCTGCCTTGGCCGTGAGGCTGAACAGCAAGGCCGGCAAACCGAGCCAGACCACGAAACGGTTCATCTCCGATGCCGCAGTCGGCCCCAGGCGATTGCTTCGCCGGCAGATGAAACCAACCAGAATCAGGCCGAAGATGGGTAGCAGGACATTGAGAACCGTGGACATCGAACCAGGCCAACGACAGGGGAGGACCGAGCCTAGGGGCGCTGGCCGCCGAGGGCAAGTCATGGGCTGTGATTCCGGCGTATCCAGCGGCGTCTAGCACTGACATGCTGGGTGAACCTAGCGCCGCCGAGAGCCTGACAGCCAGCCCAGACTCTGCTGCGCGTAGGCCATGCCGCGTTAAAAACAGACTGAGCGCCAGCCCAGGCTAGGCCCCGTCAAAAATGCTCATTTACAGCTCGTAAAGTCGAGCGCGACTCCGACCGATCCTCGCCTGCTTGATTCGCTGGCGCTCACCCTTCGGGCCAGCCCTTGGCTGTCACTCCCGCTGGTCGTTGCGCCTTGTATGGCTCCAGCTCGCGAGACTTTGAACAGGCTCTACGCATGCAAGCGCTGTTGAACGAAATTCTCGATGAAGTCCGCCCGCTGATCGGCCAGGGCAAGGTGGCCGATTACATCCCCGCACTGGCCAGTGTGGTGCCCGATCAGCTAGGCATCGCCGTGTATGGCAACGATGGTCAGTTACACGTTGCCGGCGATGCGCGCACGCCCTTCTCCATCCAGAGCGTTTCCAAGGTGTTCAGCCTGGTCCAGGCCATCGGTCACAGCGGCGAGAGCATCTGGCAACGGCTGGGACACGAACCGTCCGGGCAGCCGTTCAACTCGCTGGTGCAGCTCGAATTCGAGCGGGGCAAGCCGCGTAACCCGTTCATCAACGCCGGTGCCCTGGTGATCTGTGACATCAACCAGTCGCGTTACGCCGCGCCGGCACTGTCGATGCGCGATTTCGTCCGGCGCCTGTCGGGCAACCCCGAAGTGACGGTGGACAATCACGTTGCCGAATCCGAGTACCAGCACCGCGCCCGCAATGCCGCAGCGGCCTACCTGATGCAGTCGTTCGGAAATTTCCACAACGAGGTCGAGGCCGTGCTGCGCAGCTACTTCAGCTGCTGCGCGCTGCGCATGAGTTGCGTCGACCTGGCGCGCGCCTTCGGTTTCCTGGCCAACGAGGGTTTCTGCCAGCACAGCGGCGAACAGGTGCTGTCGCCGCGCCAGACCAAGCAGATCAACGCGATCATGGCCACCAGCGGGCTGTACGACGAAGCCGGCAACTTCGCCTATCGCGTCGGCCTGCCAGGCAAGAGCGGCGTCGGCGGCGGTATTGTCGCCGTAGTACCGGGGCAGTTCAGCGTCTGCGTGTGGTCCCCGGAGCTCAATGCGGCAGGTAACTCCCTGGCTGGGATCAAGGCGCTGGAGCTGCTCAGCGAGCGCATCGGCTGGTCGGTATTCTGATTCGATAGGGTATGGTCGCAGCAGGCCGCGCTGTCGTGCGGCCACTGACTCGATGACCAGGAGTGCCCATGTCGATGCCCGAATACCACATGTTCGCCGCTGCGCCCGCACCGGTCGCGCCGTTCTCCCATGCCTGCGAAGCCGATGGCTGGGTGTTCATCACCGGCCAGTTGCCCATCGACCCGGGCAACGAAGCGGCGCCGCTGCCCGAAGGCATCGAGGCGCAGACGCACAAGACCTTCGACAACCTGCTGGTGGTGCTGAATGGTCTTGGCCTGGGCCTGGAAAACGTGGTGTCTGCGCGCGCGTTTCTCACCGATTTCCACGGTGATTACGCGCGCTTCAACACGGTGTACGCCAGCTACTTCCCCGAAGGCAAGCGCCCGGCGCGCACCTGCATCGGCACCACGGGCCTGGCACGCCATGCGCTGGTGGAGATCGATTTCATCGCACGCCGGCCCTGAGGCTGGCTACAGGATTTTGCGGTACTGCACGAACCCCGAGCGCTCGCCGATGCGCTCGTACAGCAGCTTGGCCTGGCTGTTGCTCTCGTGAGTCAGCCAGTGCACCCGCGAACAGCCTGCGGCGTGCGCCTGCTCAAACACATGCTGGATCAATTTGCGCCCGACACCGCCGCTGCGCTCGCCCTTGGCGACGAACAGATCCTGCAGGTAGCAGTAGTCGCCACTGGTCCAGGTCGAGCGGTGGATGACCCAGTGCACCAGGCCGATGGCGCGGTCACCCTGCCAGGCCAGGGCAGCACCCATGGGTTCGCCAGGGTCGAGAAACCGCTGCCAGGTGGTGGCGCTGGCGTCAGCGGGGATTTCGGTCATGTAGAAGCGCTGGTAGCCCTGCCATAGCGGTAACCAGGCTTCGTGATCGGCAGCGACTACAGGGCGAATGTCGATACTCATCGTCCTTCCTCTGTTTGGGCAGGTGGATCAGTCGCTCATCTCACCACAGAGATCGCGCGCCAGCCAGTGCTCGACCTGTGCCTGCGGCAAACCGGCGCCGAGCAGGGCGAACAGCTTGCCCAGCGCAGCCTCGCGGGTCATGCCGCCGCAGGACACCAGACCGACCTCGGCCAGACGGCTGCCGGCCGCGTAGACGCCGAACTGCACATGTCCCTGCGCGCACTGGCTGATCGCCGCCAGCACCACGCCGCGCTGGTGCGCCTGGCGCAGCGCGCTCATCAACTGCGCATCGCCGGCCGGACCGGTGCCACTGCCATAGCACTCCAGCAGCAGGCCCTGCACACCGCTGTCGAACAGGGCTTGAAGATGCCCGGCCTGCACGGCCGGATGCAGCGGCAGCACCGCGAGATTGACCGCCTGACGCGGCTGGCGGAAGTCGATTTGTGCATCGACCGTGGCACGTTCCGCCTGGCGCTGACGCGGCAGTACCTGGAAGGCGTCGAAGGCGTCGCTGCGCAACTTCGAACAGCGCGCGCCGTGCAACAGCTGGCCGTTGAAGTAGAGGTGCACGCCTGGCGCCACACCGCGATACAAGGCGCGCATCGCGCCGAACAGGTTGGGCCAGGCATCGCCGCCAGCGGCACCTGCCGGCTGCATGGCCCCCGTGAAGACCACCGGCACCTCGAGGCCGAGCAGCAGGAAACTCAGTGCTGCAGCGCTGTAGGCCAGGGTGTCGGTGCCATGCAGCACCAGCACGGCGTCGTGACCATGCGTCTGCACGGCGGTGACAATCTCGTTGCGCAGCGTCAGCCAGTGGCCGGTGTTCATGTTGGCACTGTCGATCAGCGGCAGCAGCTCGCGAAAGTGCCACTGCGGCAGCTCGCTGGCATTCTCCTGGGCCTGTTGCGCGCGCATGCGCGCCTCGAAACCCGAAGCCGGCGCCAGGCCGTCTGCGCTCATCTGCATGCCGATGGTGCCGCCTGTGTACAGCACCAGGAGTTTTTCTGGGGTCGCCATGGACTCTCCTCGCATATCGCGGGCAAACGGGACGTTTGCAACGTCGCTTACGACTGCCCGAAGGATGGCCGCCAGAGATGGCAGGCCAAGAAAAAGGGGGCATCGCCCCCTCTTCCCATCTGAGTCAAATCAACGCTGGTAGGCGCGATCACCGATCTCTGCCGGATTGTCGGCGCTGCCTGGCTGGCTGCCCCATACGGCAGGGTCCAGGTCCAGGTCAGCGAACTGCTTGGCGTCGAACACCGGCGACTTCACACCCGCCTTGATCTGGTTATCGTAGTCGCGCATCAGGCGCACGCCCACCTTGAACAGCAGGGCCAGGGCAATCAGGTTGCAGATCGCCAGCAGACCCATGGTCACGTCCGCGAAGGCGAACACCGTGCCCAGGTCCTGCACCGAACCCCACAGCACCAGGCCAACCACCAGCACGCGGTAGATCATCACCGGGCCACGCTTCTGGCTGAAGAAGCCCAGGGCGTTCTCACCCAGGTAGTAGTTGTAGATCAGGGTGGTGAAGACGAACAGCAGCAGCGCCAGGCTGATGAACACACGGCCCCACTCGCCGACCACGGCGGCAACGGCGCTCTGGGTCAGGACCACACCGGCCTGCTCCATGCCCGGCTGATAGACGCCCGACAGCAGGATGATCAGCGCGGTGCAGCTGCACAGGATCAGGGTGTCGATGAACACGCTGAGCGACTGCACGATGCCCTGCGCGGCCGGGTGCTTGACCTCGGCGACCGCGGCCACGTTCGGCGCGCTGCCCAGACCGGCTTCGTTGGAGAACAGACCGCGCTTGACGCCCATGATGATGGCCGCGCCAATACCGCCGGCGAAGGCCGGCTCGAGGCCGAACGCGCTGTTGAAGATCAGGCCGAAGGTAGCCGGTACTTCGCTGATGTTCATGCCGATCACCAGCAGCGCCATGGCGATGTAGGAGAACGCCATGACCGGTACCAGTACGTCGGCGAACTGGGCGATACGCTTGATGCCACCGAAGATGATCAGGCCGATCACCACGGTCAGGGCAATGCCACTGGCCAGGGTCGGGATACCGAAGGTGTCATGCAGGGAGCTGGCGACGGTGAACGACTGCACGGCGTTGAAACCGAAGCCGAAGGTCACCAGCAGCAGGATCGATACGACGATCCCCAGCCAACGCTGGCCAAGACCGTGCTGGATGTAGAACGCCGGGCCACCACGGTAGCCGCCATCCGCCTCGCGACGCTTGTACAGCTGCGCCAGCGAGCACTCGAAGTAGCTGGTGGCCATGCCGACCAGGGCCACGACCCACATCCAGAAGATGGCGCCTGGGCCACCGAGCATGATCGCCACCGATACGCCGGCGATGTTACCGGCGCCGACGCGGCCGGCGACCGACAGCATCAGGGCCTGGAACGAGCTGAGCTGGCCCGGCTGGCGCTGGAAGGCTTCGCTGAAGATGCGGAACATGCTGCTGAAGTAGCGGAACTGGACGAAGCGCGAAGCGATGGTGAAGTACAGGCCGAGACCGATCAGCATCACGATCAGCAGCTTGCTCCAGATGAGGTCATTGAGCAGATCTAGCATGGAGGCTTTCTCTCTTGTTGTTCTGAATGGGAATGCGCCCCGAGGGCGGGTGGCGCAATCTTTGGTGAAGGCTCGGCGCGGGACAATTTCGCAGGTCGCGGCGATCTGATGCGAGTTGATGCTAGAATCGCGTCATTCGCATCAGCTGGAGCGGCCATATGTCCGATTCCCTCGGCGCCAACCTGAAACTGCTCTGCAGCCACTACCGCTCGATTGCCGAGGTCTGCCGCAAGCTGTCGATCAACCGCGCGCAGTTCAATCGCTACCTGGCCGGGCAGAGCCGACCGACCACGCACAACCTCAAACGCATCGGTGACTTCTTCGGCGTCGAGCCGTTCGAGCTGGCGATGCCCGCCGAGCAGTTCGCCCGCCTGATCGGCGCGCGCAGCGGCGATGCCCAGCAACACAGTGGCAACGATCCACTGCTGGAGCTGTTCGCGCCGCTACGCCGGCAGGCCAGCCCGATGGACCGCTATTGCGGCTACTACTTCGAATACTCCAACTGCATGTCGGTACCGGGGCACGTGCTGCTGTCGCTGGTGCACCTGCGCGAGGAGCGCGGCAACTACCTGTTCGAGCGCCAGGAACGTCAGGAGCGCCAGGAAACCGCGCGCGGCGGCAGCGAGGACTGGGTACGCTGCCGCTACCTGGGTACAGCGTTCTTCCTGCAGGACCGCCTGTTTCTGGTGGACTACGAGTCGCTCACCGGCAACGAGATGAGCCAGACCATTCTGATCCCCAGCTTCAAGAGCCGCATCATTCGCCTCAACGGCATCAAGACCGGCGTCTCCAGCGGTGACCGTCGCACGCCGGCCTGCACCCGCGTGGTCTGGCAGTACCTGGGCAGCGAGATCAACCGGGTCAACGCCTATCGCCAGCTGATGCTCTACGCCCCCGACGACCCGCGCATCGACGACGACATCCGCGAACGCCTGGGCGGTGCACAGCTGCGTGATGGCCTGTTCGAGATGGAGTGAGTGCTTCAGGTCGTTGAAAACCGCCTGCGTTCATCAAGAACAGCCTCGAAAAGCTCACTTGCAGCTCGCCAGCTCCGTTTTCTCGGCGCGGTGATTCACGCTTCTGGCCGTCACTGCCGCCGATCGCGGCGCCTGGCGTTGCCGGTTTTCCACCAATCGTTCATTCGCGCAGCGCCTCAAGGCGCTGCCGCTGCTGGCCTCGCTCGTCGAAGTTGTCCACAGCCAGCCAGTGCTCGAAGGCTGCACGGCAGGCCGGCCATTCACCGTCGATGATGGAGAACCAGGCGGTGTCGCGGTTACGTCCCTTGCGCACCATGTGCTGGCGGAACAGCCCCTCGTACGTGAAGCCGAAGCGTTCGGCGGCGCGCATGGAGCGGGCATTGGCCGCGTCGCACTTCCATTCCAGTCGCCGGTAGCCAACGTCGTCGAAGGCATGGCGCGCCAGCAGGTAGATGGCTTCGGTGGCACCGGCCGTGCGCTGCATGGGCGCGCCGAAGGCGACGTGGCCAATCTCGATGCTGCCATCGGCCGCGCTGATGCGCAGGTAGCTGAACAGCCCCAGGGCGCGACCCTCGGCCTGATCGATGACGGCATAGAACAGCGGATCGCGACTGTCGGCGTTGCCGCTCAGCCAGGCATCGAAATCGCTACGCTCGATGAATGGGCCGTAGGGCAGATAATTCCACAGCGCCGGGTCCGGCCCCTGCAACGCGCGCCACAGATCATCGGCATGGTGCTCGACATCCAGCGCCTCGAGGCGCACGAAACGCCCCTGCAGCATGCGCTGGTCCGGTTGCGGACGGGGTTGCCATTGAGCGAGATCGGTGGTCATCAGAAGAGCTTCCTGTACTGGATGAAACCGGAGCGATCGCCGATGCGGTCGTAGAGCATGCGGCCCCGGTAGTTGGTTTCCTGGGTCAGCCAGTGCACGCGGCTGGCACCGGCGGCGCGCGCCTCGCTGTACACGTGCTCGATCAGCGCACGACCGATACCGCTACCGCGAATCTGCTCGGCGACATAGAGATCCTGCAGGTAACAGTAGTCGCCGGTGGTCCAGCAGCTGCGGTGGTAGATGAAGTGCACCAGGCCGACGGCCTCGCCATCCTGCCAGGCCAGCGCAGCGTGCATGGGTTCGGCCGGATCGAGAAAGCGCTGCCAGGTCACGGCGCTGGTTTCAGCCGCGATGTCAGCCTGATAGAAGCGCTGGTAAGCCTGCCAGAGCGGCAGCCAGGCCGCATGGTCGTCGGCGCTTACAGGGCGAATGTCGAGCATTGGGCACTCCTCGTGTCTCAGTCGGTTGGATTCATCTGCTGGGCCAGCTCGCGGTCGCTGGCACGGGCCGACTCCGCCAGGCCGGTGCGCACGCTGGCCTGGTCGCTGGCCGAACGGTTCTGGCTGAGCTTCCACTTGCCCTCGATGCGGCGGATCGGCAGGGCAAAGCCGACGATCGCGCGCAGCATGGCGTCGATGTAGTCGCCTGGTGCATCGCTGACCGCCCAGGGCTGGGTGCGGCCCTGTTCATGGCGCTCGCTGAGACGGCTGACCAGTTGCAGCAGGCGCTCGGGGTCGTCGAACACCTCGGCCTGGCCCCAGGCATGCACGGCGATGTAGTTCCAGGTCGGCACCACCTTGCCGTGCTCGGCCTTGGCCGCGTACCAGCCGGGATGCACGTAGGCATCCGCACCGCTGAACACCACCAGGGCCTCGGCGCCGCTCGCCAGATCGCGCCAATGCGGATTGGCACGCGCGAAGTGGCCGTACAGGGTGCCGAACTCGCCCTCACCCGGCTCGAGCAGCAGTGGCAGATGGCTGGCGTGCAGGCCCTGTTCGCCACTGCTGGTCAGGACGCCCAGACCCGTGGCCTGAATCTGCGCCTGCAGGGTGAGCAGGTCGTTCTGACGGAAGGCGGCGGGGCAGTACATGGCGGTATCTCCTGGCGTGATGGGCTCATGCTAGGCAGGATATTGGCCTGATGTAAGATCCATTCCTGACGACTTTCATAGAGCCAATTCTTCGATCATGAACCGCTCGCCCGCCTTGCCATTCGATCTTTCCGGCATTCATCTGCAACCCGGTCGGGGCCTGGCGCGCCAGCTCTACCAGGCGCTGCGCGAGCGCATCCTCGACGGGCGCCTGGCGGGTGGCACACGCCTGCCTGCGAGCCGTGAGCTGGCCGCGCGGCTTGGCATCTCGCGCAACACCGTGACCCGCGCACTGGACCAGCTGTATGCCGAGGGCTACGTAGCCGGGCGGGTCGGCGATGGCACCTACGTCGCCGAACTGCCGCGCAGCCAGCCCGTGGTCAACGCCGCAGCCACGCCTGCTGCCACCAGCCCGGCACTGCAGCTGGTGCACAGCCACCACCTGGCCACCCCCGCCGCGGGCGCACCGCGTGCCTTTCGCATCGGCGTACCCGCCTTCGATCTGTTCCCCTTTGAAACCTGGGCGCGGCTGCAGGCGCGCTTCTGGCGCAAACCATCGCCAGCACGGCTGGGCTACGGCGATCCGGCCGGTGACATGCAGCTGCGCGAGCTGATCGCCGCCTACCTGCGCAACAGCCGTGGCCTGACCTGCACGGCGCAGCAGGTACTGATCACCTGCGGCTCGCAGCAGGCCATCAGCCTCTGTGCCCAGTTGCTGGTGCAACCCGGCGCGCGGGTGGCGCTGGAAAATCCCGGCTACCGCGCTGCCGGCCACGCCTTCGCGGTGGCGGGCGCGCAGCTGTGCGGCATCGCGGTGGATGGCGAAGGCCTGGATGTCGCCGCCCTGCAGCGTCTCAACGATTGCCGGCTGGCCTATGTCACGCCCGCGCACCAGTACCCCACCGGCGTGACCCTGTCGTTGCCGCGACGCCTGGCGCTGCTGGAGTGGGCCAAGCGCGTGGATGGCTGGATCATCGAGGACGACTACGACGGCGAGTACCGCTACAGCGGCACGCCGCTCGCGCCGCTGGCAGCGCTGGACGATCAGCAGCGGGTGATCTACGTCGGCACCTTCGGCAAGCTTGCCTTTCCGGCGCTGCGCCTGGGCTATCTGGTGCTGCCGCCAGCGCTGGCCGAGCCCTTCGCCCGGCGCCAGGCACTGGAGCTGCGCCACCTGGAGGTCGGCAGCCAGGCGGTGATGGCCGAATTCATTGCCGCCGGGCACTTCCAGCGCCATGTGCGGCGCATGCGCCAGGTCGCTCGCAGTCGCCGCGATGCCTTGTTCAAGGCCTGGCCGCAGTCCATTCCAGGCTGCTCGCCGTTGCCGGCCGTGGAAGCGGGCCTGCACCTGAGCATCAAGGTCGCGACTCGCGCGCGTGAGCATGAGCTGATCGCCGCGGCCCGTGCAGCCGACATCGAGATGAACCCCTTGAGCGACTATTGGCTGCCCGGTAGCGAAACGCCCGAGGATGCCCGCGCCGGATTGGTGCTGGGCTTTGCCGCAGTGCCGGAGGCGCAGATCGTCGAAGCGCTACAGCAACTCCGTCGCGCCTGGCGCTTGTAGCGCCTGGCCAAATCACGCGCAAAAAAAGGGATGGCCGAGGCCATCCCTGAAGGTCGAGGCTGGTGAAGGCCTCCTATGAAATTCGCTGCGCCAGGCTGTGGATAACCTGGCTCGGGAGACTCAGGCCGCGTTGTCGCTGTTGAACACATCGCGATCGAGTTCGTTCTCGCTACGCGCGATCAGCGTGGTGGTCATCAGGTCACCGGTGACGTTCACCGTGGTGCGTGCCATGTCGAGGATGCGGTCGATACCGGCGATCAGCGCCACACCTTCCAGCGGCAGGCCGACCGAGCTCAGCACCAGCCCCAGCATGATCAGGCCTGCGCCCGGGATGCCGGCGGTGCCTACCGACGCCAGCGTGGCGGTGAGAATGATGGTCAGGTACTGACCGGCACTCAGATCGATGCCGAAGGCCTGGGCGATGAACAGCGCCAGCACGCCCTGGTAGATGGCGGTGCCGTCCATGTTGATGGTCGCGCCGACCGGCAGCACGAACCCGGCCACGCCTTGCGACACGCCGAGGTTCTTGCGCGCGCACTCGATGGACACCGGCAGCGTGCCGGAACTGCTCGAGGTGCTGAAGGCCACCGCCAGCGCCGGCGCGATACCGCGAAAGAAACGCAGCGGGCTGAGGCGCGCCAGGCCGCCGATCAGGCCACCGTAGATCACCAGCATGTGGGCGATGCTGGCCAGGTAGATCACCCCGATCACCCCGGCCAGTGGCAACAGCACCTCGATGCCATGGGACGCCACCACCCCGGCAATCAGCGCGAACACGCCGATGGGCGCGAAGCGCATCACCAGATCGGTGAGTTTGTAGAGCACCTCGGCCAGGCTGTCGAACAGGCGAATCGCCGGTGCCGCCTTCTCGCCGACCAGATTCATGCTCACGCCCAGGGCGATGGCGAAAACGATGATCTGCAGGATGTTGCCTTCGGCGAAGGCGGTTACCGGATTGGTCGGAACCAGGCCCACCAGAATCTGTATCAACGACGGCGCCTGCTTGGCCTCTTCGCTGCCGCTGGCGACCATGTGCATGCTCTCGCCGGGGCTGAACAGGGTGCCGAACGCCAGGCCGATGCTGACCGCGAAGGCGGTGGTGACCAGGTAGATGGCGATGGTCTTGACGCTGATGCGGCCGAGCTTGGCGCTGTCGCTCATGGCGGTGATGCCCGCTACCAGCGAGATGAACACCAGCGGCACGATAAGCATCTTGATCGCGTTGAGAAACAGCGCACCAACCGGCGCCAGCGCCTGGGCTGCGCCCTTGAACAGCATGCCGACGACTACGCCAAGTATCAGGCCGGCGATGATCTGCTGCCACAAGGGCACGCGCGCAAGGAAAGAAGGAGAAGGGGTGTTGCTCTGACTCATGTGGTTATCACCCGAATTGTCATTGTTGTGGGGTCCTCTACCCGACCTCGAGCACTACCACGCGGCCGGCCACAGGGCGTAAACAAAGGCGCCGCACTCGAATGAGGGCGGCGCCGATATAGCGGATTGAATCAGCTCTGAAGCGGTACCAGGCGCGGAGCGATCATGTTTTCCGGGCGCAGGATGTCGGCCAGGGTGGCCTCATCCAGCAACTGCTCCTCGCGCACCAGCTCCAGCACACCACGACCACTTTCCAGTGCGACCTTGGCGATACGCGTGGCGTTCTCGTAGCCGATGTAGGGGTTGAGCGCGGTGATCAGGCCGATGGAGTTCTCCATCAGTGCGCGGCAATGCGCCTCGTTGGCCGTGATGCCGTCGATGCACAGTTCGCGCAGCATATCCATGGCGCGGGTCAGCAGGCGGATCGAGTCGAAGATCTTGTAGGCGATCAGCGGCTCCATGACGTTCAGCTGCAGCTGGCCACCTTCGGCCGCCATGGTCAGCGCCAGGTCGTTGCCGATCACTTCGAAGGCCACCTGATTGACCGCCTCGGGAATCACCGGGTTGACCTTGCCCGGCATGATCGAGCTGCCCGGCTGGCGCGCCGGCAGGTTGATCTCGTTGATGCCGGTACGCGGGCCGCTGGAGAGCAGGCGCAGGTCGTTGCAGATCTTCGACAGCTTCACCGCGGTGCGCTTGAGCATGCCGGAGAACAGCACGAAGGCGCCCATGTCACTGGTGGCCTCGATCAGGTCGGCAGCCGGTTTGACCGGGTGACCGCTGATCACACCCAGGCGCTTGACCGCCAGGGCCTGATATTTCGGGTCGGCGTTGATGCCGGTACCGATCGCGGTGCCGCCCAGGTTGACCTCGTGCAGCAGGGTCGGCGCGAGCATCTTCAGGTGCTGCAGGTCTTCGCCGAGGGTCGTGGAGAAGGCCTGGAACTCCTGACCGAGGGTCATCGGCACGGCATCCTGCAGCTGGGTGCGGCCCATCTTCAGCACGTGGCCGAACTCCAGGCCTTTGGCCGCCAGCGACTGGATCAGCTTGTCCAGCGCGCTGAGCAGGCTCTCGTGGCCCAGCAGCAGGCCCAGGCGGATGGCGGTCGGGTAGGCGTCGTTGGTCGACTGCGCCATGTTCACGTCGTTGTTCGGGTGCAGGTGCTGGTACTGGCCCTTCTCATGCCCCATGGCCTCCAACGCAATATTCGCGATGACTTCATTCGCGTTCATATTGGTCGAGGTGCCGGCGCCGCCCTGGATCATGTCGACCACGAACTGATCGTGGAACTCGCCCTGGATGATGCGCGCACAGGCAGTGCTGATCGCCGTGTGCTTGGCCGCACTCAGGTGGCCCAGCTCGCGGTTGGCATCAGCCGAGGCCTGCTTGACCATGGCCAGGCCGATCACCAGTTTCGGGTAGTGCGACAGGGTCACACCGGACAGACGGAAGTTCTGCACCGCACGCAGGGTCTGAATACCGTAATAGGCTTCAGCCGGGATTTCGAGGGTGCCGAGCAGGTCTTTTTCGACGCGAACAGATGCAGCAGAGGACATGATGGCGATAGCTCTTGGGAAATACGGCGAGTGCCGCGATGCCCATAGAATATGGCCTCGTCCCGCTTTGCGACCAATGCCGTTAGTTGCTGCCCCATGCACAATCGGCATAATGTGGATGTGACGCCCACTGCGCTCACAACGTATGACTGTGGGTGGATGACGCTTCTTTGATCCACCGCACCTGCGCAACCTCGCCCGGCCACGGAGACTCGATGAATCTGGAAACCAAATGGCTGGAAGACTTCATCGTCCTGGCCGCCACCCGCAGTTTCTCCCAGGCCGCCGACAAGCGCTTCGTCACGCAGCCGGCGTTCAGCCGGCGCATCCGCAGCCTGGAAGCCATGCTCGGGCTGACCCTGGTGGACCGCTCCTGCACCCCTGTCGAGCTGACCGAGTCGGGCCGGCTGTTCCTGGTCACGGCGCGGAGCATGGTGGAACAGCTCGGCGAGGTGGTACGCCATCTGCACAACCTGGAGGGGCAACGCGGCGAGGTGCTGTCGATCGCCGCTGCCCACTCGCTGACCCTGGGTTTCTTTCCCGAATGGATCGCCCGCCTGCGCCGCGAGGGCTTGCCGCTGACCACCCGGCTGGTGGCCACCAACGTCGGCGAAGCGGTGCACTCGCTGCGTGAAGGCGCTTGCGACCTGATCCTCGCCTACTACGACCCCGACGCGGCCCTGCAGATGGACCCGGAGATCTTCCCTTCGCTGCACCTGGGCGCCACCTCGATGCTGCCGGTTTGCGCGGTGAGCGAGGCGGGCGCGCCGCTGTTCGATCTCGACGCTGGACAGAGCGTGCCGCTGCTGGCCTACAGTGCTGGCGCCTTCCTCGGCCGCTCGGTCAACCTGCTGCTGCGCCAGCGTGCCCTGCGCTCGACCACCGTGTACGAAACAGCCATGGCCGACAGCCTCAAGAGCATGGCCCTGCAGGGCATGGGCGTGGCCTGGGTGCCGCGCCTGTCGGTCACCGCCGAGCTGGCGCGCGGCGAACTGGCAATCTGCGGTGGCGAACACTGGCAGATCCCGCTGGAGATTCGCCTGTACCGCTGCGCGCTCGTACGCAAAGCGGCGGTACGCTTGCTCTGGCGCAAGCTGGAAGCGGGAAAATAGGCGGCAAAGAACGAGGGCCGTGTCCCGCCCCCGTTCACAGTTGACCTGTTCGGTTCAGCAGGCCTGCCGACAAGCCCGCGTCACAAGGCCGCCACTAGGGCGGCCCCACTACCACCTCGCTGATCTGCATGATCGGGCTCAGGTCGGTGTAATGGGCGATATCCGCGAGAATCTCCTGTGCATGGGGCGCGAAGCCGGCTTGAAAGGCCTCGATGGAGTCCGCATAGATATGACACATGCCGACGTAGGCGGGCGGATCGCCGGGCGAGCCACCGGCCAGCCCCCTGTCGACGGTGTAGAACAAGCACGCTTCACCCATTCTGGCCTTGACCAGCGGCATGTGCGTGTCGCGGTAATAGTCGTGGTCGAAACGCGACCCCGGCTGGTTGGGATACATCACACTGACCTTGATCATTCATCTCTCCTGAGCGCCTGTGTCACGCCTCGACTGCGTTTGCCTGGCGCGCCAGAAAAGATAGCTGAAGCGAGGAGGAGGCAGACTCATTTATCCAGCACTGCGGCTCCGCTTGAGCAATTGCGTCGCGTGACTCAGCATGTCCAACCCGAGGCGGCCTTCACCCCGACGCCTGGCACTCTAGAGAAGACGATGGCATCAACAACAAGTGGTCTTCGGATCATTGCGGCAATAGAGGCCTTCAAAGGCCTGATTTCACTTGCAGTGGCGCTTGGTCTGCATGAGCTGGCCGGTCGCAATCTGCAGCAACTGGCCGAAACACTGGTCAGCCATGCGCACCTGAACCCGGCCAGCCACCTGCCCGGTATCTTCATGCATGCCGTGAGTTCGCTACCCGATATCGACCTGTCGCTACTGGCCATAGGCGCAGTCGCCTACGCCATCATTCGCCTGGTCGAAGCCTACGGGCTATGGAAAGGACTGGTCTGGACGGAGTGGTTCGCCTTGGCCAGCGGGGCGATCTATTTGCCGTTCGAGATCTATGAAATGGTGGTCCACACCAGCGCGCTGAGCGCTGCCGTGTTCGCACTCAACGTCATCGTGGTTGGCTATATGGCCTTTGTGTTGCGTAGCGAGCGGCAGGTACACCATACGGAGGACGCGACGACTTTGGCCGGAGCAGGCAAGGCCAACGAGCCGAGCGAGAATCGCTAGCCAGGCGTGTCGATGGCAAAGACCTGTAGGAGCGAATTCATTCGCGATAGGGTTTGGCTACGTGCTCGCCCCTGATCGCCAATGCAGGCTAGGCGCCCTCTTCGCTCCAGCCTGCTACCTGCTTCTGTAATCAAGGCGTCTTGCCGGGCTCTTGGGCATAGGCTTTCCAGAGGCTGGCATGGGGCGCGTTCTGCGCATCCCAGCGCACATGTGCCTGGATGATCTGTTGCGCCTGGGCGTCGTTGCCGGCCAGCTTGAGAATCTCCTCGGGTGTGCTGTCTCCCATGCCACTGAGAATGTGGCGCGTGGCACCACCGCTCTTGCTGCTGATGGACTCGGGTGGGTCGGTGAAGAAGAAGTCGACATGGGCGTCGAGCCAGCGCGGCGCACCGAGAACGCGCGGTTCTTCCTCGGCGGCATTGCCATATGAGGCTGTCCAGACAACCAGAGGGCTGGCGCCGGCAACGTTGTAGACGTAATGCAGCCCCGGGTTGCCCAGGTTGGGGGTGAAAGTCTCGATCAACTGTCCATCGGAGGTGCGGGCGCTCACCTGAGTGTCACGGGTGAACTCGGTCTTGAGCTCGGTGGACGAGTAGGGCCCGACAACCGCGCTCTGCTTGCCAATGTGTACCTGTACGCTAGTGCCCAGACCGTTGTAGACCGCGACCCTGGTATCCACGCCGGTCAAACTGCCAAAGCCGAGCACGGCGCCGACAATCAGCGCTGCAACCAGCAAACGCATGGTGGTGGCCAAGGCACCATCGGCGATCTGAAAGCGATCCCACCAATCCAGCTTCAACTGGCGCTTGCGCTCCTGCCCGGGCAGGAGCACGGCGTAGCGTTGCGGGGTGCGCGTAGGTGTTGGCGCCGCTTCGGGCTGGCTGTTCTGCCGCAGATGGCGCGCCAGTTCGGCTTCGCTGTGCAGCAACTGCTCCAGGGTGGCGCTGCACAGCCCTGACAACTGGGCGGCGAGGCTGTTGCCCCAGCCATCGATCACCTGCATCCATTCGTTGACGTTGTCGGTGCTCGCCTGGGGCAGGGTGAAGTCTTCCAGCGAGGCCGCCCAGGATTCGATACCCAGGCGCACCAGCAGGGGCTGATCGAGCAGCACGAGCTGTTTGTCCTGGTGGATGGTGGACATCACCCGATGCAGCTCGTTGGCCGTCTGCAGCAGGCGCTTGAGCTCGCGGGAGCTGACCTTGCCGTCGGCCAGCACCACCGAGGTCACATTGGCGAGCAAGCCCTGAGCATCGCGTAGATCGGCCAGACTGTGCTCCGCGTAATGCAGCACTTCGATCAGGCCGATCAAGTAGGTCGGCCAGCCATTGCCGAACTGCTCGGCTATGGCCAGATGGGTGGCCCGGCAGCGTCGATCATGACCGAGAATCGCCTGGCGCAGGGCTTCGGCCTCGTCGTTGACCTGCTCGATCAGGTGCGGCAGATCGCGGCGTGCAACGCTGTTGCCGCGAAACACGATGCTGCCGCCGGCCGCCTTGTAGACTTTGTCCCGCAGCGCCTGCAGCATGCCGCGCTCTTCTTCCAGGGCGCGCAGCTGGTTGAGCTGCTGGCTGAGGCTGAGCGGGTACAGTGCCTGCAGCGCGCCGTGTAGGTCGGTAATGGACGTCGAATCCTGATAGAGCTCGGCGGCTTGCTCGGCATGACGCGTCAGGCTGCGACCCAGATAGGCTCCCTGGTAGTCGGGGGCGTATTGCAGCATGTCGTAGCGGTCGGCCAGGTTGCGCAGGGATTCTTCCAGAGTAACGGGCTCAAGCTGCGCGCCGTGGAAGAAGTCACTGGTCAGGCGCTGGCGCAGCGCTGTCGGCTCGTCAAACAACACCCAGGCGCTACGCGCGTCGTGAGGAGCGGGCAGATACAGGCGCTTGGCATTTTCTTCGCGGTCGCTGTTGGCCGGGTGAGTCGACCACATCTGCGGCGGCTGGGCAAAACCAGAAACGAAGACGCGGTGCTGTTCCGGGGAAGGGCAGGAACGAGGTGGAACCTTGCCATAGCAGGGGTCGTTGAGAATCTGCGTGACCCGCTCGAGAACCTGGGTCTGGATGCTGAACAGATCCTGCACCGAGCGGCCCCGCTGGTATTCGCTGTTGGCGAAGGCCAGGGTGCGATCCCATGCCTCGTCGGCGGCTTGCAGCTTGTGCAGGGCATGCACCAGTTCGTCGCTGCCGGTCAGGGAAACCGCGACCAGGTCGGCCTGGAACTCCATCTGCCGTGACAAGGCGCGTTGCGCCAGCACCACTAGGCGGAACACGGTATCGAGCAGCGAACGAATCGACCAGACGATCAACGACAGCAGCCAGCCGATCCAGGCAACACGCAGGTCGAACTTCGACAGCACGCGCAGCAGCTTATCCAGCGCGTCACGTTTGGCGATGATGTGGGACGCGATCTGCTGGGCGATGTAGACCCAACTGCCGATGGCCATGGAGCGCTGAGCGAAGTGACCAAACTCGTGGGCCAGCACTGCTTTGAACTCACTCAAGGTGAGGATATTGACCAGGGGCAGGCCAATCTCCAGGTTCTTGCGCGAGGGAAACAGGAGGTTGAGGATCGACAGGTCATAGAACACAGCCGCATTGACCCGCGCCGATAGATACACGCGATGCGGCCGCGGTGCACCGGCCTCGTCAGCCAGCCGGTAGAGAAAGGCGAAGAGCTGTGGCTGCTCTTCAGGGCGCAGTTCGACGTGATTCGACGCACCACCGCGCTCCACGAAGAACAAGGCCTTGAGCATGAACACACAGAGAAAGGCGGAGCAGCCACCAACCAGAAAATGCACGATCGCGTCTTCACTGCCGGCCAGGCCGCTGCTGATCAGGCGCCAGGCGGTCCAGCCGAACCAGCCTGCCAAAGCAAAATACAGCGCGACGAACAAGGCCAGACTGCCGACGGCGAGCCAGGCTTGGCGTTTGTAGACGGAACTGGGGCGGGTCAGCGTTGCGGGCACATCGCTGGGCCCGGCGGGGTAGAGATCTTCCATATCGTGTCCTTGTCTCGAAGCCTGTTCGGCATTCAAGGGCGTCCATTGCACAGGGGGTTGCAGGGCGAGAGTTTTTACCAGTCGGATGCGATTCGTCCAGGGCCTGGTGTGACGCTCGACTTATTTTTGCATGGCCATTCATCGGCTGGCAGCTGAAGCACAGCGCAAAGCCAGAGGGTGAGCACAACGAAAAACGCGCACCTGCAGGTGCGCGCTCCGCTTCGGCTGAGTGCTTTTTCGAAGGCACCCACGCAGAGCGTGGGCACCATCGGTATGCTCGTGCTGGGTCTGTAGGAGCCGCTTCAGCCGCGAGCCGTTAGTGACGAATCACTTGCCCGACTTGATCGACGTCCACGCACGCGTACGTACGCGCTCGATCTTCTGCGGCAGCGGCTGCACTACATACAGCGATTTCTGCATCTCCGGGGTCGGAGTCAGATCGGGGTCGGCGGCGATTTCCTTGCTCACCAGTTCCATACCCGGCACGTTGGGGTTGGGGTAGCCGAGAAAATCGCTGATCGGCGCGATGACCTTGGGTTCGAGCAGGTGGTTGATGAAGGCAAGCGCCTCATCCTTGTTCTGCGCGCTCTTGGGGATGGCCCAGGTGTCGAACCAGATCGGCGCGCCTTCTTTCGGCAGGCGCCAGTTGATTTTCACGCCGTTGCCGGCTTCCTTGGCGCGGTTGGCGAACTGGTAGAAGCTGCCCGAATAACCGATGGCCACGCAGATGTCGCCGTTGGCGATGTCGGTCATGTACTTGGCCGAATGGAAGTAGGCCACGTAGGGGCGCACTTTCAGCAGCAGTTCGGTGACCTTGTCATAGTCGGCCGGGTTGCTGCTGTTGGGATCGAGGCCCAGGTAGTGTAGGGCGATGGGGATGATTTCGGTAGGCGAGTCGAGCATGGCCACGCCGCAGGATTTCAGCTTCTCCATGTACTCGGGCTTGAACACCAGGTCCCAGCTGTTGACCGGGGCGTCGTCGCCGAGTGCAGCCTTGACCTTGTCCGGGTTGTAGCCGATCAGCACGGTGCCGTACATGTAGGGCACGCCGTACTGGTTGCCCGGGTCGTTCTTCTCCAGCAGCTTGAGCAGCGCCGGATCGAGGTTCTTCCAGTTGGGAATCTTGGACTTGTCCAGCTTGGCGAAGACGCCGGCCTTGATCTGGGTTTCGAGGAACTGGTTGGAGGGGATCACCAGGTCATAGCCGGAGTTGCCGGTGAGCAACTTGGCCTCCAGCGCCTCGTTGGTCTCGAAGGTGTCCCAGGTGATCTGGATACCGGACTCTTTCTGAAAGTCCTTGGGCACCGACGGCAGGATGTAGTCGGCCCAGTTGTACACACGCAGTTCCTTGGCCTGCACCGCAGCGCTAAGCAGGGTGGCGCCGCACAAGGCGGCGCCGAGCATCTGTTTGATGGCTTTCATCGTTTCACCCCTGAAGTGTCGTTGTTGGTCTTTTGGTTGGGTGGCCCGGAGCGCGCAGCTGACGCTCATCCGCCTACCGTGCGCATGACGCTGGACGAAAAAAGCGTCGTCCACCCTACGCGCCGATCAGGCGCCTTCGAAGCCTTCCAGTACGTTGACCGCGTTGACGCCGATGGCCTCCACCGCGTAGCCGCCTTCCATGATGAAGAGCGTCGGCAGGCCCAGCGCGGCGATGCGCCGGCCCATAGTCAGGTAGTCCGGGCTGTCGAGCTTGAACTGCGAGATCGGGTCTTCCATGTAGGTGTCCACACCCAGCGACACCACCACCACCTCGGCGCCGTATTCGACGATGCGTTGGCAGGCCTGCTCCAGCGCGGCGTTCCAGGTGTCCCAGGTGCTGCCCATGGGCAGTGGGTAATTGAAGTTGTAGCCCTCGCCCGCGCCTTCACCCAGTTCGTCGGCATAACCGAGGAAGAACGGGAATTCCTCGGTGGGGTCGCCGTGGATCGAGGCGAACAGCACGTCGCTGCGCTGGTAGAAGATGTCCTGGGTGCCGTTGCCGTGGTGGTAGTCGACATCGAGGATGGCCACCTTCTTGCGCCCCTGGTCGAGGAAGGCCTGGGCGGCGATGGCAGCGTTGTTCAGGTAGCAATAGCCGCCCATCACGTCGCCAGCGGCGTGGTGGCCTGGCGGACGGCACAGGGCGAAGGCGCTGTGCGCGCCATTGGCGATCTCCTGCTGGGCGCTGAGCGCCACCTGTGCGGCGCTGTAGGCGGCCTGCCAGGTGCCAGCGGTGATCGGCGCACCGCCGTCGAAGCTGTAGTAGCCGAGCTGGCCGTGCAGGTCATTGGGGATCATCCGCCGCAGGGTGCGCGCCGGCCAGGTGAACGGCAGCAGGTCGCCCTTGCCACCCTGTTCCTGCCAGCGCGCCCAGGCACTCTTGAAGAATTCCAGATAGGCCTTGCTGTGGATGCGTTCGATGGGCGCCAGGCCGAAATCCCTGGGCGCAAGGACGTCGCCGAGCTGGCGATCCTTGACCCGTTGCAGGATGTGGTCGGCGCGCTGCGGCTTCTCGAAGCAGGGCATCAGTTGCCCGTCGATCAGCTCGCATTTGCCGTGGTGCAGGTGGTGGTCGTCGCTGTAGTAGGTGAGCATGCAAAGCGCTCCAGGCTCGTTGTTGTGCCTGCATTGTTCGCTTGCTGCAGCTCACGGGAGAACGCTGACAACGGCCAAAAGGGGATCGAAATGGCCAAATTGCCCTGCCACCCCGATGCCCGACGGCAAGATGTAACGGGGTGTGAGCCTTAAGTTTTCGTTAAGCCAGCACGCCGAAGGTGACGGCACCGAACCCCATCAGGAGCCTCACCATGCGTCGTCTACTGCTCGTTCCCGCCCTGCTCGCCTGCGCCGCGCCGGCCTTCGCCAAGACCGAATGCACCACGGCCGACCGCTCCACCTGGCAAGACCCCGAGCAGTTCCAGGCCAAGCTGGTGGCCGATGGTTACAAGATCAACAAGTTCAAGGTCACCGACGGCAACTGCTACGAGATCTACGGCTTCGACAAGGAAGGCCGCAAGGTCGAGATCTACCACGACCCGGTCAGCGGCAAGGCCGTGAAGACCGAGATCGAAGACTGATCGCAGCCCAGCGCCGGCCCTGGCGGCCGGCGCCTCGTGACGAGAGCGCCTCCATGCCCCTTTTTGCCCGAATCACGCTGGGCGGCCTGCTGCTGCTCGGCGCCGCGCCGCTGCTGGCAGACACCGACTGCGCCCGTCCCGACCGCAGCGCCTGGATGCCGGAGTCGCAGTTTCGCGAGCAGATGAAGCGCCAGGGCGTGCAGATCACCAAGTTCCGCATCACCCCCGGCCACTGCTACGAGATCTACGGCTTCGACGCCGCAGGGCACAAGCTGGAGGTCTACTACGACCCGGTCGACGCCCACCCGGTAGAAGAAGTCGCCACCTCGCGCCTGGCGCATCCCAGCCATCCCTGACGCACCGACCATGACCTCGACCTTCAAGACCTGCGCCCTGTTGCTGGGCGCGGCCACGCTGTTCGCCTGCGCCTGGTTCGGCGCCGCGCCCCATGCCCTGGCACCCTTCGCCAACCAGCCGGCGCCACCTGCGAGCGATGCGACTCCGACCCTGGCCGCGCACTTCGCCTCCTCCGACCTGGAGGATTTCGTCCACTCCGCCTCGATCACTGGCCTGCCCGGCGGCGACCTGATGGCCGCCTGGTTCGCCGGCAGCCGTGAAGGAGCGGCTGACGTGCAGATCCGCGCCGCGCGCTACGATGCCGCCAGCGGCCAGTGGAGTGCCGAACGCGTACTGGCCAGCCGCGAGTCGACCCAGCGCGCGGTCGGCAAGCACATCCGCAAGCTGGGCAACCCGGTGATCAGCCTGGCGCCGGACAACCGCCTGTGGCTGTTCTACGTTTCGGTATCGCTCGGCGGCTGGGCCGGTAGCGCGGTCAACGCCATGGTCTCCGATGACCTCGGCAAGACCTGGTCGGCCCCCCGGCAGCTCGTCACCAGCCCCTTTCTCAACATCAGCACCCTGGTACGCGCCGCGCCGGTGTTCCATGCCGACGGCAGCATCGGCCTGCCGGTGTACCACGAGTTCCTCGGCAAGTTTCCCGAGTACCTGCACCTGAGCGCGAGCGGCGAGGTACTGGGCAAGTACCGCATCGGCAAGGGCCGCTATTCCCTGCAGCCGACCGTGGTGGCGCTGGACGAGCGCCGGGCCGTGGCCCTGCTGCGCTATGCCGGCGAGCAGCACCATCGCGTGCTGGCCAGCTACAGCGAGGACGCCGGGCGTAGCTGGAGCCGGCCAGAGCCGGTGGAGCCGAGCAACCCCAACTCGTCCCTGGCGGCGGTGGGCCGCCCCGATGGCAGCCTGCTGGTGGCGATGAACGACCTGGAGGACGGGCGCTTTCGCCTGACCCTCTACGCCACCGACGCCAAGCTGGGCAACTGGCACACCCTTGGCGAGCTGGACGAGAGCCCCAACCCCTGGGGCGAGCCGATCGCGCCAGGCGACTTCCCCGCCGTGGTCAGCGAGAAGTTCCGCGCCAGCGGCGGCAAGCCCGAGCAGCAGGCGCAGTTCCTCGAACGGGTGACCGCGCGCATGTGCAGCGCCGAGGGTTGCACCTTCGACTACGAGTACCCCTACTTCGCCCGCGACCGTGAGGGCACCTATCACCTCGTTTATTCGTGGAACGACATGTTCATCAAGCACCTGGCCTTCAACGAAGCCTGGCTGTCGGAGCGCCGCCCGCATGACTGACTTCTGGCTGCCGCACCTGTCCTTCACCCTGCTCGCCTTCCTCGTGCTGGCCCCCTTTGGCCGCGGCCGCCCGCAGCAAGTGGTCAAGCTACTGACCTGCCTGCTGCTCAGCCTGGTGCCAGTGCAGGGCATCAGCCTGGCGCTGCAGTTGCGCACCTATATCGGCGACCTGTCGGTGCCCAGCCTGGTGCTGCTCGGCTGGGCGACCCTGTGCCGCTTCGGCGTGGCACCTGCCGGCGCCCGTGATCGTCTGGCCAGCCTGGCACTGTTCGCCGGCATGGCCGTGCTGCTCTACCCGGCGGCACTGGGCCTGAGCTACGCCGACCCCTACCAGCTCGGCTTCGAGCCACGGCCCATGCTGCTGGTGCTGGGCCTGCTGTGCGCGGTGCTGATCGTTCAGCGCAGTTGGCTCGGCGCCCTGACGCTGGTGCTGGCGACCCTGGCCTTTGCCCTGCGCCTGGGCGCCTCGGAAAACTACTGGGATTACCTGATCGACCCCTACCTGGCCCTCTATAGCCTCGGCGCGCTGCTTCTGGCAGGCGGACGCTGGCTGCTGCTTCGTACAAGGAACCTCGCATGAGCTGGCTGAAATCGCGCCGCCTGCATTACCTGGCAGGCCTGACGGCGCTGCTGTTCGCGCTCTTCGCCGCCTTGCGTGGGGTGTTTCTGCTGGGCTTCTCCGCTGTCGACAGCCTCAGCGACCCGGACGTGCTGCACACCCTTGGCATTGGCCTGCGCTTCGACCTGCGCCTGGCCCTGTTGCTGATGCTGCCGGTGGGCATCCTGCTGGCGCTGCCCAAACTGCGCCTCGCGCGCTTTCGCGCCGTGCGCTGGCTGCTGCGCGGCTACCTGCTGCTGGCCGTGGCGGCGCTGGGTCTGCTGTACATCCTCGACTTCGGCCACTACGCCTATCTGGGCGTGCGCCTCAACGCCACAGTGCTGCGCTTTGCCGACGATGCGCAGATATCCGCCGGCATGCTCTGGCAAACCTACCCGGTGCTGTGGATAACCCTCGCCTGGCTGGCCGGTGTGGTGCTGTGGGCCTGGGCGCTGCTGCGCCTGGAACGCGCCACCCTGGATCGCCCCGCCAGCGGCAGGGTCGGCGTGCTGCCGGCCCTTGGCGGCGCGGCGCTGGTGAGCGTGCTGGTGTTCTTCGGTCTGCTCGGTCGCGCCAGCGCGCTGAATCTGGAGAACCCGGTGCCGCTGCGCTGGAGCGATGCCTTCTACAGCGGCAACAGCCAGGTGGGCGCACTCGGGATCAACCCGGCGCTGTTTCTCTTCGACACCCTCAAGCTCGAACCCGCCGCCTTCGACGTGGCGGCCACGCGTGAGCACTACGAGGTGGTGGCCGATTATCTGGGCGTCAGCGAACGTGATGCGCAAGGGCTGAACTTCTTCCGCCAGCAGCCGCTGCAGCCCCACCGCATCCAGGCCGAGCGCCAGCCCAATGTGATTTTCGTCATGCTCGAATCCCTCGGCACCAGCGCCGTGGGCGCCTACGGCAATCCGCTGAACCCGACACCGAATCTCGATCGTCTGGCCAAGGAGAGCTGGTTCTTCCGCCACTTCTACGTGCCGGTGACCGGCACCGCCAAGACGGTGTGGGCGAGCATCACCGGCATTCCCGACGTGTCGCGCCAGGAGACGGCCACGCGCAACCCGCTGATCGCCCGCCAGCGCACGCTGATCAACGCACTCGATGGCTACGAGAAGTTCTACATGATTGGCGGCAACGCCGGCTGGGCCAATATCAATGCGCTGATCCGCCAGAGCATCGACGACGTGCAGCTCTATGAGGAACGCCACTGGCAGTCGCCGCAGGTGGACGTGTGGGGCATCTCCGACCTGGATTTCTTCAAGGAAAGCACGCGCATCTTGGGCGCCTTGCCCAAGGACAAACCCTTCTTCGCCTACCTGCAGACCTCCGGCAACCACCGCCCCTTCACCATCCCCAAAGACAACGACGGCTTCGAGGCGCTCGACCTGCCGCTGGAACAGGTGCAGCAGGCCGGCTCGCGCAGCGTCGAGCAGTACAACGCCGTGCGTCTGCTGGACTTCAATATCGGTCGGCTGATGGAGCTGGCCAAGGAGCACGGCTTCTACGACGACAGCATTTTTGTCTTCTTCGGCGACCACAACACCCGTATCAGCCAGATCCCGCACATGGCGCCGGCCTTCGAGCAACTGGGGCTGGAGAGCAACAACGTGCCGCTGTTGATTCACGCACCGAAATGGCTGGCGCCGCGCGAGTTCGATGAGGCCGTGGGCCTGGCCGACCTGCTGCCAAGCGTGGCCGGACTGGTCGGCGTACCCTTCGACAACGGCGGGCTGGGTCGCGACCTGCAACGACCCGCGCCGGAAGGCGAACGCGTGGTGCCGCTGGTGCTGCAGGAAGGCACCTTCCCGGTGATCGGCGCAGTGACCCGTGATTTTCTTGTGCAGATGCAACACGACGGCAGCTCGCCGACCCTGCACGACCTGCGCTCGCCGACACCGCGCGACAACGTCGCCGAACGTCACCCCGAGGAATTCCAGCGCCTGCTGGCGCTGAGCCGCGGCCTGCATGAGGCCGCACGCTTGCAGATGTACCGCAACGTACAAGCGGAGAAATGAGCCCGCCTGTGGGAGGCGCTTCAGCGGCGAGCCTTTATCGCGGCTGAAGCCGCTCCTACGATGATCGTCCGTAGTCCGAATACATCCGGGCTACGCGCAGCGACGTATCGCAACGTACAAGCGAAGAAATGAGCCCGACCTGTAGGAGCCGCTTCAGCGGCGAGCTTTTATCGCGGCTGAAGCCGCTCCTACGGTGATCGCCCGTAGCCCGAATACATCCGGGCTACGGGCAGCAGATGTACCGCAACGTGCAAGCAGAGAAATGAGCCCGACCTGTAGGAGACACTTCAGCGGCGAGCTTTTATCGCGGCTGAAGCCGCTCCCGCAGTGATCGCCGGTAACCCGGACTAAACCTGGGGAAAAGGTGCCGGATAGTCCCGGATTGCATCCGGGCTACGCGCGAAAGCGACTCGGCGGCACGCCGCTCCAGCGCTGGAAAGCATGACGGAAGCTGGCCGTCTCGCTGAAGCCGAGTACCTCGGCGATGCGACATACCGGCCATTGCTCCTCGCCGAGCAGCGTCTTGGCGCGCTCGAAGCGCAGCTCGTCGAGCAGGCCCTGATAGCTGGTGCCCAGCTCCTGCAGGTGGCGACGCAGGGTGCGCGGTGAGCAGTGCATCTGCTGCGCCAGATTCTCCAGTCCCGGCGGCTCGGCCATCTGCGCAGCGAGCAGCTGTCGCACGCGCTCCAGCCAGGCCTGGCGGCTGCTGAATTCGGTATTCAGGCGGCGGCAACGCTCCACCATGTCGACATGGGTGACGCTGTCGGCCAGCGGCAGGCGGCGCTCCAATAAGGCGGCGGGAAAGGCGAACGCATTGCGCGGCGCCTCGAAGTGCAGCGGACAGGGAAAGCTCTCGGTATAGCGCGCCGCATAACCTGGACGTAGGTGACGAAAGCAGGCCAGGCTCACGGGTAGCGGCTGGCCAAGCAACTCATCGCAGGTGAGCCTCATGGAGGCCAGGCACATTTCCACGTTGAAAGCTTCCAGCGCTGCGTGATCGCTGTAGTCGCTGGCACTTATCCAGGCCAGCTCCCCGTCTACCAACAGTTCCAGACGAAAATAGGTGCCAAGTAACGCCGGGTACCGCAACAGCAGACGCAGGGCGTCACCAAGGGTATCAGCGGACAGCGCGGCGTAACCGAGCAGCCCATAGGAGGAAACATGCAGGCTGCGCCCCAGCTCCAGCCCCATGTCTGCACGCAGGGCCAGGGCATTGGCGCAGACCTGCTGCTCCTGCACCCGGGTGATGCGTACGTCGGCATTGTCCAGATCAGCCGCACCAATCCCGCTCCCGGCCAGCAATTGCGGGTGAAGCTCGGGCTGGTCGGCGAAGCGTTGCAGGATCAGGGAAACCACGTGCAGGGTGGTCAGCGAGGCGTGCAGCATGATGCGTTCCATGGGTGCAAACGAGGAAAGGAACGCAAAAAATATGCCGCTGCCTTTAACAGGCAGCGTACATAGCAGCTATCAGCAACGTCCGGCTGCCTTCAGCAAGGCATTGCAGGAGTTGCTGACTGGCTGGGCGGGCTGATCGTTGCCACCCATGGTGTTGCACAAGGCGTCCGATACTACCGGCCCCAGAACGGAGACGCTGCCTGTCACGTAGCAGGCATAGTTCTTACCGTCACGGGTTTTCACGTTGTAGTCAGTGCGAACACCGCCGTCGACGCGATTGCTGATGGTGAACTGATCCGGCGTCAGGCCCAAGGCCAGCGAAGTGCGCTGGCTCAGCACATTGTCGCTGACCGCCACCGAAGCACAACCGCTGACCAAGCCGGCGAGAAGGATGGGAGCGAACAGTTTGGTGTATTTCATAGTGACCCGTTGGTTTGCTAGTTGCAGGATAGGTTCAGCGCGGCCGGGGCCAATCTCGCCCCGGCGTCAGGCTCAGCGGTTACGCAGGATGGCGTTGATGAAGTCGCCCTGGTTGGCTTCATCCGAGCGAGTGGTGAACTGCAGTTGCCCATCCTGCTCGCGCAGTTTCATCGCCTCGCCGAAGCGGCAGTCGACGCCCTTGAGGGTCTTGGCCTCGGCCTTGTAGCGGTCGTCCTTGCCGCACAGGTAGGCCATCTGGTTGACCACCTCGCCACAGAAGCTCGGCACGCTGAGGCTCATCAGCTGCTCATCGCTGAGCGCGCTCCAGTCCACCTTGGTCGCCAGCGGGGTGCCGCAAGCCTTGCTGGCTTCGCCATCCGCGTCCTGCAGACGTGCGCTGTAGTCCGCCACACGCTGTTTGCGATCGAAGGCGGCCAGGCGCGCCTGCACGCCATCCTTTTCCTGCTTCTGGTAGCTCGCGAGCAACTCGGCCGGCTTGAGCGCCTTGCTCCTGTCTTCGTCGTAGCTGAGTTCGAAGCCCTGAGTGTTGGGCAGGTTGAGCTGGTAGCTCTCACCACCCCAGGCGCGGCGTTTGTTCAGCAGGTTGTAGTCGCGGCCATCGAGACGGATGCCGTAGTCGCGCTGCTCGTTGCCCAGCTCGCGGACCTCGGTGAGAAACACCACCTCGTCGAGCGGATGGTTGATGCCGCGTACCTGCACCAGGGCCTGTTTGCCATCGGCAGAAGGGGCCAGCGCCAGGCTGACGCCCTGGCCGGCATCGAAGACCTGCGGATGCTTGGCCAGATCCAGCGCAGCGGCTTGAAGGGAGAGCAGGGAAAGGGCAACGAGCGAAACGTACTGTTTCATGACGACACTTCCTTGTACGGATGAAGGGCGCACAGTATAGCCAGCGACCTGGCATCGATCTGTGCGCCCGTCCGCGTCCGTTCTGTAGGAAATCGGCTCGTCCGAGGCCCTTTTCGAATCAGAACTGCAGCACCACGCGCCCCTCGATCTGACCGCCACGCATCTGCTCGAAGATGCCGTTGATGTTATCGAGCGTGTCGCTGTGCACCGTGGCCTTGACCAGGCCTTCACCGGCGAAGTCCAGCGCTTCCTGCAGATCGGCACGAGTACCGACGATGGAGCCGGTAATCGTGATGGCCTTGAGCACCACGTCGAAGATCGGCGTCGGAAAGTCGCCCGGCGGCAAGCCGACCAGCGTCACGGTGCCATGCCGGCGCGCCATGCCGATGGCCTGGCCGAAGGCGGCGTTGGACACTGCGGTGACCAGCACGCCATGGGCGCCGCCGATATCGCGCTGCACCACCTCGGCCGGGTCTTCCTTGCGCGCGTTGATGGTCAGACTGGCACCGAGCTTGCGCGCCAGCTCCAGCTTGGCGTCGTCGACGTCCACCGCGATCACGTGCAGCCCCATGGCGCGGGCGTATTGCACGGCAACGTGACCAAGGCCACCGATACCGGAGATGGCCACCCACTGGCCAGGGCGCGCCTGGGTTTGCTTGAGCCCCTTGTACACCGTCACCCCGGCGCAGAGGATCGGCGCGATCTCGAGGAAGTCGACATTTTTCGGCAGGATGCCGACGTAATTGGGGTCAGCCAGCACGTATTCGGCATAACCGCCATTGATCGAATAGCCGGTGTTCTGCTGGCTTGCGCAGAGGGTTTCCCAACCGGTCAGGCAGTGTTCGCAGCATCCGCAGGCGGTATAGAGCCAGGGCACGCCGACGCGATCGCCTTCCTTCACACGGGTCACGCCGCTGCCGACCGCCGCCACGTAGCCAACCCCTTCGTGGCCTGGAATGAAGGGCAGGCTCGGTTTCACCGGCCAGTCGCCCTCAGCCGCGTGGAGGTCGGTATGGCATACCCCCGAGGCTTCGATCTTCACCAGAATCTGGCCGTGGCCTGGCAGAGGGACTTTTACCTCTTCGATACGCAGGGGTTCGCCGAAGGCGTGGACCACTGCAGCTTTCATGGTCTGGTTCATCACTGTTCCTCTTCCATGCGAGTGTCCGCCCAGTGTGTGCGCACAGCCCATGTGAGCATTGCTCCAGAGCAAGGTTTGCGCGGTTTTGCCTCACTGCCAGCGCCTGCATGACGAACGGTCATCGCCACTGCCCGACACCGCTGGCTTTGCGTTATACTGCGCGGCCTTCGGCCGGCAGCACCCGGCCAACGAATCATGACAAGCCACGCTGGCCCGCCCGCGTGGCTTGTTGGTTTTTGACGCGCCGCGAGGCGCCCGAGAGAAGAGGCACGACGATGAGCGCACTGGTTGGCGTGATCATGGGCTCCAAGTCCGATTGGTCCACCCTTAGCCACACCGCCGAAATGCTGGACAAGCTGGGCATTCCCCACGAGGTCAAGGTGGTCTCCGCCCACCGCACCCCGGACCTGCTGTTCCAGTACGCCGAAGAGGCAGAAGCACGCGGCATCCAGGTGATCATCGCCGGTGCCGGTGGTGCAGCCCACCTGCCGGGCATGTGCGCGGCCAAGACCCACCTGCCGGTGCTCGGCGTGCCGGTACAGTCGTCCATGCTCTCGGGCGTCGACTCGCTGCTGTCGATCGTGCAGATGCCGGCCGGTGTTCCGGTCGCCACCCTGGCCATCGGCAAGGCGGGCGCGGTCAACGCGGCGCTGCTGGCGGCCAGCATCCTCGGTCACCAGCACCCGCAGTTCCACGCAGCGCTGAAGCAGTTCCGCCAGGAGCAGACCGATACCGTGCTGAGCAACCCGGATCCGCGCGAGGCCTGAAGCCCATTCCATCAAGGGCTGCGACACGGCGCATTGGCACCCTGTCCGCTGCTCGGAATGCTCATTTACCGGCGTAAACTCCGCTTCCTGCGCTGCGGGCAGCGTTCAACTGCTTGGTCTCGCCACCTGCTGAAAAGGGGCTTTGTTATGAAAATCGGTGTGATCGGTGGCGGCCAGCTGGGCCGCATGATGGCCCTGGCGGGAACCCCGCTGGGCATGAACTTCGCTTTTCTCGACCCGGCGCCGGACGCCTGCGCGCAGGCGTTGGGCGAACATATCCGCGCCGACTACGGCGATCAGGATCACCTGCGCCAGCTGGCCGATGAGGTCGACCTGGTGACCTTCGAATTCGAGAGCGTGCCGGCGGAAACCGTGGCCTTCCTCTCGCAGTTCGTGCCGGTCTACCCGAGCGCTGAAGCCCTGCGCGTCGCCCGTGACCGCTGGTTCGAAAAATCCATGTTCCGCGAGCTGGGCATTCCCACTCCGGAGTTCGCCGACATTCAGTCGCAGGCCGATCTCGATGCCGCCGTGGCCAGCATCGGCCTACCGGCGGTGATGAAGACCCGCACCCTGGGCTATGACGGCAAGGGTCAGAAGGTCCTGCGCAGGGCCGAGGACGTGACCGGCGCCTTCGCCGAACTGGGCAGCGTGCCGTGCATTCTCGAAGGTTTCGTGCCCTTCACCGGCGAAGTATCGCTGGTCGCCGTGCGCGCCCGTGACGGCGAAACACGCTTCTACCCGCTGGTACACAACACCCACGATAGCGGCATCCTCGCCCTGTCCATCGCCAGCACCGATCACCCGCTGCAGGCGCTGGCCGAGGACTACGTCGGCCGCGTGCTGGACAAGCTCGACTACGTCGGCGTGCTGGCCTTCGAATTCTTCGAAGTCGACGGCGGCCTGAAGGCCAACGAGATCGCCCCGCGCGTACACAACTCCGGGCACTGGACCATCGAAGGCGCCGAGTGCAGCCAGTTCGAGAACCACCTGCGCGCCGTCGCCGGCCTGCCGCTGGGCTCGACGGCCAAGCTGGGCGAGAGCGCCATGCTCAACTTCATTGGCGAAGTACCGCCGGTAGACAAGGTGATCAGCATCGCCGATTGCCACCTGCACCACTACGGCAAAGCCTTCAAGGCCGGGCGCAAGGTCGGTCATGCCACCCTGCGCAGTGCCGATCGCGCCAGCCTCGATAGCGGCATCGCAGCCGTTCAGGCACTGATAGCAAAAGGCTAACCGGACAATTCGCAGCTAGACTCTTGAACGACGGTGGTCGCTCAAGAGCCTGGCCATGAAACTGCTCCTTTCCTTGCTGTCCTTGCTGTTCGCACTGACCTGCGTTGGCGACGACGTACTGCGTGTCGACTTCCGTGAGCGGCCACCGGAAATGCGCGCAGTCGATGGCCTGCCCAGCGGCCCATTGATCAGCGTGCTGGAGACCGCGGCACACCGCATTGGCATAGACCTGCACTGGCGCGAAGCCCCCTTCCTGCGTAGCCTCGACGACCTGCGTTCAGGTCGCGTCGACCTGGTGCCACGCGTTCTGCTCACCGAGCCACGCCGCCAGTACATTCACTTCCTGCCCAGTATCGGCAGCCAGCCGCTCAACGTACGCTTCATCGTGCACCCAGGCGAAGAGGCCAGACTGAGCCGCTACGACGATCTGTATGACTTGTCACTCGGCGTGAAGCGCGGCACAGCCTATTTCGAGCCGTTCGATAGCGATGACCTGCTGGGCCGCGTCTATGCCAGCGACGATGCGCAACTGGCAGCGATGTTCCGCGCCGGGCGCCTGGACACCATCGCCGTGCTCGACATCGCGCCGATGGAGGCGCAATTCCAGGCGATGGATTTTCGCGACTACAGCTACGCTCACTACACCCACCAGCAGGTACTGGGCAATCACTTCGGCGCATCGCTCAAGCGCTACCAGCGTGACCGCCGTAAACTCTACGACCGCCTGGGCGCGGAGCTCGAGCGCATGCGCGAGAATGGCGAGATCACCCTGATCTACCAGCGCTATGGGGTCAAACCACCGGATGAGGCGAACTGACACCTCACCAGCCTGTCCCATGCAGAGCCTGCCGCACAAGCGGCACTCATCAAGGAGACACGCCAATGGGCATAATCGGCACCATCTTCATCGGCCTGATCGTCGGTCTGATCGCACGTTTTCTCAAACCTGGGGATGACAGCATGGGCTGGATCATGACCATCCTGCTCGGCATCGGCGGCTCCATCGCGGCCACCTACGGCGGCCAGGCGCTGGGCATCTACCAGGCTGGTCAGGCTGCCGGTTTTATCGGCGCGGTGATCGGCGCCATCGTTCTGCTGGTAATCTACGGGGCAATCAAGAAGGGCTGACAGGCCCGGATCAGGAGCCGAAAGTTCGGCTCCTCGCTAACGCCGCCACGAGATGCCATACCCCATGCGCCACCTGCTGCTCGCCCTGCTCCTTTGTACCGGCCTGGCCCACGCCGAACTGCCGGAAACCGACTGGCTCACCCTGATGCCCCCCGAGGATCGCAAAGCCCTGGAGGAGATGCCCGAGATCAGCCACGACAGCCCGGAAGGCGACAGCACCTTCTACAGCGAAGGCGGCCTGCGCCAGCAGGACAAGAACCTGCCGGCGGTGATGTACTCGGCCAAGACCGTCGCTGCACTCGACGGCAAGGCCATCCGCCTGGGTGGCTACCCGGTACCGCTGGAGAACGACGAGAAAGGCAACAGCACGCTGTTCTTCCTGGTGCCCTACCCGGGTGCCTGCATCCACGTTCCACCACCGCCACCGAACCAGCTGGTACTGGTGCGCTACCCCAAGGGCATCGTGCTCGACGACATCTACGCGCCCATCTGGGTCAGCGGCAAACTCAAGGTGGAAGCGATCAGCAACGACCTAGCCGACGCCGCCTATGCCATGGACGCCGGCGAAGTACGCCTGGTGACCGACGAAGACCTCTAACCGCCTCCATTCCCCCGCTAGGAGTTCCAGCATGAAAGCTGCTGCCCTGATGTTGCTGTGCCTGCTGTCCACCGCTGCACTGGCCATGGAGCCCGGCGAACGCCTGGCACCCTGGACGCTGCTGGATCAGTTCGACGCGCCCTACACCCTGAATGACGAGACCCGGATCCTGCTGGTCGCCCGCGACATGGACGGTGCCAAGCTGGTCAACGCTGCGCTGGAAGGCCAGCCCAAGGGTTACCTGGAACAACGCCAGGCGGTCTTCCTCGCCGATGTCAGCCGCATGCCCCGCATCATCGCCAGCCTCTTCGCCCTGCCGAAGATGCGCGACTACAACTACCGCATCCTTCTCGACCGCGACGCGCGCATCGCCCCGCGCTATCCGGCGGGCGAGGGCGAGGTGCTGTGGTTGCAGCTGGAGGATGGCAAGCTGGCCCAGCAGCGCACCTATCGCGATGCGCAGGCGCTGCGCCAGGCACTGCAACAGGCAGACTAGCTCAGCGACTCGCTGGACAGACGCAGCTCCAGGCTGTGCCGTTGCCTGGCCTGCAACTGCACGACGTCATCCAGCAGGTTGGCCGTCTCGATGCACAGCATGTTCTGCCAGGCATCGTCAGGGAACTGCGACAGGCGTTTGGCCTTGTCGATCCAGGGATTCCACAGCACCGCCGAACGTGAGCCACGGGCATCCAGGTGGATGCGCCGCTGCCAGGCGGGGTCGATGATGCTCAGGCGCGCCGCGGTGTCGCGGTAGATGCGATCGGTCTCGCCGCTGAACCCGACAGCCCCTTCCTGGCGCAGCTCGCGCCAATCCTGCAGGGTGTCGATATAGCGGCAGCTCTGCAGGCCTTGCACCTCAACCTGGCGCACATCGCTGACGGCGAAGTAGGTGTGCAGGGCCTGGCTCAGCACCAGCGGGTGATCGCTGCGGTTCTCGGTCTCCAGGCGCAGCTGCAGATCGTCGCCCAGGCCGATTTCGAAGTGCACGCAGGCATCGCGCGGCCAACCCGGCAATGGTCGTTCGCGTGCGTCGAAGGCAAAGCGCAGCCTGACCCCGTCCTCCTCTTCGGCAATGCTCAGCAACTGCCAGTCCAAATTGCGCACCAGGCCATGGGCGGGGGCCTCGTCCAGCTGATAGTGCGCCTGCACCGCCTGCGGATTGCGCCGCAGGTCACCGAACCAGGGCCAGCAAATGGGCACACCGCCACGCACGCTCTGGCCACGTCGATAGGCCGCATCGGGGCTCAACCAGATCAACGGCGGCTGGCCATCTTGCTGATAGCTGAGAATCTGCGCGCCTTGTTGGGCGACCAGCAGCTCGCTGTGCTGCGCCCGTATGCGCCAGCAGGTGAGCTGATCGAGCTCCACGCGTTCGACTTGGGTTTTGCTCATGAGGGCCTCTCGCTCCGTTGAGTAACGTCTATTTGAAGCATGCCATGCACATAAAGCAAAACGCCCGTCACAGGGACGGGCGTCTGCTCACTGCATGTTATGACCTATGGACCATAGACCTGTTCCGGCAGCCAAGTGATCAGCCCAGGGAAGATATAGGCAATCACCAGCAGCAGAATCTGGATCAGGATGAACGGCAACACACCCTTGTAGATGGTGCTGGTGGGAATGCTCGGGGGCGTCACGCCACGCAGGTAGAACAGCGCGAAACCGAATGGCGGCGTGAGGAAGGACGTCTGCAGGTTCAGCGCGATCATCACGCCCAGCCAGATCGGGTCGAGCCCCATCGCCAGTAACACCGGACCGACGATCGGCACCACCACGAAGGTGATCTCGATGAAGTCGAGGATGAAGCCGAGCAGAAAGATCACCAGCATCACCAGGAAGAATGCACCGAGCACACCGCCAGGCAGCTGGGCGAACACGTCCTCGATCAGTACCTCACCACCGAAGCCGCGGAACACCAGGGAGAACAGCGAGGCACCGATCAGGATCATGAAGACCATGGCACTGATTTCGGTGGTGCCATAGGCCACTTCCTTGAGCTGACCGAAGTTCAGCTTGCTCTTGCTCAGCGCCAGCAGCATGGCACCCACAGCGCCCAGCGCGGCAGCTTCGGTCGGTGTGGCATAGCCGGCGAGGATGGAGCCGAGTACCGCACCGATCAGGATCAGCGGCGGAATCAGCGCCTTGGCCAGCTTGCCCCATTCGATCGGGCCGAGCTCCTCCTGCGGCAGCGCCGGCAGTTTCTTCGGCTGGAAGATCGCGACGAAGATGATGTAGGCAATGTACAGGCCGACCAGCAGCAGGCCGGGCAGCAGCGCCCCGACGAACAGGTCACCAACCGAAACGGTCTTCGGCGAGAAGATGCCCATCTTCAGCTGCGCCTGCTGATAGGCGCTGGACATCACGTCCCCCAGCAGTACCAGCACGATCGACGGCGGAATGATCTGCCCCAGCGTACCGGTAGCCGCCAGGGTGCCGGTGGAGATGGCCGGATCGTAGCCGCGACGCAACATGGTCGGCAGCGCCAGCAGGCCCATGGTCACCACGGTGGCCCCGACGATGCCGGTGGACGCGGCCAGCAACGCACCGACCACGCACACGGAAATCGCCAGGCCGCCACGCAGGGTGCCGAACAGACGCGACATGGACTCGAGCAGATCCTCGGCCACCCGTGAACGTTCCAGCATCACTCCCATGAACACGAACAGCGGCACGGCGAGCATGGTCTGGTTGTTCATGATGCCGAACAGGCGGTTCGGCAGGGCGCTCAGGTAGCCCGGGTCGAACGTGCCGGTAACCACGCCGAGCGCGGCAAACAGCAGGGAAACGCCGGCCAGGGTGAACGCCACCGGAAAGCCGGCCATCAGGGCCGCACAGATACTGATGAACAGCAGAATCGCCATCAACTCAGCCATGCTTCACCTCCGGAGCCGGCAGGCGACCGCTGAAGACGTAGAGTGCCTTGATCAGATTGGAAATACCTTGCATTACCAGGCTCACGACCAGCACCAGAATGATGCTTTTCTGCAGATAGACGAACTTGAGGCCGCCGGATTCGCTGGACGCTTCGAACGTCGACCAGGCGTTGCTGACGTAGTCCCAGCTGGCCCAGCCGAGAAACAGTGCCACCGGCAGGAGGAACAGCAGGTTACCGAGAATCTCGACCAGCGCCTGACGGCGGCCGCTGAACTTCTGGTAGAAAATGTCCACGCGCACGTGACCATTGCGCTGCAGCACCCAGGCCGCGGCGCCCATGAAGACCAGCGCATGAGCGTAGAGCACCGCCTCCTGCAGGGCGGTCGCGCCGATACCGAAACCGTAACGCAGCACCACGACGATGGCGGTGCCGATCACCAGAAACACGGTCAGCCAGGCGCAAGCCTTACCAAACCAGGCGTTGATGGCATCGATCAGATATGCAAGAGCAAGGGGAAGTGAAGGCTTGTCGGACATAGTGAGTCCTTATCGTTATGAGTAGGAGACAGGACGGCAAACCGGTTGGCTACACGTCACGCCGCCCGCGTCCTTGTGGGCCGCAGGCCGGCGATTCTAGGCAGGCTACCGGTAATGCAGCAATGCCCGTACAACTTTAGTCGTAATAGCTAGGCTTGTAGGTCACGACACCCTATGTTATTCACGCCCGGTCTACCTTCGGCGATCCCGTGGTAAGACCAATACAACAAGAAGGAGCATTGCATGAAACGTCGCGACATACTCGCCGCAGCGGGCGTAGGCCTTGCAGCAACCGCACTGGCTGGCTGCAAAGAAGATTCCAAGAGCGCCGCCGCACCCCAAGAGGGTTCGAGTTCCCAGACCTTCATCTGGAAAATGGTTACCTCCTGGCCGAAGAACTTCCCGGGCGTCGGCGTGGGGGCCGAACGCTTCGCCAAGCTGGTCGATGAAATGAGTAACGGCCGCCTGAAGGTCAAGGTGTACGCAGCCGGCGAACTGGTACCAGCGCTGGAAGTGTTCGATGCAGTCTCTCGCGGCACCGCCGAGATGGGTCACGGCGCACCGTATTACTGGAAGGGCAAGGTACCGGCCGCACAGTTCTTCTGCGCTCTGCCGTTCGGCCCGAATGCTCAGGAAATGAACGCCTGGCTGCATTACGGTGGCGGCCAAGCCCTCTGGGAAGAGGTCTACAAGCCGTTCGGCGTGCTGCCGATGGCCTGCGGCAACACCGGCGTGCAGACCGCCGGCTGGTTCAACAAGGAAATGAACTCGGTCGACGACTTCAAGGGCCTGAAGATGCGTACCCCGGGCCTGGGCGGCGAAGTGCTGACCAAGATGGGCGGTACCGTGGTCAACATGCCGGCCGGTGAGATCTTCACCGCCATGCAGACCGGCGCCATCGACGCCACCGAGTGGATCGGTCCATACAACGACCTGGCCCTGGGCCTGCACAAAGCCGCCAAGTACTACTACACCCCAGGCTGGCAGGAGCCGAGCGTTCTGTTCGAACTGGACGTCAACCTCAAGGCCTGGGAAACCCTGCCGGCCGATCTCAAGGCCATCGTTCGCGCCGCCGCGCGTGACGTCAACGGCGACATGCTCGACGACTACAACGCGAAGAACATGGAAGCCCTGGAGCAGCTCAAGGCCGACGGTGTAGAAGTTCGCCGCCTGCCGGACGACGTACTGGCGCGCCTCAAGGAAGTATCTGCTGAAGTGGTCGAGGCCAGCGCCGCAGCCGATCCGGCCGCAGCCAAGGTCTGGGAGCACCAGAAGGCCTATCTCGATCGTCTGTACGCCTACGCGGAAGTCGCCGACAAGGATATCTACAACATCCGCGGCTAAACCCGCAGCGCGCACAGCAAAACGCCGGCTCTAAGCCGGCGTTTTCGTTGCTGCGTAGCCTGTCAGCCGCGACGCGGTGGTACCGGACGGGTACGACCGCTGCCATCGATGGCGACGAAGACGAAGACCGCCTCGGTGACCTTGCGCCATTCGTTGGACAATGGGTCGTCGCTCCACACTTCCACCATCATCTGAATCGAGCTGCGCCCCACTTCCAGCGTCTGGGTATAGAACGACAGCTGCGCTCCCACCGCCACCGGCACCAGGAAGGCCATGCGATCGATGGCCACGGTCGCCACGCGGCCAGCGGCAACCTTGTTGGCCATGGCCGTGCCGGCGAGATCCATCTGCGACACCAGCCAGCCGCCGTAGATATCACCGAAACCATTGGTCTCACGCGGCAACGCGGTGATCTGCAGAGCGAGGTCACCTTGGGGAATCGGGTCTTCCTGTTCGTAGTCGTTCATCGGTTCGAGACTCGCGGCGCGGTTGTTGTTCTGGGCGCGGAACCCGCAGGGCACACGGGTGCAGCGAGTATACCGACTGCGCGGTCGAGGGGCGACCACTGTGGTGGGCCGCAAAGCCCCGCTCTAGCTGCGTCCGTCGGGCAAAACGCACGACCGCGCAAGCCCCATTCGGGCAGTATGCCTGCCCCAGAATGCCATCAAAATAATGTAAGCCAATGATTTTAATGGCTTTTACATAAAGCAAAAGTCTGGCACGGGCGCTGCAATGTTCTCAGTGGGCAACCGGTCATGCGCCGGTCGCGATGCAAGAAAAGCAACAGACGGATATGCCAGCGACACGCGCCATCCGTCCTGCACGCAACAGGAGAACCGCCATGTGGACAGTCGCTCTGGTGCTCGCCACCTTGCCACTTCTGCTCAGCCTGACGCTCGCCAGCGTCGTGCTGCCAGGCCATACCCTGCGTGCAAACCGGAATACTGCAGAGCTGGAGCTGCCAACGGGCACCACGCCCCGGCCTGCGAACCCGAGCAACGCGCAAAACCCCTGGCCTGCCTGGGCCATTACCCACTGATCCACCAAGGAGAAACACCATGCTTAGTTGGGCAGTCACTTTCCTGATCATCGCCATCATCGCCGCTGTACTGGGCTTCGGTGGTATCGCCGGCACCGCTGCGGGTATCGCCAAGATTCTATTCGTGGTGTTCCTGGTGCTGTTCATCGTCTCGTTCATCATGGGCCGTCGCCCACGCATGTAGGGAGCCATAGATGCAGTCGATACACGCCATTGCCGCCGCCCTGCTGATGGGCGGCGCCCTGGCGGCTCAGGCCGCCGACCGTGACGCCAGCTTCCATCCAGGCGAATTGCTCACCAGCAATGCCGAGTACCGCGAAGCCTGGCAGGATCTGGTAGAGGATGAAGAACGCCTGCCGGAGTGGCTGATCAATCTCAGTGGATTGTCCACCCCCATGCAGGCCGTGGAGGCCGACAGTGATCGCTACCTGGTTGGCCAGATATGCGAAGCGCAGCGGTGTTTCGGGCAACGCGCCTATGTCGCTTTCGAATGGGAAGACGACGACGCCTATGCGCTATACGTGCAGGTACCGGATGGCCTGCCCGAGGATCGCGCCCCCAGTGAACACGCCAGCCTGCGCTGGCTGGGCGAGCCGGACGAGGAAGTCCAGCAGATGCTGATGGAACAGCTGCGCAGCGACCCGAACTGGTACTAGGGACGGAACCCGCTGCTCGAGGCAGCGAAGCGACCTGACCGCCGCACCGCCGGCTGACGGCAGTGTGCCAGGCGTCCCATGCGAAGGGACGACGCGTTATCATCCCCCGCCAGAACGACGAGGGGGTGCGGCATGCTCAATGGCCTGTGGCTGAGTTTTTTCCTGGTGGCAGCAGTCGCGGGCTTCTCCCGCTGGCTGATAGGCGATGACCCGGCAGTGTTCGCCGCCATGGTCGAGAGCCTGTTCGCCATGGCCAAGCTGTCGGTGGAAGTGATGGTGCTGCTGTTCGGCACCATGACCCTGTGGCTCGGCCTGCTGCGCATCGCCGAACAGGCGGGCCTGGTGGATGCCCTGGCACGCGTACTGGGCCCATTGTTCGCGCGGCTGATGCCGGAAGTGCCACGCGGCCATCCGGCGCTGGGCCTGATCACCATGAACTTCGCCGCCAACGGCCTGGGCCTGGACAACGCGGCCACCCCCATCGGCCTCAAGGCCATGCGCAGCTTGCAGGAGCTCAACCCCAACAAGCTGGTGGCGAGCAATGCGCAGATTCTTTTTCTGGTACTCAACGCCTCATCGCTGACGCTGCTGCCGGTGTCGATCTTCATGTACCGCGTGCAGCAGGGAGCGGAGGATCCGACCCTGATATTCCTGCCGATCCTGCTGGCCACCAGCGCCTCCAGCCTGGTCGGCCTGCTGTCGGTCGCGCTGATGCAGCGCCTGCGCCTGTGGGACCCGGTGGTGCTGGCGTACCTGATCCCCGGGGCGCTGCTGCTCGGCGGGTTCATGGCTCTGCTCGCAGGCCTCAGCGCCACCGCCCTGGCCGCACTGTCCTCGCTGCTCGGCAACCTGACCTTGTTCGGCGTGATCCTGGCGTTCCTGGTAGTCGGCGCACTGCGCAAGGTCCAGGTCTACGAACAGTTCATCGAGGGCGCGCGCGAGGGCTTTGATATCGCCAAGAGCCTGCTGCCGTATCTGGTGGCCATGCTCTGCGCCATCGGTGTGTTACGCGCGTCCGGGGCCCTGGAATTTGGCCTCGACGGCATCCGCTGGTTGGTGGAAACCTTCGGTTGGGACACGCGCTTCGTCGATGCCCTGCCCACCGCCCTGGTCAAGCCATTTTCCGGCAGCGCGGCACGCGCCATGCTGATCGAGACCATGCAGACCCATGGCGTGGACAGCTTCCCGGCGCTGGCCGCGGCAATCGTCCAGGGCAGCACGGAGACCACCTTCTACGTGCTGGCCGTGTACTTCGGCGCGGTGGGTATCCAGCGAGCTCGCCACGCGGTCGGCTGTGCCCTGCTGGCGGAGCTGGCGGGGGTCATCGCCGCGATCAGCGTCACCTACTGGTTCTTCGGCTGAGCACTGGGCTCAGTCAGCGCCGAAACCGAGCTTGTCGCCGGCCCAGGCCAACACCGGATCGGTGTGCTGGTACGCTCGCAGTTGCCGCAGCTTGGGCGCGATGAACGCCTCGAAATCCTCGGCCTGCTCGAAGTACACCCCGGTGAAGATGGTGAACATCGACTTGTTGCCCACCGTGGCATAGAACAGGTTGCCCACCGGCTCGCCGTCCTGGGTCAGCAGCTTGAGGCTGACGCGACTGGCCAACTCGGTCTCCAGCGGTAGATCCTGCTGCGCCAAGCCACTCTCACGCAGGCCGAACGAGGCGCCGAAGGTTTCGGCGTAGCTGGTCATCAAGGCATCACCGGCGCGCGGGTAGAGCGAGACGCCGCTGTACAGGTAGAACCAGTCGCTATCGCTACTCTCGAAACTAAGGTCGATGCTGCGCGCAGCGTAGGTCACCAGCTTTTCGTAGCGGCCACCCTGCGGTGCCTCGTAGGCGGCGAAATCCTCGCCACTGAGCAGCAGACGGCGCTCTTCGGCGACGGGCGGCTTGTTGTCGATACAGCCTGCGAGCGATAGCAGGCTGATCAGCAGCATGAGTCTGAACATGACATTCCTCCCTGAATTGGCGCAGGCAGCTTGCCCGAATGCGCCGCCCCCCGCCAGCGGCAGCCATCGCCGCTGTGCGCGGTGCCACAGCCTCGCTCAGCACATCGACGCCTCAGCTACCGCTCAGGCGAAAACCGACCTTGAGCGTGACCTGGTAGTGCGCCACCTTGCCGTTCTCGATATGGCCGCGGGTGTCGACCACTTCGAACCAGTCCATGTTGTGTACGCTCTTGGCGCATTCGGCCAGGGCATTTTCGATGGCCTCCTCGATGCTGGTGGGGGACGAGCCGACGATCTCGATCTTCTTGTAGGTGTGGTGGCTGGACATGGAAGACTCCTGTGTCTTGAAGGTTCTTGTTCAGACTAGCCCGCCGCGCATAAGTGTCATCTGTATCGCCCTCACCCGGATGCCGATGGCGCGCTGGAAACCACAACGCAGGCTCCAGCACGCACGCTGACCTCAGAAGTCCAGCTGATAGCCAAGGGTGAAGGTGCGACCCCGCCCCTTGAAGTTGTAGTCATCGGCGATGCGCGCCGACTGCGAGTAGTAGCTGAAGTAATCCTCGTCGAGCAGGTTGTCGATGCCCAGCGACAGGCTGCCCACTGGCAGACGGCGGCTGACGCTGGCCGAGAGCAGGGCGTAGCCGTCGAAGTCCAGGCGCGGATCGTCGAAGCTGCGGCTGACGTAGTAGTTGTATTGCAGGTAGCTCGACCAGTCGTCGCTCCAGTTGGCCTGCCAGCCCAGGCTGTACTGATCCGGCGCGATGTTCAGGCCGGTCAGGCGCGTGTCCACCTTGCCGTCATCATCGGTGTCGGACTTGCCCTGGCTGTGGGCGTAACTGCCGCGCAGGCTGTGACGCTCGTTCAGGTGCCAGTTGCCGGTCAGCTCGTAGCCCTGGATCTCGACCCGCTCGCGATTGGCGATGTAGTTACCGTCGGCGCTCACCGACAGGCGCTCGCCAAGGTTGGAGAAGGACTCGTAGTAGCTCAGCTCCATGTCCACCCGCTCGAAGCTCAGGCGCAGGCCCACTTCGCGCGAGCGGGTGATGATCGGCTCCAGCTCCAGCAGACTCTCCACGTCCTGCCCCGGCTCGTCGAGGCCACGCAGCACACGGCCGATGTCGGGCATGCCGAAGCCTTCTGAGTAGCCGCCGTAGAGCTGCGCCCAGTCAGTGGCCTGGTAGGTGAAGCCATAGTTGCTCAGGGTCTTGCCGAACGACACCTTGCCGCCGCTGACGCTCACCCCACCGGCGTTGTTGGTGCCCCATACGGTGTGAAAGTCATCCACATCCAGCTCGGCATGCTCGCGGCGCACACCGGCCATCAGGGTCAGCTTGTCGGTCAGGTGCAGGTCGCCCTGGAGGAAGCCGGCCTGGTTATCGTAGGTGGACGGCGGCACGTAGCTGCGACCGGTTTGCACCAGCACCTGCTCGCCCTTGTCGCGCAACAGATCGACGCCACCGCTCAGGTCGAGCAGCCCGTCGAACAGGCCTTTGCGGCGCAGGGTCAGCTTGCCGCCCCACTTTTCCGAATCGCTGCGACTTTGCTCCCACAGGGTACCGACCGGGGCGATGTTCGGATCCTGGAACGAGCCCGAAAGCAGCGCGCCGAACTGACCGCGATAGCGCTGGTGATAAAGCTGCAGGTCGAGCACGTTGCCGTACAGGTCCTGATTGCTGTAGCTGAAGCTGTACTGGCGGTTCTCGTTGAATGCCGGGTCGCCCTGCGGATCACCCTTGCGCGCCGTGGAGGGGATGCCTGCGGCGCGGTCGCCAAGCACCGGTACGTAGTCGTTGTTGCCCCGGAGCTCATAGTGGTTGGCGCTGAACTGCAGGTGCTGGACATCGTCGAGCCAGTAACCGAGCTTGAACATCAGGTCGTGGTCGCGGGTGTCCTGAATCTCGCCGGGGTAGGCGACGCCGATCAGCTCGTCATTGGCGTCGTAGAAGGCACCACGCTCCTGCCAGGTAGCACCGAACAGGGTTTCCCAGTCACCCTGCTGGGCACTGAGCCGGTAGTTCAGCTTGTAGCCCAGGCCGTCCTTGCTGAAACGGTCATCGCTCTCCAGGCTGACCCCGGCGTGCTGGCTGATGCCGTTGCCTTCGGGGCGACGACTGATGAAGTTGACGATACCGCCAGTGGCGCCGCCGCCATGCTCGGCCGAGGCACCATGGATCACCTCGATGCGCTCGATCTGCGCCAGGTCGATGGTGTAGCTGCTGCGCCCGTCGTTACGAATCGAACTGGCCTGCGGCACGCCGTCGACGAGGAACTGCGGGGTACGGCCACGCAGCGTTTCACCGGCGTTGGACATCTTCTGCCGGCTCGGCGAGTAGGACGGAATCAGGTTGCTCAGCACCTGGCCCGGATCGCTGCTCAGGGCCAGCTGCTGTTCGATCTGCTGGCGGTCGATGACCGTCACACGCTGGCTGGTCTCGCCCACGGCACTGTCACTGCGCAGGGTGCTGACGGTCATCGCATCCAGCTGCAGCACATCGCTACCCGTCTTACGCTGCGCCGGCAGCGCCTCGAGGCCATAGACCCCCGGCGCCTGGCGCACCACGCGCAAGCCACTGCCTTGCAGCAGACGGGCGAAGCCTTCCTCGAGCGGATAGCTGCCCTGCAGGCCCGGGCTGCTGTGCCCCTGCAGCAGCCCGGCATCGAACGAGAGGGCGACGCCGGCCGCGCTGGCATACTGGTTGAGCGCCTCGGCCAGGGAGCCAGCGGGAATGTCGAAGGACTGCTGCTGTACGGCGGGCTCTGCTGATGCGGCACTGGCCACCGGCACCAGCAGTGACAGGGAGGAACAAAGCAGCACGGCCTGAATGGCGGCGCTCAGCGAATGCAGTTTGCAGCAAGGATGACGCATGGATTTCCCCTGAAGGTTGAAGGCCTGTAGCCGGTTTTTCAGGAGGGCCGCGCCAGTCGAGAAAAAAGTGCAAACAACACTGAATATATTTACCAGCTAGACCTTTGGCACCAGCGTCACCCAGTAATCGCTGCGCCGCACCACACGTAGCGGCAGGTTGTGTTCCAGCGCCGCCAGGGCACGATCGGTATCGGCCAAGGGGAAGCTGCCGGACACCTTCAACCCGGCCAGAGCCGGGTCGAGGCGCAGCACACCGTGGCGATAGCGCGCCAGTTCAGCGATTACCTCGCCCAGCGGCCGATCCAGCGCGAGCAGGCTGCCCTGCGTCCAGGCCGTCGTGGCAGCATCGTTGGCGCGTGGCGGCCCGAGTCGTTCGGCATCGAAGCGCAGCTGCTGCCCGGCGGCCAGCGTGTGCATGTCGTGCAGATGGTGCAAAGGCGCAACCTCCACGCGCTGCTGCAACACCGCGACCTGGCAATGGTGCGCGTCGCTGCGCACGCAGAAGCGCGCGCCATGGCTGCGCACCACGCCGTAGCGGGTTTCCAGCAGCAGCGGTCGCGCCTCATCGACGCTATCAAGCAGCGCCTCGCCACTGAGCAGACGCAACACCCGTCGCTGCCCGTCGGCATGCCACTGCGCGGCGCTGGCCGTGCCCAGCATCAGCCGGCTGCCGTCGCTCAGTTGCCACTGGCGGCGCTCGCCCACACCACTGCGGTAGTCGGCCAGCCAGTAGCGGCGGGTATCGCTGTGCCAGGCGAACCAGCCCAGCGGCAACGCCATTGCCAGCAGAGCCAGGCTGCCGAGCAGGCGCCGACGGCCATGGTCGACGCCGCGCAGGGTGGATGATGCGATGGGGCCGGGCAGCAGCCCCAGTTGCTCGCGCAGCTTCTCGATCTGTTGCCAGGCCTGGCGATGAAGCGCGTCGGCGTCATACCAGCACTGCCAGGCCTGCTGCTCGTCGGCATCGCTGGCGCCGGAGCACAGTCGCGCGTACCAGCCACTGGCGGCCTTGAGAGCGGCGCGCTGGGCCTCGGTCACGACTGCCAGCCGGCCTGCAGCAGGCAGCAATGCTCCACGGCGCGGGCCATGTAGTTGTTCACGCTGCGCAGGGAAATACCCAGACGAGTGGCGATCTGCGCATAGGTCAGGCCATCGAGCTGGGACAGGATGAACACCTCGCGCACCTTGTGGCCGAGGCCGGCGAGCATGCGATCGACCTCCATCAGCGCTTCCAGCAGCAGCGCCTGCTGCTCGGCGCTGGGCTGCTCGGCGTGCGGCTGGCTGGCCAGTACCTCGAGGTAGGCCTGCTCCAGCGAGCGCCGGCGCAGAAAGTCGACCATCAAGCCGCGCGCCACGGTGGCCAGGTAATCACGCGGTTCGCGGATGCTTGCGGCATTGCCGGCACGCAGCAGGCGCACGAAGGTGTCCTGCGCCAGATCGGCGGCATCGCAACGGTTGCCCAGGCGCCGCCGCAGCCAGCCTTGCAGCCAGCGGTGATGATCACGGTAAAGGGTATGCAGCACCTGGGCTTCGGCAGGCATGGCGCGACTTCATATCAAATGACAATGAATTGCATTGTCATCTTTGCCGGGCCAATTTGGCAATCTTCCCGCCGCATAACAGACCGTTGCAAACCTAGACCACGACTGCAGGGATGCAGGAGGCAGAGTGATACAGGAAGCCAAAGCCGAGGTGGTTTTGCACCGGCCTGTTAGCGCCTCGACTCGTCCAGGCCGCCCAAACGGGCATTGATCCAGTTGACGCCATCCTCGACCCCGCCAAAGGGATACAGGTGCCAGCCGATGCGGCCCAGTTGCCGGCCACCCAGCCCAGCCTGCAACTGATCCCAGTAGCGCTCGGCGCCCACGCGCTGCATCAGGTTGGTCATCGACAATCCGTAGCGGCGCAGGATGGACGCGGAGGTCGCCACCCCGAACTGACGGGCGAAGCGCAGCAGCTTGCCGACATCCGCCGGGCCAGGCACGCCGATGCGCACCGGGGTGTCGATGCCCTGCTGGCGCAGCTGCTCGATCCAGCGCACCACTGCCTCGGCATCGAAGCCGAACTGCGTGGTGATCTCCGCCGCGCAGCCGGTTTCACGGAGAAAATCCAGCTTCCACTTCAACGCGCGCATGAGCTCGCTGCTGTCGATCTTCGGGTGTCCTTCCGGGTAACCGGTGATCACCACCTGCTCGATGCCGTGGCGCTCCAGCACGCCGCTGGCCAGCAACGCCAGGGAATCCTGATACGGCCCGGCCGGCGTGGCCGGATCGCCGCCAACGAACATGAAGCGCTTCGGCGCGGCCTGGGCGACCAGCGCGCCGAGCAGTTCGTCGCGGTCCGCCTCGGAGCGCAGTCGGCGTGAGGAAATGATCGGCACCGGCTCGGCGCCACAGGCCCGGATGACCTGCGCCGCACGGATGCGCAGGGCATGGTCCTCATTGCCGAGAAAGGCAATGTTGATCGGTGTGCCCGCCGGTATCGCCGCCCGCGCCTGCTCGACTTCGTGGATACCCTTGCCCGTGACCTCCAGCGTATAGGGGGCGAAACCGACTGAACTGTTGCACAGGTTGGACATTGGCGCCTCGTCTGAACCGGCCAGGCCGCTATGCGGATGAAAGTCGCGTGATGCTAGCAAGCGACCTCGCACGCCACGTCGCTGGTAGCGTCGTGGCGTGCCGCAGAGGCGACCTGGCCGATCAGTCCGGAGTTGGCGCCAGTTCCTTCGTCAACCAGTGCGCCAGGCGCTCGCTGCGCGGGTCGGCGCGGCGCGTCCACAGCGCCAGGCAGCCGCTGGTCTCGACGAAGCCCCAGGGCGCGACCAGACGACCGGCACGCAGGTCATCGGCCACCAGCGTCTGCGGCGCGATGGCCACGCCGAGCCCGGCAGCTGCCGCCTCCAGCAGGTAGTAGAGGTGCTCGAACCCCTGCCCTAGCCGCAGCCGCCCGGTGGCCAGCCCCCGGGCCTGCGCCCACTGCGGCCAGGCCTGCGGGCGCGAGGTGGTGTGCAGCAGTGGCTCGGCACACAGCGCTTCGACACTGGCCGCGCGCAGTTGCCCATGGTTGGCGTAGCGCGGGCTGAGCACCGGGCCGATGCGCTCCGGCGCCAGCTCGAACACATGCATATCGCTCGGCCAGGGCGGGTCAGCGAACAGCAGGGTGGCATCCACCTCGGCGCTGCGCGGATCCAGCTCGCCCTGACTGGCCGACAGCTGCAAGCGCAGATCCGGCAGCTCGCGCTGCAGGCGATCCAGGCGCGGGATGAACCAGCGCGCCAGCAGGCTGCCCGAGCAGCCGAGGACGAAAGGGCGCTCCTGGGTTTCGCGGCGCAGCTCGGCGCAGACGCCACTCAGGCGCTCGAAACTCTCGGAGGTGACATCACGCAAGCGCAACCCGGCATCGGTGAGTTTCACGCCGCGCCCGTCCTTGTCGAACAGACTCAGGCCAAGGTGTTCTTCCAGCGCACGAATCTGCCGGCTGATGGCACCGTGGGTGACGTGCAACTCTTCACCCGCCTTGCTGATGCTCTGTAGGCGGGCTGAGGCCTCGAAGGCGCGCAGGGCGTTGAGCGGGGGCAGTTCTCGACTCATCGATACGTGACTTTTCCTGACATTTCACTGCAATCTAATCGCTTTTCCCCGAGTCGGCCAGAGGTAGAATGGCCCCATCACTCACTCGCCCTGCCAGCTACGCGCTGTCGACAAGGAGCACGCCATGACCTCATTTCGCACCGGCCCCGACGCCCGCGGCCTGTTCGGCCGCTTCGGCGGTCAGTTCGTCGCCGAAACCCTGATGCCGCTGATCAATTCGCTGGCCGCCGAATACGAGAAGGCCAAGGACGATCCGGCCTTCCTCGAAGAGCTGGCCTATTTCCAGCGCGACTACATCGGCCGCGCCAGCCCGCTGTATTACGCCGAGCGTCTCTCCGAGCACTTCGGCGGGGCGAAAATCTACCTCAAGCGCGAAGACCTGAACCACACCGGCGCGCACAAGATCAACAACTGCATCGGCCAGATCCTGCTGGCCAAGCGCATGGGCAAGCAGCGCATCATCGCCGAGACCGGCGCCGGCATGCACGGCGTGGCCACCGCCACCGTGGCCGCGCGCTTCGGCATGCAGTGCGTGGTGTACATGGGCACCACCGATATCGACCGCCAGCAGGCCAACGTCTTCCGCATGAAGCTGCTCGGCGCCGAGGTGATCCCGGTCACCGCCGGCACCGGCACGCTCAAGGATGCGATGAACGAGGCCCTGCGCGACTGGGTGACCAACGTGCACAACACCTTCTACCTGATCGGCACTGCCGCAGGCCCGCACCCGTACCCGGCCATGGTGCGCGACTTCCAGTCGGTGATCGGCAATGAGGTACGTGAGCAGATCCTCGACAAGGAAGGGCGCCTGCCCGACTCGCTGGTGGCCTGCATCGGCGGCGGCTCCAATGCCATCGGCCTGTTCCACCCCTTCCTCGATGACGAAGGCGTGCAGATCGTTGGCGTCGAGGCGGCCGGCCACGGCATCGACACCGGTAAGCATGCGGCGAGCATGGCCGGCGGCGCGCCGGGCGTGCTGCACGGCAACCGCACCTTCCTGCTGCAGGACGCGGACGGCCAGATCACCGATGCCCACTCGATTTCCGCCGGCCTCGACTACCCTGGCGTCGGCCCCGAGCACGCCTGGTTGCACGAGATCAAGCGTGTCGAGTACGTACCGATCAGCGATGACGAAGCGCTCGAAGCCTTCCACCACTGCTGCCGCCTGGAAGGCATCATCCCGGCCCTGGAAAGCGCCCATGCACTGGCCGAAGCCTTCAAACGCGCACCCAAGCTGCCCAAGGATCACCTGATGGTGGTCAACCTGTCCGGTCGTGGCGACAAGGACATGCAAACCGTGATGCACCACATGGGCGAACAGGAGAAACACGCATGAGCCGCCTGCACAACCGCTTCGCCGAACTCAAGGCGGAAAACCGCGCCGCGCTGGTCACCTTCATCACCGCCGGTGATCCCGACTACGCCACCTCGCTGGAAATCCTCAAGGGCCTGCCGGAAGCCGGCGCCGACGTGATCGAGCTGGGCATGCCCTTCACCGATCCTATGGCCGACGGCCCAGCCATCCAGCTCGCCAACATCCGCGCGCTGGACGGCAAGCAGAACATGCTGAAGACCCTGCAGATGGTTCGCGAATTTCGCGCCGGCAACCAGAGCACGCCGCTGGTGCTGATGGGCTACTACAACCCGATCTTCTGCTACGGCGTCGAGCGTTTCATCAGTGACGCCAAGGAAGCTGGCGTCGACGGCCTGATCGTGGTCGACCTGCCGCCGGAGCACAACGACGAGCTGTGCGAGCCGGCGCAGAGTGCAGGCATCGACTTCATCCGCCTGACCACGCCGACCACCGACGACGAGCGCCTGCCCACCGTACTGGCCGGCAGCTCCGGTTTCGTCTACTACGTGTCGGTGGCCGGCGTCACCGGTGCCGGCGCGGCGACCATGGATCACGTCGAGCAAGCCGTGGCGCGCCTGCGTCGCCACACCGACCTGCCCGTGTGCATCGGCTTCGGCATCCGCACCCCGCAGCACGCCGCCGAAGTGGCCAAGCGCGCCGAGGGCGCGGTGGTCGGCTCGGCGCTGATCGACAAGATCGCCGAGGCGCAAAGCCCGCAGCAGGCCATCGACGGCGTACTAGGCCTGTGCCGCGAGCTGGCCGAGGGTGTGCGCAACGCGCGCCGCTGAGCAACGCAGGCCATACAAAAACCGCTGATGGCCTGGGCTGTCAGCGGTTTTTTGTTGCCCGACATCAGCCTCGGGCAGAAACAAAAACGCCCGCGTTGAAGCGGGCGCTTGCAGGCGAACCGGCGTTACTCCTGGCCGTACTGCTCCAGTTCGCTGTCGTCGTCCAGACCGTTCATACCCGGGCCACTGCCCATGGCGAAGGCCATGAACTCGGCGACGCTCATGGCCTTGCCGTTGAAGGTCACCTGGTCGTCCGCATAGGTCAGCGAGCCACGCAGGGCATTGCCGTCTTCCACCACCCACTGCGAGGCCAGCGCCATGCCACTGAACATCTCGGTCATCATTTCCGCTTGCTGAGCGAGGGCTTGCGGGTCAACAGCGCCGCTGGCCGCGCCCTCCAGTGTGCCCTGCACCCTGGCCAGATCGCCGATCACCGCCTTGTCCAGCTTGAAATCGGCCTTCAGAGCGGCCAGCGCGCTTTGCGCCAGCTCCTGCGGGCTGCTGGCATCGTCTGCGGGTTTGCGCAGGTTGAACGACAGCGCGGCCTTACCCTGGCCGTTGGCAGTGTTCAGCGAGAACTCGTCCAGGGCCAGCACCGGGGCGCCTTCCAACAGGGCCAGGGTGAGGCCTTTGAATTCTTCCCCGATGTCGCTACCAGGCTCCTGACCTTCCAGGCTGCTCAGTATCAGCTGGTTATAGGCGTCCTCGAGCGCCTTGAGCGCGGTCTCGTCGAGATGACGGGCGCTGAGGGCCAGCTTCACGCCGCCGACCTCTTGCTCCTGCACCAACACCCGATCAATGCGATAGGCCATGCTCTGATCCAGGCTGCCACCGTTCTGGGTCAGGGCTTCCTCGATCACCGCGTCCTGCAGTTCGATCTGCATCTCTGGAGATGACTGGATCGTCATGCTCCTGATCGTGACTGAACTCGGGCCCAGGGCAAAGCCGCTGGCGTTTTTCTGCTTTTCAGCCTGCATACTCAGGTCACGCACTTTCAGGCTGACCGGCCGGTCGTTGCGGCTCTCGGCAATGTCGAAATCGAATTCGGCCAGTTGCCCGCTGAGGTTGACGCGTTTCCTGTCGCCGGAAACGCTGATGTCCAGGCCCGCCGGGGAGGTACGCAGGGTGCCCTTGCTGTCGCTGTATTGCAGCGCAGCCAAGTCGATGCGGCCACTCTGGCTCTGGTCATAATTCAGCGCGACTTCACCCGTTAACGGCAATTTACCGCCGGCCGCTGCGAACAGCGGCGCGGTCAGCTCATTCTGCTCCAGGCTGAAGTGGCTCTGCGCCATGACCGGAGCGAGCTTGCCGGCAGCCAGCCGCGAGGGCGGAAACGGGCCATGCTCGAGTTTGTCGCTGAAGGCCAGGATCAGCGGCTCCTCATTGGGCCCGGTGGCAAAGCTGAAAGTGTAACGAGCACGGCTGGAAAAGACGCCCTGCTCGAATTCGACCATCTGAACCTGGGCCTTGAGGTGCGGCACCTCCTCGGCCAGCGAGGCATTGGCCTGGCTGACGGCGGCCTGCAGTTGCTGTTCGACCAGAGTGCCGGTGTACCAGGCGCCGGCAACGGAGACGCCGACGATAGCGAGGGGAATGGCAACGGCCAGGGTAGTCTTTTTCATGCTGAGTCCTTGCGTGTGTGGCCGTACGGGCGCGTCCTGTCGACCGATTATGCGTTGGGCGGCGGATGCTAGCAGGCGTATTGCTACCATTCCACAGGGCAGGGTGACGGTGATCACAGTTGCCGGCAATTGTCCCCGGGCGAGGCCGGCGCTACCTGGCAGACCAGGCGTCGGCCAGCGGCCGCGCCCGGCTGCTTAGCGACTCAGTGGTCCGAGCCAGCGCGCTTGAGCAGCTGCTTGCAGCGCTCGGACAGGTGGGTCACGCGCAGGTGCTTGCCGGCGCGCTCGTAACGTTCACGCAGGGTCTTCAGCGCGGCGATGGCCGAGTAGTCGACGAAGCTCAGGTGACGGCAGTCCAGGGTCACCTGCTGCGGATCGTCGGCCGGTTCGAACTGCGCCAGGAAGGTGGTGCAGGAGGCGAAGAACAGCGTGCCGTGCACGCGGTACAGCTTGCTGCCGTCGGCCTGCATATCGCTGTCGGCATACAGCTCGCGGGCGTGCTGCCAGGCGAAGTTGAGCGCAGCGATGACGATGCCGCAGAGTACGGCCGTGGCCAGGTCGGTGGCCACGGTGATGGCGGTCACCGCGACGATCACCAGCACGTCGTTGGCCGGCACCTTGCCGGCCACGCGCAGCGAGCCCCAGGCGAAGGTCTGCTGCGCCACCACGAACATCACCCCCACCAGTGCCGCCAGCGGGATGCGCTCGATCAGCGGCGAGAGGAACAGCACGAAGAGCAGGATCATCACCCCGGCGACGACGCCAGACAGCCGCCCGCGCCCGCCAGAGCTGAGGTTGATCACGGTCTGGCCGATCATCGCGCAGCCGCCCATGCCGCCGAACAGGCCGGAGGTCATGTTGGCCACGCCGAGCGCCACGCACTCGCGATCCGGGTGGCCGCGCGTGGCGGTGATCTCGTCGGTGAGGTTCAGCGTCAGCAGGGTTTCCAGCAGACCGACCATGGCCATCAGCACGGCGTAAGGGGCGATGATGACGAGGGTGTCCAGCGTCCATGGAATGTCCGGCAGTACCAGGCTCGGCAGGCCGCCGGCGATATGCGCCATATCGCCGAGGGTGTGCGTCGGCAGATCCAGCAGGTAGACCATCGCGCCGATGCCAAGAATCGCCACCAGCGCCGGTGGCACCGCACGGGTCACACGCGGCAGCAGGTAGACGATGCACATGGTCAGCGCCACCAGACCGAGCATCAGGTACAGCGCCTTGCCCTGCAGCCAGTGGCCGTCGTGCTGGAAGTGCTCGAACTGGGCCAGGGCGATGATGATCGCCAGGCCGTTGACGAAACCGAGCATCACCGAATGCGGCACCATGCGGATCAACTTGCCCAGGCGTAGCAGGCCGAACGCGAGCATGATCAGGCCACCGAGCAGCACCGTGGCCAGCAGGTACTGCACGCCGTGCTGCACCACCAGGGCGACGATCACCACCGCCATCGAGCCGGCGGCGCCGGAAATCATGCCGGGGCGGCCACCGAACAGGGCGGTGAGGGTACAGATGATGAAGGCGCCGTACAGGCCCATCAGCGGGTTGACCTGGGCCACCAGAGCGAAGGCGATGCACTCCGGTACCAGAGCGAAGGACGAGGTCAGGCCGGCCAGCAGGTCGGCGCGCAGGCGTGCAGGTTTCATGAGCAGGTGCAGATCGCTAAAGGGGCGCGCATGGTAACCCCCGTGTCCGCTGGCGGCCACCCGCCCTGCCCACTGGTCCCCGGCGAGCCTCTGCCGTAGGGTGGGCAACGCTGTTTTTGTCCACCTTCTGGCTCGCCAAGTGGTGGACGGGTGAAGCGTCGTCCACCCTACGCATGATGACCACAACGAAGAGGAGTCAGCCTGATGAGCAAGAACCTGCTGATTACCGGTGCCAGCCGCGGCATCGGTCGCGCCACCGCCTTGCTGGCAGCCACTCAGGGCTGGACGGTCGGCATCAACTACCGCAGCGACCGCGCCGCCGCCGATGAGGTGGTGGCGCAGATCGAAGCCATGGGCGGCAAGGCCATCGCCATACGGGGCGACGTCGCCGAGGAAGACGATGTATGGCGCCTGTTCGAGGCCATGGACACGCTCGGCCCGCTGCACGCGCTGGTGATCAATGCCGGCATAGTCGCCCCACCCATGCCGCTGCTGGAGATGAGCGGCGAACGCCTGCAGCGCATGTTCGACGTCAACGTGCTGGGCAGCTACCTGACCGCGCGCGAAGGTGCCCGGCGCATGGCCCGCAGCCGTGGCGGCGAGGGCGGCTCGATGGTGCTGGTGTCATCTGTGGCAGCCAGTCTTGGCTCGCCCTTCGAGTACGTCGACTATGCCGGCGCCAAGGGCGCCATGGACGTGCTGACCCGCGGCCTGGCCAAGGAACTGGGTGGCGAGGGCGTACGGGTCAACGCCGTGCGACCGGGGCTGATCGACACCGAGATCCACGCCAGCGGCGGCCAGCCGGATCGCGCCGAGCGCCTGGGCAAGGCCACGCCACTGGGTCGCGCCGGGCGTGCCGAAGAGGTCGCCGAGGCCATCGTCTGGCTGCTCGATGACAAATCCAGCTATACCACCGGCGCCCTGATCGACATCGCCGGTGGACGCTGACCGAGTTGCCGGCACTGGCCGTGCTCGGCAGACTCTTGCTCGAAACCTCAGCAAATTTGCTGACGCCTGTGACTGAAGATCAACAATGAAGACCAGCCTGGAAGAAATGCTCGCCTTCGTCAGCGTGGTCGACTGCGGCTCGATCAGCGCCGCCGCCGAGCAGCTCGAACAAACCGCGTCTGGCGTCAGCCGTGCCCTCAGCCGGCTGGAGGAGAAGCTCGCCGTCACCCTGCTGCGCCGCACAACCCGGCGCCTGGAGCTGACCGAGGAGGGCGAGGTGTTCCTGGCGCAGGCGCGGCGCATCCTGATCAGTGTCGAGCAAGCCGAGGAGCAGATGGCCCTGCGCCGCCAGGCACCGGCCGGGCGCCTGCGCATCAACACCGCCTCGCCCTTCATGCTGCATGTGATCGTGCCGCTGATCGGCGAGTTTCGTGCACTCTACCCACAGATCGAGCTGGAGCTGAACAGCGACGACCGCATCATCGATCTGCTGGAGCGGCGTACCGACCTGGCCATCCGTATCGGCAACCTGCCGGACTCCAGCCTGCATGCACGGCCGCTGTGCCACAGCCGCCGCCGCGTACTGGCCAGCCCGGAGTACCTGCGCCAGCACGGTACCCCGACGCGCACCGAAGAGCTGGCCGGGCACGCCCTGATTGGCTTCACCGAGCCGGACAGCCTCAACGAATGGCCGCTGCGCCATGCCCTGGGCGAGCGCTGGCGCATCACCCCGAGCCTGCGCGCCTCCAGCGGCGACACTGTTCTCGAACTGGCCCTGGCCGGTGAAGGGCTGGTGTGCCTGTCGGACTTCATGACCGATGCCGCCCGCGCCAGCGGCGCGCTAGTGGAGGTGCTGGCCGAGCAGCGCGTCGAGGTGCGCCAGCCGATCAATGCGGTGTACTACCGCAACACCGCGCTGGCCTCGCGCATCACCTGTTTTCTCGATTTCCTCAGCGAAAGGCTGGGCGGCCCGCGCTGACGCACCACGACTGAGAAAGATTGAGCGTAGCCCGGATGCAATCCGCGGCCTTGTGACTGTTGCCCCGGATTGCATCCGGGCCACATGACAGCACAACGAAAAAGGGCGACTCATCGAGTCGCCCTTCGTGCATCGGTGCAGATCACTGCTTGGCCTGCAGGCTCCATTCGGCCAGCTTCTGCTGCTTGTAGCTGAGCGCAGCGGCCGGCACCGGGGTGACCTTGCCGGTTTCCATCCAGCGCTTGAGGCGGTTGGCATCGGCCATGTGGGTGTACTTGCCGAAGGCGCCGAGCACCACGAAGGCCACCGGACGATTGGCGATGGTGGTGGCCATCACCAGGCAGCGACCAGCGGCATTGGTGAAGCCGGTCTTGCTCAGGTTGATGTTCCAGTCGGCCTTGCGTACCAGCGCATTGGTGTTACGAAAACCCAATGTGTAATTCGGCTTGCGGAACGCGACCGTAGCCTCCGAGTCGGTGGTGAACTGATGGATCAGCGGATACTGAGCCGCCGCCTTGACCATCAGCGCCAGGTCACGAGCCGTGGAAACGTTCTCTTCCGACAGGCCGGTTGGTTCGACGAAGTGACTGTGGTTCATACCCAGCGCCTTCGCCTTGGCGTTCATCGCCTTGATGAACGCAGCCTGGCCGCCCGGATAATGGTGGGCGAGGCTGGCAGCCGCGCGGTTCTCCGAGGACATCAGCGCCAGGTGCAGCATGTCGCGGCGGCTGAGTTCACTGCCCACGCGCACACGGGAGAACACGCCCTGCATTTCCTTGGTGTCGCGGATGTTGACGGGCAGCCTCTCATCAAGCGAAAGCTTGGCGTCGAGGGTCACCATGGCGGTCATCAGCTTGGTCACCGAAGCGATCGGCAGGCGCAGGTCAGGGTTGCTGGAATACAGCTCCTTGCCGGTCTTCAGGTCGATCAGCAGCGCACTACCGGCGGCCAGCTCCTGCTTGGACTGGGCCGGCGCGGCCTGGAGGTTCGAAACAACAAGGCTGCCGCACAGCAGCAGGCCCAAAATCGAATGACGGAGTTTCACGGTTCACTTCACCGGTTGTCTGAGAAAGCCGAGGAGACGGCGGCGTCCAGTATAGGGACTCCGCCTGCGCTCTTGCAGTATGGCCCGATCAAACGCTCGCTGCTGGCGAATCCAGCTCGGCCTGCAACCAGTCGACGAAACGCGCGGTCAGGCGCTGGCGACGTTTGCGCTCGGGCAGCACCAGGTAATAGCCCAGTGCCGAATGTGCCTCGGCGTCCCCCAGACGACAGAGCAGTCCCTGGGCGAGAAGTTCATCCACCAGATGGCGCCAGCCGATGGCCACGCCTTGCCCGGCAATCGCCGCCTGGATCAGCAGGGTGTAATTGTCGAAACGCAGCGCGCCGGGCGTCGGCAAGCCGGCGATACCCAGGGCGCGGAACAGGCCATCCCAGTCGAACCAGCGTGAGCGGTGCTCCGGGCGCAGGTGCAGCAACGGCAGGTCAGCCAGCGCCGCGACCGGCAGGGGCGGCTGACGCTCGCCGAGCAGGCGCGGGCTGCACACCGGGAACACCTCCTCGCGAAACAGCAGGTGCGCCTCGCCGTGCTTGAAGCGGCCATCACCGAAACGGATCGCCACGTCGATGTCGCTGGACACGGTGCCCGGCTCGCGCTCACTGGTGATCAGGCTGACATCCACCTCCGGGTACAGCCGATTGAAGCGCTGCAGGCGCGGCATCAGCCAGTAGGCGGCGAAGGCAAAATCGGTGGCCACCTGCAACACCTCGTGCTGCTGCCGGGCGGTGACGGCGACGAGTCCGGCATCGAGGCTGGTCAGTCCTTCCTGCACGTGGGCCAGCAACAGCTCGCCGGCCTCGGTCAGGACGATGCCGCGGTAGACGCGATCGAACAGGCGCGTGGCCAGTTGCTGCTCCAGGCGCTTGATCTGCTGGCTGATGGCCGGCTGGCTGCTGCCCAGCTCGCTGGCGGCAGCGGTGAAACTCAGCTGGCGCGCCGCCGACTCGAACACCCGCAACGCGTCGAGCGACAGCCCATCGATAGCATTAAACATAAGCTCTGCTTATCCAAGGCATGTATTTCAGCCGGGTTTACCCCGCCACCGTTCTACCGGAATCATGGTGCCCGCACTGTCGCATAAACCAACAATATGGAATACCCGCCACCATGAAGCGCCCGAACATCCTCTTCATCATGGCCGACCAGATGGCCGCACCGATCCTGCCGCTGCACGATGCCGCCTCGCCGGTGCAGATGCCCAACCTGATGAAGCTGGCCGAACAGGCCGTGGTGTTCGACTCGGCCTACTGCAACAGCCCGCTCTGCGCGCCGTCGCGCTTCACCCTGGTCAGCGGCCGGCTGCCGTCGAAGATCGGCGCCTACGACAATGCCGCCGACTTCCCCGCCGATGTGCCGACCTACGCCCACTACCTGCGCCGTCTCGGCTACCGCACCGCGCTGTCGGGCAAGATGCACTTCTGCGGCCCCGACCAGCTGCACGGCTACGAGGAGCGCCTGACCAGCGACATCTACCCGGCCGACTACGGCTGGGCGGTGAACTGGGACGAGCCGGACGTGCGCGCCAGCTGGTACCACAACATGTCCTCGGTGCTGCAGGCCGGCCCCTGCGTGCGCAGCAACCAGCTGGATTTCGACGAGGAGGTGGTATTCAAGGCCCGCCAATACCTCTACGACCACGTGCGCCTGACGCCCGAACAACCGTTCTGCCTGACCGTGTCGATGACCCACCCACACGACCCCTACACCATCCCCCGCGAATACTGGGATCGCTACGAGGGCGTGGACATCCCCCTGCCGCGCCAGCACATCGAACAGGCCGAGCAGGACCCGCACTCGCAGCGCCTGCTCAAGGTCATCGACCTGTGGGACAAACCGCTGCCCGAGGACAAGATCCGCGACGCCCGCCGCGCCTACTTCGGTGCCTGCAGCTACATCGACGACAACATCGGCAAGTTGCTGAGGACCCTGGAAGAATGCGGCCTGGCAGACGACACCCTGATCGTCTTCTCTGGCGACCATGGCGACATGCTTGGCGAGCGCGGCCTTTGGTACAAGATGCACTGGTTCGAGATGTCCGCCCGTGTGCCGCTGCTGGTACACGCGCCCAAGCGCTTCACCGCGCAGCGTGTCAGTCAGTCGGTGTCGACCCTCGACCTGCTGCCGACGCTGGTGGAACTGGCTGGCGGCCAGGTCGATGCCGGCCTGGCGCTGGAGGGGCAATCGCTGCTGCCGCACCTCAAGGGCGAGGGCGGGCACGACGAGGTACTCGGCGAATACATGGCCGAAGGTACCGACAGCCCGCTGATGATGATCCGCCGTGGGCCGTGGAAGTTCGTCTACTCCGAACGCGACCCGCTGCTGCTGTTCAATCTCGACAGTGATCCGCAGGAGCGCCAGAACCTGGCCGACTGCAGCGAGCACAAGGGCATCCTCGCCGGCTTCATCGCCGAGGTTCGCGAGCGCTGGGACATCCCGGCCATTCACGCGGCCACCCTGGCCAGCCAGCGCCGCCGACGCCTGGTGGCCGACGCCCTGAGCCAGGGCAAGCTGACCAGCTGGGATCACCAGCCCTGGGTCGACGCCAGCGAGCAATACATGCGCAACCACATCGACCTCGACGACCTGGAGCGCCGCGCGCGCTTCCCGCAGGTGTGAACCGTTACCGACTGCCGCCCCTAAAACAGAAGAAAAAAGGAGAGACGCCATGAACCGATTCAGCGTGCTACTGATCGCCGCCACGCTCACCAGTGCTGGCAACGCCTGGGCCGAAGATGCCGCCTGCGACACGGTCAAGCTGGGTGATCCGGGCTGGAGCGATATCGCCGTGACCAACGGCATCGCCAGCTTCCTGCTCGACGGCCTGGGCTACAAGGCGCAAAGCCAGACCCTGGCCGTACCGATCATCTTCGCCGGGCTGCAGAAGGGCCAGGTCGACGTGTTCCTCGGTAACTGGATGCCGGCGCAGCAGAGCAACTACGACAAGTTCGTCGCCAGTGGCGAGGTGGACAAGGTCGCGCAGAACCTGGAAGGCACCGAATACACCCTGGCGGTACCCACCTACGCCTATGAGGCCGGGGTGAAGACCTTCGCCGACCTCGACAAGCACGCCGACAAGTTCGGCAAGAAGCTCTACGGCATCGCCTCCGGCTCGCCGGCCAACGAGTCGATCAAGCAGATGATAGCCGCCGACGAATTCGGCCTTGGCGACTGGAAGCTGGTGGAGTCCAGCGAACAGGCGATGCTGGTACAGGTCGGCCGCGCAGTGAAGCGCGATCAGTTCGTGGTGTTCCTCGGCTGGACGCCGCACCCGATGAACGTGCAGTACGACATGAAGTACCTCAAGGGCGGCGAGAAGTATTTCGGCGACAGCGGCCAGGTCAACACCCTGGCGCGCAAGGGCTATGCCGCGCAGTGCCCGAATGTCGGCAAGCTGCTGAGCCAGCTGCGCTTCACCCAGGATATGGAGAACAGCATCATGGATCAGGTACTGAGCAAGCAGGCCAGCAATGACGCGGCGATCAAGGCCTGGCTCAAGGCCAACCCGCAGGTGCTCGATGGCTGGTTGCAGGGCGTGACCACCCGTGACGGCGGCGACGGCCTGGCCGCAGTGAAGGCGCGGCTTTGAATTAACCGCTGCAAATGAGTAGGGTGGAGTCGCCTGCGGCCCACCCTCGACCCTAACCAATGCGCCTACCTGACCAACAGACCCTGCTGCCGTTTCTACGCTGGTTGCCCGGCACCAGTCGCAAGACCTTCGGCAATGACCTGCTGGTGGGCCTGACCGGCGCCATCCTGGCCCTGCCACAGTCACTGGCCTACGCGCTGATTGCCGGCCTGCCGGCCGAGTATGGCCTGTACGCCGCCATAGTGCCGGTGATCATCGCCTGCCTGTGGGGCTCGTCCTGGCACCTGATCTGCGGACCGACCGCGGCCATTTCCATCGTCCTGTTCACCAGCGTCAGCCCCATGGCACGCATGGGCAGCGACGAATTCATCGCCCTGATCCTGCTGCTGACCTTTCTCGCCGGGCTGTTCCAGTGGCTGCTCGGTTTGCTGCGCTTCGGCGCGTTGGTGAACTTCGTCTCGCAATCGGTGGTGCTCGGCTTCACCCTCGGCGCGGCATTGGTCATCGCCATCGGGCAGATGCCCAATCTGCTCGGCGTCGAGGTCGACAGCCAACCCACGGCATTGACCAGCCTGCTGCAGATCGGCCAGCACCTGCCGCAGGCGCACTGGCCCAGCGTGGCATTGGCGGCCTTCACCCTGCTGCTCAGCCTGGCCGTGCGCCGCCTGTGGCCGAAACTGCCCGCGCTGCTGATCGGCCTGGTCAGTGGCAGCCTGCTGGCCTGGTTGTTGCCTGCGCGTTTCGCCGATGAAATCGCCCTGGTGGCGCCCTTCGCCGGCGGCCTGCCGCCGCTGACGATGCTCAGTTTCGATCTCGACGATGTGCTGCGCCTGCTGCCGGCGGCAGTGGCCTGCGGCATGCTCGGGCTGGTCACCAGCCTGTCCATCGCCCGCGCACTGGCGGTCAAATCACACCAATTCCTCGATGCCAACCAGGAAGTTCGCGCCCAAGGGCTGTCCAACATCATCGGCCCGTGGTTCTCCGGCTCGCTGTCGGCCGGCTCCTTCACCCGCTCGGCGCTGAACCTGCAGGCTGGCGCCCGTACGCCGCTGGCCGGGGTGTTCTCGGCGCTGCTGGTGGCGCTGTTCGCGGTGTTCGGCGCGGCGCTGCTGACACATATCCCGCTGCCGGTGATGGCGGCCGGCATCCTGCTGATCTGCTGGGGCCTGGTGGATCTGCCGGCGATCCGCGCGTTGCGCCGGGTCAGCCGCTCTGAGTTCGCGGTGATGCTGCTGACCTTCGCCGCGACCCTGGTGCTGGAACTGCAGACGGCGATCTACGCCGGCGTGCTGGCCTCGCTGTTCTTCTACCTCAAGCGCACCTCGCAGCCGCGTGTGCGCCTGTGGCACGACGGCGACGACGAGGTGCTGCGCATCGACGGCTCGATCTTCTTCGGCGCCTGCCAGTACATCCAGCAGCTGCTGCAGCGCAGCCGCGGGCAACGCCTGGTGATCGACGCGCGGCACATCAACTTCATCGACTACGCCGGGGTGGAAATGCTGCATCAGGAGGCGCGCCGCCTGCAGGGGCAGCAGCGCAGCCTGGTGCTGCGCCAGGCACGCCCGCAGGTGGTGGAGGAAATCCTCAAACTCGAAGGCGCCGAGCACTGTCCGGTACAGTTCGAGGATTGAGCCAGGCAGCTCGCTCCCGCCATTACTCGTCTGCGAGCACGCTCAGATCCAGCGGACGCACCTGACCAAGCCACAGCGGCCAGTCGCGATGATCGCGCAGCTCATCATCGGTGAGCGGGTGCACCAGCACGTTGAGTCCGTCGCGGTGCTGCATCAGCCAGGGCACCAGTTCGCCGAACAGATCGGGACGAAAGGCCAGCTGACAACTCCAGTCCGGGTGCGGACCGACCGGGCGCTCGTGCATCCGCCCCATCTTCAACGGGAAACGCCGCGCGGCTTCTTCGCACAACGCCCGTGCCTGGTCGAGGCTGCCAGCGTCGAAGTAGACGTGGGCGTGATAGCCCCTGATCCTCGGCAGCGCGTCTTCACCCATGCGCGCTAGCCCGCCAGCTGACGGCGTAGCTCGGCCAGCACCGGCGCCGTGTCAGGGCGCACGCCTCGCCACAACTCGAACGCCTCGGCCGCTTGTTCGACCAGCATGCCCAGGCCGTCGAGGCAACGCGCCGCACCTTGTTCGGCGGCCCAGCGGTTGAAGGCGGTCGGTTCCTTGGCGTACATCATGTCGTAGCAGACCGTGTGACCCGGCTGGATCAGCCCCGGCGCGATCGGCGGCAGCTCACCGCCGAGGCTGGCCGAAGTGCCGTTGACGATCAGGTCCACCGGCGCATCGATCCAGTCGAAACCGGCCGCAACCAGCGGGCCGAGATCGGCGAATTCGCGCACCAGTTGTTCGGCCTTGGCCAGGGTACGGTTGGCGATCACCAGCACGGCTGGTTTCTGCGCCAGGAAGGGTTCGAGCACGCCGCGCACGGCGCCACCGGCACCGAGCAGCAGCACGCGCTTGCCGGCCAGGCTGAAGCCGGCGTTGTCCTGCAGGTCGCGGGTCAGGCCGGCGCCATCGGTGTTGTCGCCGAGCAGGCGACCGTCGGCCTGCTTCTTCAAGGTATTCACTGCGCCGGCGCGGCGAGCGCGCTCGGTCAGTTCATCGGCCAGGCGGAAGGCCTCTTCCTTGAACGGTACGGTGACGTTGCCACCCAGGCCGTCGACGAAGAACGCGCCGGCATTGCCGGTGAAATCGTCCAGTGGCGCCAGGCGCGCCTGGTAATCGAGCTGCTGGCCGGTCTGCTCGGCGAACAAGCGATGAATCAGCGGTGATTTGCTGTGGCTGATGGGGTTGCCGAAGACGCAGTAACGATCCATGGGAAATCCTGTTTGTGTAGGCGCCAGCTTGCTGGCGATTCGCTCTGCGGCCATATCGCCCGCAAGCGGGCTCCTACAGGGAAATGGCGCCAATTCGTAGCCCGGATGAAATCCGGGAGCGGTCGCTAAATTACCCCGGATTGCATCCGGGCTACAGGATCATTACGTGACCGAAAGCCAGTCGCGATCGGTCAGGAAGTACTCGGTCAGGCGCGCTTCCTCGCTACCCGGCTCAGGCTTCCAGTCGTAGCCCCAGCGCACGTGCGGCGGCAGCGACATGAGAATCGACTCGGTGCGCCCACCCGATTGCAGCCCGAACAGGGTGCCGCGGTCGAACACCAGGTTGAACTCCACATAGCGGCCACGCCGGAACGCCTGGAACTCGCGCTCGCGCTCACCGAAGGGGGTCAGCTTGCGGCGCTGCACGATGGGCAGGTAAGCCTGGATGTAGGCATCGCCGATGGCGCGGATGAAGGCGAAGCAGGTGTCGAAATCCCACTCGTTGAGGTCATCGAAGAACAGCCCGCCGATACCGCGCGGCTCGCCACGGTGCTTGAGGTGGAAATAGCGGTCGCACCAGGCCTTGTACTTCGCGTACACCTCGGCACCGAACGGCGCACAGGCGTCATGCGCGACCTGGTGCCAGAACACGCAGTCTTCCTCGTTGGCGTAGTAGGGCGTCAGGTCGAAGCCGCCACCGAACCACCACACCGGTTCCTCGCCTTCTTTCTCGGCGCTGAAGAAGCGCACGTTGGCGTGCGAGGTGGGCACATGAGGGTTTTCCGGGTGGATCACCAGCGACACGCCGAGGGCCTGGAAGCCGCGTCCGGCCAGTTCCGGACGGTGGGCGCTGGCCGAAGGCGGCAGGCTGTCGCCGAACACGTGGGAGAAGTTGACCCCGCCTTTCTCGATCAGCGCGCCGTTCTCGATCACCCGCGTGCGGCCACCGCCGCCGGCCGGACGCTGCCAGGCATCCTCGATGAACACGGCCTGGCCGTCTTCGGTTTGCAGGGCAGAGCAGATGCGGTCTTGCAGGTCGAGCAGGTAGGCCTTCACGGCCTCGGTACGGTCAGTCACGGCGGCACCTTGAACAGAGAGCAGGTCGAAATCGGCGGGCAGCATAGCATTCACCCTGGTACATCCGCAGTTGACGTCGGTCAATCGGGACGATTGGATAGGCTCTTTCGCCGCTTGCAGCGGCGCCGATCAGACAAGGAATCCGAGATGGCCAAGCGCATTCAGTTCAGCCAGCACGGCGACAGCGACGTGCTGCAATACCATGACTACCAGCCCGCAGCGCCGGGCCCGCGCGAGGTTCGGGTGGCCAACCGGGCCATCGGCCTGAACTTCATCGACACCTATTTCCGCAGCGGCCTGTATCAACCACCCGCGCTGCCTTCGAGCCTGGGCACAGAAGGTGCTGGCGTGGTCGAGGCGCTCGGCAGCGAGGTCGAAGGCCTCGAAGTGGGTGATCGCGTGGCCTACGCCACCGGCCCGCTTGGCGCATACAGCGAGCTGCACGTGCTGCCCGCCGACAAGCTGGTGAAGCTGCCGGAGAGCATCAGTTTCGAGCAGGCCGCCGCAGTGATGCTCAAGGGCCTGACCGTGCAATACCTGCTGCGCCAGACCTACGAGCTCCAGGGCGGCGAAACCATCCTGTTTCACGCCGCCGCTGGCGGTGTCGGCTCCTTCGCCTGCCAGTGGGCCAAGGCGCTGGGCGTCAAGCTGATCGGTACCGTCAGTTCGGCTGAAAAGGCGGCGCGCGCCAAGGAACAGGGCGCCTGGGCAACCATCGACTACAGCCATGAGAACGTCGTGCAGCGTGTGCTGGAGCTGACCGACGGCGCCAAGTGTCCGGTGGTCTATGACGGCGTCGGCAAGGACACCTGGGAGACTTCGCTGGACTGTGTGGCGCCACGCGGCCTGCTGGTCAGCTTCGGCAACGCCTCAGGCGCCGTGACCGGGGTCAACCTGGGCATCCTGGCGCAAAAGGGATCGCTGTACGTCACCCGCCCGACCCTGGCCGGCTACGCCACCAGCGCCCCGCGCCTGCAGGCCATGGCCGATGAGCTGTTCGGCATGATCGCCAGCGGCAAGCTGCAGGTGGAAATCAGCAATCGCTACGCGCTGAAAGATGCCGCCGCCGCCCAGGATGCACTGAGCGCACGGCAGACCACCGGCTCGACCATCCTGCTGCCGTGAACAGGCACTCAGAGTACTAAGACAGTCGCGGCTAAAGCCCCTCCCACAGTCGGGTCAGCTGGAGGGAGGCGCTTTAGCCGCGAGTTCTCTGGCTCTTCAGGACGGGCGAATCACATCACCCGTGCGCAGATCGCGAATCAGACTGGGGTTCTTGCGTCCGCCCAATGAGCCACCGAGCACCTTGTCCAACTCCCCTGGAAAGTACTGCTCGACGCGCAGCCGCGAACGCGCCGACGGGCGCCCCGCCGGGTTGGCCGAGGTGGAGATCAGCGGCCCGGTGTAGCGGCATAGCGCGCGCACCAGCGGATGATCGCTGACGCGCAGGGCGACGGAGTCATGCATGCCAGTGACCCACTCGGGGAGGCGATTCTGGTGTGGCACCAGCCAGGTGTTCGGGCCCGGCCAGCTGCCGGCCAGGCGTTCCTGCCAGACGTCCGGCAGGTCATCGAGCAGGAAGTCGAACTGCTCAATGTCATCGGCCACCAGGATCAGGCCTTTGTGCACGGGCCGCTCCTTGAGCGCGAGCAGGCGATCAACCGCTTCTTCGTTCCACGGATCGCAACCCAGCCCCCAGACTGCCTCGGTCGGATAGGCAATCACGCCGCCCTCACGCACCACACGCGCCGTTTGCTGTATCTGCCAGTTGCCGGCCATCGCCTGTCTCCCAATGAATCGATGGGCGGCAGTCTATCCAAGCCAGTCGGGACCTGCCACGGCCCAGGGCAGCTGTTCAGGTTCGGCTGCGTGCCAGCCAGTAGCCGGCCTCGTTGCACACCAGGCCATCGAGCTCCAGCTCGGTCAGCGCCGCCAGAACCTCTGCCAGTGGCCAGCCGCTGCTCTGCACCAATGCCTCGGTGCTGTGCGGCGCAGCATGCAGCAGGGCCAACAGTGGGTGCGAAGCCTCAGCGACCGGCATCGGCGCAGGAGGGGCAGCCGGCGCCTGCCAGCCACGCAAGGCTTCGAGAATATGCTCGATGCTTTCCACCAGCGTGGCGCCATCTCGAATCAGCTGGTGGCAGCCACGCGCGCCCGGGTGGTGGATGGAACCCGGAATGGCATAGACCTCACGCCCCTGTTCTGCGGCCAGCCTTGCGGTGATCAGCGAGCCACTCGAGGGGCTGGCCTCGACCACCAGCACACCAAGAGACAGACCGCTGATGATCCGGTTGCGCCGGGGAAAGTTGCTCGCCTGCGGCGGACAATCCAGCGGCAGCTCGGAGACCAGTGCGCCGCCTTGCTCGATGATCTGCGCCGCCAGCCCCACATGGCGACGCGGATACAGGCACTGCAAGCCGGTGCCCAGCACGGCCACGGTTTTACCGTTGCCTTCCAGCGCCCCCTGATGCGCAGCGCCATCGATACCCAATGCCAGCCCGCTGGTGATGACGAAACCTCCGGCAGCGAGGCTACGGGCAAAGGCACGCGCGTTATCCAGGCCGGGCTGAGAGGCGCGCCGGCTGCCGACCATCGCCAGTTGCGGCGCCTCCAGTACGCGTGGCTCACCGGCGACGAACAGCAGCGGCGGCGCGTCCGCCAACTCGGCGAGCAAAGCCGGGTAAGCCGGATCGTCCCACATCAACACATGCTGATCTGGCGCGTCCAGCCACTGCAGCGTGGCACGCGCCCTGTCGCGGATTTCCGCACTGCGCCGATGCTCGGCACAAGCGGCCGGCAGGCCCAGGGCACGCCAGGCACTGGCCGGCGCACTGAGCGCGGCCGAAGCACTGTCGAAAGCACTCAGGAGTTTGCGAAAACGCCGCGGCCCCAGCTCCGGCAGCAGATGCAGGCGCAGGCGGGCTTCAAGCTCGGCGGGGGAAAACGAGGAGGATGCAGACATGGCGACTCTTCCCTGATGAACCACGCCGCCATCCTGGCGGCCAGAAAGCACGAGCCCCGCATTCGCGGGGCTCGTCGGGTGTTACGGGTTGCGGACCTTGTCCATCACCGCAAGCTGGCGGCTGGCCTGCAATACCAGGCCGTAGCTGAGCTTGTCGTAGGTGCGGAACACCATGAGCAGGCCGGAACGCTCATCCGGGATCTTCACGTTTTCACCGGTGACGCGATCACGGACGGTTTCGCCAGTCCTGTAAACCGCCAGCACGTTGCCGATTTCCAGGCCGTCACGCGCCCCCTTGTTCAGGGTAACCACGTCGAACTGACCGATCTGGTTCACGCCACGCGGTACGTCGAGAATCACACCCTTGATCTCAGTAGCCGGCTCGCTGGGCATGAAAGTGGAGTTGATCGCACGCTCCTCGGTGGGGAACAGGCGGTCACCCAGACGTACTTCTTGCGTCGAGCGGCTCAGAATCAGCGTACCGATATCGCCTTCCTCGGCAACGATCTCGCCGGTACCGATGTCGTCGGCGTTGATACCCAGAAATTCTTTTGATTCTGGATCAACGTAAGTTTTGCCCTGACGGAAGATGCCGTAGACCGGATGCTCTTCATCAAACTTGCCGCGAGCATAGATGCGATCGCCGGCACCACTGACTACGCGCTCGGCATTGCCCGCGACGACATAGGGCTTGTCGTTGAACTCTTCCGGGGAATCGACGATGCGGTTGCTCAGCAGGAAGCTGTTGATCGCCTCCAGCGGGATGGTCGGGATTGCCTCGGCCATCGGCGTGCTGCGCACCTGCGGCGACAGCTTGATGGTACCGCGCGACTCGCCGCGGTTGAGCATCAGGCGCGGCTGGCCGTCGATGTAGACCAGGTTGAGGATATCACCGGGGTAGATCAGGTGCGGATTGGCGACCTGCGGGTTAGCGTGCCAGATTTCCGGCCACTTCCACGGCTGGCTGAGGAATTTGCCGGAGATATCCCAGAGGGTATCGCCCTTGACCACGGTATAACGGTCCGGATGACCGTCCTTGAGTTGCACTGCGGCCTGAGCCATGCAGGTCAGGACCATTCCGCCAGCTGCCAGGAGCAGGGCGAGTAGTGATTTCCTCATACGGTGAATCCCTTTATTATGTGCCTTCACGTAAAGCGCCCTAGCGCCGCGTGCCAAACCCGCTGATTACGCGGCGTGAAGCCGTTTTTCAATGCTGTTCATCATCTTAGCAGCGGATTTTGACTTTATTCTACAAGTGCATCACAAACGCATATGGCGATCCTGAATATCCTCGAGTTTCCTGATCCACGCCTGCGTACCATCGCCAAACCGGTGGACGTCGTGGACGACTCCATCCGTCAATTGGTCGACGACATGTTCGAGACCATGTATGACGCTCCCGGTATCGGCCTGGCCGCGACGCAGGTCAACGTGCACAAGCGCGTGGTGGTCATGGACCTGTCCGAGGACAAGTCCGAGCCGCGGGTTTTCATCAACCCCGAGTTCGAGTCATTGACCGAGGAGATGGACCAGTACCAGGAAGGCTGCCTGTCGGTGCCCGGCTTCTATGAGAACGTCGACCGCCCGCAGAAGGTCAAGATCAAGGCACTGGACCGTGATGGCCAGCCTTACGAGCTGATCGCCGAAGGCCTGCTGGCTGTGTGCATCCAGCACGAGTGCGATCACCTCAACGGCAAGCTGTTCGTCGACTACCTGTCCAGCCTCAAGCGCGACCGCATCAAGAAGAAGCTGGAAAAACAGCATCGTCAGCGCGCTTGAACCCGATGCCAGAAGGCTTGCTACGGCAAGCCTTTTTTTATTTTAGCGAGCCCCCATGCCTGATTCATTGCGTATCGTCTTTGCCGGCACCCCGGAATTCGCCGCCGAGCACCTCAAGGCCTTGCTGGCCAGCCAGCACGAGATCATCGCCGTCTACACCCAGCCGGATCGCCCGGCAGGTCGCGGCCAGAAGCTGATGCCCAGCCCGGTCAAGCAGCTCGCCACCGCGCACGGCATCCCGGTCTACCAACCGGCCAGCCTGCGCAAGGAAGAGGCACAGGCCGAGCTGGCCGCGCTCAAGCCGGACCTGATGGTGGTGGTGGCCTACGGCCTGATCCTGCCGCAGGTGGTGCTCGACATCCCACGCCTGGGCTGTATCAACAGCCACGCATCCTTGCTGCCGCGCTGGCGTGGCGCCGCGCCGATCCAGCGTGCGGTGCAGGCTGGCGACGCCGAGAGTGGCGTCACCGTGATGCAGATGGAAGCCGGTCTCGATACCGGACCGATGCTGCTCAAGGTGACCACCCCGATCAGCGCCAGCGACACCGGCGGCAGCCTGCACGACCGCCTCGCCCAGCTTGGCCCGCAGGCCGTGCTGCAGGCCATCGACAGCCTGGCCGCGGGTACGCTGAAAGGCCAAGTACAGGACGATGCGCTGGCCAACTACGCGCACAAGCTGAACAAGGAAGAAGCGCTTCTGGACTTCAGCCGCCCTGCCGTCGAACTGGAGCGCCTGATACGCGCCTTCCACCCCTGGCCGATCTGCCACACCACGCTCAGCGGCGATGCGCTGAAAGTCCATGCCGCCGAGATCGGGGAGGGCAAGGGCGCTCCGGGCAGCATTCTTGCCGCCGACAAACATGGCCTGACCGTGGCCTGTGGCGAGGGTGCGCTGCGCCTGACTCGCCTGCAGTTGCCTGGCGGCAAGCCGCTGGCCTTCAGTGATCTGTACAACAGCCGCCGCGAGCAGTTCACCCCCGGCCTGGTAGTCGGCCAATGAACCCACGCCTGGCCGCCGCCCGCGCCCTGACCGCCGTGCTCTCGGGCAAAGCCTCGCTGGGCAGCAGCCTGCCGCCGCAGCTGGACAAGGTCGAGCACCACGACCGCGCCCTGGCGCAGGATCTGGCCTTCGGCGCCGCACGCTGGCAGCCGCGCCTGCAACTGCTGGCTGAGAAGCTGCTGGAAAAGCCCTTCAAGGCTGCCGACAAAGACGTCGAAGCGCTGCTGCTGATCGGCCTCTACCAGTTGCTGCACAGCCGCATCCCCGAACACGCCGCCATCGGCGAGACGGTTGGCTGCGCCGGTGCGCTGAAGAAGCCCTGGGCCAAGGGCCTGCTCAACGCCGTACTGCGCCGCGCCCAGCGCGAGCATGAAGCCCTGTTCGCCGAACTGGATCGCGACCCGGTGCTGCATACCGCCCATCCGCGCTGGCTGCAGAAGGCACTCAAGACGCACTGGCCCGAGCATTGGCAGGCCATCTGCGCCGCCAACAACGCCCACCCGCCGCTGATCCTGCGGGTCAATCGCCGTCACGGCAGCCGCGACGACTATCTAACAGAACTGCGCGATGCCGGGATCGGTGCCGAACCCTGCACCTTCAGCCGCGATGGCGTGCGCCTGCTGCAGCCCTGCGACGTAACCAGCCTGCCGGGCTTCAAGGAGGGCCGCGTCAGCGTGCAGGACGAAGCCGCGCAGCTGGCCGCCGACCTGCTCGAACTGGCGCCCGGCCAACGCGTGCTGGATGCCTGCGCCGCCCCTGGCGGCAAGACCTGCCACCTGCTGGAAGTCGAGCCTGGGCTGGCCGAGGTGGTCGCTGTCGATCTGGAGGCCAAGCGCCTGACACGCGTGCGCGAGAACCTCGAGCGCCTGCACCTGCAGGCCACGCTAATCGCCGCCGACGGCCGCGACACCGCCGCCTGGTGGGACGGTAAGCCGTTTCAGCGTATTCTGCTCGACGCGCCCTGCTCGGCCACTGGGGTGATCCGCCGTCATCCGGACATCAAGCTGACCCGCCAGCCCGAGGATATTCCCGCCCTGGCCCAGCTGCAGGGCGAGCTGCTCGACGCCCTATGGCCAACCCTGGCACCGGGCGGCATCCTGCTCTACGCCACCTGTTCGGTGCTGCCGACGGAAAACAGCGAAACCATCGCCGCGTTTCTGGCCCGCACCGCAGATGCTCAGGAAGTCGCCATCGCCGGCGAGTTCGGCCTGCAGCCCGCCCATGGCCGCCAGTTGCTGCCGCAGCTGGACGGCCACGACGGCTTCTACTATGCCAAGCTGATAAAGACCGCTGTGACCAGCCACAGCTAACGGAGCGATCAGTGAAAATCATCATTCTCGGCGCCGGCCAGGTGGGCGGCACCCTGGCCGAACACCTCGCCAGCGAGGCCAACGACATCACCGTGGTCGACACCGACGGCGACCGCCTGCGCGACCTCGGCGACCGCCTGGATATCCGCACCGTGCAGGGCAAGGGCTCATTTCCCACCGTACTGCGCCAGGCCGGCGCCGATGACGCCGACATGCTGGTGGCGGTGACCAACAGCGACGAAGTCAACATGATCGCCTGCCAGGTGGCCTACACCCTGTTCCATACGCCGACCAAGATCGCCCGGGTGCGCGAGGCCGCCTATCTGACCCGCGAAGCGCTGTTCGACAACGAGGCGATTCCGGTCGACGTACTGATCAGCCCCGAGCAGGTGGTGACCAACTACATCAAGCGCCTGATCGAATACCCCGGCGCCTTGCAGGTGATCGACTTCGCCGAGGGCAAGGCCCAGCTGGTGGCGGTCAAGGCCTACTACGGCGGCCCGCTGGTCGGCCAGCAACTGCGCCAGCTGCGCCAACACATGCCCAACGTCGACACCCGCGTGGCGGCCATCTTCCGCCGCAACCGGCCGATCATGCCCAAGGGTGATACCGTCATCGAGGCCGATGACGAAGTGTTCTTCATCGCCGCCAAGGCGCACATCCGCGCGGTGATGAGCGAGATGCGCCGCCTCGAGGACAGCTACAAGCGCGTGGTGATCGCCGGTGGCGGCAATATTGGCGAGCGCCTGGCCGAGGCCATCGAAAGCCGCTACCAGGTGAAGATCATCGAGATGAACCCGGCGCGCTGCCGCTACCTCTCGGAAAACCTCGACAGCGCCATCGTGCTGCAAGGCAGCGCCTCGGATCGCGACCTGCTGGTGGAGGAGAACATCAACGATGCCGACATCTTCCTCGCCCTGACCAACGACGACGAGGCCAACATCATGTCCTCGCTGCTGGCCAAGCGCCTCGGTGCGCGCAAAGTGATGACCATCATCAACAACCCGGCCTATGTCGACCTGGTGCAGGGCGGCGAGATCGACATCGCCATCAGCCCGCAGCTGGCCACCATCGGCACCCTGCTGACCCATGTGCGCCGTGGCGATATCGAGAGCGTGCACAGCCTGCGCCGTGGCGCGGCGGAAGCACTGGAGGTGATCGCCCACGGTGACGCCAAATCGAGCAAGGTCATCGGCCGCGCCATCGAAGACATCGCCCTGCCGCCGAGCACCACCATCGGCGCCATCATCCGCGACGAACAGGTGCTGATCGCCCATGACGACACAGTGATCGAGTCCGGCGACCACGTGATCCTGTTCCTGGTCGACAAGAAGTACATTCGCGACGTCGAGCGCCTGTTCCAGGCCGGCCTGACGTTCTTCTGAACAAAACCGAAGCGCGGATTGCGTCCGGGCGACATCAGCGGAAAAAGTTCATGAGCACAGAAGCACTGGAAAAGATGCTGGCCAAGGGCATGGACAACGCCCTGCTGCGCTTCGGCCTGGGCAAGGCCCATCTCGATGGCGGCGACGCCGCCCAGGCGGCCGAACACCTGCAACGCTGCGTCGAGTTCGACCCGGCCTATTCCGCTGCCTGGAAGTTGCTGGGCAAGGCACTGCAGGCAAGCGGCGACCATAACGGCGCACGCCAGGCCTGGCAGCAGGGCATCGCTGCGGCCCAGGCCAAGGGCGACAAGCAGGCCGAGAAGGAAATGAGCGTGTTCCTGCGCAAGCTGGACAAGCAGCGCTGATCGACAAAGCCCACCATGGACGTCGGCGCTCCGCCGCGAGCTATCGACGCACACCGACGTAGCCCGGATGCAATCCGGGGACAGGGTCCAGGCGGTCGCGGCTGAAGCCCCTCCCACGCGTGCTGTAGCGCTCTCTGCGCCAAGCACTTCAGCGACGCGTTCTTAACGTCGCCAAATGTGCGGGCGCAGGGAGCTTGCGGCTGAAGCGCAATACCGCCCAACCGCTCCTGCGGGCTGCAGCGGCTCAGAGCACCTCGCTCGCCACCGCATCCACCGCCGCCTTGGCGATACTCACCACTTCGTCGGCTTCAGCCTTGGTCAGCACCAGCGGCGGGGCGAAGCCGAGGATGTCGCCGTGCGGCATGGCGCGGGCGATCATGCCGCGCTCCAGGCACGCCGCCGACACGCGCGGGCCGACCTTGAGCGATGCGTCGAAGGGCGTGCGCGCCTCGCGGTCGGCCATGAACTCCAGCGCGCCGAGCATACCGATACCACGGACTTCACCCACCAGCGGATGGCCTTCGAAAGTCTGGCGCAGTTGCTGGTTGAGGTAGGCGCCGACATCGGCGGCGTTGGCGGCGATATTTTCCTTCTCCAGGATATCCAGGTTGGCCAGCGCGGCAGCGGCGCAGATCGGGTGACCGGAATAGGTCCAGCCGTGGCCCATGGCGCCGTCGCGGCTCGATGCTTCTTCGATCACGTTCCACACCTTCTCGCCGACGATCACCGCCGACAACGGCGCATAGGCGCTGGTCAGGCCTTTGGCGGTGGTGATCAGATCTGGTTGCATGCCGAACATCTGGCTGCCCATCGGCGTGCCCAGACGGCCGAAAGCGCAGACCACTTCGTCGGCGATCAGCAGGATGTCGTACTTGGCCAGCACGGCCTGGATCGCCTGCCAGTAGCCTTTGGGCGGGACGATGATGCCGCCGGTGCCCATCACAGGCTCGCCAATGAAGGCCGCCACGGTGTCCGGCCCTTCGGCCAGGATCAGACGCTCCAGATCCTCGGCGCAATGGCGCACGAAGGCGGCTTCGTCCATGCCGGCCGGCGCCTTGTAGAAGTGCGGGCAGGCGACGTGCTTGATGTCCGCTGCCGGCAGGTCGAAGTGCTGGTGGAAGCTGGCCAGGCCGGTGAGGCTGCCGGTCATGATCCCCGAGCCGTGATAACCGCGCTGGCGCGAGATGATCTTCTTCTTCGCCGGGCGACCGAGCACGTTGTTGTAGTAACGCACCAGCTTGATCTGGGTTTCGTTGGCGTCCGAGCCGGACAGGCCGTAGTAGACCTTCTTCATGCCCTTGGGCGCCCAGTCGATGATGCGCGCCGACAGCTCGATGATGGCCTCGGTCGAGTGGCCGACATAGGTGTGGTAGTAGGCCAGCTCCTTGGCCTGCTTGTAGATGGCCTCGGCCACCTCGGTGCGTCCGTAGCCGATGTTCACGCAGTACAGGCCGGCGAAGGCATCGAGCAGCTCGCGGCCTTCGTGATCGCGAATACGGATACCCGAGGCGCCAGTGATGATGCGGCCCTTGAGCGCGCCGCTGGCGTGGTCGTGAGCGTGGGTGGACGGGTGCATGAAGTGGGCACGGTCCTGCTCGAACAGGTTCTGGTAGTCGGTCATGGCGATCTCCATCTAATTCGCTGAGGTAGCGTTAAAGGTAATTCACACGCTCGAGGCAGGGACTGCCCCTCCCGCCTGCACTCCGGATCCTCAGGGGTAACGTTGGCCCTGATGATGAATGCAGAAGTACTTGGTTTCGACGAAGGGCTCGAAGCCGTCCGTGCCGCCCTCGCGGCCGAGGCCGGAGGCTTTCATGCCACCGAAGGGGATCGGATGGCCGGTGAATTTGCTGCCGTTGACCGCGACCATGGCATGGTCGAGGCGACGGATCAGTGGGTGGACGACATCCACGCGGTTGGAACAGATGTAGGCGGCCAGGCCGTATTCGGTGTCGTTGGCCATGGCCACGGCTTCGTCCAGGGTGTCGAAGGCACGCACGCCGGCAATGGGCGCGAAGTTTTCTTCGCGGTAGATGCGCATGGCCTCGGTGACATCGGCCAGCAACGTCGGCTGCCAGAACCAGCCACCCAGCGCATGGGGCTCGCCGCCGACCAGCAGGCGCGCGCCCTGCTCGATGGCGTCCGTGACCCGGGCGGCAGTCGAGTCCAGCGCCGCCTGGTGCATCAGCGGGCCGATCTGGTTGCGCTCATCCTGGCCGGGGCCGACACGCAGGCCGCGCACGGCCTTGACGAAACGCTGCAGGAAATCCTCGTAGACGGGGCGCTCGACCAGAATACGGTTGGCCGCGCAGCAGTCCTGGCCGGAGGTCTGGAACTTGGCATCCAGCGCCACCTGCACGGCGTGATCCAGATCGGCATCGGCGCAGACGATCAGCGGTGCATTGCCGCCCAGCTCCAGCGCCACCTTCTTCACATCGCTGGCGGCGGCCTGCAGCACCAGCTTGCCGACGCGGGTCGAGCCGGTGAAGCTCACCGAGCGCACTCGCACGTCCTTGACCAGGGTTTCCATGGCCATCTGCGGCTCGCCCAGCACCACGTTGAACACGCCAGCTGGCATTCCGGCTTCCTCGGCCAGTTGCGCCAGGGCAAAAGCGGAGTAGGGCGTCTCGTGCGCCGGTTTGACCACCACGGTGCAACCGGCGGCCAAGGCCGCGGCGGCCTTGCGGGTGATCATCGCGCTGGGAAAATTCCACGGAGTGAGCAGGGCGCAAACGCCGACCGGCTCCTTCACCGTTCCGAGCTGGGCACCGGGGATATGACTGGGGATAGTCTGACCGTAGAGCCGGCGCGCCTCCTCGGCGAACCAGGGGATGAAGCTGGCGGCGTAGCGGATCTCGCCCCGCGCCTCGGCCAGCGGCTTGCCCTGCTCCTGACTGAGGATGCGCGCCAGGTCTTCCTGATGCTGCAGGATCAGCTCGGCCCAGCGGCGCAGCAGACTCGCGCGGGCTTCCAGGCTCTGCTCGCGCCAGTCGGCGAAAGCACGCTGGGCGGCGTCCACCGCGGCGAGGATCTGCGCCTGACCGAGCATCGGCACGTGGCCGATCACACTCTGGTCGGCAGGGTTGTGCACGGCGATGCTGGCGCCATCGTCACTGTGCAGCCAGTGGCCGTCGACATAGCACAGCGATTTGAACAGCAGGGGATGGTCGAGGGGCATGGCGATGTCTCCGGGCCGATGGGCATGGGAGACATGCTAGGGAAGGGCGGCTTGGCGTTTTTTCCAAGCCGGGCAGGTGCTACCGCAGTTTTTTCTGAAGGATCAGGGTGAACAGCGGATTTCTGAGGCGCCTGTCGCGCCTAGGCGGCGGCACTCAGGCAGTCGCGGCTACGACTGCATGGATGCAGGAGGTAGAGCGAAGCAGGATGCCCGAGCCGAAAGCCCCTCCCACACACTTGCCACAGGCCGCTGTGGGAGGCGCTTCAGCGGCGAGGGTGCTTCACGCCGTGGCAGTACGCGGCGGCAAAGCCCGTACGATGGCACTGAGCAGCATGCCGTACAGCGGCACGAAAAGGATCAGGCTGATGGCCAGCTTGATCACGTAATCCACCGTGGCGATCTCCACCCAGTTGGCGGCCATGAACGGATCGTCGCTGTGCCAGAAGGCCACCGAGAAGAACAGGAAGGTATCGAGCAGGTTGCCGAAAATGGTCGAGGCCGTCGGCGCAACCCACCACTGGCGCATCCTGCGCAGGCGGTCGAACACCTGGATATCGAGCAATTGGCCAAAGGCGTAGGCGAGGAAGCTGGCCAGGGCGATGCGGAAGACGAACAGATTGAATTCGCCTAGCGCCGCCAGGCCGCCGAACGCGCCTTCATGGAACAGCACGGAGACCACGTAGGAAGCCACCAGCGCCGGCAGCATCACCCGCGCGATCACCACGCGTGCGGCATGCTTACCGATCAGGCGCACGGTCAGATCGGTGGCCAGGAAGATGAACGGGAAGCTGAACGCACCCCAGGTGGTATGCCAGCCGAACAGGGTGATCGGCAGCTGCACCAGGTAGTTGCTGGCGATGATGATGAGGATATGGAAGGCGATCAGGCCGGCCAGCACGGGCCGACTGACCGACGCAGGAATCAGGGTCATGTCGATGTCCTTTTTCGTAGAGTGGGGTGAGGGAACCCACTGCCGCAGCCGACATGGCCGCAAGCGGCGCGCATTCTAGCGCGTTGTTGACCCGCAGGATAGGTTTTCCCACCTGAGGCCAGGCCGCCCGGATGAAAGGTTGCACCTTCGCAGGAATGACACCTGCCCGAACCGAATTACCGTCGAGGCCGTGCTCGCAGGCTCAGGCCTGCGGCACCACCCGCTTGGCCAGTTGAAAATGGCGCTGCCAGTACGAGTTGTTGAGGAAGTCGATGCGCACGTTGCTGCCGCGACGCGGCGCGTGGACGAAGCGTCCCTCGCCGATGTAGATGGCGACGTGATCCACCGAGCGGCTGCGAATGCGGAAGAACAGCAGGTCACCCGGCTGCAGGTCACTGCGTTTCACCGAGGGCGCATCCAGGCGCGACAGCGCGCGCGAGGTGCGCGGCAGTTCGAGGTCGTTCTGGGTCTTGAAGGCGTATTGCACCAGACCGCTGCAATCGAAGCCGTGACGCAGACTGGTGCCGCCCCAGCGGTACGGGGTGCCCAGCGCGCCGAGGGCGCGGTCGATCACTTCACTGGCCGGTTTGGGCGCGGCCGTTGGCGCGGTGGCAGGAATGGTATGGATACGAAAGGTGGCGGAGGCTTGGGTACAAATTCCCAGTAAAAGAGCGCCTCCCAGGCAAAATGACATGAAAAATTTATTCAAACCCAGTGACCCTGGTGATTGGCCTTTGTGCGGAAGCCCTTCCGAATCAAGGCATTGCATCGGAAACGAGCCTCCTTCCCGTCCCGGTGACGGACCGCCTGAAAAAGCCTTTGGTTCATTTTCAACCGGAAGTAGTCGACGAACGGTTTGCCGATAAAGCCCGCATGTTGCCGACCAGTCGCGCCCATTTACGCCCCCCAGGCTTGAGCCTGCCTGCCTCGGCCGCTAAGGTCAGGAACTGCCTAAACCGCAAAGGACTCGCGCATGAACCTGAAAACCACTCTGCTCGCGGCCTCGCTGTTGGCCGTCAGCGTCGGCGCCCAGGCGCAGACCGACAGCGCCAGCTGCACCACGGTGACCCTGGCCGACCCCGGCTGGAGCGATATCGCCGTGACCAACGGTATCGCCAGCCTGCTGCTCGACGGCCTCGGCTACAAACCGCAGACCCGCACCCTGGCTGTGCCGATCATCTTCGCCGGGCTGCAGAAAGGGCAGGTGGACGTGTTTCTCGGCAACTGGATGCCGGCCGGTCAGCACGACTATGACCGCTACGTGGCCAGCGGGCAGATCGACAAGGTGGTGGAGAACCTGGGCGGCACCGAATACACCCTCGCCGTACCGACCTACGCGTACGAAGCCGGGGTGAAGGATTTCAACGACCTCAATAAATACGCCGACAAGTTCGGCAAGAAGATCTACGGCATCGGCTCCGGCTCGCCGGCCAACGACTACATCCGCCAGATGATCGAGGGCAACGAATTCAACCTCGGCGACTGGAAGCTGGTGGAGTCCAGCGAACAAGCGATGCTGGTGCAAGTCGGCCGCGCGGTGAAGCGCGACGAGTTCGTGGTGTTCCTCGGCTGGACGCCGCACCCGATGAACGTGCAGTTCGACATGCAGTACCTCAAGGGCGGCGAGAAATTCTTCGGCAGCACCGGCTCGGTCAACACCCTGACGCGCAAGGGCTACGTGGCTGAATGCCCGAACGTGGGCAAGCTGCTGAGCAACCTGAAATTCACCCAGGCGATGGAGAACACCATCATGGACGACGTGCTCAACCGCAAGGTCGCCAACGCCACGGCAATCAAGAACTGGATCAAGGCCAACCCGCAGGTGCTCGATGGCTGGCTGGAGGGCGTGAGAACCCGTGATGGCGGTGATGGGCTGGCGGCGGTGAAGGCCAAGCTCTAGTCGTCAAGCTCGGCGGGCGCGCCCGAGGCGCTCGCCTTGATGGTCTTGGTGACGATGTAGGTGAAGTAGCGCTCGATGCCCAGATCTTCCAGCAGCAGTTGATCGATGAAGCGCTGGTAGTGATCGACATCGCGGGCGCGGATCATCGCGATGTAATCGACGCCGCCGCCGGTGGCGTAGCAGAAACCCACCTCGGGGGCCTCGCTCATGCGCTGTTCAAAGCGGCGCATGTCCTGCGCGGTGTGGCGGGCCAGGGTGATTTCCACCAGCACCTGCTGGCTCCTGAACAGTGCAGCCCAGTCGATCTGCGCGCGGTAGCCCTTGATCAGCCCGGCCGCCTCCAGCTTGCGCACACGCTCCCAGGCCGGCGTCACCGACAGGTTGATCGCCTCGGCCAGGGCCGACTTGGTGATCCGCCCGTCCTCGGAAAGGATGCGCAGGATCTTCAGGTCATAGCGGTCGAGCTTGTGCATGGATTTCTCGATTGGCTAAGGGTTTAAAGATGTAGAGGCCAGATCGCGGCTAAAGCCCCTCCCACGAGACACTCAGACTATGGGAGGGGCTTTAGCCGCGACTGTTTCTAGTCCACCACCTCGGCGATGACCGCGAGGGTATCACCCCCTTTCACCAGCCCCGGAAAATGTCGTGCAGCGAGCAAGCCGCTGCGTTTGGCGCGGTACTCTCTGGCCGGCTCGCCGGTGCGGCGCGCGCTGTGCACACGGGCGATCACCTCGCCTTTTTCCACCGTATCGCCAAGGTCGCGGCACATCTCCAGCAGGCCGTCGTCCTCGCTGGCGACGAAGCAGTCGCCGTCGGGCATGTCGAGCATCACCGACTCGCCGGCTTCGATCTCGCCCTGCAGCAGGCCGAAATGGATCAGCAGGTTGCGCACGCCGCGCTCGGCGATGGCCAGGCTCTTCGCCGTGCTGCTGCCGCCGCCACCCAGTTCGGTGGTGACGAATACCTTGCCCTGCTCCTCGGCGGCGGTGTCGTACATACCCACCGCGTCCAGCTCCAGCATGCGCATGCAGTAGGGCGCCGCGAAGGCACGCATGCCGGCGGCGCAGGCGGCGTCCTGGCTCTTGTCCGGCAGCATGTGGCAGGCGGCGAAGGGCAGAAAATCCAGGGTCTTGCCACCGGAGTGAATGTCCAGCACCACATCGGCCAGTGGCAGCAGGGTGCGCTGGAAGTAGTCGGCGATCTTCTGCGTCACCGTGCCGTCCGGTTTGCCGGGGAAGCTGCGATTGAGGTTGCCCTGGTCGATCGGTGAGGTACGGCTGCCGGCCTGCACCGCCGGGGTGTTCATGAACGGCACGATGATCACCCGGCCAGTGACGTCCTCGGCGCGCAGGCGCTGGGCCAGCTTGCTCAGGGCCAGCGGGCCTTCGTACTCGTCGCCATGATTGCCCCCGGTGAGCAGCGCGGTGGGGCCGTTGCCATTCTTCACCACGGTCAGCGGAATCATCACCGCACCCCAGGCCGAATCGTCGCGGGAATAGGGCAGCTTGAGGAATCCGTGTTGCACACCGTCACGCTCGAAATCGACCGTGGGGCTGATGGGGTTGTCGCGCAGTTGGGTCATGCTCGGGCCTTCAATATGAAACTCATTGTGGGAGGGGCTTTAGCCGCGACTGGAAAACTTCGCGGCTAAAGCGGATCGCCGCCCAGCCGCTCCTACAGGTGGAGCGGCAGCCGAGGATCAATCCTTCACGAACAGCTTGCGCGGCACGTCGCAGAAGGTTTCCACGCCGCCGTCGGTGATCAGGATCGACTCGGTGATTTCCAGCCCCCAGTCGTCCAGCCACAAGCCGGGCATGAAGTGGAAGGTCATCCCCGGTTGCAGCACGCTCTCGTCACTGGGGCGCAGGCTCATGGTGCGCTCGCCCCAGTCCGGCGGATAACTGACCCCGATGGGATAGCCGCAGCGGCTGTCCTTGTGGATGCCGAACTTCTCCAGCACCTTGAAGAAGGCGCGGGCGATATCGCCGGTGGTATTGCCCGGCTTGGCCGCTTCCAGGCCGGCGGCGATGCCTTCGACCACGGCCTTCTCGCCGTCGAGGAAATGCTGCGGCGGCTTGCCCAGGTAGATGGTGCGCGACAGCGGGCAGTGGTAGCGCTTGTAGCAGCCGGCGATCTCGAAGAAGGTACCGGCGCCGCTCTGCATCGGCGAGTCGTCCCAGGTCAGGTGCGGCGCACTGGCATCGGCGCCGGTGGGCAACAGCGGCACGATGGCCGGGTAGTCGCCACCGTGGCCGTCGGCACCGAGGATGCCAGTACGGTAGATCTCGGCGACCAGCTCGTTCTTGCGCAGGCCCGGCTCGATCTTGTCGAAGATCGCCGCGTGCATCTTCTCGACGATCTTCGCCGCGATGCGCATGTAGCCGATCTCGGTCGGCGACTTGATCGCCCGCTGCCAGTTGACCAGCGCGGTGGCATCGACGAAGCGTGCGTTGGGCAGGTTGCGCTGCAGCGAGCCATAGGCGGCGGCGCTGAAGTAGTAGTTGTCCAGCTCGACACCGATGGTGAGCGTGTCCCAACCACGCGCGACAATGACCTCCTTGGACAGGTAGTCCATCGGGTGGCGCTCGGTGGACTGCACGTAATGATCGGGGTAGCCGACGATGTTGCTCTGCTGCATGAACACCGTGCGCTTGGCGCCGTTGGCGTCCTGGCCACGGCCATACCAGACCGGCTCGCCATCGAGCGCCAGCAGCACGCACTGGTGCACGTAGAACGACCAGCCGTCATAGCCGGTGAGCCAGGCCATGTTGGACGGATCGCTAACGATCAGCAGTTCGATGCCCTTGGCCTGCATGGCGCTACGCGTCTTGGCCAGGCGCTGGGCATATTCCTCCCGGCTAAAGGGGAGGTTGACGACGATTTCGGACATGGATGAATCCCCGTGGTTTTTTCGGCTGTGGAAGGGGCCGTGGCCGCGATGAAGCCAGTCACGGCTGAAGCGAAGCGCCGCCCGGCCCCTCCCACAGGTTCATGAATCGAAGTTGAGGCCTTTACCGGCCTGCCGCGCACGCTGATAGGCAAGGCTGGCGATGGCGGTGTCCTGGGCGCCAGTGCCGGTCAGGTCGCACAGGGTGATCTGCTCGGGCGCGGTACGCCCCGGACGCTGGCCGGCAATGATCTGGCCGAGTTCGGCGAAGTCGGCGTCGGCAGCCACCAGGCCGGCGGCAATGGCGTGATGCAGCTCACCCAGCACGCGGGTCTGACTCAGGCGGTCGGCGACATAGGCGTCGACCCGCGCCAGCACCGCCGGGGCGATCTCGTTCTTGTGCTCGGCATCCGAACCCATGGCAGTGATGTGCAGGCCAGGGCGCAGGTGCTGCAGCTGGAGCAGCGGCTCGCGGCTCGGTGTGGTGGTGATGACGATAGCGGCGCCGTCCAGCGCCGCGTCGACGCTATCCACCGCGCGCGCATCGTCGAGTTCGGCGGCCATGGTCTGGGCCTTGGCCGGGTCGCGCGCCCAGATACGCACCTCGCTTACATCGCGCACCAGGCGCAGGGCCTGCAACTGCAGGCGCGCCTGCTCGCCGGCACCGAGGACGGCGACCACCCTGGCGTCTTCGCGGGCCAGCCACTTGGCAGCGATGGCACCCGCGGCGGCGGTGCGCACGGCGGTGAGGTAGCCGTTGTCCAGCAGCAGCGCGTCGGCCAGGCCGGTCTGCGCCGAGAACAGCATCATCAGGCCGTTGAGGCTGGGCAGGCCAAGCTTGGGATTGTCGAAGAAACCCGGGCTGACCTTGATCGCGAAGTGCGCCACGCCAGGCAGGTAGGCAGTCTTCACGTCCACCTCGCCGTTATGCTCGGGCACGTCCAGACGCAGGATCGGCGGCATCGCCACGGCAGCGGTGGCGAGCAGGCGGAAGGCGTTTTCCACCACGGCAAGGCTGTCAGTGTCGAGGCCGACGCAATCGCGCAGGTCGGCCTGGTTGAGAATCAGGGTCTTGGCCATGGGAGTTCCTCAGGCGTCAGCGCCATTGAGCACGCGCAGGTGCTGGTCGATATCGATATTGCGGCCGCTGATCACCACCACCACCGGGCCGCGCGGCTCGATCAGGCCATCGAGCAGAGCGGCGATACCGACAGCGGCGGCGCCCTCGATTACCAGCCGCTCCTCGCGGTAGGCGTGGCGGATGCCACGGGCGATGGACGCCTCGTCGAGCAGATGAACCTGGTCACACAGCTCGCGGGTGATGGCGTAGGTGTAGCGGTTGTCCAGGCCGATGCCGCCGCCGAGTGAATCGGCCAGGGTCGGCAGTTCCTCCACCTCGACCGGCTCGCCGGCCTGTAAACTGGCGTGCATGGCGGCGCCCAGCTGCATGCTGATGCCGTGGGTGCGAATGGCCGGGCTGGCCGCCTTGATCGCCAGCGCCACGCCGGCGAACAGACCGCCGCCGGACAGCGGCACCAGTACTTCGCAAACGTCCGGGCACTGCTCGAGAATTTCCAGGCCCAGGCTGCCCTGGCCGGCGATCACGTGCGGGTGGTCGAACGGCGGGATGAATGCGGCGCCCTGCTCGCGGGCGATACGCAGCGCTTCGAGCTGAGCGTCGTCCTGACTGCGGCCGCTGATCACCACCTCGGCGCCCAGTTCACGAATCGCACGCACCTTGTTCTGCGGCACCAGTTCGGAGAGGCAGACGATGGCCTTCACGCCCAGCTGCGCGGCGGCGAAGGCCAGGGCGCGGCCGTGATTACCGGTGGACGCGGTGACCACGCCGCAGCGCTTGTGCTCGGCATCCAGCTGCGCCACCGCATTGCTCGCACCACGTAGCTTGAAACTGCCGGTGGCCTGCTGCGACTCCAGCTTCAGCCACACCGGCACGCCAGCCAGACGGCTCAGACTCGGCGAATGCTCCAGCGGTGTCTGACGCACCAGACCGGCGATACGCTGGCGGGCCTGAAGCAGATCATCGAAGTGGATGGAAGACATGGCGCACATTCCGTGAAGGTGTGCGACCGAGTGTATGAGCGGGAAATTGAGTGACCGAATGTACTAGGACGATTTTTTACTGGTGGGCTTCAAGAGGTGGACATCGGTGCGTTTGCGTAGGGTGCGCTGTGCGCACCGATGCAACGCGCAAGCACCGGTGCAAACCACTCCCGGATTTCATCCGGCTACAAGAGCCCTCTCCCGCAAGCGGGAGAGGGGGCTTAATCCGCTCGCCGTCGAGTCCGTGGGGTGGATCACGCTTTATCGATCAACCGAACCATCGATCCACCGTTGCGGTGGACGTGGAAAGCGACGTCCACCCTACAGCCACTTAGAAATCATGCACCTTCGGGTACTGCCCAAACACGTCGCGGACGATCTGCACGCCCTGGCACATCTTCGCCTCGCTGCATTCGGCGCCGACGCACAGCCGCACCGCACGCGGCCTGGGCATGCCGGGCGGGACGAAAGGATCGGGCAGGGTCAGTGCCACGTTACGCCGACGCAGCTCGCGCAGCAGACCGTCGGTTTCCCAGCCTTCGGGCACGCGCAGCCAGCTGTTGAGCGAATAGGGATGGTTGCCGATCAGGTGCTCGCCCAGCTCCTGCTCCACCAAAGCCTGCCGGTTGGCCAGCAACTGGCGCTGCAGCTGTACCAGCTCCTCGGCCTCGCCGGAGTCGATCCAGCGCGTGGCGATTTCACCCAGCAGCGACGGCGCCATCCAGCTGTTGACCCGCAGGATGCTCTCGGTGCGCAGCGCCAGGCGCTTGGGCATCACCAGGTAGCCGATGCGCAGGCCGGTGAGCACCGACTTGGTCATGCTGGTGCAGTAGAACGACAGTTCCGGCGCGTAATGACTGAGCGGCCGTGTGCTCTGCTGACCGGCCAGCAGCGGGCCGTAGACGTCGTCCTCGATGATGTACACGCCATAGCGGCGGGCGATCTCGGCAATCTCGCGGCGGCGCTCGTCGGGCATCAGCGCGCTGGTGGGGTTGTTCAGATTGGGCGTGCAGACCAGCGCGGTGATCCGTTCATTGCCGCACATGTCCTCGAAGTGCTCGGGGTTCAGCCCGTAGCGATCCATCTCCAGGCCCTTGAGGGTGAAACCGAGCACCTGCGAGCTGCCAATGGCGCCGTGGTCGGTCAGACCTTCGCAGAGCACCACGTCATCCGGGCCGGCCAGCGTCGCCAGGGCGAGGAAGATGCCGTGGGCCGCGCCGCTGGTCAGCAGCACGTCCTCGATACCCACGTCCATGCCCAGGCGCGCCAACCAGCGCACTGCGGACTCGCGCTGATGCTGCATGCCGGCAATCGGGCGGAAGGCGTGAATCCACGGCTGATCCGGCTCCTGCGCCAGCTCCAGGCAGGTCTGTCGCCATAGGCGGTCGTGGGCGTCGGTGTGCAGGATGCGCGCGTTGGAAAAGTCCATCAGCGCCTGCTCGCTGCGATCGAGCATGCTGGTGGCCACACGCTCGCTGGTACGCCGCGAGACGAAGCTGCCACGGCCCACTTCGCAACGCACGCGGCCCTGGCGCTCCAGCTCCTTGTAGGCGTTGGTCACGGTCTGCACGCTGATGCCCAGGGCGTCAGAGACCTGACGCTGCGGAGGCAACCGTTGGCCATCGATCAGGGTACCCTGTTCGATGTCGGCGGCGACCGCCTGGACCAGCAGCTTGTATTTCGATTCGCCCGGGCGAGCGTTGGCCAGGGCCTTCTTCCAGTTATGCATCGATGGTTCCCTGTGGCGACTGCACGCCAGCATCCCGCGTGAGGCATTGCGATTCAATTGTCCTAGTGCAATGCCGTAGCGAAAAAAGCCTTTGTATGCTCGGGCCAAGGGTGGAAACAGTGCCTCGGCAACTCAGAACAACACCACCCGGCGCAGACCTGCTGCGCACCAACGCTCTTGATTTACCTGCCTCCTAACACAGCACGCCGCCGTTGGCGGACTACAAAAAAACAGGAGAACACCAAGATGAGTAGCGTTATTCCCTCCCGCTTCGGCCGCCTCGCGCTGGCCTGCGCCCTGCTCACCGGCCTCGCTGCCGGCGCCCAGGCCTCGACCCTGGACAAGGTCAAGGACAGCAGCAGCGTGCGCATCGGCTACGCCAACGAAACCCCCTTCGCCTACACCGCCCTCGACGGCAGCGTCACTGGCGAATCGCCGGAAATCGTCAGGAAGATCTTCGAGCGCATGGGCGTCGAGAAGATCAACCCGGTGCTCACCGAGTGGGGTTCACTGATCCCCGGGCTGCGTGCCAGCCGCTTCGACCTGATCGCCGCCGGCATGTACATCACCCCAGAGCGTTGCAAGCAGGTACTGTTCACCGACCCGCACTACCAGCTGCCCGATACCCTGCTGGTGAAAACCGGCAACCCGAAAGACCTGCACAGCTACGACGACATCGCCAAGAGCGGGGCCAAGGTGGCGATCATGTCCGGCACGGTGAACCTGGGTTATGCCCGCAGCGCCGGCATCACCGATGAGCAGATACTCCAGGTACCGGACACCACCGCGCAGCTACAGGCTGTGCGCGCCGGCCGTGCCGATGCCGCAGTCGGCACCCAGCTGACCATGAAGGGCCTGGCCGACAAGGGCGGCGACGGCGTCGAAGCCATCGCCGAATTCAAGGACGACCCATCCCACACCGGCTACGGTGCGCTGGCCTTCCGCCCGGAAGACAAGGACCTGCGCGACGCGGTCAATGCCGAGCTGAAGAAATGGATCGGTAGCGAAGAGCACCTGGCCACGGTCAAGCCCTTCGGCTTCGACCAGTCCAACATCACCGACAAGACCGCCGCCGAACTCTGCGGCCAGTAATGAACGGATCACGCCGCGCACCCCTGGTGCGTGGCGCCTTTCCGTGCATAGAGCGGTAGACATTCATGACCGATCTTCTTCCCCTGCTGCTGCAAGGCGCCTGGGTCACCGTGCAAGTCACCTTCTGGGGCTCGCTGCTGGCCATCGTCAGCGCAGTCATCGCCGCCCTCGGCCGGCTGTCGCCGATTGGCCCGCTGCGCTGGCTGGCGATCACCTACATCGAGATATTCCGCGGCACTTCGCTGCTGGTGCAGCTGTTCTGGCTGTATTTCGTGCTGCCGATGCCGCCGTTCAACGTCGAGATGAGCGCCTTCACCGTGGCCGTCGTCGGCCTCGGCCTGCACATCGGCGCCTATGGCGCGGAGGTGATGCGCGGCGCCATCCGCTCGGTGGCCAAGGGTCAGTACGAGGCCTGTACCGCGCTGAACATGCGCCCGTCCAAACGCTTCCTGCGCATCATCCTACCGCAGGCGCTGCTGGCGGCGATTCCACCGGGTACCAACCTGCTGATCGAGCTGCTGAAGAACACATCGCTGGTGTCGCTGATCACCCTGTCTGACCTGGCCTTCCGCGCCCGTCAGCTGGACCAGGCGACCTTCATGACCCTGGAGATCTTCGCCCTGGCCCTGCTGCTGTATTTCCTCATGGCCCAGGTGATCAACCTCGGCATGCGCCTGCTGGAAAGGCGCCTGAGCCGTGGCCGGATGCGCGGAGGCCTGCAATGAACTTCTTCGACTGGAACTTCGCCCTGAGCATCCTCCCGGATCTTCTCAAGGCCTCGCTCAATACCCTACTGATCACCTTCGCCGGCTTCGCCATCGCCATCGTCGTTGGCCTGCTGCTGGCCATCGCCCGGCGCAGCAGGCTCCTGTGGCTGTCCTGGCCGGTGGCCGGGCTGATCGAGTTCATCCGCAGCACCCCGCTGCTGATCCAGGTGTATTTCCTGTTCTACGTATTCCCCAACTACGGCCTCAACCTCACTGCGCTGCAGGCGGGCATTCTCGGCATCGCCCTGCACTACGCCTGCTACACCGCCGAGGTGTACCGCGCCGGCCTCGATGCAGTGCCGCGCGGCCAGTGGGAGGCGGTGACGGCGCTGAACATGTCGCCACTGTCGGCGTACCGGCAGATCATCCTGCCGCAGGCGCTGCGGCCGATCCTGCCGGCGCTGGGCAATTACCTGGTGGCCATGCTCAAGGACACCCCGGTGCTGTCGGCGATCACCGTGGTGGAGATCATGCAGCAAGCCAAGAACATCGGCTCGGAGAGCTTCCGCTACCTCGAGCCCATCACCATGGTCGGTATTTTCTTCCTGCTGCTGAGCCTGGCCCTGGCCTGGTGCGTGCGGCGCATGGAAGATCGCCTGGAGGTCACTGCCCGATGACTGCCTTTCTAAACTCTACAGACGCCGCAGGGAGTTCCTCCATGACCCAGCCCATCGTCCGCTTTAGTGACGTGACCAAGCGTTACGGCAACCTTACCGTGCTCAACAAACTCAACCTCGACGTCGCCCCCGGCGAGAAGGTGGCGATCATCGGCCCCAGCGGCTCGGGCAAGTCGACCCTGCTGCGTGCGCTGATGACCCTGGAGAGCATCGATGAAGGGGTGATCGCCGTCGATGACGAGCCGCTCACCCACATGCCCGGGCGCGATGGGCGCCTGGTGCCGGCCAGCGCCAGCCACCAGCGCAAGGTGCGCGGCAAGATCGGCATGGTGTTCCAGAGTTTCAACCTGTTCCCGCACATGTGCGCGCTGCAGAACGTGATCGAGGCGCCGATGCAGGTGCTCGGCATGAGCAGGAAGGAAGCCAGCGAGCGTGGCGAGGAGCTGCTGGCGATGGTCGGCCTCGGCGAAAAACTGCGTCACTACCCCTCGCAGCTCTCCGGTGGCCAGCAGCAGCGCGTGGCCATCGCCCGCGCACTGGCGATGCGGCCGAAGGTGATGCTGTTCGACGAGGTGACCTCGGCGCTCGACCCGGAGCTGTGCGGCGAAGTGCTCAACGTGATTCGCCGCCTGGGCAGCGAGCACAACCTGACCATGCTGATGGTCACCCACCAGATGGGCTTCGCCCGCGAATTCGCCGATCGCGTGTGCTTCTTCCACCAGGGCTGCATCCACGAGCAGGGCACGCCGGATCAACTATTCGGCAACCCGCAGCAGGAGCGAACGCAGGCCTTTCTCAGTGCAGTGAACGAAGCCCACTGAGACGCCCGGCGCATGTGGCAGGCGCTGCAGCGGCGACGGGACAGCCGCCACTACGACCACATGGATGCAGGAGGTAGAGCGAAGCAGGATGCCGGAGCCGACAGCCTCTCCCACAAAAGCGCCCGCCGCAGCAATTTTCTCTGACGTTTCGTAGGAGCGGCTTTAGCCGCGATTTTTCGCGGATGAATCCGCTCCTACAGAATCACGGCAATCCATTGGCATGCGTCAGCGAGACTAACGCTGCTGCCGCGCCTTGATCGCCGCCAGCATCTTCTGCGCCAGGGCTGCGTAGTCGCCGTCGAAGTGGTGGCCGCCCTTGATCATCAGGCGCTCGCCCGGGGCACCGGCTTCGGTGCAGCCACTGTCGGCCGCTTCTTCGCTGCCGTAGATGCAATACACCTTGGCCGCCGGCACCTTGCGCAGTTCGGGGCCGGTGGCCGCTTCCGCACCGTCCTTGCCGAGCCAGCCGCTGACGGCGATCTCGAAACTGCCACTGCGGGCGAAGGCCAGCAGCAACATGGCGTCGACCTGCTGCTGATCACTGGCCGGCAGGCGGTTGTAGATCGCCGGCAGCACGTCGGCGCCGAAGGAGTAGCCGGCCAGCACGAAGCGCTTCACATGCCACTTGTCGCGGTACTGCTGCATCAACCGCGACAGGTCGGCGGCGCTCTGCTCCGGACTCTTGTGCTGCCAGTAGTAACGCAGGGTATCGATACCCACCACCGGGTAACCGGCAGCGGCCATGTACTCGGCGGAGGCGCGGTCCAGGTCGCGCCAGCCGCCGTCCCCGGAATAGAACAGGGTCAGGGTATCGGCCGGTTGCACCGAGGGATGTTCGATCACCGGCATCGCCGCGCCCTGGCCGGCGAGCAGCTGCTGCAGCTGATCGGCCAGCAGCGTGGGCAGCGGCGTACCCAGCGTGCCGATGCGCGACTCGCCGTTGCTCTGCTCACGCAGGAAGCGCGCGTTGTCATCACCCGGATTGTCGTTCCACAAGGCGATCCAGTGGCCATGCTCGGCCTTATCCGGCAAGGGGTCGGCGCAATCGGGCTTGGCCAGATCGAAGCCGACCGAAAGTGCCTGAGCCTGATCATCGTGCTGCGCCGCCAGCCAGCGCCAGGCCATCGCCGCCGCCGGGCCGACACCCGCCACCAGGGTCGGCGCGCCGCCCAGGCGTTCGCTGGCCTGGCTGAGCAACTGCTGTTGCGCCTTGCAGTCGCCCGCGACGAAGGGCAATTGCAGCAAACGCAGATCGCCTGCCTCGGCAAGCCGCCGTAACCTGGTTTCGTCCAGCGCCTGGCCAGCCGGCGCGATCACCAACACGCGCTGGCGCGCCTCGCCCTGACTGAGCAGTTGCGCCGACGCGCCTTGTATCTGCAGCGTCTCGATGCGGGTCTCCCCGCGCGTCGACCACCACCAACCCGCAGCGCCAGCCGCCAGGGCCACCACCAGCAGCAATCCGCCCAGCGTCCTAATCGTCTTGCTCATCTCAACGCCTCACCAGTCCACCCAGGCCGCCCGCGATCAACGTCGCGGTATCGGCCAATGCCATCCAGGGGTCGAGCCCGGCCGGCACGGCCAGGTAACGCGGCTCCCACTGCGGCAGGAACTTGTCCTTGAAGCGGCGCAGCCCCTGGAAGTTGTAGAAACTCTCACCGCGATCGAACACCAGTGCGCCCAGGCGCAGCGGCAGCGGCGCGCCCTTGCGCGTCTGCAGGCCGGCCAGCGGCACCATGCCGAGGCTGAAACGCGCATAGCCCTCGCTCTGGAACTGCTGGATCAGGCCGAGCATGAGGAACTCCATGGTCGACTTCGGCGCATCCGGCAGCACGCGCATCAGATCGAGGCTGGCCACCGCGCGCGTCTCGCATTCGAGCAGGTTGGCGAAGGCCACGGCGCGGCCCTCGAAACGCACCACCACGACGCGGAAATGCGCCAGGTACTCGGGGCTGAAACGGCCCAGGGAAAAGCCCTTCTCGCGCACGTTCTTGCCCTGCAGCCAGGCGCTGGAAATGCTCTGCAGTTCGTCCAGAGGCACCTGGCCAGGAGCGTGAAATTCCAGGCTCAGGCCATCGCGCTGGCCACGGTTCCAGGTGTAGCGCAGGGCCTTCATTTCCTTGCCGTTGCTGGCCAGGTCGAAGGTCTTCAGGTCCACCAGCGCCTCTTCGCCCAGTTTCAGTGCGGTCAGGCCGATATCGACGTAGCCCGGCAGGTTCTCCGCACGCACCTGGTAGAACACCGGCCGCGCATGGTGGCGGTCGCACAGGTCGCGGAACTGCCAGATCAACTCGGCACGCGCGGCGCTCGGCCCGATCGGATCGAACAGCGCCACCAGGCTGCGCCCACGACGGGCGTACATCAGAAACGCATCGCCATCGGGGTGGAACAGCAGCGCCTTGTCGCCACTCAGGGCCAGGCTACCCTCCGGCTGCCGTGAGGCCTGAACGATGGCGCGAGCACGTAGCAGCGCGGTTTCGTCCGGCAGGCTGATGCTCGGCGGCGTGGCGCGCAGCAGCCAGGTCAGACCGACCGCCAGCAACACCAGCGCACTGCCCAGCGCCGCACGCAGGCCGCGCGGTGCATTGGCATCGAGTTCGAACTGCCACCACAGCTGATGGCTGTAGGCGACATCCTGATAAGCGAACAGCAGCAGCCAGACCGAGGCGGCGATCACGCCAACCGTGGCCGCCAGACCCAGGCCGGACGCAGGCACCTCCATCAGTCGGCTGCGGCGGTAGAACTCTCGGCGAAACAGCGCCAGCAAGCCGGCAATGACCGCCAGGGCGAGCGCCTCCGGCCAGTCGAAACCCTTGAGCAGCGACAGCACCACGCCCAGACAGAGCAGCACCAGAGTCAGGGCCCAGGCCGCCGACAGGCGCCGACGCAAGCCTTGCGCCAGCAGCAGGCAGAGCGTGCCCACCAGGCTGGCGGCCAGGTGCGAGGCGGCGATCAATTGCGGCGGCATGAGAAAGCCCAGCGCTTCCAAATGCTCGTCCATGGTCGGCGTCACCCCGGAAAACAACAGCAGTGTGCCGGCACAGAACACCAGCAACGCCAGCACAGGCACCGCCATGCCACTGGCAACACGTGCCACCTGGCGCGGGAACCACAGACGGCGCGCCTCGGCAGCGAGCAACAGCAGCCCGGCGCTTACCAGTGGCAGCACCACGTAGAGCAGGCGATAGAGCAGCATGGCCGCAACCAGCCCGGCCGGGTCGATGCGCGAGGAAAAGGCCGCCAGCAGCACCGCCTCGAACACCCCGACGCCGCCCGGCACATGGCTGAGCACCCCGGCCGCCAGCGCCAGCATGTAGATCAGCACGAACGAGGAAAAAGGCGGCGCGTCGGGCAGCAGCAGGTACAGCACGCTGGCGGCGATCAATACGTCGAGACTGCTGATCAGCAACTGCGTCAGGCTCATCCGCGCGCCCGGTAGACGCAGGCTGAAACGCCCGAAATCCACCTGCCAGCAGCCGGGAGCAGGGCGCTCGGCCAGACGTTTGCGGCTCACCAGCAGCACCAGGGTCAACGCCCCGACCAGCACGGCGACGGCTAGCACCGCCAACAACGGCTGAGGCAGGCGTAGCGCAGCGGCGGCGTCCTCCAGGTCGAACAGCGCCGCCAGCGCCGCGAGAATCGGCAGACTGACGCCAAGCGACAGGCTGGCGAACAGGCTCATGCGCGCCACATCGCCCGCACCCAGGCCGCTGCGCCCATACAGGCGATAACGTACCGAACCGCCGGACAGCGCCGACAGGCCGATGGCATTGCCGATGGCGAAGGCGCAGAAACCGCCCAACGCCAGGATCGGTGGCGGCAGATGGACGTTGGCATAACGGCTGGCCGACCACTCGTAGGCGAGCATCACCACAAAGCCCAGCACGGTTGCCAGCAAAGCGCCGAGCAGCGCCTGCGGCGGCACGGCGGCCAGCGAATCACGCACCTGATCCGGGTTGATCTCGCGCACCAGATGCCAGCAGGCGAGCAGCGCCACGCCGAACAGCAGCAGCGACAGACCGAGGCCGATCAGGTGACGGTTGCGTTGCAGCCAGCCGGGTTGTGAAGGGGGTAGAAGATCAGGCGCGTCAGCGCCCTGGATGGGAAGATCGGGTACCGCTCGACTCATGTCGAAAACGCCTCTGATGGACGCACCCTCGGAGTGAGGTTTTGATCAGAGTGTAGATGTAACAGAATGTTCCATTGATCTGAAACATTCGAGCGGCATGCAGCCGCTCAGGCCTCGCCGAGAAAACGCAGGCCCGCCCCTTCGGCATCCACACGCACCACTTCCATCTTCAATACCGGCGCGGGGAAGGGCAGATCCTGCACCTGGCCGGTCACCTCGGTGCCGACCGACAGGCCCGCCATATCCGGGTGCTTCACGTAGACGCCACTGTCGGACAGGTCACGGGTCTGTGCCAGCAACTCACCGAAACTGGGGTGGCTGATCTTGATCCGGCACTTCATCGGGGTACGCACCTGCTGACGCTGGTTCGACATGGAGGCTCCGGGCTGGGCTGACAATGCAGCCTTTAATAGCGCAAAACCGAATCAATTCCCAATAGTCGACGGAAAAAAGGCGCCATCAAGGCGCCTTCGTTCAGCATCGCGCTCGCAAGCAGTACGTCAGTACCACTTCGCCTCGCCATCGGGGCGTTTCTTGAAGCGCTTCATGCTCCACATGTACTGGCTCGGGTAGGTACGCACATAACGCGCGATCACCTCACTCATTGCCGCCACGCCCTCTTCCACGTCCTCGCTGTACATGCCCTGCGGCGCGGCCTCGAGAATCACCTTGTAGCCGCTGCCGTCGTCCAGGCGCACAGCATGCAGGAACACCCCGACTGCCTTGCCACCCGCCAGCATGCCCGGCACGAACTTGCTGGTCAGCGCAGTGGTGCCGAGGAAGGGCACGAACACCCCCGCCGAACGGCTCGGTTCCGGGTCGGCCGGAATACCCACGGAACCGCCCGAGCGCACTTCCTTGATGATGCGCAGGATGCCTTCCTTGGTCGACGGCGCTACACGGTTGCCCATCTGCACGCGCTGCTGCTGTAGCAGCTCGTCGACTGCCTTGAGCTTCGGCGGGCGATAGAAAACGATCGGTTTGCACTGACGACCATAGAAGTGATTGAGCACCTCCCAGTTGCCCAGATGGCTGGTGATGCCGACCACTCCCTTGCCCGAGGCCAGCGCCTGTTGCAGTACCTCCAGGCCTTCCACTTCGCGCACCAGTTCGAGCGATTTGTGCGCCGGCCAGATCCAGGCACAGGCGCTTTCGGTCAGCGTCTTGCCGATGTCCTTGAGGCTTTGCCCAAGCAGGCGCTCGCGCTCGGCCTCGCTGAGCTCGGGGAAGCACTTGGCCAGGTTGATGCGCGCCACGTCGCGCGAGCTGTTCGGCAGCTTCCACATCAGCCAGCCGATGGCGTTGCCTGCGGCCTGCACGGCACGCCAGGGCAGCAGCGCGAACAGGCGCAAAAAGCCGACCACCAGGGCGCCCTTGAGTTTTTCCACGACAGACTCCAACCGCTCAGAAAAACGTCAATTGTAGCGATGGGGGGCAATGCAGTCAGTACAGGCCGGTCCGAAGCCTTTGCTGCAGGTCACGTTCATAGGCCTCGACGTCGAACTCCTCATAGATGCAGCGGAAGATATCGCCGGCACTGGGCAGGCTGGCGCGCTCGACCTGGCGGGCGGCCTCCCACAAGCCCGAACGCAGCGCCGCCTTGGAGCACTGGAAGTAGCAGCTGTCGATATGAATACGCAGCGCGCTGCGCGGCAACTTGCCCTGGGCACGACCCAGCTCCAGCAGCTCGGGATCCAGGGATATCTCGGCACGGCCGTTGACCCGCAGGCTCTCGCCGACACCCGGAATCAGGAACAACAACGCCACCTGCGGGTTCTGCACGATGTTGCGCAGGCTGTCGATGCGGTTGTTGCCGGGGCGATCTGGCAGCAGCAGGGTCTGATCGTCGAGGATGTGCACGAAACCAGGCGCATCGCCACGCGGCGAGCAATCCAGACCATCGGGACCAACGCTGGCCAGGACCACGAAGGGCGACGCCTCGATCAGCGCACGGTAGGGTGCGATCAGTCGGGGCAGCTCCTTGCGCCGCGAGCGTTCGTGGCTTTCGCCGTACAGTGCCAGCAATTGATCCAGTGTGGTGATGGTGGTCATGGCGCCCTCAGTTGCGCATAGCGGTCGCAGTCGGTGGTGTGGTCCATCACCATACCCGTGGCCTGCATGAAGGCATAGCAGATGGTCGGGCCGACGAAGGTGAAGCCGGCCTTCTTCAGCGCCTTGCTCATCGCCTCGGCCTCGGGCGTTACCGCCGGCATCAGGCTGCGATCACTGAAGTGGTTGATCTTCGGCACGCCGCCAACGAACGACCAGAGCCAGGTCACCGGATCCTCCAGCTTCAGCCAGGCCTGGGCGTTCTGGCGTACGGCCTTGAGCTTGAGGCGATTGCGGATGATCCCGGGGTCCTGCATCAGCACCTCGATCTCTTCATCGCGCAGGCGCGCCAGACGCTCGGGATCGAACCCGTGCAGCACCTGGCGATAACGTTCGCGCTTCTTCAGCACGGTGATCCACGACAGCCCGGCCTGCGCGCCTTCGAGCAGCAGCATCTCGAACAGATGACCGGCATCGCGCTGCGGCACTCCCCACTCCTCGTCGTGATAAGCCTGGTAGAGCGGATCGTCGGTACACCAGAAGCAGCGGGGCATGGCTGTGGGCCTCGGTCAGGGTCGAAGCGATGACTATAGCGGCAAAATAACTGGATATAAATACAGCTCAGCTACATCCTGGGTGATGCCGATATGCCGTACCCTGCGGCCTGCGCCGAGTTTCGATATACTCCCCGGCTTTCCCTCGCAAGCCTCCACAGGTGATTTTTTCGTGAGCCAGAACAAGCCTGCCGTGCGCACCTTCCAGGACCTGATCCTGGCCCTGCAGAACTACTGGGCCGAGCAGGGCTGCGTAGTGCTGCAACCCTACGACATGGAAGTGGGCGCCGGCACCTTCCACACCGCCACCTTCCTGCGCGCCGTTGGCCCGGAGACCTGGAATGCCGCCTACGTGCAGCCTTCGCGTCGCCCGACCGATGGCCGCTACGGCGAGAACCCCAACCGCCTGCAGCACTATTACCAGTTCCAGGTGGTCCTCAAGCCCAACCCGGAGAACTTCCAGGAGCTTTACCTGGGCTCGCTGAAGGCCATCGGCCTCGACCCGGAAGTCCATGACATCCGCTTCGTCGAAGACAACTGGGAATCGCCGACCCTCGGCGCCTGGGGCCTGGGCTGGGAAATCTGGCTCAACGGCATGGAAGTCACCCAGTTCACCTACTTCCAGCAGGCCGGTGGCATCGAGTGCTACCCGGTCACCGGCGAGATCACCTACGGTCTGGAACGCCTGGCCATGTACCTGCAGGGCGTCGACTCGGTCTACGACCTGATCTGGACCGACGGCCCGTTCGGCACCGTGACCTACGGCGACGTGTTCCACCAGAACGAGGTGGAGCAGTCCACCTACAACTTCGAGCACGCCAACGTCGAGAAGCTGTTCGAGCTGTTCGACTTCTACGAGAGCGAGGCCAACCGCCTGATCGCCCTCGACCTGCCGCTGCCGACCTACGAAATGGTGCTCAAGGCCTCGCACACCTTCAACCTGCTCGATGCGCGCCGCGCCATCTCGGTGACCGCCCGCCAGCAGTACATCCTGCGTGTGCGCACGCTGGCCCGCGATGTGGCGCAGAGCTACCTCAAGGCGCGTGCCCGCCTCGGCTTCCCGATGGCCACGCCCGAGCTGCGTGATGAAGTGCTGAGCAAGCTCAAGGAGTCGGGTCTGCTGCAAGACGAAGGGCAAGGCAACAACGCGGAGGCGCAAGCATGAGTGCACAAGATTTCCTGGTCGAGCTGGGCACCGAAGAGCTGCCACCGAAAGCGCTGAAAACCCTCGGCGACGCCTTCCTCGCGGGGGTCGAGAAAGGCCTCAAGGCCGCCGGCCTGAACTATGCCAGCGCCCGCGCCTATGCCGCGCCGCGCCGTCTGGCGGTGCTGGTCGAGCAGCTCGAAGCGCAGCAGGCCGACCGCAGCATGAACCTCGACGGCCCGCCCATCCAGGCGGCCTTCGACGCCGACGGTAACCCGACCCAGGCCGCCCTCGGCTTCGCCCGCAAGTGCGGCGTGGACATCGCCGATATCGACCGCAGCGGGCCGAAACTGCGCTTCGCCCAGCACATCCCCGGCCAACCGGCGGTGAACCTGCTGCCGACCATCGTCGCCGACTCGCTGAACGACCTGCCGATCCCCAAACGCATGCGCTGGGCCGCCCGTCGCGACGAGTTCGTGCGCCCGACCCAGTGGCTGGTGATGCTGTTCGGCGATGCCGTGGTCGATTGCGAGATCCTCACCCAGAAGGCCGGTCGCGTCTCCCGTGGCCATCGCTTCCACGCCAACCGCGACGTGCGCATCAGCAGCCCGACGAGCTACGCCGAAGACCTGCGCAGCGCCTATGTGCTGGCCGACTTCGCCGAGCGCCGCGAGATCATCAGCCGCCGCGTCGACGAACTGGCCGCCGCCGAGCAGGGCACGGCCATCGTGCCGCCGGCGCTGCTGGACGAAGTGACCGCGCTGGTGGAATGGCCGGTGCCGCTGGTCTGCTCGTTCGAGGAGCGCTTCCTCGAAGTACCGCAGGAAGCGCTGATCACCACCATGCAGGACAACCAGAAGTACTTCTGCCTGCTCGATGCGAGCGGCAAGCTGCTGCCGCGCTTCATCACCGTGGCCAACGTCGAGTCCAAGGACCCGGCGCAGATCGTCTCGGGTAACGAGAAAGTCGTGCGTCCGCGCCTGACCGATGCCGAGTTCTTCTTCAAGCAGGACAAGAAGCAGAAACTCGAAGGCTTCAACCAGCGCCTGGCCAACGTGGTGTTCCAGGCCCAGCTCGGCTCGGTATTCGACAAGGCCCAGCGCGTCTCGGCGCTGGCCGGTTTCATCGCCCGCGAAGTCGGCGGCGATGCCCAGCGCGCGGCCCGTGCCGGTCTGCTGTGCAAGTGCGACCTGGCCACCGAGATGGTCGGCGAATTCCCCGAGATGCAGGGCATCGCCGGTTACTACTACGCGCTCAACGACGGTGAGCCGGAAGATGTCGCCCTGGCCCTGAACGAGCAGTACATGCCGCGCGGTGCCGGTGCCGAACTGCCGAGCACCCTGACCGGCGCTGCCGTGGCCGTGGCCGACAAGCTCGACACCCTGGTTGGCATCTTCGGTATCGGCATGCTGCCGACCGGCTCGAAGGACCCCTACGCCCTGCGTCGCGCCGCCCTCGGCGTGCTGCGCATCCTGATCGAGAAGGGCCTGGATCTGGATCTGGCCGCTGCGGTCGACTTCGCCGTCGCCCAGTACGCCGGCAAGGTCAAGACCGACGGCCTGGCCGCCCAGGTGCTGGAGTTCATCTTCGATCGTCTGCGTGCGCGCTACGAGGACGAAGGCGTCGAAGTGGCCGTGTACCAGTCGGTGCGCGCAGTCAACCCGACCTCGCCACTGGACTTCGACCAGCGCGTGCAGGCCGTGCAGGCCTTCCGCACGCTGCCGCAGGCTGAAGCCCTGGCTGCCGCCAACAAGCGTGTGTCGAACCTGCTGAGCAAGGCCGAAGGTGGCGTCGCCGCTCAGGTCGAGGCGCACTACTTCGACAATCCCAGCGAGTTCGCCCTGCACGCCGCCATCCAGCAGGCCGACCAGGCCGTACAACCGCTGGCCGCTGCGCGTCAGTACAACGAGGCACTGGCCAAGCTGGCCAGTCTGCGTGAGCCGGTCGACGCCTTCTTCGAGGCGGTGCTAGTCAACGCCGAAGACGCGCGCGTGCGCGCCAACCGTTACGCCCTGCTGGCCCGCCTGCGTGGGCTGTTCCTCGGCGTGGCGGACATCTCGGTACTGGGCTGACGTCCCCCTGAAGGAGCGGGCACGGCTCGCTCCTTCGGCAGAATGTGAAATGGCTGCATGAAACTACTGATCCTCGACCGCGACGGCGTCATCAACCAAGACTCCGACGCCTATATCAAGACGCTCGACGAATGGCTGCCGATTGCTTCGTCGATCGCAGCCATCGCGCGCCTGTCGAAAGCCGGCTGGACGGTGGCCGTGGCCACCAATCAGTCCGGCATCGCCCGGGGTTATTACGACCTGGCGACCCTGGAGTCGATGCATGCGCGTCTGCGCGAGCTGGTGGCCGAGCAGGGCGGTGAAGTCGGCCTGATCGTGCACTGCCCGCATGGTCCGGACGACGGCTGCGACTGCCGCAAACCGAAACCGGGCATGCTCAAACAGATCGCTGCGCACTACGCCACGGATCTTCCAGGAACCTGGTTCGTTGGCGATACCAGTGGTGACCTGCAGGCGGCGCTGGCCGTCGATTGTCAGCCCGTGCTGGTGAAAACCGGCAAGGGCGAACGCACCCTGGCCAAGCCTCTGCCGCCAGGAACCCTGGTATTCGATGATCTGGCGGCCGTCGCCGATCAACTGCTCTCATAAGGTGCGAAGTACATGGCGATCCTGCAGGCCCTCAGAATCACGCTTTTCTACCTGCTGCTGTCGTCCAGCTCGTTCTTCTGGTGCCTGATCAGCCTGGTGGTCGCGCCCTTGCTGCCGTTCCGCCAGCGCTACCGCTTCGTCGTCCAGGCCTGGTGCAATTGCGGGGTGTGGCTGGCCAAGGTAATCGTCGGCATCCGCTATGAAGTGCGCGGTATGGAGAACATCCCTGAGCGCCCCTGCGTGATCCTCGCCAATCACCAGAGCACCTGGGAAACCTTCTTCCTCTGCGGTTTCTTCGAGCCACTGTCGCAGGTGGTCAAGCGCGAGCTGCTGCGCGTGCCGTTCTTCGGCTGGGGCATGGCCCTGCTCAAGCCCATCGCCATCGACCGCAGCAACCCCAAGGCAGCGCTCAAGCAACTGGCCAAGCAGGGCGATGAGCGCCTCAAGCAGGGCGCCTGGGTGCTGGTTTTCCCCGAGGGCACGCGAATTCCGCCAGGCCAGATCGGCAAGTTCTCCCGCGGCGGCGCGGCGCTCGCGGTCAACGCCGGCTTGCCGGTGCTGCCCATCGCCCACAACGCCGGCGAATTCTGGCCCAAGGCCGGCTGGTCGAAGCGCTCGGGAACGGTTCAGGTGATCATCGGCGCACCGATGTACGCCGAAGGCGAAGGCCCGCGTGCCATCGCCGAACTCAACGAACGTGCCTTTCAGTGGGTGTGCCAGCAGCAGACCGAGCTACGCGGTGAAGAACCGCAGCTGAGCCGCCTCGCGGAAACCGCCTGATCTGTGGATAAGCTGTGCGTCAAATATAACCAAAGGGCCACTAGCGCTTGTATCTGACTGATTTTGCTGGCCAATTCGCCGCGCTAGGAAAATCACCGTCCAGGGTATAAGTTGTGCCTCAGAGGTAGGGCTGGCGCACAAGCCATTGCTGCGCCAGCGCTGAATCTGCGTCTACCTCGATGGGTTCACAGTCTCGCCCGCGGCAATGACCGAAGATGGGACAAGAAAAGGACTTCGCTGCCATGCCATCGATCTACCAGCTCAAACCGGCCTTCCAGAACCTGCTGCGCCCTGGCGTCGAGCGTCTTTATGCGCGCGGCGTCACCGCCAATCAGGTGACCCTGGCCGCGGCCCTGGTCTCCGTACTGCTCGGTGCCCTGCTCGCAGGCTTCAGCCATATCACCTGGCTGTTCGCCCTGATCCCCGTGTGGATGCTGCTGCGCATGGCTCTGAATGCCGTCGACGGCATGCTCGCCCGTGAGTTCGGCCAGCAATCGAAGCTTGGCGCCTACCTCAACGAACTCTGCGACGTCATCGCCGACAGCGCCCTGTATCTGCCCTTCGCGTTGCTGCCGGGCGTCTCACCGCTGTTAGTGGTGATCGTCGTGCTGCTGGCGGTGATCAGCGAATACGCCGGCGTGCTTGGCCCCATGGTTGGCGCGTCACGCCGCTACGACGGGCCAATGGGCAAGAGCGACCGCGCCTTCTGCTTTGGCGTGCTCGGTGCCGGCGTCGCCAGCGGCCTGCTACCCACCTTGTGGATCAACCTGCTGCTGGCCCTGATCCTCGCCCTGCTGCTCTATACGCTCTATAACCGCGTTCGCCAGGGATTGGCCGAAACGGCCTGAGCCCTTCCCCGGAATAAGGAGATTCCATGCGCCCCGTACAGTTTCAGACCTTCAGCACCCATGACGGCGTCGAGCTGAGCTATCGCCATTGGCCAGCGACTGCGCCTGGCGACGGCCCACGTCAGGCCGTGCTGCTGTTCCACCGCGGCCACGAACATGGCGGGCGCATGGCCCACCTGGTAGACGAGCTGGACCTGCCGCACTGCGACTTCTTCGCCTGGGACGCCCGCGGCCATGGCCTCTCGCCCGGCGCCCGTGGCGACAGCCCGAGCTTCGCCACCAGCGTGCGCGACGTACAGACCTTCATCGAGCACATCGGCAGCCAGCACGGCATCGTCGAAGAGAACCTGGCCGTGGTGGCGCAAAGCGTCGGCGCGGTAATCATCGCCACCTGGGCCCATGACTACGCACCCAAGGTGCGCTGCCTGGTGCTCGCCTCGCCGGCATTCAAGGTCAAGCTCTACGTACCCTTCGCCCGCCCTGGTTTGAAGCTGCTGCACGCCTGGCGCGGCAACTTCTTCGTCAACAGTTACGTGAAAGCCGGCTTGCTTAGCCACGACCCGCAGCGTATTGCCTCCTTCGAGAACGACGCGCTGATCGCCCGGCCCATCTCGGTGACCATGCTGCTGGGCCTGTATGAAGCCGCAGACCGCATCGTCGCCGACGCTCAGGCGATCCAGGTGCCGACGCAACTGCTGATCTCCGGCGCCGACTTCGTCGTCCATCGCAAACCGCAGGAAGACTTCTTCGAGCGCCTCGGCAGCCTGCGCAAGGAAAAGCACCTGTTACCGGGCTTCTTCCACGACACCCTCGGCGAACGCGACCGTGGCCATGCCCTGAGCCGCGCGCGACGCTTCATCCTGCGCAACTTCGAGGAGCCCGTGACGCGCCCCTCGCTGCTCGACGCCGACCGCCTGGGCGCCACCTGCGCCGAAGCTGAGGAGCTGGCCGCGCCGCTGCCGAAAAACTCGCTGCGCGATCTCTACTGGCGCGCCACTCGCGCCGGCATGCGCCTGGGCAGCACCCTGTCGGCCGGGGTCAAGCTGGGCTTCGAGACCGGCTTCGATTCCGGCAGCACCCTCGATTACGTCTACCGCAACCAGCCGACCGGCAAAGGTCCACTGGGCCGACTGATCGACCAGAACTACCTGGATTCCATCGGCTGGCGTGGCATCCGCCAGCGCAAGCTGCATGCCGAGGAGCTGTTGCGCCTGGCCATGAGCAAGCTGCGCGAAGCAGGCGAAGCCGTACGCATCGTCGATATCGCCGCCGGCCACGGCCGCTACATCCTCGAAGCGCTGGAAGGTCAGGAACAACGCCCGGACGCGATCCTGCTGCGCGACTACAGCGACATCAACGTGCGTGACGGCAATGCCCTGATCCAACACAAGGGCCTGGGCGACATCGCCCGCTTCGTCAAAGGCGATGCCTTCGACCGTGACGACCTCGCCGCACTCGAGCCAAAACCGACCCTGGCGGTGGTCTCCGGCCTGTACGAACTGTTCGGCAGCAACCAGATGGTCGGCGACTCGCTGGCCGGCCTGGCAGCAGCGGTCGAGGAGGGCGGTTATCTGGTCTACACCGGCCAGCCCTGGCACCCGCAGCTGGAGCTGATCGCCCGCGCCCTGACCAGCCACCGCGACGGCCAGGCCTGGGTCATGCGCCGGCGCAGCCAGGCCGAGATGGATCAACTGGTGGCAGCCGCTGGTTTCCGCAAGGTGGCGCAGCGCATCGACCAGTGGGGCATCTTCAGCGTATCCCTGGCACAGCGGATTAAGTGATGGACTGCACGCGCGAACCCGGATTATGGAAGCGCGGCGTACTCTGGCTATTGCTGCTCGGCCCGCTGTTCTTCGCCAGCTACGGCTTCGCCAACTGGTTCAGCGGGCAGCGTGATGACGTTGGCAGCCTGGTCTTTGCCTGGGAGTCGCAGATACCACTCTGGCCCTGGACCATCGTGCCCTACTGGTCGATCGACCTGCTCTATGGATTGTCTTTCCTGCTGCCGGCCTGCCGCCGCGAGATGGATCGCCACGCCCTGCGCCTGCTTGCCGCACAAGTGATCTGCATCCTCTGCTTCCTGCTCTGGCCGCTGCGTTTCACCTTCGAGCGCCCGGCGCTGGACGGCACCTTCGGCCTGATGTTCGACGTGCTGATGGGCTTCGACAAGCCCTTCAACCAGGCGCCTTCGCTGCACATCACGCTGCTGGTGATCATCTGGGCGATGTTTGCCAATCACACCCGTGGGCTGCTCTGGCGTGGCCTGCTGCACGGGTGGATGGTGCTGATCGGCGTTTCCGTGCTGACCACCTGGCAGCACCATTTCATCGACCTGCCCACAGGGGCGCTGGCCGGCTTCCTTTGCCTGTGGCTGCTGCCACTGCAGGGCGTCTCAAAAAACGTAGGCGAGGCAGTCAGCGCAATACCGATGGCGGCCCCGCAAAAACAGGCGAAGAAGCGCAGTTTACGTGCTGTAAATGAGCATTCTGAGCCTGTTTTTAACGCAGCGATGGCAACGCAGGTGGTTTTTAGAGGTGCCCTGCAGGGCGATACGCCGCTGCGGCAGATGCACCTGAGCCGCGATCCACGCCGTTGGCGCCTGGCGCTGCGTTACAGCCTTGGCGCCTTCGCATGCACGGCGCTGGCAGTCAACCTGGGAGGCGCCTGGCTGTGGCTGTTCTGGCCGGCCGTTGCCCTGGCCATGGTCGCGCTCAACTACCTGCTATTCGGCGCTGGCGGCTTTCAGAAGCAAGCCAATGGCCGCCTCAGTCCGGCCGCTACGGTATTGCTCGCACCCTATCTGCTCGGCGCCTGGATCAACTCGCGGCTGTGGACCTATCGCCAGCCAGCGCCCAGTCAGGTGGTGGAGGGCATCTACCTGGGTCGGCTCCCTGCCTCGAAGGATCTCGAAGGCTTTACCGCCCTGGTCGACCTCTGCGCCGAACTGCCGCTGCAACGTAAACCCGCGCACTACTGCAGCCTGCCGTCGCTGGATCTGGTGGCACCGGACGTGCTGACCTGCCAACGCGCTGCCGCAGCCATCGAACGCCTGCGTCATCACGGACCATTGCTGGTGTGCTGCGCCCTCGGCTATTCGCGCAGTGCCACTGCCGTGGCGGCCTGGTTGCTGCATAGCGGTCGCTGCAAGGATGTGAATGCTGCCGTCGAGCTGATCCGCCAGGCACGGCCAAAGGTCGTACTCGGCCCACAACATTTGGCCGCGCTGCAAAGCCTGATCGATGCCAACGTCCCGCTGGAGGTCGCGCATGCAGGCTGACCTGTTGCTGGTCGCGGCACTGCTGCGCCGTGGGCGCAGCCTCGATCATTGCTCCGCCGCGCTGAGCCTGGTCGCCGTACTCTTCGGCCTGGCGCCCTGGCTGGGTGCACCCGCTAGTCCGGCGTTAGCGCTGATCTGCGGCGCACTGCTGATCACCGGCCTGGCCGAGAAATACTGGGCGCTGCGCGTCGCCCTGGATGCCGAACTGTTCCAGCGCCTGGCCGAGGCCGGCGAACAGCTCGACAGCCAGACTCATGCGCTGGATCAGGCCCTGCAGAATCTGGGCCTGCAAAATGCGCAGCAGGGCGGCCGCACATGGCACGTCCGCTGTCACGGAGCACTGCGCCTGCTGCGTAAACAGGCCCTGTGCCTGCTGCTACAGATCGTCATCGTCGTACTCGGGATATTCATCGCTCTCGCTTAAGGAGTCGCCATGCTCGCTGCATTGACCGCTTTCGCCATCACCTCGGCAGCCCGCCTGCTGACGGGCGCGCGCGCCCTCTGGCTGGGCAGCACCGCTCAACCCACTCAACGTCTGTATTACGCCAACCACAGCAGCCACGGCGATTTCGTCCTGCTCTGGGCGTCACTGCCGCCGGAGCTGCGCAAGCGCACCCGCCCGGTAGCCGGCGCCGACTACTGGCAGAAGCCGGGCGTGCGCAGCTTCCTGATCAATAACGTGTTCAACGGCGTGCTGGTCGACCGCGAGCGCAAGGAAGGCGCCAACCCGCTGCAGGCGATGCTCGATGCACTGGATGGCGGCGACTCACTGATCATCTTCCCCGAGGGCACCCGTAACCTCGGCGACGAAAAGCTGTTGCCGTTCAAGAGCGGCCTCTACCACTTGGCCCAAGCGCGCCCGGAGGTGGAGCTGGTGCCTGTGTGGATCGCCAACCTTAACCGGGTCATGCCCAAGGGCAGGGCGCTGCCGCTGCCCCTGCTGTGCACCTTGAGCTTTGGTGCTGCACTGGAGCCCATCGAAGGCGAGGCGAAGGACGCCTTTCTGCAACGCGCACGTAACGCCCTGCTGGCACTGGCACCCGAGGAGGCCTGAGATGGATCACAACACCCTGCTGCTGTTCGCCGGTATCGGTGCCCTACTGTTGCTCGCCAGCCTGATCGGCTTTGTCCTCAAGTGGCGCAGTAGCGACCGGCCCAACCCTGTGGTCGACAACCTCAACGCCCGGATCAACGCCTGGTGGGTGATGGTGCTGGTCATCGGCATCGCCTTCCTGTTCGGCAATACCGGCGTCGTCGTACTGTTCTACTTCGTCTCCTTCTATGCCCTGCGCGAGTTCATGACGCTGACGCCAACCCGGCGCAGCGACTACCCGGCGCTGGTCGCAGCCTTCTACTTCGCCCTGCCGATGCAGTACCTGCTGATCGCCTTCGGCTGGTACGGCCTGTTCGCCATCTTCATTCCGGTCTATCTGTTCCTGCTGCTGCCGATCCTCGCCTCGCTGGGCGGCGACACCACGCGCTACCTGGAACGCGCAGCCAAGGTGCAGTGGGGCCTGATGATCGCGGTGTACTGCATCTCCTCGGTACCGGCCTTGCTGACCCTGGACATCCCCGGCTATGAAGGGCGCAACCTGCTGCTGATCGCCTGGCTGATCATCGTCGTGCAGCTCTCCGACGTGCTGCAGTACGTCTGCGGCAAGCTGGCCGGCAAGCACAAGATCGCCCCCAACCTGTCGCCTTCGAAGACTGTGGAAGGCTTCGTCGGTGGCGTGGCCCTGGCCACGCTGATCGGCGCCTCGCTGTGCTGGATCACCCCGTTCGCCTTCTGGCAGGCGGCGCTGTTCGCGCTGCTGGTGTGCATCCTCGGCTTCGCTGGCGGCCTGGTGATGTCGGCGATCAAGCGTGATCGCGGGGTGAAGGACTGGGGCCATATGATCGAAGGTCATGGCGGTATGCTCGACCGCCTCGACTCCGTATGCTTCGCCGCGCCCGTGTTCTTTCATATGGTGCGTTACTGGTGGGCCTGACTCCGCAGCAACATCGGGGCAGCGGATTGCACTAGAGTTAGGAAAACCTGCCAGGCAGAGGGATAGCCATGGTCGCTCATACGCAGACGCTGTTCGGCGCCGTGGCCCTCGTTGCGGTGATCATGGGCAGTTGCCTGATCCTGGTCGGGCAACTGCGTCATCGCGACGGCATGCTCACCACCGGCCTGGGCATGTTTTCCCACGCGTTGGCCTACATCGGCTTCACCCTGTTCGGGCAGGCCTCGATGTGGCTGACCTACGTGCTGGCCAACACCTTGCTGTCTACCGCACTGGCGCTCTACACGGTCAGCCTGCCGCTGATCCATGGCCGTCGCCCGCCCTGGCGGCTGGCCTTCGCGTTCCCGCTGGCACTGGGCGTGCTGCTCAGCCTGCTGATCGACACCGAGGAGCCCCGCCAACTGGTGGCCTGCGTGCTGCTGTTCAGCCAATGCCTGGTGATCCTGCACCTGAGCCGCATCCATGCCGTGCTCGGCGGGCGTGCCCATCGCATCCTGATGATCGGTGCAGGCATCAGCCTGTTCGGCCTGGGCATTCGCGTGGTGGTCATCCTCAGCGGCGCGCCGGCGGAGATGCACTACGACGTCAGCAACCTCAAGCAGACGGTATCGGTCGCCCTCGGTGCCGCCACCATCATCATGTTCTCCTTTGGCCTGGTGCTGCTGTCGCGCGAGCGCATCGAATCCGAGCTGCGGCAGACCGCCCTGCGCGACACGCTTACCCAGATGCCCAATCGCCTGGCGATACTCGAACAACTCAGCGACGAGCTGGAACGCGCCCGCCGCCAGCACACACCGCTGTCCATCGCCATGCTCGATCTGGATCACTTCAAGCAGATCAACGACAGCCACGGCCACCTGGTCGGCGATGACGTGCTCAGGCACTGCGCGGACCATCTGCAGCAGCGTCTGCGGCGTAACGACAGCATCGGCCGCTATGGTGGCGAGGAGTTTCTGCTGGTCCTGCCCGGCACCGATGCCAGCGGCGCGCTGGAGCTGGTCGATCAGTTGCGCCAGTCGCTGACCCAGCAGCCGGCGCAGATCGACGGCAAGAGCATCGCCTTGAGCTTCAGCGCCGGTATTTACGGCAGCACCAGTCCAGCCGGCGAGGACATCACCGGGATGCTGCTCAAGGCCGACGCCGCCCTCTATCGTGCCAAGCATGCCGGGCGTAATACGCAGGTACTGGCCACCGTGGACTGACGTGCACCTTATGGATTTACCGGGTGATCCCTGCCGTCACTCGACCGACTCGATACGCCATTGCATACGGCTCAGCAGATTATTCTCACTGGCTTTTACAAACAGTCGATAGTCACTCAAGTACCAGTAATCTTCGGTCCAACTGACATGCTTGGTCTTGAGCCTTGTGCAGTTGAAGTGTTTTACCGCGCCAAGCAACGCTGGATGCAGGCTGCTAGCGGGCCGTTCGGCACCAATCCGGCAGGTGACGGTATTGGAGTGGCGGGTTGCCTCGCCAGCGGTCGAAGGGGCTCTGCTGAAAGTCCGGGTATAGCTGACCTCGGTATTGGACGGCATGCTCTGCCAGTCTCCGCTGAAACTCAGGCCGATCGGCGATGCCCCTTTGACCTCTTCCTTTCCGGTTTTGGTGTCGATCGCACGAGCAGCCAGGTCAAACAGACCAAGGAAGGTCAGGTGAATCGATGCTGGATCTACCGTGGGGTCCTGAATCTGCTGCAGGACCTGTCCAGATGCTGCGTCAACGGAGAAAAACACGTCCTGCTGCAAGCCGCTGAGATTCACTCGATTCATCACCTGCGCATCGTAGCGATAACTCAGCTTGCGCAGTGTGCGCTCGGGAGCAGGTAGTTTCAGGTCCACGATGGCCGAGATAACTGTGTCGGCAGCAACCGGAGTATCGAGCACAGGCGGCAACGGTGCACGTGATGCAACGACCGGCAACTTGCTCAGTTCCACGACCGGCTGGCAGGCCGCCTTGAACACCCGCTGCTGATAGTCGGACGCGTCGACGAGGGGCTGCATGGCTATCTGCCGTTTGATCTGACCGCCAGCGAGCTCACCCCGTGAATCAACGTAGAACTGACTCATTTGCATCAGGGTGTTCTGCTGACAGTTCAATGCCAGACGCTCCTGGCTGCGCCCTCTCAGCATCACGCCCTCTTGTTCGACCCTGTAGCGCAAAGGATTCTGCTCGGCCCAGACATAAAGCAGGTCGCCTTCACGCTGCAGGCTATTGCGATCCAGTGCCAGCCAATCGCTGTTCTGCGTTTGCTCCAACGCACGCCAATCCGGTGATGGCCTTTGCGTACAGACATCCCGCAACTGAGCACTGTTCAGGAACTGCTGGAGTTGAGGGGCAGGCAGGCCATTATCAGCTGCCGATGGTTCAGCGAAAGCCAGCATTCCCTGCGTGGTCGGGAAATACATGCTGGCAACGCCTTGAACGCAGGAGGCCTCGAAGCGGGCATACAGTGATTGCATCTCTGGACGCATGACCACATAGGTCACCTGATCGCCCTCGCGCACAATAGAGTGCGGATTTGCAGGCAAGTCGACAGCCTTTTCGAACACCGCAAGCCCCGGGTGAACTGCCGGCACCTTCGCTGTGGAGGTGCAACCGGCCAATGCCAGAACCGTCAGCGAAATACTCAGTGCTACAGGGAAACGGATACCGTTGTAACGAGCGTCCATGCGCTAGATCCTTGAATAAACGAGCGAATGCGAATTCTAAAGGCCTAAGGTGGACCGATTCGACAGCTTTGCTCTCAGTTTGAATAGAGTGCTGCAAGATGATCGAGGGCAACAGCCAATATCCGTGCCGGCAACTACACCGATCAGGCCGATCACGTTTACGCAGGCAACAAAAAACCCGCCGAAGCGGGTTTTTTAAGACCTTCCGACATCCTGTCGTTTGCCATCCTGGCGCGGTCTGTCTTCCTTGACTCGGGACATCCAGTTCCCAGTAGGTGTGAGTAGATTAACCAGCCCACACAGGCGACGGGAGAGGACCGTTGCGCTTCGGCGTGTAAGCCTTTTGCCATAGGAACCCTGCGCGAAGACCCAAAAGGGTCGTGGCCTAGTCGCGACTACCAGTACGAGCGTCGATAAAGGGCACGGCGCTGTTGGGCAAGACTGTGCTCGGCAGCTTGCCGTCCCAGCGTTCGGCCTTGGTTAGCTCGACCAACGCCTGGTTGGCCTTGAGGGCATCGGCACGAGCCTTGATCGCGTCAGCCTCCGCCTCACCACGCAGTCGCGTCGCTTCAGCCTCTGCGCGGGCACGGGCGAGGGAGGAGTCCGCTGCAGCTTGGGCCTGGGTCACGGCAATTTCGGCATTGACGCGCTCACGGGCCAGATCCTGCTCGCGGGTCTTTACCGCCACCTCGGCCTTCATGCGCTCCTCGATGGAACGTTCGTAGGCGTCGGAGAAGTCGATGTTCTCAAGTTGCACGCTGTCGATCACCACCGGGCCGGAGATGGCATCGGTAAAGGCCTTGGCATAATCGAGCCCGAGCTGGCCACGCTCCTGCACCGCACGCACGGCGGTATAGCCGCCGAAAATGCGCTCAGCCTGAGTCCCCACCTGACGGCTGATCAGCCGCGTGACGAGCGCATCCTCACTGCCGAACTGCTTGTAGACCTGCTCGACATCGTCAGGCGATACATGCCAGGACACCGAAATCGACATGCTCGCGGTCTGCTGGTCGCGACTGTAAGCCTGCACATTCTTGTAGGTCGTGGTCTGGTTCTGTACGGAAATGATCTTGACGCTGTCGATCCACGGCACCTTGAAGCCCAACCCCGGCTCGGCAATATCGACGAAGGCCCCGTTACGCAGCACGACGCCCCGCTCCTTTTCATCAATGGTGTACCAGCTGTTCATCACGCTGATGATCAGCAGCAGGACCACCATCAACGCAAGGACAGGGCGCCACAGGGTAGAGATGCGCGTACTGAGGGCATCGGTTTCTTTCACACTTTGTTCCTTATTTAATATTTTAAAAATGGTACTTATTTATTAGTCCGCACCTGCCGTGACCGAAAATAAATTTGCCCCCTTTTCACGGGCATTACCGGAAAGAAGGGATAGATTTATTTATTAGCCCACTTCACTGGCGGCCAAAAAACAAATCCGCCCCCTTTTTGTCCCTTCTCCTTCTTTATTCGTCGACATCTTCCTCGCCGATCAACCCTTGAACGAAGCTTGAAAAATCGGGGCAAATTACCGTTTCCGATTTTTGTTGATTGCCCTCAGCACTAAGTTCGTCGTAAAAGTTATCAACGGTAAAATAGCTGATCGCCCCGCTATCCAAGTCCAAACAGAAATAATTCCCTCCCCAGTCGTTTGCAAAAGGGAGTAATCGTGCAGGTATAACCTGCTTGCTTAGCATTGACTGATAAGTTGATTGTAAACTCGACTGAGCGCTCGAAATAGGTTTAAAGACAGAAACCTCTATTGGCTCAGCGTCTGTTTCGCTGAACCAATAGGTGCGTTCTGGTATGCCTCCATTGTATTTAAGATAGTGATCTCTAAAGGAGGCAGGTAATTTTTTCCTGATCAATCTTTCCAGGTTGTCTAAATCAAGCGAACCAATGGCGGACTCAGTATTTGAGAAGATATTTTCTTCCATCATTAACTCCTGCTTATTAACATCGGCCAGCTTTTGATCTTGGTATTTTATTGGCGAGCCACCCTTTTTTCGAGGACGCCAAAATCGATTCAGATGTTTCGTACTTTACTTTAAAATGCTTTTCATATTGCGATACTGAACCTGCATGAGGGAACGTTGCCTCGTGTGCAGACGTCTTGACCAGTTGCATTGTAGTAGTACCGGTTTTCGGATTGAAGTCATCAACATGGTGCCAGGTATAACCTGCTGCCGTCTTCTTAGCGATACCAGCTTCTTTAAATGCTTGAGTAAAGTCGCGTCCCCGGCTTCCCTGCATTTTGATAACAACAATATTCTTTTGCGATCCTGTTGTAGGGAATAGATCACTACTTCCAGTGAAATCGACTCCAGTTAAAGCCCACCCCCACGGATCCACCCACCCAAACGGCTCCGGCGCGTACTGGAACAGGTTGACCCCACCCGCCAACCCAATCGGGTCCGGGCTGATAAACCGCCCGATATCCGGATCGTAAAACCTGAAAGTGTTGTAGTGCAGCCCCGTCTCGCGGTCCAGGTACTGGCCCTGGAAGCGCAGGTTCTGCTCTTCGACAAAGAAGCTTTCCTGCGTTTCGGCCAGGGTGTTGCCCCAAACCTGGTAGCGGGCCTGCCAGATGCACTGGCCGTCGTCTTCGGTGAGCTGCTGCGGTAACCCGTTCGGATCGGTGTGGTAGTAGCGCAGGCGCGCGTGTTCGCCCTGGCCATCGACACGCGCCAGCGGGTCGTAGCTGCCTTCGTCGTAGAGGTAGAGGCTATGCCGGCCGTTGCGGGTCTCGCTGAGCAGGCGCAGACCGTCCCAGGTGAAATCGGTCTGACCGAGCAGGGCACCACGGGCATCGTAGTGGCTTTTGCCGATACGCCGGCCGAGCGGGTCGTAGTGCATCACCACGCGGCTGCCGTCGTTGTTGGTCACTTCCCGCACGCGGTGTTCGGCGTCGTAGCTCAGCCGTTGCACCTGGTGACGGCCGCTGCGTTTTTCCACCAGACGGCCAAAGGCGTCATAGCGGTAGCGCTTGTCCTGGTAGGTGAGCAGTTTGTTGTGGCGCACCCAGCCGCTGCTGGCCGCGTCACCGCCGACCGGGTGGAGCAGGTTGGCGGCGGCGTCGTAGCTGTAGGTTTCCAGATTGCCGCGAATCAGGTCCTGGCTGGCGATGATGCGCCCGCTGGCATCGTAGTGCAGCTGCTGCTTTTGTTCGCGCTGGTTGGTCGGGTCGCGGTCGAGGCGGCCGATCAGGTTGTCGCTGGGATCAAAGGCGTAGCGCCGTTCGGCTTCGGCCGGCAGTTGCACGGGCGTGTCCTGACGCCTGCGCTGGCGGGCGATGAGGCGACCGCTGCGGTCGTACTGGCTACGGGTGACGAGCTGGCCCTGGGTGCGCAGCACCTCGCGGTGCAGGCGATCACGCTCGAAGCGGCTGACCAGTTGATCGTCGAGGCTGAGCAGTTGCAGGTGGCCGCTGCCGTAATACAGGCGGCGGATACGGCGCTGGTCGGGTAGTTGCGTTTCCAGCAGGTTGCCGAGTTCGTCGTAGGCATGCTGCAGCGCGCCAGCAGCACTCTGCTCGCTGAGCAGCTGGCCAAGGGCGTCGTAGGCGAAGGCCAGCGACTGCACCTGGCCGTCAGCCGCGGTGAAGTCAATGGCGGTAAGACGGTCGAGTGGGTCGTAGGCGTATTCGGTGCGACCGTCATCGGTGTGCTTGGCAATCATCCGGCCCACGGTATCGCGCTCGAAGCGATGGACGATCGCTGCCGGCGGCGCCTCCGGGACGCTGCCCAGGCCGGTACCGTGTGGGGCCGGGGTATAGGCCAGGGCGATCAGGTTGCCTTGCGCGTCGTAACGGTAATGCCGGGCGCTGTCGTCGAGGTCGTGCTGGGCACTGAGACGGTCGAGCACGTCCCAGGTGAAGCGGTAGCGCTCGTCGTTCTCGTTGCTCAATGCCTGGAGACGGCCATAGGCGTCGTATTCGAAGCCGACGCTGCGGCCCAGGGCATCGGTACGCTGACGCACCTGGCCACGCCGGTCGTAACGGTAGCGCACGGGCTTGCCGGCAGGGTCGAGGTAGGCGCTGAGCTGGCCGATGGCGTCGCGTTGAAATTCCTCGCAGCGGCCATCGGCGAGTTGCGTCTGCAACAGGCGCCCCTGGCTGTCGTAGTGGTAGCGGGTGATCTCGCCGAGGGCATCGGTGATCTGCACCAGATTGCCACGCTCGTCGTAGCCAAAGCGCGTGGGATAACCGGAACAGTCAACCTGCTCGGTGAGCTGGCCGAGGGCGTTCCAACGCAGGGTCTTGCGCTTGCCGCTGGCGTCGGTGATCTCCACCGGCAGCCCGCTGGCGTCATAGCGGTAGCGGGTGACATGGCCCAGCGGGTCGATCTCGGCGATGCAGTTGCCGCGCTTGTCGTAGCGGTACCGCCAGGCATTGCCGGCGGCGTCGGTCTCGGCTTCCGGCAGCGACCAGTGGCCGAGCCATTGGGTGAAGTCACGGCGCCCCAGCGGGTCGAGGGTTTCGCAGAGGTTGCCGGATTCGTCATAGGCGAATTGCCAACGCGCGCCGTCCGGTGCGACGGCGGCCAGCAACTGGCGTTCGTCGTTCCAGTCGAACAGCCAGAGCTGGCCGAGGGCGTCGCGATAGCGGGTGATCTGGTACTGATCGTTCCACTGACGTTCGCTGGTGCGGCCAAGGCCATCGGTGACCCGGGTGATCCCCGCATCCAGATCGTACTGCAGGAGGTACTCATCACCGTCGTCGGTCCAGTGCCGTGTCACCCGCCATTCACGGCCATCGGCACCCTGAAACTCGTTCCATTCGTAGAAGCAGCGCAGGCCAGTCGGGCGCTGGTGTTCGATCAGGCGGCGGCCGCTGTCATAGACGAAGCGACGCAGCAACTGGCCCTTGTCGTCGCGGACCTCACTGAGATCACCCTGCGCATCATAGGCATAGGCGACCAGTACCTCGCGCCGCTCATCGGCGAACAGGCGCTCGACCCGGCCCAGGCGCTGCGGGTGGCGGGTGTCGGCGATCAGTTCGATGCACAGCTGGTTATGACCATCGCGCACAGCACGCAGCCGGCCAGCGGCGTCATATTCCAGCAGCAGGCGGTTGTCGTTGCGATCACCCAGCTTGCTCAGGCGTAGCCGCTGCGGCGCTTCGGGCAAGGGTTCGAACAGGCGGTAGAGGCCATCGACACTTTCCACCAGCAGCGCGCCGCTTTCATCGCGGCGGAAGTTCAGGCCTTCGCCCGGGCTGTAGCAGGCATCGCCCGGAGGCAGGCTGCCAATTTCGACAGGACGGCCCTGCTCGTCGATATAGGTCAGCACTTCGCCACCCTCCGGGTGGGCGCGTACCTGCACGGCGATCTCGAACGGCAGACTCCAGCCAGCCCCCAGCAGGCCGTGACGGCGCTCGTCGCGACTGCTGTAGAAGCGCTGCCACTCGATGGGCATCAGCCCTGGCAGGACGAAGTCGAGGTCGTCGTCTTCACCGAGCACCTTGGCCCCGGTGCTGGCGTGCACCGGGTTGGGCGCACCGCTGCTGGCCGAACCGAGGGCGTTGGCGATGGAATTGGTGGCATAGGCGGTCGCGCCGCCCATGGCCATGTTGCCGGCAAAACCGGCGACCAGGCAGGGCAGCTTGCTGCAAAGCTTGCGCGGGTTGCCACGCAGCGCCATGAGCACAGTCAGGGCCAGGCCGATGCCGGGGGTCTTGCCGCTACGAATCGGCTGCACCACCACGGCGTCACCACCGATGCGCACGTTCGGCGAGATATTGCCGCTTTCCACCACCGTGGCCTCGCAGGTGCTGCGATCGCCGCTGCGCACTGCCGGTTGGCCTTCGATGCTGACCTTGATCGAGCCTTCGGCGAGCAATTGCACGGGCATCGGCGGGTGTTTCTTGCACTCGATGGCATCCAGCGGGCAGGGGATGACGCCAGGTGCCGGCTGGGCAACCGTCGGCTGCCACATCTCGCTGAAGAAGCTCTTGGCCATGTCGAGGAAGCTGGGCTCCGGCTCCTCGGCGGGCGGCGCCTGCTCCAGCTCGGTACCGGACGGCGCAGCGGCGCTGCCCAACTTGCCAGCGGCGCGCGCTGAAGGCAGGCCATTGGTTTTGGTCTTGTTGGCGCCGGTGACGATCTTGGCCTGGACATTGGGCGGGGAGATGGCGTTGCCCAGGCCTTCACAGAAGGTCGTGAGCCCCTTGTCCCAGCCGGTTTTGTTCATGCCGACCCCCACGGCGATACCGACTACTGCGGCGAGGGCAAATCCACCGACGCCGAAGGTGAGGACGGTCAGGCCGGTGGCGGCGACCACCGCAGCACAGGCGACGGCGGTGATGGCGGCATAGGCGGCCACTTCCAGCACGCCACCGACGATGTCGGCAAGCAATGTGGTGTGCAGCAGATCATCGCCGAGCCGGGCAGCCCAGAGCGCATCAGACATCGCAGGTCATCCGTTGAGGCTGAGGCTTTGCTTGATCTGCGCCCAATGGGCAGCGTCGGCATCATCGAGTGGCGTGGGTTTTACGTAGCTGAGCGCCAGCAGACGCCGACCATCGCCCAGCAATACGCCAAGCTGGAACTGATAGACCTGCTCCGGTCCCTTACTGAACTGGCTGCGCAGTTCGACGCCGACGATGGCCTGGGCCGGGCCGACCTGGACATCTTGCAGGGCGCTGGAGCGCAGGTCTTTGACCTGCTTCGCCAGCTTGGCGACCTGAGCTTCGAAGTGGCTGCGCAAGGTTTCGCCATCGCCGATGGCGCCACGGGTAATCACCAGCGAGGTGCCGAGATCGTTGAGGCGCAGGATGTTGATGCTGCTGTCCTGCAGGTCCTTGCCGGGCAGTTGCAGGCTCAGCTCCTGGGTGGTGTAGCTCATCATGAGTTTCCTTTCTCTTGCCCGAACATGGATTTGACGGCGGCGTCGATGCTGCCTTGGTCACCCTGACCATCGGGCGTGGCGCCAGGGCCGCCACCGATGTTCAGGTTGAGCACGCCGCCCGTATTGAATTCGGCGTCGCCGCTGGCGTGGAAGTTGATCGCCACGCCGCTGAGGTTGATCTGGCCGCTGGCGTTGAGCTCGAGAATGCTCTTGCCGCAGACCAGACGCAGGTTTTGCCCGACTTCGATCAGGTAGCTCTGGCTGATGCTGTCACTCTTGGTAGTACCAACTATCAGCGTGTCCTGCAGCTGAACCGCACGCACACGGTTGCTGCCGATGGTCACGGTCTCGTTCATACCGATGCTCTTGACCCGGTTGTTGCCCACCGAGTGGGTTTCATCCACCTCGACGACGATGTCCTGATTGCGCTCGGCATGGATGTACAGCTGCTCGGCGCCCTTCTTGTCCTCCATGCGGATTTCGTTGAAGTTGGCTGGCGTGCCGCCCTTGCTGGAGCGGCTCTTGATGCCGCTCTGGGTGGCGTTGGCAGGCAGGTCGTAGGGCACGGTCTGCTCGGCGTTGTAGACGCGGCCGGTGATGATCGGCTGGTCGGGGTCGCCTTCGAGGAAGCTGACGATGACTTCCTGGCCGATACGCGGAATCTGGATATGACCCCAGTTCTTGCCGGCCCAGGACTGCGAGACGCGGATCCAGCAGGAGCTGTTTTCGTTGGACTGGTCGTGACGATCCCAGTGGAAGTGCACCTTGACCCGGCCGTACTGGTCGGTCCAGATCTCCTCACCGGCGGGGCCTACCACCACAGCGGTCTGCGGCCCCTGGACCATGGGCTTGGGTGTGCCGCACAGTGGGCGGAAGGTCTGCTGCGCGTCGGTGCAGGTGAGCTGACAGGTGAACTGGCCGCCGCCGCCATCGCCACTCTCCAGCGACTCCTGAGCAACGTGATAACGCGCGCCGACCACCAGGTACTCGCGGTTCTGATCGGCGCGGCCAAAGCCGGTGAGGCTGAACAGGTTGCCCGACGCGATACCGCGCACGCTGCCACTGACCTCGATGCGCTCGTGCAGGCTCTGCAGCGCCTCGATACGGTTGCGCGCGTACTGCTCGCCATCGCTGCTCTGCACGTAGGTGCCCGGATAATCGTACAGCGGGTAGTCGCCGGCACTGTGCGGGCGAGGCATGACCGAGCGCACGTCGATGCGCGCGCTGGGGCGCTGGAAGTCGTAGTCGTTGAGTTCCATCGAGCCCGGCTGCACGTGCTGCGCCAGGTACCAGTCATTGAAGTGGTCGCGCTCGCGGTGCTGTCCGTCGGGCGGGTAGTAGGGCACGCTGGCATAGCCGGGCGCCGGCTGGTGCGCACCGTAGGCATCGGCGAGCACCAGCACATGGCGGTCGGCCTCGTGGCGGAAGTAGTAGTAGATGCCTTCCTTTTCCATCAGCCGGCTGACGAAATCGAAGCTGGTCTCACGGTACTGCACGCAGTACTCCCACTCGCGGTAGGGGCGGCTGAGTGCGTCTTCGAAGTCGGAAAAGCCGAGGTCGCGGAACACCTGCTTGATGATCTGCGGCACGCTCATGTGCTGGAAGATGCGGCAGTCGGACGTGCGGCTGAGCAGCCACAGCCAGGGCCGCAGGGTGACCCGGTAAGCCGCGAACTGGCCACGGTCTACGGTCTGCCCGCAGGCGGCGACGATGCCATGAAAATGGCGGTCGCCACCGCCATGCTGCTGCACCGAGAGCGACAGCGGCTTGCCAAGCAATTGGTTGAGATCGAGGTTGGCGTCGTGGGACACCAATTGCATCTCGTACTCGAACAGCCGGCCCAGTTCGTCGCTGCCGTGCATCGAGCGCAACAGCAGAACGTCCGGCCCGAGCGGGCTGGTGATGCGGGCAAAACGGGAAGATTGGGCGAAGAACATAGGTCGGGGTTCCGGCCTGCCATGATGCGGGCCGGCGCTAGCCGACCCGCACTCGGGCTCAGGCGTTGTCGGCGAAGCTGTAGTTCAAGTCGTTGTCGACCACGCTGATGCGCACGCCGGCCAGCGGCTTGCCTTCCATCATGCGGGTGAGGAACTCACGGCTCATGTCCGGCAGCATGCCGTTGGTGAGAATGGCGTCGATCTGCCGGCCGCCGCTCTCGCTCTCGGTGCAGCGCGAGACCACCAGGTCGACCACCGCTTCGTCGTAGTCGAACGGCACCTTGTGGGTGCTTTCGATGCGCTTCTTGATGCGCCCCAGCTGCAGGCGGGTGATGGCCTTGAGCATGGCATCGCTGAGCGGGTAGTAGGGAATGGTCACCAGGCGGCCGAGCAGCGCCGGCGGGAAGATTTCCAGCAACGGCTGACGCAGGTCGCGGGCGATGCTTTCCGGGTCAGGCAGGTTGTCCGGGTTCTGGCACAGCTGCGCCACGCGTTCGGTGCCGGCGTTGGTGGTGAGCAGGATCAGGGTGTTCTTGAAGTCGATCAGGCGGCCTTCGCCGTCTTCCATCACGCCCTTGTCGAACACCTGGAAGAAGATCTCATGCACGTCGGGGTGAGCCTTCTCCACCTCGTCGAGCAGCACCACGCTGTATGGCCGGCGACGCACCGCCTCGGTCAGCACGCCGCCTTCGCCATAACCGACATAGCCGGGCGGCGCGCCCTTGAGGGTGGAGACGGTGTGCGCTTCCTGGAATTCGCTCATGTTGATGGTGATCAGGTTCTGCTCACCGCCATACAGCGCTTCGGCCAGCGCCAGCGCGGTCTCGGTCTTGCCGACGCCGGAAGTGCCGGCGAGCATGAACACGCCGATCGGCTTGCTGGGGTTGTCGAGGCCGGCGCGCGAGGTCTGGATGCGCTTGGCGATCATCTTCAGCGCGTGGTCCTGGCCGATGATGCGCTTGGCCAGCAGGCTGTCGAGGTTGAGCACGGTCTCAACCTCATTGCGCGCCATGCGCCCGACCGGAATGCCGGTCCAGTCAGCCACCACCGAGGCCACCGCCTGGTAATCGACGGTCGGCAGAATCAGCGGGTTTTCACCCTGCAACTGGCTCAGGCGCTGCTGCAGCTCGACCAGCTGGGCACGCAGAGCCTGATGATCGCTGGCGCTGTCCTGGTCAACCACGCCAGCACTTTCACGCAGGCTGGCGCGGGTAGCCAGCAGTTCGTCGACCAGCTGCTTCTCTTCGGCCCAGCGGCTTTCCAGCTCGGTCAGACGCTCGCGCTCGGCGGCCAACAGGCTCTCGCTGTTGGCCTGGCGCAGGCTGACGTCGATGCCGATGGCGTGCTCACGGGCGATGATCTGCAGTTCGGTTTCCAGCGCTTCGATACGCCGGCGGCTGTCGTCCACCTCGGCCGGCACGGCGTGCAGGCTGATGGCCACGCGGGCACAGGCGGTGTCGAGCAGGCTGACCGACTTGTCCGGCAGCTGGCGCGCCGGGATGTAGCGATGCGACAGCTTGACCGCAGCGTCCAGGGCTTCGTCGAGAATCTGCACCTGATGGTGCTTCTCCATGGTCGAAGCCACGCCGCGCATCATCAGCAGCGCCTTGTCCTCGGAGGGCTCGGGCACCTGCACCACCTGGAAACGACGGGTCAGCGCCGGGTCCTTCTCGATGTGCTTCTTGTACTCGGCCCAGGTGGTGGCGGCCACGGTGCGCAAGCTGCCGCGCGCCAGCGCCGGCTTGAGCAGGTTGGCCGCGTCGCCGGTACCGGCCGCGCCACCGGCGCCGACCAGGGTGTGGGCTTCGTCGATGAACAGGATGATCGGCTTGGGCGACGCCTGCACGTCTTCGATGACCTGGCGCAGGCGCTGCTCGAACTCGCCCTTCATGCTGGCACCGGCCTGCAGCAGGCCGACGTCCAGGCTGCGCAGTTCCACATCCTTGAGCGACGGCGGCACATCACCGGCGGCGATGCGCAGGGCGAAGCCCTCGACTACCGCCGTCTTGCCGACGCCCGCCTCGCCGGTGAGGATCGGGTTGTTCTGCCGGCGACGCATGAGGATGTCGACCATCTGACGAATCTCCTCGTCGCGGCCGACGATGGGGTCGAGCTCGCCCTTGCGCGCCTGCTCGGTGAGGTCGATGGTGAAGCGCTTGAGCGCCTCCTGCTTGCCCATCGCCGCCGGCGCCATGGCGCCACTGGCCTCGCCTGGTGCGGCAGCGGCAAAACCGTCGCTGGCAGCCAGGTTGTTCTCCGGCGAATCGCCGACGTATTCATCGAAACGCTCGCTGAGGGTCTCCACCTTGATCTTGTCGAACTCGCTCGACAGGCCCAGCAACACCTGACGCAGACTCGGCGTCTTGAGGATGCCGATAACCAGGTAGCCGGTACGCACCTGGTGCTCGCCGAACATCAGGCTGCCGTATACCCAACCGCGCTCCACCGCTTCTTCGACATGCGAGGACAGGTCGGTGATCGAGGTCGAGCCGCGCGGCAGGCGGTCGAGGGCGTCGGTCAGGTCACGCGCCAGACGCGCCGGCTCGAGGCTGAACTGACGGATGATGCGATGCAGGTCGGAGTCCTGCAGCTGCAGGAGCTGATGGAACCAGTGCGCCAGTTCGACGTAGGGGTTGCCGCGCAGCTTGCAGAATACGGTGGCGGCCTCGATGGCCTTGTAACCAACGCTGTTGAGCTTGCCGAATAACGCGGTACGGCTGATTTCACCCATGTGGAGTTCTCCTTGATTGATCCGCCGGCGAAGTCGCTACGGCGTGATGGCGGGCCAGCACCAGATCCCTGGCGTCGTGCTGTGGCTGGCCAAGCCAGGTGGTGTAGCCCAGGCGAGCCTGGCCGTTGAGGCGCAGCGCGGGGACTTCCTCGCGCTGCAGGATCAGATTCAGTTGCCAGTCGAGTTCATCGCCCATGTATTCAGCGACCCAGGCCACCAGCGCGGCGAAGGACTCGCCTTCGGGCAGCATGGCGTTGTACTGCTCGAGCGTCAGCGGGCCGAAGCAGATGCGGAAGCTGTGCTGGCGGTCCCAGACCTGGCTGCCCAGGCAGAAGTCCACGCCCAGCTGACTGGACTCGACGCCCAGGCGTGTGCGCTCGGGCAGGCTCAACCAGCTGCTGGCGTACTCTTCGATCTGCACCGGCACGCCGAAATAGTCAGAGAGGATGGCCTTCAAACCATCGGGGTAACGGGTCTGTGCAGCCAGATGACCGCTGAAGTGCAGCTTCGCCGTATCGTCCAGCAAGCCCTGCTGGCGCAGGCTGGGCATGCCACGACCGCTGAAGGCCGCGAGGCGCGCCGACCAGTAGTCGTCATCCGGGCGGTCATGGCTGACGGTCGGCCGGGCTTCGGCCCAGGCACGATAGAACAGGCTCAGCAGACGATGATGGAACAGGTCGAGGAAGTGCTTGCTGGTGCTGTCGGCGTGGTTGCGCTGACGCTCGCGCACATACTCGGTCAGATGCAGCGGTAGCGGCCCGCTGGGCCCGCCAAGGCCGAAGAAGTATTGCTCCAGGCGTGCCGGACGCTCATCGCCGGTGTGCGTCACGGCAGCCAGTGTGGCCGGGGCGAAGGTGCCTTCCTGACGTTGCCCGAGGCGCAGCGGATCGTCAGCCAGGCGCCGGGAACGACCCAGGCGCGGCAGGTGCGGATGCTCGTTCTCGATACGTCGCAGGGCCTGGAAGAAGTCGTACTCCCAGGGCTGCGCCTGCATCTGTGCAAGCGTATCTAGAGGTTCGGACGACGGCCGGGCCGGGCTTTCCATCGCATGATCTCGCCGCGCTCGGTGCTGCGCAGCACCGTCTCGGTAAAGCTGTTGAGGGATACGTAGCGCGCCAGGAAACGCTCGAACACAGCGCCGAGGAGAAACACCCCGGTACCGCGAAATGCGTTCTCGTCGAACTCCAGGGTGATTTCCAGACCACGACCGAAAACGATCGGGCCCGGCATCGGCAGGCGCCGCGTACAGGGTTTGGCGCTGACCTCGCGCAGGCCTTCGATCTGCAGCTGCAGGGCCGGATTCTGCACATCGCCATACAGCCGCAGCATTTCGCGCAACGCGGCGGCGCCCTGGCCTTGCTCGGCCAGTGACAGGTAGTTCAGCGACAGCTGGCTGATCAGCCGCCAGGCCTGGTTGTCGTGTGCCGCGCTGGCACGCGGCCGACTCGGCCCGGCGACGCAGCGCACGCTCTGCACCGGGGCACTGTCGGCCAGGGTGAAGTCGCTCTTGCCGCTGCCGACCGTCATGAACAACGGCAGGTCGCGGTTGGTACACAGGGCGCTGAGGCCCAGCTGGCGCAGGTCATGGCGATACGGCGCCTGCTGGCTGTCGACCAGACTGATGAAGGTTTCGCTGCCCACGTAGCTGGAGCGCGTGCCGTTGCGGCGCTGCCCGGCCGAGAGCACGCGTGGCTCGCGGCGCACGATGTAGTACGCCTGATCGCGCCCATAACGCGCGGGGTCGCGCACGGCATAGAAAGGCAGGAAGGTCTGCTCCGGGCCACTGCCATGGCCGGTGACGCCGCGCAGCGAATGGATCTCGAAGTCCATCGGGCGCGTACGGTCGGCGATGGCATGGTGCTCATGCACCTTGTCGCTCAGGTGGATGCGATCCAGGCGCCGCGGGAACAGGTTGATCGCCGGGGTGCAGAACGGCAGGAACTGGCTGGCATCGACCTGGTTCTGCAGGTGGCTGTCGAGACGGTCGAACAGCACGATCAGCTCCAGCTCGTTGCCGCTGCACTGGCGCACCGCGCGGCGCAGGCCACAGAAGTCGACGAACAGAAAACGCTGCGGCAGGGCGAAATATTCCTGCAACAGGCGATAGCCCTGGAAGGCCTGCGGCACTACCGGCAGGGCTGCCTCGGCATCATCGAAGCCGCACGGACGAAGGGCGTCGGCCGGTAACCGTTCGACCCAGTCGCGCCCCGGCTGGCGGGCGAACACGGTAAGGCGGTTGCCCAGCAGCTGCTCATAGAGGCGAAACGGCAGTTCGTCGAGGCCGTTGAGGTACAGCGGCAGGTTATCCAGATCCAGACTGGCGAAGGGGATTTCGGCGCCGCTACGCAAGGTGATGCGCAGTGCGGCCTTGGCGCGCGACTCGCTGGCGGCGAGACGGCCGAGCGCTGCGGCGGGGTTGCTGATGTACTCGGCGTCGGCCACCTGCAGCGGCCACAGGGTCACCGGATGGGCCGTGCGGTACTCGCAGGGGGTCTGGCTGTCCTTGCCGAGAGTGGCGCGCAGCACGCTGTCGCGCGGCAGGTTGAAACTGCCGTTGAGCGCGCCGTCATTGGCGTCGGTGTGCAGCTGCACGACCGTCATCGAGGGCGTCGGCGCGAGGTAATGCGGGTAGGCAATTTCCAGCAGGTTGTGGGTGAACACCGGATACTCGGCGTCGAGCTTGAGCTGCACACGTGCGGTCAGCCAGGCGAAACCTTCCAGCAGCCGCTCGACATAGGGGTCGGTGCATTCCAGGCCGGACAGGCTCAGGCGGCTGGCGATCTTCGGATACTCGCGAGCGAACTCGGCCGCACCGTCGCGAATGTGTTGCAGCTCCTGGTTGTACAACTCCAGCAAACGGGGGTTCATGAGCGTCTCCGCTGCTCGGCAGGCAGCACCTGCACATGGCCGGACTCCAGGTCCAGCTCGGTGCGCAGCAGCAAGGGCAGGGGCGCCGGCTGCCCCCAGAGGTCGCCCTGAATCTCGAAACTCAGCGCGTTGTGGTTCATCTGTTCATGGCCGACATGCGCCCGCACCCGCACGCTGTGAGCCAGAATGCGCGGCTCGAAGGTGATGATGGCGCGCTGGATCAGGCTCTCCAGGGCGGCGATATCGATGCCGGAAACGCTGCTGCCGGCCAGTGCCGGCAGGCCGTAGTTGATCACCGAGGTACCCGCTGGCGTGTGCCGGGTGGTGTCGGCGTCGAGCAGGGCGATGGTGTTGAACAGCCAGGTCAGATCGCGCAGCACCGAGGCCTTGAGCTGGTTCAGCGAGAGCACGCGGCGGTCCGCGCTTTCCTGCGGATTGCTCGGGTCGTCATCGGTCAGGCGGTCAAGCAGCGATGGCTGCAGGCGCTCGCGCGGGGTCATGGTTACCAATCGAACATCCCGACGAAGGCTTTCTGATCCCATTGGCTCGGGCCGCAGGCGGCGATGCGGCTGACCGGAGCAGCCTCCAACTGGTCATGGTACAGGCGCAACGCTTGCAGATCGGTCAGGCAACTGCGGCTCGGCGCTGGCTGCGGCTCGCTGCGCTCGACCATGATGATCGGTGTCTGGCGGAAGTACTCGACCCGCAACTGCTGCTGGGGTGTTTCACTGAAGCGGCAGGGCCACTGCATGTCCAGAGCCAGCGGCGCAGCATCCGCCAGCGTCAGAGCGCAGCGCCCCTGAACATCGCTGAGCCGCACGGTCTGGCCCGCGAATTCGGCCTGCGTGATGCCGACAGAGGGATTCGCGCTCTGCTCGGCACAGGCGCCGAGACTGAACAGCATGGTCGCCAGCAATGAGTTACGCAGCATGGCGCGCATCAGCTCAGCTCCCAGAACCAGACAGCCTTGGCCCGATGGAAATAATCACCGGTCAATGTCAGCCCACGGTTCCACAGGTCGATATGGTCGCCGCTGGGGCGGCCATCCGGATCTGTGGGCTGGTAATAGAAATCCTTGTAGAAAATGATCCCGGTCTTGCCGGTCAGGCTGGTTCGGTCGGCCGCGCTGTTGCTGTAGATCTTTGGAGCACCCAGCTGACGCTTCTTCCATAACCAGTTGGCCAGTGATTCGGCCCCCCGGGCATGGCCGTGGGCGCAGCGTGGTTCGCTGTAGGTCGAGGAGTTGATCTGCAGCGTACGCTCGTTGTTCAGCGCGAGACTCAGGCGAATGGCGCACTGGTTGGCCCAGTTGCCGTCGCAGGGCTTGCGGTCCGGATGTTCGACCAACAGGTTCTCGTAGGCTTTCCAGAGATTGATGAACGAAGGCTTGGGCATGGCAAGGTCTCTTTGCGCAACGGTCTCAGCGTGGCAACCGCCTGCGGCTTGTCGAGGATATCCACCTCCGGGCGGGAGCCCGGAGGTGGAGCGCGTCAGATCTTGACGTTGGAGCGGATGTTCCAGCCGTACTTGATCGGGCCGCCTTCCTTGGTGCCGTCGGCTTTCTGCGGTTGGTAGTCGACCGTGACCTTGGCGAAGTTCAGGGTGATGTTCTCGATCAGGCGATCGTCGTTGCCCGAACCGCCGGTGCTCAGCGAGGAGATCAGCACTTCCTCGAGGTTGATGATCAGGTACTCGACCTGGGAATCACCGCCTGCCTTGCGCACGGTCAGGGTGACCTTGGGCACGTGCTTGCCGCTGGAGCAATGCATCATCAGGTTGGGGGTCGCCTTGTCGACGAACTTGGTCAGCGACAGATCCTGGATGCTCACCTTGCCCGCACCACCACCGGTTCCGGTGTGCATGTTGCCGGACTGGGACATGCCCCAGCTCCAGTTGAGCACTTCGATTTCGTCCTTGTGGGTCTTGTCCTGAGACTCGCCCTTGATGTCACCGATCTTGATGAAGATATCGACAGCCATGTTTTCTCCTGACGTGGCATGGGCCACTGCGTATATGTGGGGATGCCCCCGGTAATCTCACTCGTCTTGCGCATCCGCTGGATGTGCCGCGGGAGCGGCGCAAGCCGCGAAGACGCATTCGCGGCTGAAGCCGCTCCCACGGTTACAAGGCGGTTAGGCGCCCTTGGCCGACGGCAGCTTGGAAACCAGCCGCAGCGACACCGTCAGCCCTTCGAGCTGGTAGTGCGGGCGCAGGTAGAACTTCGAGTTGTAGTAACCCGGGTTGCCTTCCACTTCTTCCACCACCACTTCGGCGGCAGCGAGCGGGTGCTGTGCCTTGGTGGTCTCGGTGGAGTGCGCCGGGTCACCGTCGACGTACTTGAGGATCCAGTCCTGCAGCCACAGCTGCATCTCGTCGCGTTCCTTGAACGAGCCGATCTTGTCGCGAACGATGCACTTGAGGTAATGCGCAAAGCGGCAGGTGGCGAACAGGTACGGCAGGCGCGCGGCCAGGTTGGCGTTGGCGGTGGCGTCCGGGTCGTCGTACTCGGCCGGTTTCTGCAACGATTGCGCACCGATGAAGGCAGCGAAGTCGGTGTTCTTCTTGTGCAGCAGCGGCATGAAGCCGTTCTTCGCCAGCTCGGCCTCGCGGCGGTCGGAGATGGCGATCTCGGTCGGGCACTTCATGTCCACGCCACCGTCGTCGGTGGGGAAGGTGTGCGCCGGCAGGTTCGGCACTTCACCGCCGGATTCCACGCCACGAATGCGCGAGCACCAGCCGTAGTGCTTGAACGAACGGTTGATGTTCACCGCCATGGCGTAGGCGGCGTTGGCCCAGGTGTACTTGCTGCTGTCGGCGCCGTCGGTGTTTTCTTCGAAGGCGAAGGCCTCCACCGGATCGGTCTTGGCGCCATACGGCAGACGGGCCAGGAAACGCGGCATGGTCAGGCCGATGTAGCGCGCGTCCTCGGACTCGCGCAACGAGCGCCAGCCGGCGTATTCCGGGGTGGTGAAGATCTTGGTCAGGTCGCGCGGGTTGGACAGCTCCTGCCAGGAGCCCATGCCCATCACGGTCGGCGACGCAGCGGCAATGAACGGCGCATGCATGGCCGCGCAGACCTTGGACAGCTCGCCGAGCAGCTCGACATCGGGCGGCGACTGGTCGAAGTAGTAGTCCCCGACCAGGCAGCCATAGGGCTCACCACCGAACTGACCGTATTCCTCTTCGTACATCTTCTTGAAGATCGGGCTCTGATCCCAAGCCGTGCCCTTGAACTTCTTCAGGGTCTTGTGCAGCTCCGGCTTGGAGATGTTGAGCACGCGAATCTTCAGTTGCTCATCGCTCTCGGTGTTGTTGACCAGATAGTGCAGGCCACGCCAGGCGCTTTCCACCTGCTGGAAATCGCTGTGGTGGATGATCTGGTTGACCTGGGCGGTGAGCTTGGCGTCGATGGCGGCAATGATCGACTCGATCGACTTGATCGCATCGTTGGAGATCAGATCGGTCTGCGCCAGGGCCTGCTCGGCCAGGGTACGCACGGCCGTTTCCACCGCTTCCTTGGCGCGCTCGGTCTTGGGTTTGAATTCCTGCATCAGCAGCGAAGCAAATTCGCTGGTCTGCTCGGTATTGGCCAGTGCGGCCTGGTCGTGTTGCAACTGTTCGCTCATGGTGGTCATCCGAATCAGGCCTGGGGCTCGTTGTCCTGGGGTTTCGGCGCGCTGGCCAGGGCCTGCAGCAATGCCGGGTCCTTGATCGCCTTCATGATCACGTCCTCGGCGCCGGTCTTGCCGTCCATGTAGGTCAGCAGGTTGGCCAGCTGGGTACGGGCTTCGAGCAGCTGGTTGAGGGCGTCGACCTGGCGCGCCACGGCGGCCGGGCTGAAGTCGTCCATGCTCTGGAAGGTCATGTCGATGCTGAGGTTGCCTTCGCCGGTCAGTTCGTTAGGCACGTTGAAGGCCACACGTGGCTTCATCGCCTTGAGGCGCGAGTCGAAGTTGTCGACGTCGATTTCCAGGAACTTGCGATCGGCTACTGCCGGCAGCGGTTCGGCCGGCTTGCCGGCGAGGTCGGACATGACGCCCATGACGAAGGGCAGCTGGACCTTTTTCTCGGCGCCGTAGAGCTCGACGTCGTATTCGATCTGCACACGGGGCGCGCGGTTGCGCGCGATAAATTTCTGAGAACTGCTGTTCGCCATGGTTTCTCTCCTGGTCGCCTGACGCGACGCGGCGTGTCGGCCACCGGCCGTCTACGGTAAAGCGTGATCCCGCATACCTGGGCCGGTCGGCCTAGTACTCGTCGGGGCCGCGCAGGTTTTCGAACTGGCTCATGCCATCGGGTATCAGGTTGCGCACAATGGTCGCGAAGTCGGCGTTGACCAGGCTGCGAGCCCGGTTGAGCAGCACCGGCAGCGGGCTGGAAGGCTCGTGGCGGGCGTAATAGGTGAGGATTCGTTCCAGGCTTCTGAGCACGTCGTCGCGGTTGGCGATTTCGCCGCTGGCTCGCATTGCGGCAGGCGCCGACACCTGCGCCGCGGGCTGCTCGCCAGCGGCTGACGCGTCTATCGGATCGCTCTCTGCGCTTGCCACGGCAGAGCTGTCGCCCAGGACCTGCAAGGCCAGTTTGAGTGGTTGCTGCAGCGCAGACAGGTCCACGCCCTGAGCGGAACCGACCTGCTCGCTGACCAGACGCTCGATGGCGCTCAGGCTTTGCAGGGCACGGTTCAGAGCCTGGTGAGTGAGCTGTAGCGACTCGCTGTCAGCATCCTGCAAGGCGCCGCCGAGCTCTTCGATGCTAAGACTCTCGTCGCTGGCCACGTGCAGACCGGCGGCACTCAGTGCCGCCCGGGTGGTGATATTGCCGAACACCCGCGAACGCACCAGCACGGCATTGCGCAGCAAGCCGAGATTGGTTTCACAGGTCAGGCCGGAAAGAACGTTGATGCGTACGGTGGGGTCATTGTCGTCGTCGGCATCGAGCTGCGGGTGAATCTCGGGCCAGTAGCGCGAGAGTAGCTCGAGGATCAGTTCGAGGCTGTCAGCCAGACCTTCGATACCGCGCAAAGCCAGGCGGCTCTGCAGCAGATAGTGAGTAATGCGCAGATCCTTGCTGCGTTGCAGAAGGACGTGGCAGGCCTGCTCCAGCTGGCGCCATTCGGGCGGCTCGGCGGCCTGAATGGCATCACCCATGCTGCGCTCAGGGCGCCCCAGCGCATCGCGCTCAAGCTGGAGAAAGTCGCTGTCGTATTCCAGATCTTCACCACAGGGCGAAGTATCGGAAATAGCGGCGAGCAACAACGAAATCTCCACGTTTTCGATCTCCTTATCGATTTGAACTGTGTCACAAAAGTGCAGTCGCTTCATCCTAGCCAGCACTTTGCCAGTCGCTGATTAATACCAACTGGCCACTACACAATCTCGATGACGTCGTGCATTCTTCAACTTAAAAATATATAAAGTCAAGGTAGAATCCGCGCACCAAGAACCTTTGTGAACGACCCCAAAGTTTCGGTAACTTGTGCGTTTGAGTGCATACTTGAACCACGAAATGGAAGGTAAGATCGCGTGTTTTCGCGATCCACAGCCCGCTTGATGGACCATTCTCGAAAGCTAGATGCGGCCCGAGAGCCGCATTAATCAAGGCTTTCACGATTTCGCGGGTGTCACGAAAGCCGGGCAGGGAGGCCACATGGCGCTGCGTTTGACCATCACCAGCTATCACAAGATCACCCCCGGTCAATGCCCCGAGAAAACCCTGGAATATGGCTCGATGGCAATTGGCCGCGCGCCCGATAATGACTGGGTTTTACCGGACCCGGCGCGCCTTGTTTCATCGAAACATTGCCTCGTACAAAATAAGGACGGCCGCTACTACATCACCGACAGCAGCACCAACGGTGTGGAGCTGGTCAAGGCCGGTGTGCGCATGCAACGTGGCAACAGTGAACTTCTTAATCACGGCGAAGTTATTCGTATCGGTGAATATGAAATTCAGGTAGCGCTGGAAAGTTCCATTGCCGAAGGCTCGGCACCATTTTCCACGGCCCCGTCTGGCAATAGTTTCGAGGCCCTGATGGCAGGCCATCAGGACGCTCCATCTGACCCGTTCAGCGCGTCGCCAAACCCCTTCGACGCTTCAGCCAGTGCTCATCTGCAGAGCGTCGCACCACACGAAACCCTGCCTGATCTGTTCGACTTTCTCGGCCCTAGCGCATCGGCACCGAAGCCCGTTGCCGACCACGTCCCGGCGCAGCAGCATGATTTTCGTCCTCCGGACGTCAAAGCCCCACCGCTGCCACAGACGCCAAGCGTCGAGCCAGGCCTGATCCCGGATGACTGGGACCTGCTCGATGGCCTCGTGCCCGCCGCCCCCGCACCGACTGCACTGCCACCCGCGGATTTTGACCTATCGCCGGAGCCGACCGAGCCGGTATCGCTGCCTCCTCCGACGCCCGCACCGACGCCTGCGTCTGCACCCAGTCAGCCAGTGACCGCTCAGCAGGAAGATGCGCTGCTGCAAGCCTTCCTCCGTGGCGCAGGGCTGGAGCGCCTGCAGCTGGATACCCAGCATGCCGCCGCGCAGATGGAAAACATCGGCCGAAGCTATCGCCTGATGGTCGACGGACTGATCGACGTGCTGCGCGCGCGCAGCAGCCTCAAGGGCGAGTTTCGCCTGCAACAGACCATGGTCCAGCCAGTACAGAACAACCCGCTGAAGTTTGCGCCCAATGCCGAGGAGGCCCTGCTTCTGCTGCTGCGGGGCGGCAATTCGGCGTTCATGCCGGCCGACCAGGCCGTACAGGACGGTTTCGAGGATCTACGCGCCCATCAGTTGGCGGTCATGGCAGGCGTGCAGGCGGCCATCCGCCACTTGCTGGCGCGCTTCGAGCCGCAGGCACTGGAAGCGCGCATGGGCAAGGGTGGCGGGCTGGCCAGCCTGCTCCCGGGCTCACGCCAGGCGCAGTGCTGGCAGCAATTCGTGGAGCTCTACGCGACCCTGTCGCGCGAAGCCGAAGACGATTTTCAGGACCTGTTCGGCCGCGAGTTCGGCCGGGCCTATGAGCAACATATCGCCCGTCAACGACGCCCTTAGGGGCGTGGGCAAGGATGAACAACGTGCGAAAACGAACACTTCGGCCCGTTCTGCTGGGCCTTATGCTGGCGGGGCTGACCAGCGGCTGCAGCAAGGACGCAATGGAAGAGGCCAGCCCTGCGCACGGGTCGACCACGGTCGTCCTGCAACTGCGGGCTGACGATGAGCTCAACCCCACCACTGACGGATACAGCGCGCCCGTGCGCGTGCGGCTGCTGGAACTGCGCAGTGCGGCGACCTTCAGTCGCACGGATTACTTCAGCCTCGCCGAGCGCGCCGAGGCAATGCTGGGCGGCGAACTGGTGGCGGAGGATGAGTGGTTGGTGCATCCCGGCCAGACCCGTGAACTGACCCGCAAGCTCGCCCCGTCTACCCGTCATCTCGGCCTGCTGGTCGGCTACCGCGAAATTGACCGGGCGCAGTGGCGCCTGGTGCTGGAGCCGAAGCAGGGCGCCCTCAGTCACTACCGCATCGACCTCGGGACCCACGCCGCCAGCGCGGCTCAACTCACCGCGCCGTCTCGTCTCGACTCTCGCTAACAGGAGCCCGTATGTCCTGGAACAACCGTGTGATCTGGTCCGAAGGCATGTTCATCGGCACCCAGCATTTCCAGCAGCACGACCGCTATCTGGAGGCACTGATCGATGCCCGCAGCCGCCCTCTGTCTGCGGCCGGCTGGGGCTTCGCCGACCTGCAACTCGATGTCGGCCTGCTGGCACAGGGCAAGCTGGCGATTATCAGCGCGCGTGGCCTGCTACCCGACGGTACGCCGTTCAACATCCCGCAGGACGACGTGGCGCCAGAACCGCTGGATATCGCCGACAACCTGCGCGACGGCGTGATCTACCTGGCGCTGCCGCTGCGCCGGGCGGGTGTGCGTGACACCGTGGAAGCGGGTGAAGCACTGGGCGGCGCCCGCTATCGTGGCCAGGTGCGCGAAGTGCGCGACGACAACGCAGCCTTCGAAAGCCGCGTGCCGGTGATGGTGGGTGAACGTGCGCTACGCCTGCTCAGCGCGGCCGACGGCCTGCAGGAATATGCCACCCTGGGCGTGGCGCGCGTTCGCGAAAAGCGCGCCGACCGTGCACTGGTGCTGGATGAGCAGTACATCCCGCCGCTGCTTGACGTGGCAACCAGTGCGCCACTGGCCGCGTTTCGCGGCGAGCTGCTGGGGTTGCTGCATCAGCGCGGCGAAGCCCTGGCCGGACGCGTCGTCGCCTCCAGCGCCGGCGGCGCCTCGGAGATCGCCGATTTCATGCTGCTGCAGCTGGTCAACCGTGCCCAACCGCTGTTCGCTCACCTGGCCCAACTACAGCCCTTGCATCCCGAGCGTCTGTACAGCGAATTGCTGGCTCTGGCCGGAGAATTCGCCACCTTCTCCAGCGCCGGACGGCGCCCGTCGGAGTTTGCGCCGTATCTGCACGATGACCTGCAGACCAGTTTCACCCCGGTGATGCAGGCGCTGCGCGAAGCCCTGTCGATGCTGATCGACAGCAAGGCCGTGCCGATTCCCATCGTCGAGAAGGCCTACGGCGTGCACGTGGCCATGCTGGCCGACCGCAGCCTGCTGGACAACGCCAGTTTCATCCTGGTGGTACGCGCCGACATGCCCGCCGAAACCCTGCGCGGACGCTTCGGCCAACAGAGCAAGATCGGCTCGGTCGAGCACATTCGTGACTTGGTCAACCTGCAGTTGCCGGGCATCAACCTGCTGCCGCTACCGGTGGCGCCGAGACAGATTCCGTTCCACGCCGGTTCGACCTACTACGAACTCGACCGTGGCAGCGAACACTGGAAGCAACTGGCGCAATCCGGTGGCTTCGCTTTCCACGTGGCGGGTGAGTACCCCGGCCTGAACCTGGCCTTCTGGGCGATACGGGGTTAATCCATGACGGATCAAGACGACTGGCTGAACAAGCCACCGGCGCCACAACAGCCGAACAACGATCGCACGCAATTCATGCCACGCCCGGGTGGCCGTGGACCGCAGCCAGCCAGCGAAGCGCCGGCCGCACCGCCCCTGCAAATGCCGGCCGCACCGCTGCCGACGGGCCAGGCCCGCGGCATGAACCCGCTGGAGCAGGCTGCTGGGCCGTTGCTGAGCATGCTGACGCGGCTGCGCAGCACCCTCGCCCATCCCGCGCCAGCCAGCCTGCGTGCGCAGCTGTTGGGCTACCTGCGCCAATTCGAGCAACGTGCCGAGGCCGCCGGCGTGCCGCGCAACGAAGTGCTGCTGGCACGCTACGCGCTGTGCACTGCTCTCGATGAGGCGGTGCTGAGCACCCCCTGGGGCAGCACCAGCGAATGGGGCAAGCAAAGCCTGCTGATCACCGTGCACAACGAGGCATGGGGTGGCGAGAAGGTGTTCCAGTTGCTCGAACACTGCCTGCAAAGCCCACGCGAACGGCTCGACCTGCTCGAACTGTTGTACCTGTGCACCAGCCTCGGCTTCGAGGGCCGCTATCGGGTCATGCACGATGGTCGCAGCCAGCTGGAGGCACTGCGCGAGCGCACGGCGGCAACCCTGCGCAGCGTTCGCGGCGAGCGTGAGCACGAGCTGTCACCCCACTGGCGCGGCGTCAGCGTGGCACCGGACCGGCTGTCGCGACTGCTGCCGCCCTGGGTAGGGCTGGCCGTGGCGCTGGCACTGCTGCTGGTGTTGCTGTTGGTGCTGCGGATGAAACTGACGTCCGACGCCGAGCCGGTGTTTCGGCAGATTCACGCCCTGGGCGAGGTGCCGGTGCAGAGCATCGAGCCAGCTGTGGTCAAACCGCGAGTAATCGAACGCCCGCGCCTGGCCACCTTCCTCGCCGACGACATTCGCGCCAACCGCGTGGCGGTCGAGGATGGCGTCGATCGCTCGGTGGTGACCATCCGTGGCGATGAGCTGTTCAGCTCCGGCAGCGCCAGCATCCGCGACGACTTCCAGCCATTGCTGCTGCGCATCGCCGAGGCGGTCGCCAAGGTCAAGGGCCAGGTGCGCATCACCGGGCACAGCGACAACCAGCCGATTGCGACATTGCGTTTCCCCTCCAACTGGGCGCTTTCTCGCGCACGTGCCGAGGAGGTGCTGCAGATTCTCGCGGCGCGCACTGGCCAGGCCCAGCGCTTCAGCGCCGAAGGCCTGAGCGACACCGAACCGCTGGCGTCCAATGCCACGGCCGAGGGACGGGCGAAGAATCGCCGGGTAGAAATCACCGTACTGGCGGAGGGTGTGGAGTGAAGGCGCTGTTCGGATTCATCACCCGCTGGGTCATCCCTGTGCTCGGGCTGATTGCCCTGAGCCTGATCATCTGGTTCATCGGCCCACTGCTCAGCGCGCTACAGCCAGCCTGGACGCGTTGGACACTGATCATCGTACTGTTCGCCCTGTGGCTGGGCTGGCGTCTGTTCTGTGCGCTGCGCGAGCGCCAGCAGGAGCGCAAGGTGCTCGACAGCCTGGCCGCGCAAACGCCGCCGGATGCCGCCAGCGTGGCCACCGCCGAGGAGCTGGCGACCCTGCGCCAGCGCATGGACGAAGCCCTGGCGCTGCTGAAGAAAGCGCGCCTGGGTGGCGATGAGCGGCGCAACCTGTACCAGCTGCCTTGGTACGTGATCATCGGCCCGCCGGGTTCCGGCAAGACCACCGCACTGGTCAACTCCGGGCTGAACTTCCCGCTCGCGGCGCAGCTGGGTGCCGGCGCCATTCGAGGTGTGGGCGGCACACGCAATTGCGATTGGTGGTTCACCGACGAGGCGGTGTTGCTCGATACCGCCGGGCGCTACACCACCCAGGACAGCCATGCCCAGGTGGACAAGGCCGCCTGGCTCGGCTTTCTCGATCTGCTCAAGACCCAGCGCGCGAGCCGCCCCATCGACGGTGCCTTCATCGCCATCAGCCTGTCCGACCTGTTGCAGAGCAGTGACAGTGAGCGCGCCGCGCACGTGGCGGCGATCCGCTCACGGGTGCAGGAGCTGTATAGCCAGCTCGGCGTGCGCTTCCCGGTCTACGTCATGCTCACCAAGTGCGACCTGGTGCCGGGCTTCATGGAGTTCTTCGACGACCTCAGCCGCGAGGAGCGTGCCCAGGTCTGGGGCTTTACCTTCGCCCTGGACGACGGCAAGAGCGTTGGCGGCCCGCTGGAACAGTTCGACAACGAGTTCGTCGCCCTCGAACAGCGTCTCAACCAGCGCCTGGTCGAGCGCCTGCAACGCGAGCGCGACCCGGCCCGACGCGACCTGATCTACGGCTTCCCGCAGCAGTTCGCGGCGATCAAGGGCCTGCTCGGCGAATTTCTCAACGGTGTGTTCAAGCCCAACGCCTACTCGGAGCGCACCTTGCTGCGCGGGGTGTACTTCACCAGCGGCACTCAGGAAGGTAGCCCGATCGACCGTCTGATCGGCGCCATGGCGCAGAGCATGAACCTCGACCGCCAGCACCTGGCGCGACAGAGCGGCAGTGGCCGCAGCTATTTTCTGCAGCACCTGTTCAGCCGCGTGGCATTCGCCGAGCGCGGCCTGGTCGGTGTCGACCAGAAGGTCGAGCGTCGCCGTCGCTGGATTGCCATCGGTTCGCTGGCAGCCAGCGTGGCTCTGGTATTGGTGGTGAGCACGCTGTGGCTACTGAGCTACAACGCCAACCGCGACTACATTGCTCAGGTCGGTGCGCGCATCGCGCCGCTGGAGCAGCAGGTACGCAGCCTCAGCCCGGCGCAACGCGACGTGCTGGCGGTGTTGCCGCTACTCACCGCCGTGCGCAACCTGGCTGGCGATGCGCCGGACTGGGCCGAAGGCTTCGGTCTGTATCAGGGCGACATGCTCGAAGAGCAGGCCGCCAGCGTCTATCGCCGTCTGCTGGTGGCCACCTTCGCCCCGCGCCTGGTCAGCCGAATCGAGGAGCAGCTGCGCAGTGGCGGTGGCTCCGACTACCTCTACGAAGGGCTCAAGGCCTACCTGATGTTCGGCGGTGGCGAGCAGTACGACGCCGAGTTCATCAAGGCCTGGGTCAGCCTGGACTGGGATCAGAGCCTGCCGCGCGACCTGCAGGACGAGCAGCGCCAGGCTCTCGATGGGCACCTGCAGGCGCTGTTCGCACGCCGTCCGCCGGATGCCCGCTTAGATCAGCGCCTGATCGACGAGCTGCGCATGCAGTTGCAGCGTCTGCCGCTGGCACAGCGCGTGTACGACCGGGTCAAGCGCCAGAAGCTGCCGGACGGGGTCAGTGACTTCCGCCTCAGCGAGGCAGCCGGACGCGACGCCGCACTGGTGTTCACGCGCAAGAGCGGCAAGGCACTGAGCGATCCGCTGAGCGGCTTGTTCACCCGTCGCGGCTACCGCGAAGCCTTCCTGCGCGCCAGCGTCGGCCAGGCCAGCGTCGTGGCGGAGGAACAATGGGTACTGGGCCGTCAGCTCGACAGTACCCAGGACGCCGTGAGCCTGGCCGCAGATGTTCGCCAGCTGTACCTGCGTGACTACGTGCAACAGTGGGACGCGCTGCTGGCCGACCTCGACTTCGTGCCAATCACCAGCGTGGCTCAGGCCGCCGACGTGCTGCGGATCCTCTCGGGGCCTTCCTCACCGCTCAAGCAACTGCTGATCGCCGTAGCGCGGGAAACCGACCTGCAGCAGGCACCCGACTCCGCAGACGCGACCAAGGCGACCGACGAGGGCGTCGAGCAGCTCAAGCAAAAACTCGGCTCGTTGCTCGGCCAGACGCCGGCAGGCACCGCCGTGGCCGCGGTTACGCAGATCGACCCGGTCAGCTCGCACTTCGCCGAACTCAACAGCCTGGTCAGCCAGGATCCGTCGGCACCGATGGCCATCGATGGCCTGCTGGCGGATCTCAACGAATTCTACGTGCAGCTCAGCAGCATGGTCGGCGCCAGCGGCGAGGCGCTGCTCGGCGAGGCGAAGAATCAGGCCAGCGCCGCCGCCGCGAGGGTCAATCTGACCGCCGCGCGGCAACCGCAGCTGGTTCAGGGGCTGGTCGCTTCGGTCGTCGCCGCCAGCACCAACAGCATGATGGGCGGGGTGCGCAATCAGCTCAACGCGGCCTGGCAAAGCGACGTCGTCAACGTCTGGCGGCAGTCGCTGAGCGGCCGCTATCCGATGGTACCGGGCAGCCAGCGCGATTCCACGCTGGACGATTTCGGCCAGTTCTTCGGCGTCGGCGGGGTGATGGACAGCTACTTCCGCAAGTACCTGCAGCCCTATGTCGACACCTCGGCACGCAACTGGCGCTGGCAGCCGGGCGCAGCGCAGAAGCTGGGCATATCCGCCGGCGTGTTGCAGACCTTCCAGCGAGCGGCGCTGATTCGCGACGAATTCTTCCGCAGCGGTGGCCTGCAGCCCAGCGTGCGCTTCGAGCTCAAGCCGGTGAGCATGAACGCCACCATCAGCCAGTCGCAGCTCGATCTCGATGGCCAGTTGATCGGCTTCGACCACGGCCCGAGCCGGCCCGTTGCGGTGCAATGGCCGAACCCCAACAGCATCGGCGTCGTACGCCTGACGGTGTCACCACCGGTCGAAGGCGGTCGCTCGGCGCTGACGCTGGAGGGCCCGTGGGCCTGGTTCCGCCTGCTCGATCAGTCCGAATTGATCGGTGGCGCCTCGCCGGATCGCTTCAACCTGCGGGTACGTCTGGATCGCTCCAGCGTCGCCTACGAACTGCGTGCCAGCAGTGCCTTCAATCCTTTCAAGAGTCGCGCAGTGGCCGGCTTCACCCTGCCGGAGCGGCTATGACGATGATGGGTTTTTACGGCAAGGTCGCCAGTCGCGGCGACTTCATCGAACGCAACCTGACGAAGGACTTCCAGCACAGCTGGGACACCTGGCTGTCGGCTGGTCTGCAGACCAGCCAGCACCAACTCGGCGAAGGCTGGCTGGATGCCTATCTGACCAGCCCGCTGTGGCGCTTCGCGCTGGCTCCCGGCGTCTGCGGCCACGAAGCCATGGCCGGGGTGCTGATGCCGAGCATCGACCGCGTCGGCCGTTACTTTCCGCTGACGGTCGCCTGCCGTATTCCCGGCGGCCAACCGCTCAAGGCCTTGCAGGCCAGCGAAGCCTGGTTCGAGCGGATCGAGGATCTGCTGCTGAGCACCCTGGAAGAGGGTGCCCAGTTCGAGGCGTTCGAAGCCGCGGTACAAAGCCTGGAACCCCTGCCGGACATCGCACTGCCCACGTACGACGAAGCGCATGGCCTGCAGCATTGGCCGGTGATCGACGCGCCTGGGCGCCTGGCTGCGCTCGCCGCCCAGACCTGCAGCGGTGCCAGCCTGTGGTGGGGACGCGGCTCGCAACGTATCGCTGCCGGGTTGAGACGTTGCCAGGGGTTGCCACCGACCGAGTCCTTCGCGACCTATCTGCTAGGTTCGGAGGTCATCGCGCAATGACTGCACTGCATTATCAGTCTGCGGCCTACAGCCACGTTGGCCTGGTTCGCCAGATCAACGAAGACGCCTATCTGGAGAGTCCGGAGGCGGGCCTGTGGGTAGTGGCCGATGGCATGGGCGGGCATGCCGCCGGTGATTACGTCAGCAGCCTGATCGTCGACAGCCTGCGCAACATCAAGGCGAGCGACAGCCTGTGTGACTACGAGCATGTGCTGCGGCTCACCCTCAGCCAGGTCAATTCGGCCGTACGCGAGCAAACCCATCTGCGCGGCGTGACCATGATGGGCAGCACCGTGGTACTGATGGCCAGCCGAGGCGACCAGGGCCTGTGCCTGTGGGCCGGCGACAGCCGCCTGTATCGCCTGAGGGGCGGTGAGCTGCAGGCAGTTTCGCGGGACCACAGCTATGTGCAGGACCTTCAGGACAGCGGCCTGCTCAGCGAGGCCGAGGCGCGCCAGCACCCACGCGCCAACATCGTCACCCGCGCAGTGGGCGTGCAGGACCAGCTGGAGCTTTCCAGCAGCCTGTTCGACATCCTCCCCGGAGACACCTGGCTGCTGTGCAGCGACGGCCTTACGCGCACGGCCGAAGATCACGAGATCCGCGAGGTGCTAACGCACGCCGATCCCTATCAGGTGGTGCGCAGCCTGGTCCACCTGGGCCTGACCCGCGGCGCTCCCGACAACATCACCGCCATCGTCATCAAGGCAACCGAGACCGCCTCATGGACCTGAACATTCCCGGTTTCGACATCGACGGTGTGATTGGCGAAGGCGCCATGGCCACCGTCTACCTGGCGCTGCAGCGCTCCCTCGAGCGCAAGGTGGCGTTGAAGATCATGGCTCCGGCGCTGGCCGCCGATGCCTCGTTCTGCGAACGCTTCCTGCGCGAGGGCAAGACCCTGGCGCGTCTGGCCCATCCGCACATCGTCACCGTGCACGACATCGGCAACGTCGGCGAACACTACTACATGGCCATGGAGTACCTGCCCAACGGTACCCTGCGCGAGCGCATCGCCGCCGGCCTGAGCCCCGAACAGGGCCTGCAGTACATCCGCCAGATTGCCTCGGCGCTGGGTTATGCCCATAGCCAGGGGCTGATCCATCGCGACGTGAAACCGGCCAATATCCTCTTCCGCGCTGACGGCACCGCCGTGCTGTCGGACTTCGGCATCGCCAAGTCACTCGACGACCGCACCCAGTTCACCCAGGTGGGCTTCGCCGTCGGCACACCCAACTACATGAGCCCCGAGCAGGCGCGCGGCCTGGATATCGATGGCCGCGCGGACCTCTATGCACTGGGCGTGGTGCTCTACGAAATACTGGTCGGCGAGCTGCCTTACATGGGCACTGACGCACTGTCCACGGCGCTGGCCCATCTGACCCAGCCGCTGCCGGAGTTGCCGATACAGCACAGTCGTTATCAGACGCTGTTGCAACGCCTGCTGGCGAAGAACCCCGATGAACGCTTCAGCAACGCCGCAGAGCTGCTGGCGGCGCTCGATGCCCAGCCCGCGCCGGACCCGGAGGCCACCCTGATCCGTCCTGTGGTCACTCAGCAGGCCACGCTGGGCGCGCCATCGGCCAGCGAACTGGGGGATCTGCAACCGGTATCCATCGACATTCCACGCAGCACACCGGCCCCCGCGGCGACCTTGACGCCTTCCCCGGCAGCCAATACCGGTAACGCAGCGGCGCGACCGGCCACCAGCAACAGCAAACCACGTATGGCGCTGCTGGCGGTTGCCGTCGCTGCCGCGCTGGGTCTGGGCGGCGGCGCCTACTGGTGGCTCAGCCAGCCTGCCGCGCTGCAGGCCTCGGTCAGTACACCGCAAAGCGGCGCGCAGATTTCCCCAGACACCATTCCAGCCGCCGATACGGGCGAGGCGGGCGAACATCCGCTGCTCATGCCCGGTAAGCAGACGCTCTACCAGCGCGTATTGCTCAAGCCCGGGGCGCAACTGCTCGGTGCTCCGGGTGACAGCACTGGCACGGCATTGCCGGCCTTTTCGGTGCTCTACGTGTATGCCCGGCGCAACCAGGACGGGCAGGCCTGGTTGCAGGTCGGCGCTGCCAGCGATGGCCGGGTGCAGGGCTGGATCGCCGCCGAGCAGGCCAGCGACTGGAAACAGAGCCTGGTGCTGAAGTTCACCGAACGCTCCGGGCGGGCACCGGTAATGTTCATGCAGCAGGCCGGCGACGTGGAACAGCTGATCGACCGCACCAGCCAGGCTCGCGAACTGCTGCTGCAGGCGCAGAACGAGCCCGAGCAGGTGCCGCAGGTGGTGGCGCTGGAACCCACCGCCAGCGCGGTACCGCAGGACCAGTTCTACCTGATGCCGATCTTCGACTTCCGCGAGGCCTTCGACGCAGAAGGCCAGCCGGTGCAACTGCTCAACATCGCCTCGATCGACCCCGGCAGCGCCGCCCGCAGCTCCGAACAACAGCCGCCCGCCGCCGCCCATGACGCAGGATTTCGCACCGGCATCGTGCTGGTGGTAGACACCTCGGTATCCATGCAGCCCTACATCGACCGTGTGCGCCAGGTGGTCAGCGAGCTGCAGAGCCAGCTACAGGCCCGCGGCGAGCTGGATAACGTCAGCTTCGGCCTGGTCGGTTATCGCAACAGCACCGCGCGCACACCGGGTCTGAAGTACCTGAGCAAGACCCTGGTCAGTCTGCAGGAGGGCAGTGATCCACGGCGTTTCCTGCGCGCTGCCGAACAGGTGCAGGCAACCACGGTCTCCAGCCACTCGTTCAACGAGGACGCCTTCGCCGGCGTCATGCAGGCGGTCGAGGGCATGGACTGGTCGGGTTATGGCGGGCGCCTGATCCTGCTGGTCAGCGATGCCGGCGCGCTGCGCAAGAACGACCCCTTCAGCAGCACCCTGATGAACGAGGCCGAGGTACGCCAGGCCGCGCTGAGCAAGCAGATCAAGATCTTCGCCCTGCACCTGCGCACCCCGGCCGGCAAAGCCAACCATGCCTCGGCCGAACAGCAGTATCGGGTGCTGACCGCCGACAGCAACCCGCAGATCGGCGACCTCTACGTCTCGGTACCGGGCGGCGATGTCGAGGCTTTCGGCGAGCGCGTGCGCGAGATTGGCTCGACCTTCGCCGAACTGGCCGCACAGGTCCGCGCCCAACAAGCGCCCGTGCCGCCGCAGCTCGCCGATGGCGGCAGCCTGGCGGCCAAATCGCAGGCCATCGGTTACGCCATGCACATGGATTTTCTCGGCCGCCGCAGCGCCAGCCAGGCGCCGCAGCTGGTCAGTGCCTGGACTGCCGACCGCGACCTGAGCAACCCGAGTCTGCCGACGCTGCAGGTGTGCGTGATGCTGACCAAGCTGCAGCTCAACGACCTGCAGCAGTCGCTCAAGCTGATCGTCGACGCCGCGCGCAAGACCAAGACCTCACCGGCGGATTTCTTCAGCGAGATCGCCAGCGCCAGCGCCTACATGAGTCGTGACCCCGCTGCGTTGCGCCAGGGCGCCAACCTGGCGCAGAGCGGCGTACTCGGCGAATACCTCGACGGACTGCCGTATCGCAGCAAGGCGCTGAGCATGACCCAGGACCTCTGGCTGTCGCTGTCGGTGGCCGAGCAGGAAGACTTCATCGACGAGCTGGAATCGAAGATTCGCCTCTACGAAACCTTCCATAACGACATGGCCAACTGGGTGCGCTTCGGTAACGCCGAGCCTGGCGACGCCCTGTACCGTGTACCGCTGTCGACACTGCCATGAAGATTCATCTGCAGCAGGTCCTCAAGCAGCGTGGTCAGGGCGCTCAGCGCTACAGCCTGGCCATCGAGCACCTGCTGCTGGAACCTGGTGCGCGAGTCGCGCTGGTCGGTCCCAGTGGCTGTGGCAAGAGCACGCTGCTCGACCTGTTGGCCCTGGTGCTGGCACCGGATACCGCAGAGACCTTCGACCTGCAGCCGGCCAGCACCGCAACCGACATCGCCGGGCTGTGGCGACAGGGCCGGCAGAGCCAGCTGGCGCAGCTACGCAGCCAGCACCTGGGGTACGTGCTACAGACCGGCGGTTTGCTCGGTTTTCTCGATGTACGCAGCAACATCGCCTTGCCTCGACAGCTCCTGGGGATGCCGGACAACGGCCAGGTGCTGCGGCTGGCACAGGCCCTGGACGTGCAGGAGCAGCTGGACAAGTATCCGGCGCAGTTGTCGATCGGCCAGCGACAGCGCGTCAGTTGTGCGCGAGCGCTGGCTCACGGGCCACGCCTGCTGCTGGCTGACGAGCCAACGGCAGCACTGGACCCAATCAATGCCGAGCGGGTCATGCAGCTGCTGCTGAACCAGGCCGAGGCGACCGGTGCGACCTGCATCGTCGCGACTCATGACGAGGCACTGGCGCAGCATGCCGGCCTGAGCATCCTGCGCATGAGCTGCCAGCGTGACGCTGACGGCGGCGTCAGCGCTCACCTAGAACGGGCTGCCTGATGCGCCCGCTGCTGATCGCCGGCCTGGCCTGGCAGGACTACCGCCGCGAGGCGCGTCTGTCGGCGTGCAGCGTCCTGGCGCTGGTGGCGGTGATCGCGCCGTTGCTGGTGCTGTTTGGCCTCAAGTACGGCCTAGTCGGCAGCCTCACCGAACGCCTGCAACGTGATCCCGCCGTGCGCGAAATCATCCCGCTGGGCGGCACTCGTCTGCAGGCAGAATTCATCGACGCACTGCAACAGCGTGAAGAGGTTGCCTTCGCCATCCCCCGCACCCGGCAGATCGCGGCTACCAGCGAGCTGCAGGCGCCAGCGGGCACCACGGTCAGCGTGGAGATGCTGCCGACCGCGGCCGGCGACCCGCTGCTGCAAGGCCTGCTGGTACCCCAGACACTGCAGCAAGTGGTACTCAGCCATACGGCCGCGGAGAAGCTTGGGGTCGCTGCCGGCAGCCAGATTCAAGCACGCTTCGCTCGCCAGCAAGGCGGCATTCTGCAGTGGCAGCAGACCTCCGTGCAGGTGCTGGCGGTGCTGCCATTGGCGGCGTTCGAGCGTGACGCGCTGTTCGCCCAGGCAGCGCTGCTGGAAGCCGTCGAGGATTACCGCGACGGCCTTGGGGTCGCCGCACTGGGCTGGGCAGGCGCGGCGGCCAGCCAGGCACCGCGGATCTACCCTGGTTTTCGTCTGTATGCACGCACGCTGGAAGACGTCGAGCCGCTGCGCCAGTACTTCGCCGCGCAACAGGTGCAAGTCGTTACCCAGGCGGCGCAAATCGCTCAGGTACAAGCGCTGAGCCGCAACCTCGACCTGCTGTTCTGGCTGATCACCGCTCTGGCCCTCGGCGGTGCGCTGGCGGCCACCGGCGCCGGAGCGCTGGCAGCCGTCGAGCGTAAGCAGCGCGAGCTGGCCGTACTGCGCCTGCTGGGCTTCGGCAGTGGTGCCCTGCTGCTGTTCGTAATCCTCCAGGCGCTGTACAGCGGCCTCTTCGCCAGCGTCTTGTCAGCCCTGCTGTACCGCCTGGCAGAGGGCGGCATCAACCATCTCTTCGTACAGGTGCCGGGCGACTACGCCAGTCGTCTGCTGCCCGAACATTACCTGGTCGCCCTTGGCGCCGTTCTGCTGGCCAGTGCCTTTGCCGCTGCGCTGGGCGGGCGGCGCGCGGCCAGGATCGACCCCTCACAAGGAATTCGCGATGTCTGACAGTCGTTTCGCTGCTTCCGCCCTGATACTCGCCACGTTCACGCTGGCAGCCTGCTCGCCAGGCGACGACGAGCCGCCTGCGGCAAACAAAGCCGCCGCACCCGCTCAGTCCCAGGCCCAACCTTCTCGCACGCTGGACCCGGAGCAACTGGCGAAACTGGACAACCCCAAGCCGTTGCCCGGCGACGTCAGCCTGCCATTGCCCTGCGGCGGCGAGATGGTCTTTCGTCATGTCTACGTCCTCACCCAGGGTAGCCTGGACGACCGGGAAGTCAGCCTCGGCTATCCGTTCAGCGAAGGCGAGGCCGGCTACAAGCAGTCGTTCATTTCCGGCTATCGCCGCGACTTCATCAACGGGCAGTTCAGCCTGCAGGACCTGGCACCAGAGTGGCAGAAGCAGATCGCCGCACGCCTGCCCAAGATCGACGCTGGCAGCCCGCTGAAACCGATGATGTATTTCATCGGCAAGTACGAAGTCACCGCTCACCAGTACGCCCAGGTCATGGCCCAGGCTCAGTCGCTGGCCAGCGGCGAGCCTGCCCCCGCTTGCGCACCGGCCACCGACATGAGTGGACGCCTGCCACAGGTGAAGCTGTCGCGTTTCGAAGCCGAGCGCTTCGCAGCGGTCTATAGCGCCTGGTTGCTGGCCAATCACCGGGAGCTGCTGCCTGTCAGTGGACGCGGCAAGAAAGCAGAGCAGGGCGGCACCGCCTTCGTCCGCCTGCCGACCGAGGTGGAGTGGGAGTTCGCTGCCCGCGGCGGCTCGGAAGTCAGCCGCCAGCAACTGGAAGCACGACTCTTCCCGCGCCCGGTCGAAGGTAGCGACGATGACGGTCCGCTGGGTAAGTGGGCGGTCTTCAACCAGGTGGCAGGTGGCACCGGTCAGGCACCTCGCTTGATGCCAATCGGCACCAAGCAGAGCAATCCGCTGGGCCTGTTCGACGTGATCGGCAACGCCGCCGAGATGGTGCAGGAGTCCTTCCAGCTGGTCAGTGCCGGGCGCCGCCAGGGCACCTATGGCGGCTTCGTGGTCAAGGGCGGCAATTACCTGGAAGGCGAGGGCACGCTGTTTACCGGCATGCGCCGCGAGTATCCGCTGTTCGGCGCCGATGGCAGCGAACAACGTAATGAGACCACAGGTTTTCGCGTCGCCATCGGCGCACTGTCAGCGCCCCGCTCGCGTTATGACGAGCTTTTCAGCCAATGGCAGAAACAGGGGCGCCTGGCCGGTCTGACCGATGACATCGCCGCGGCCGATGATCCGACCCAACGCCTCGACAGCATCATCGCCAACGCCACCGACCCGCGCCTACAGGCCGAGCTTGGCCTGGTCAACGAAGAGCTCAAACGCAACGTCTCGTTGATTGCGCGCCAGCGCGAGGAGGCGGCCGGCAACCTGATCCAGTCGGCCGCGCTAGTGGCTGAAACCATCAACAACTACAACATCCGTCTGACCAACCTGCGTCAGAGCCAGCGTGAGGCCCAGCAGAAGAACGACACGGCCTCAGCACAGATCTTCGGTGCCGCCATCCGCAACGGCACCAGTGCGCTGAACGGGGCCGTAGCCATTTACATCGACAACATGGCCAGCGGCACCCGCTACACCAACGACGTCATCGAGGTGCAGTTTCAGCGCATCAAGGAGGAGCTTGCGCGCAAGCCAGTGATCGGTAACAGCCTGGTCAGTCGCGCCACCCTGTTCGTCAGCCATGTCGCCCAGTATCGCCGCCAACAACGCGCCGATCCGGCCGAGATCCTCAAACAGTTACTGGAAACGCGGGCGGTCCAGCGACCATGAACCTCTTCGCGATAGCCCAGAGAAGTGAACGACCCAGATCAATCCACCACCAGCAGAGAGCCCTAGCTATGTCATCCACTGCACAAACCTCGCAACCCCGCAGCCGCGTACTGACCCTCGCCGCCATCGGTTTCACGTCGATGGCCGTACTGATCAGTGGCTGCTCCACCTCCGCCGTGAACCGTGTCGGCAAAAGCACCGAGGTGAACTACTACCCAAGCTGCTACCAGCCGGTTCAGCACCTGCGTGATACCGACTCCAACCTGACCCGCTCGGTAGCCACCGGCGCCGTACTCGGCGCAGTGGGCGGTGCACTGACCGGCGCACTGACTGCTGACAAGGAAGATCGCAAGCGCAATGCCGCCATCGGCGCCGCCGGCGGCGCCCTGGTCGGCGGCGCAGCTGCCTATTACACCACCAAGCAACAACAGATCAGCGACGACCGTCAGCGCATCGGTGCCTACTCGACCGATATCAATGCCAGCGCCACCACCTTCGACCGTAGCATCGCCTACGCCGAGGCTTCCCAGAGCTGCTACCAGAACGAGTTCAGCAACCTGCTGAAACAGCGCAAGTCCGGTGCGATCAACGAGCAGGAAGGTCGCAAGCGTCTGGCCGAGATCATCTCCGGTCTGAACGAGTCCAACGACCTGATCACCGCTGTCAACGGCAAGGCTGGCGAAGACCTGAGCAACTACACCCAGGCGTACGAGGCTGACCTGAAGAATGTTGGCGTCGAGCGCGCCGAAGTGACCACAGCGGCCAAGGCACCCGCCAAGAAGCCGGCCAAAGTACCAGCCGAAGCGGTCAAGACCGAACAGGTTCTGCAGCAGGCCGAAGCCAAGAAAGCCAAGAGCCAGCAAGTGGCAACTGCCGGTGCCAGCCAGGTCAACAGCATGTGCAACAACCCGGACATGGGCGATTGGGCACCAATTCCTTGCCCTGTCTGAGTCATTTCGGATGAGTAACTGACCGAGTGCTCCGCCGGTTCTCCTTCCAGGGCAGAACCGGCGGCCATCGGTACTTCGACCAAGGAGGGCCAATGTCCGACTACCTGATCGGGTTGAGAAACACCCCATCACAGATCATGGCGCGGCAACGCATCGAGGCCATGATCGACCTACGCAAACTCTATTTCGCCATCGATGCCGACCCGGCCATTTCCGGTGCCGGTGTGGTGTATATCGATTCCAATTTCAATGTGGTGACCCTGCGAGAGTTCACCCCGATCTGCAGCATCAAGCCCAAACGCATCATCATCCGTGAGGCGCCGCGCAATATCTCGCCGCAGCAGTTTGCCCAGCAGGTGCAGGGCAACCCGCGGGAATCGCGAGTAGTCGCAGAAAGCGTCAATACCACGCTGGCCTGCGCCGGGGCGGTCTTGGGTTGGATCGCGATTATCGGCGGGTCGGCCATCGTGCCGTTCACCGGAGGTGCGAGCTTGGTGATTACCAGTCTCGGTGTCGCAGCAGCCTCGGCGAGCTCCTTGCAGTGCGTCGCCGGCGCAGCGAGGGTGTATACCGAAATCAAGGATCCAGAAGCCCTCGACAGGCTGGATAGCGAAGAGTGGTACCAGAATACCTCGAAGGCTCTGGATATCATTTCCCTGGGCGGTGTTGCCGGAAGTGGTGCAACGATTCTGCGCGTCATGAACATGCGTAGAGCCATGACCGGCCGCAGCTGGTATCAGAGCCTCAGTGGGCTCAGCCGACAGGAGCGCCGCCGCCTGACCAACGAGATCCTCGAAAATCGCAACCCGGCCCTCACTCCCGCGATGCGCAAGGCCCTGCAAAGCAGTGGTCAGCTTCCCAAACGCATGGCCACCACTGAGATTTCTTCGGCATTGGCAATCAACATCAAGGACGCCCTGGGCGCCGGTATCGGTTTGCTAGGGAGCTCTACGGTGCAGACCTATGCCATCGGCCTGTATGAGGAGCTGGACGAGTGAAACAGGGGCCGGATTTTCTGACGATACTGCGCCAACACTTTCTGATTTTCATCAGTGCGTTCTACCTGGCGCTATTTGCCCTGGCGATCAACATGATCCTGTTGCTCGAGGTGTATCCACCTAGCCAGCAGCAATATGGCGTCTACATGATGTCCTGCAGCGCAGGGATCGCGATCTACCTGTGCATGGCCAACCTGCTGATCATCCGCGGCCGCCCCTGGGCAGTGTGGCTGGTGGTCACGGCTATGGTGGCCTGCATGCTGGTGGCGCTCGGACACTGGGGTAGACGCGCTCCAGACGTGATGTACAGCATTGGCCTGATACTGCCCCTGGCTACTCTGCTGACGCTCAACAGCAAGCGCTACCGCGCCATGCTCGGCGCCATGGTGGAAGTTCGAGGCCAGCGTATCGCCTGGCGTCAGCGCAACCGGAAAGCACCTAAACGCTAGAAAACCTCTTCCGTCGCACATGCGACTGTTATGGCGTTTGCTTCACCCCAATAGAAAAGCCCCTGCTGACGTTCATCAGCAGGGGCTTTTTCTTGGGTGGGCAGGATCATCCTGCCCACCGCTACACAACATCAGAAGTCCAGGTTCGAAACCGCCAGGGCGTTGGACTCGATGAAGTCGCGGCGCGGCTCCACCGCATCGCCCATCAGGGTGTTGAAGATCTGGTCGGCGCCGATGGCGTCCTCGATGGTCACCTTGAGCATGCGGCGAACTTCCGGGTCCATGGTGGTTTCCCACAGCTGATCTGGGTTCATCTCACCGAGACCTTTGTATCGCTGTACGCTGTGGCGCTTGGTGCTTTCATGCATCAGCCAGTCCAGCGCTTCCTTGAAGGTGCTGACCGCTTTCTTGCGCTCGCCGCGCTGCACGTAAGCGCCTGCTTCCAACAGGTTGTTGAGCTGGTCGCCCAGCGTCGTGACCGTCTTGTAATCGTTGCTGGCGAAGAAGTCGCGGTTGAAGGTGGTGTAGCTGGACAGACCGTGCGCCTTGACCTCGACCACGGGCAACCAGACGTGACGCTCTTGGTCTTCACGCAGGCTGGCAGTGTAGGTCTGGCCAGATTTCTCCATGGTCTTCAGGCGCGCGCTGAAGCGCTCCATCCAGGCCTGCATGCCGGCGTGGTCGGCCAGTTGTTCGATGCCGATGCTCGGCAAGTAGACGAAGTGCTCGGTGATGTCCTTGGGGTAGACGCGCGACAGGCGATCCAGGGTCTTCATCACACGGCGGTATTCGCCCACCAGCTTCTCCAACGCGCCGCCGGACAGGCCCGGAGCGTTCTCGTTGACGTGCAGGCTGGCGTCTTCCAGGGCCGACTGGGTCATGTATTCATCCATGGCCTCGTCGTCCTTGATGTACTGCTCCTGCTTGCCTTTCTTGACCTTGTACAGCGGTGGCTGGGCGATGTAGATGTAGCCACGCTCGATCAGCTCGGGCAGCTGACGGAAGAAGAAGGTCAGCAGTAGGGTGCGGATGTGCGAACCGTCGACGTCAGCATCGGTCATGATGATGATGTTGTGGTAACGCAGCTTGTCGATGTTGTACTCCTCACGCCCGATACCGCAGCCCAGCGCGGTGATCAGGGTGCCCACTTCCTGGGAGGAGAGCATCTTGTCGAAGCGCGCCTTCTCGACGTTGAGGATCTTGCCCTTGAGCGGCAGGATGGCCTGGGTCTTGCGGTTACGGCCCTGCTTGGCAGAACCGCCCGCGGAGTCACCCTCCACTATGTAGAGTTCGGACAGCGCCGGGTCTTTCTCCTGGCAGTCAGCCAGCTTGCCGGGCAGGCCGGCGATATCCAGAGCGCCCTTGCGGCGGGTCATTTCACGCGCCTTGCGCGCCGCTTCACGGGCGCGGGCGGCGTCGATCATCTTGCCGACCACAGCCTTGGCTTCGTTCGGGTTCTCCAGCAGGAAGTCGGCGAAGTACTTGCCCATTTCCTGTTCGACCGCAGTTTTCACCTCGCTGGAGACCAGCTTGTCCTTGGTCTGCGAGCTGAATTTCGGGTCCGGCACCTTCACCGAAATAATCGCGGTCAGGCCTTCACGGGCATCGTCACCAGTGGTGCTGACCTTGAACTTCTTGGCCAGGCCTTCCTGCTCGATGTAGTTGTTCAGGTGGCGGGTGAGGGCAGAGCGGAAGCCCGCCAGGTGGGTACCACCGTCACGCTGGGGAATGTTGTTGGTGAAGCAGAGGATGTTCTCGTTGAAGCTGTCGTTCCACTGCAGGGCCACTTCCACGCCAACGCCATCTTCTTCGCGCTGAATATTGAAGTGGAATACCTGGTTCACCACGGTCTTGTTGGTGTTGAGGAATTCGACGAAGGCTTTCAGGCCACCCTCGTACTTGAACAGCTCTTCCTTGCCGGTGCGCTCGTCACGCAGCAGGATGCCCACGCCAGAGTTGAGGAAGGACAGCTCGCGCAGACGCTTGGCCAGGATGTCCCAGCTGAAGTGAATGTTGGCGAAGGTACCTTCAGAGGGTTTGAAATGAATCTGCGTACCCGTGCCATCGGTATCGCCAACAGCGGCCAGGGGCGCTTGCGGTACGCCGTGGACGTAGGTCTGTTCCCAGACCTTGCCGCTACGGCGGATGGTCAGCACCAGCTCCTTGGAGAGGGCGTTCACTACCGATACGCCCACGCCATGCAGGCCACCGGATACCTTGTAGCTGTTGTCGTCGAACTTACCGCCGGCGTGCAGGACGGTCATGATGACCTCGGCTGCCGAGACGCCTTCCTCTTTGTGCATGTCGACCGGGATGCCACGGCCGTTGTCACGCACAGTGATCGACTCATCAGGGTGGATGGTGATGGTGATCTCGCTGCAGTGACCCGCCAGCGCCTCGTCGATCGAGTTGTCGACCACCTCGAACACCATGTGGTGCAGACCACTACCATCGTCAGTGTCACCGATGTACATCCCGGGACGTTTGCGTACGGCGTCCAGTCCTTTCAGCACCTTGATGCTGGAGGAGTCGTACGTTTGGTTCTCGCTCATGCCTTCACTCCCGATGGTCTTGGGTCTGGGTGATACGGCCATGTTCCACGTGGAACATGGCAACCGGCGTATCCGTTTGCCAGCCTTCCCTCAACAATTCATGATCTACACAGGTGATGAACACCTGGCAGCGCAAATCTTCCAGCAGCCGGCACAATGCCTGGCGATGCTGCTCATCCAGCTCCGACGGTAGGTCGTCCACCAGATAAATACACTGGCCACGCTTGGCCTCATTGACCAAGTGGCCCTGGGCGATGCGTAACGCACACACCACCAGTTTCTGTTGTCCTCGCGACAGGATTTCTGCCGCGTTATGCCCCGCCAAACGCAAACGTAAATCGGCGCGCTGGGGACCCGCCTGGGTATGCCCGAGCTGCTGGTCACGGAGGAGGGTCGAGGCGAGCACTTCGCTCAGCTCCCGCTCCTTATCCCAACCGCGGTAATAGCTCAGGGTCAGTCCATCCAGCTGCAACAGCTCGGCAAGCGTGCGCTCGAACACCGGCTTCAAAGCCTGGATATAGGCCCTGCGGTAGGTGTCGATCTCTTCGCTCGCACCGCACAATTCACGGTCCCACGCAGCCTGCGAAGCACCGTCAAGTGTACCATGGCGCAGCCACGAGTTCCGCTGCCGCAGGGCTTTCTGCAGGCGCTGCCACGCTCCGAGAAACCGATGTTCCACGTGGAACACGCCCCAATCGAGAAACTGCCGGCGAATCTTCGGCGCGCCTTCCAGCAGGCGAAAACTGTCCGGATTGATCAACTGCAATGGCAACAGATCCGCCAGCTGCGCAGCGCTGCGTGCATTCTGCCCATCGATGCGAATCTGCAACTCTCCCTGGCGATCGCGAGAAATACCCAGATTGCTGGAGCCACCTTCAGCCAATTGCACCTGACCAAAGATGGTACAGGCGGGCTGTTCGTAGTGGATGACAGGTTGCAGGCGTGTGCTGCGAAAGGAACGGGCGAGGCCGAGCAGATGGATCGCCTCGAGCAGGCTGGTCTTGCCGCTGCCGTTAGCGCCGTGAAGGATGTTGATGCGGGAGGAGGGGGAGAGGGTCACCGGGTGCAGATTGCGCACCGCGGTGACCGTGATACGGCTTAGGGACATTAAAGACGCATCGGCATGACAACGTAGGCCGAGTCGTCATTATCGGCTTCCTGCAGCAGGGCGCTGCTATTGGAGTCGGAGAGGATCAGGCGCACCTGCTCGGTCCCCATCACGCCCAGCACATCCAGCAAGTAGCTGACGTTGAACCCAATCTCCAGACCGGCACCGTTGTAGTCGACAACGATCTCTTCCTCGGCCTCTTCCTGCTCCGGGTTGTTGGCCTGGATTTTCAGCAGGCCAGACGCCAGGGTCAGGCGGATGCCACGGTACTTTTCGTTGGAAAGAATCGCGGTACGGCTGAACGCTTCGCGCAGACCCTGACGATCTGCCAGCACCAGCTTGTCGCCACCACGCGGCAGCACGCGCTCGTAATCCGGGAACTTGCCGTCGACCAGCTTGGAGGTGAAGGTGAATTCACCGGTGTTGGCACGGATGTGGTGCTGACCCAGGACGATGGCAACTTCAGCGTCCTGATCGGTGAGCAGACGAGCCAGCTCGAGAATACCTTTGCGCGGCACGATGACCTGGTGCTTGCCGTCCTGCTGGATGGTCGCTTCCATCGAGCACATGGCCAGACGGTGACCGTCGGTGGCGACGGCGCGCAGCAGACCGCTTTGCACTTCCAGCAGCATACCGTTGAGGTAGTAACGCACGTCCTGCTGAGCCATGGCGAAGCTGGTGCGCTCGATCAGACGACGCACTTTGGCTTGCGGCAGGTTGAAGGTCAGCGAGCCCGGGCCTTCTTCCACGGTGGGGAAGTCATTGGCCGGCAACGTCGACAGGGTGAAACGACTGCGGCCAGCCTTGACCAGCAGTTTCTGGTCATCCACACGAATGTCGATCAACGCGTCGCTTGGCAGGCTCTTGCAGATATCCATCAGCTTGCGCGCCGGCACGGTGATCTCACCAGGCTCGGCGGCGTCTTCCAGCGTGACGCGACCAACCAGTTCGACCTCAAGGTCGGTACCGGTCAGCGAAAGCTGCTGGCCTTCAACCACCAGCAGGACGTTGGACAAAACCGGCAGCGTCTGGCGTCGTTCCACGACACCGGCGACCAGTTGCAGGGGTTTCAACAGGGCTTCGCGTTGAATAGTGAAATGCATGGTCTAGTCCCTTGCCTCGTGGATATACGTGTAATTAGAACCTGTAAAAAGTCTCGCGAGCTAGCGCCATGCAAGGCGAAAACAGGGGTGGAACGATCGGAGTCGCGGGCGACTGTACTTTTGTACATGAGCATTCCGAGCCTGTTTTCAACGCAGCAGAGCTGACGCGGAGCAGACTTTAACGGGTTCAGGTAGTCAGGGTGCGCAGCAGGTTCTTGTAGTCCTCGCGGATGTCCGCGTCGGATCCCCTAAGTTCAGCAATCTTACGGCAAGCGTGCAACACCGTGGTGTGATCACGCCCGCCGAAGGCCACACCGATTTCCGGCAGGCTGTGGTTGGTCAACTCCTTCGACAAAGCCATGGCCACCTGACGTGGCCTGGCAATCGAACGAGAACGCCGCTTGGAAAGCAGATCGGTAATCTTGATCTTGTAATACTCAGCGGTGGTGCGCTGAATATTGTCGATGCTGACCAGCTTGTCCTGCAGAGCCAACAGGTCCTTGAGCGATTCGCGGATCAGCTCGATGGTGATGTCCCGGCCCATGAAGTGCGAGTGAGCGATCACCCGCTTCAGCGCGCCTTCCAGCTCACGCACGTTGGAGCGAATACGCTGGGCGATGAAGAACGCGGCGTCATGCGGCAGATCGACTTTGGCCTGGTCGGCCTTCTTCATCAGAATCGCCACACGGGTTTCCAGTTCTGGCGGCTCGACCGCTACGGTCAGGCCCCAGCCGAAGCGCGACTTCAGGCGCTCCTCCAGACCTTCGATCTCCTTCGGGTAGCGGTCGCTGGTGAGAATCACCTGCTGGCCACCTTCGAGCAGTGCGTTGAAGGTGTGGAAGAACTCCTCCTGGGAGCGCTCCTTCTTGGCGAAGAACTGGATATCGTCGATCAACAGCGCGTCTACCGAACGGTAGAAGCGCTTGAACTCATTGATGGCGTTGAGCTGCAGCGCCTTGACCATGTCAGCGACGAAACGCTCGGAATGCAGGTAGACCACCTTGGCATTGGGATTCTTCGCCAGCAGGTGGTTACCCACGGCATGCATCAGGTGGGTCTTGCCCAGGCCGACGCCGCCATAAAGGAACAGTGGGTTGTAACCATGCTTGGGGTTGTCCGCCACCTGCCAGGCGGCCGCGCGGGCCAACTGGTTCGACTTGCCCTCGACGAAGTTGTCGAAGGTAAAGGTGCGATTGAGGTAGCTGGTGTGCTTGAGGCCACCTTCGACCTGCACGGTGCGTTCGGTACGCGGCGCTACAGCAGGTGTCGGCGCTTGCGGCGCGGAACCGGCCATCGAGTCGAAGCTGGCGCGCGAAGGTTCTTCCTGAGCAGGCGGCGGAACCGGCTTGCTGACAGCAGCAGCCTGGACCTGAGCCGCGCGCGCGGCGGCAGGAAGCGGTGCCGTCGGTGCGACCCGCGCAGTCGCAGCGCGCTTGCTGCCTATTAATAAGGAAAGCGCAGGGACCAAACCGCCAGCGCGCTCACCGAGCAACTCGAGCAAACGGCTCAGGTACTTCTCGTTGACCCAGTCGAGAACGAAACGATTGGGCGCATAGACGCGCAGCTCGTCGCCTTCGGCTTCAACCTGCAGAGGACGGATCCAGGTGTTGAATTGCTGGGCCGGCAATTCATCGCGCAGAAGCTCGACGCATTGCTGCCATAGTTCCACTGACACTGACTATCCCCTCAGGCGGCGATGCAAAAACAGCCGCTATTGTAACGGCCAACGACCGAGTTATCCACATAACAGCGGTTAGATGGCCAAGTAAAATCAAAGCCTTAGTTACATTCACAAGACTTATCAGCATGCTCATAAACCTTGTGGATAAGCACCCGATAAGCGTCTGTATAAGCCTGGGGACGAACGGGCGGATAACCTGCCTGTGGGTAAACCGCCGTTTCATCCTCAGGCTACATACAGGGCACGCACAGTCGAGACACCTCTTTTGGACAGGCTTATCATCGGCGCTCAAGCCCAAGCAGCGTGGCTGGAAGAGGGTTTTCCACAGCCAAGGGCGCTGCTAATCAACATAAACATAGAAAGAGAGCTTTAAACCCTTTCCTTTCTTTCTATTTCTATCTAGCGAATAAGGCTGGTTGGAAATTGACCTGCCGCGCGGCTTTCTCTAGAATTGCCGGTCTCTTTAAACCAGGGTCATTCCGACCCTAGTCGATCACCCAGGTAACGCACCATGAAACGCACTTTCCAACCCAGCACCATCAAGCGCGCTCGCACCCACGGTTTCCGTGCCCGTATGGCCACCAAGAACGGTCGTGCCGTCCTGTCGCGTCGTCGCGCCAAGGGCCGCAAGCGTCTGACTGTCTAATTCATCCAGACAGGTGGTGAGTCGAGGCTTCGACCGGGAAAAGCGACTGCTGACTCCCCGGCAATTCAAGGCAGTCTTCGACTCCCCAAGCGGCAAAGCTCCGGGCAAAAGTGTCCTGCTGCTAGCGCGCGATAACCAGCTTGATCATCCCCGCCTAGGTCTGGTGATCGGCAAAAAGAGCGTCAAGCTCGCCGTCGAGCGCAACCGCATCAAGCGTCAAATCCGCGAGTCCTTTCGCCTGAATCAGGACAACCTGACAGGCTGGGACATCGTGGTGGTCGCCCGCAGAGGGCTAGGTGATCTGGAGAATGCCGAACTCGCTCAGCAGTTCGGCAAACTCTGGAAACGCTTGGCCCGAAGCCGGCCCAGTCGCAACGCAGACTCACCCTCCGGGACAAGCGACAATCCCCATGCGTAAAGCGGCTCTAGCCTGTATCCAGGTTTATCGCTACGCCATCAGCCCGCTGATGGCCAGTCACTGTCGCTTCTACCCCAGCTGTTCCTGCTATGCCTACGAAGCCATCGAGCAACATGGCTTCCTGCGCGGTGGCTGGCTGACAGCGCGCCGTCTGGGCCGCTGCCACCCCTGGAATGCCGGCGGATTCGATCCGGTTCCACCCGTTAAAACATCCCGTTCCCCTTCGATGGCCGAATAATCATGGATATCCAACGTTCGATCCTGATCGTCGCCCTGGCAGTCGTGTCCTACCTCATGGTCCTGCAATGGAACGAGGACTATGGCCAGGCTGCCCTGCCAGCCGAGGTTAGTACCTCGACCGCTGCGACGCCTGCCCTGCCCGATACACCTGCTGCAACTGCAAGCGCTGCTAGCGACGACATTCCGACCGCCGTGGCAGAGCCCACTGCAGCCGCTGTCGCACCGAGCGCTGCAGCCAGAGATGAGCTGATCCGCGTCAAGACCGATGTGCTCGATCTGGCCATCGACCCGCGTGGTGGTGATGTCGTGCAACTGCGCCTGCCGCAGTATCCGCGTCGCCAGGACCGCCCTGACGTACCTTTCCAGCTGTTCGACAACGGCAACGAGCGTACCTACCTGGCGCAAAGTGGTCTGATCGGCCAGAACGCCCCGGACAAATCCAGCGGCCGTGCCCTGTGGTCCAGCGAGAAGCAGAGCTACGAAATGGCCGAAGGCCAGGACAGCCTGGTGGTCGACCTCACCTACAGCGAGAACGGCGTCAACTACATCAAGCGCTACAGCTTCAAGCGTGGTCTCAACCCGCAATGCTCGGCGCGTGAGCAACAGCTGAAGAAGCCTGGCTGCATCGATCCGGCGGCCTATCAGGTCGACGTGCGTTATCTGGTCGATAACAAGAGTGACCAGGCCTGGAGCGGCAATCTGTTCGCCCAGCTCAAGCGCGACAACAGTGGTGACCCGTCCTCCACCACCGCCACCGGCACCGCCACCTATCTGGGTGCCGCCGTCTGGACACCGGACGAGCCGTACAAGAAGCTGTCGATGAAAGACATCGACAAGCACAGCTTCAAGGAAACCGTGGAAGGTGGCTGGGTCGCCTGGCTGCAACACTACTTCGTCACCGCCTGGGTACCGTCCAAGGACAGCACCAACCAGATTCAGACTCGCAAGGACAGCCAGGGTAACTACATCGTTGGTTTCACCAGCTCGGCCTTGCAGGTTCCGGCAGGTGCCCAAGGTGAGACCGGCGCCGTGCTCTATGCCGGTCCCAAGCTGCAGGAATACCTCGGTACCCTGTCGCCCGGCCTGGAGCTGACCGTCGACTATGGCTTCCTGTGGTTCTTGGCACAGCCGATCTTCTGGCTGCTGGAAGTCATCCACGGCGTGCTCGGCAACTGGGGTTGGTCGATCATCGTCCTGACCATCATCATCAAGCTGATCTTCTTCCCGCTGTCCGCCGCCAGCTACCGTTCGATGGCGCGCATGCGTGCCGTATCGCCGAAACTGCAGGCACTGAAAGAGCAGCACGGTGACGATCGCCAGAAGATGTCCCAGGCGATGATGGAGCTGTACAAGAAAGAGAAGATCAACCCGCTGGGCGGCTGCCTGCCGATCCTGGTGCAGATGCCGGTGTTCCTCGCCCTGTACTGGGTACTGCTGGAATCGGTGGAAATGCGTCAGGCCCCGTGGATGTTCTGGATCACCGACCTGTCGATCAAGGATCCGTTCTTCATCCTGCCGATCATCATGGGCGCGACCATGTTCATCCAGCAGCAGCTCAACCCGACGCCGCCGGACCCTATGCAGGCCCGCGTGCTGAAGCTGATGCCGATCATCTTCACCTTCTTCTTCCTGTGGTTCCCTGCAGGTCTGGTGCTGTACTGGGTGGTCAACAACTGCCTGTCCATCGCCCAGCAGTGGTACATTACCCGCAAGATCACTGCAGCAACCAAGGCAGCCAACGCCTGATTCGGCAAAGCTTCCAAGCACCAAGCAAACGCCCCATGATTGGGGCGTTTTGCTATCCGCCCCCCTGTAGGAGCGAATTCATTCGCGATGATTTGCCCCTACGACCGCCCCGAGCAGCGAGTAAACCGCCATGAACCACGCCCGAGACACCATCGCCGCCGTCGCCACCGCCCAGGGTCGTGGTGGGGTGGGAATCGTGCGTGTGTCCGGCCCACTGGCTGGCCAGCTGGCTCAGGCCATTTGCCGGCGTGAGCTGAAACCGCGTTTCGCCCATCACGGGCCGTTCTACGCTGATCAACAACTGACCCTGGACGAAGGCCTGGCCATCTATTTCCCTGGCCCGAACTCCTTCACCGGCGAAGACGTGCTCGAGCTGCAAGGCCACGGCGGTCCGGTGGTACTCGACCTGCTGCTGCGCCGCTGCCTCGAGCTGGGCGCGCGTCTGGCCCGGCCTGGTGAGTTCAGCGAACGTGCCTTCCTCAACGACAAGCTCGACCTGGCCCAGGCCGAAGCCATCGCCGACCTGATCGAAGCCAGCTCCGAGCAGGCGGCGCGCAATGCGCTGCGTTCGTTACAAGGTGAATTCTCCAAGCGCGTGCATGCACTGACCGAGTCGTTGATCAAGCTGCGTATCTACGTCGAGGCCGCCATCGACTTCCCCGAGGAAGAAATCGACTTTCTCGCCGATGGCCACGTACTGAGCCAGCTCGACATCGTTCGCGCCGACTTATCCACAGTGCTGCGCGAGGCGGGACAAGGGGCTCTGCTACGCGACGGGATGACCGTGGTCATCGCTGGACGGCCCAATGCCGGCAAGTCCAGCCTGCTCAATGCCCTGGCTGGCCGTGAAGCGGCCATCGTCACCGATATCGCCGGCACCACGCGCGACGTGCTGCGCGAACATATCCACATCGACGGCATGCCCCTGCACGTGGTCGACACCGCCGGCTTGCGCGATACCGACGACCAGGTGGAACGCATCGGTGTGGAGCGTGCGCTCAAGGCCATCGGCGAGGCCGATCGGGTGCTGCTGGTGGTCGACTCCACCGCCCCGGAGGCGGCCGACCCGTTCGCCCTGTGGCCGGAGTTCCTCGAACAGCGGCCGGATCCGGCGCGAGTGACGCTGATCCGCAACAAGGCCGACCTGTCCGGTGAGGCGGTCGCGCTGGAAACCAGCGCCGATGGCCACGTCACCTTGAGCTTGTCCGCCAAATCCGCCGAGGGTCTGGAACTGCTGCGCGATCACCTGAAAGCCTGCATGGGTTATCAACAGACAGCGGAAAGCGGCTTCAGCGCCCGCCGCCGTCACCTGGAAGCGCTGCACCAGGCCGAGCAATACCTCCAGCACGGCCGCAACCAGCTCACCCTGATGGGCGCTGGCGAACTGCTGGCCGAGGACCTGCGCATGGCCCAACAGGCCCTGGGCGAGATTACCGGTGCCTTTAGCAGCGATGACCTGTTGGGCCGGATCTTCTCCAGCTTCTGCATCGGTAAATGAAGGTCGTGGGCTAAAGCTCGCCCGGCCCCTGTGCTTAGCCGATTCGCGCCTGGCATACATGGCAGCCGGCTGCCTTGCACTTTTATCCACAGCTATATGGCCTGTGGCACCAGCCCACTATCGATCCCTGCTCGAACCCTCCTGCCGTTCACTTCCTGGCCAAGCGGATAGCTGCGTGCCGTCAGCAGCCCCTCGTAGGCTGTCCATTCAGAAGCCCACAGCCAGCTCTCTAATGGATCTGCCCGGGAAATGAGCCTGGCAGATGCTCGCCTCCTGCAATCCGCAAGCTTTCCAACCATTCCATGGATGGCATTCGAGCGCACTCTGATCAGCAATAAATGCACGCCTGGAAACTATTTTCAGAGTTATTCAGACCCGGATAAACCCTGTGGAAAACAGCCCCTGAACCCTGCCCATAACCCTATGACAAAGCTGGGCGTAAATGCCCCTGTGGGTAACTGGCACTTCCATCCACAGTGGTTCAGCAGCTTTCTCAGTGGAACCGAGCAGGATCAGCACAGGCTTATCATTAGCTGTACAGTAGAGCTAGCAAGGCCTTCAGAGCTTTATCCACAGAAAAGTGCTGCACCATACATAAACATAAAGAACAAGCTTTATAAACATTCTCTCTTTCTATTCTTTATAAGCCTGAACGTATCGCGCATGGGCAAACAGGAAGTCAGGTAACGGCGCTTGGTGGAATGCAGATCACCCGCCGGTTGGCTATTTTTTGTGCAGAAGGCTTCATTCAAGAGGCTGAAGTCCCTATACTTGCCGCCTTTCTGAAAACCCCCTTTCTCAACAGGCACGAGGTGCGTGGTGGATTTCCCTTCCCGTTTTGACGTGATCGTGATCGGTGGCGGTCATGCCGGTACCGAAGCAGCCCTGGCTGCAGCACGCATGGGCGTGAAGACCCTGCTGCTCACCCACAATGTCGAGACCCTTGGCCAGATGAGCTGCAACCCGGCCATCGGTGGGATCGGCAAGAGCCACTTGGTCAAGGAAATCGATGCCCTTGGCGGCGCCATGGCCATCGCCACCGACAAAGGGGGCATCCAGTTCCGCATCCTCAACAGCCGTAAGGGGCCAGCCGTTCGTGCAACGCGTGCTCAGGCTGATCGCATTCTGTACAAGGCTGCGGTACGCGAGATTCTGGAAAACCAGACCAACCTGTGGATTTTTCAACAGGCTGCCGATGACCTGATTGTGGAAAACGCCGAGGTCAAAGGCGTGGTCACCCAGATGGGCCTCAGATTCCATGCGGACTCCGTGGTGTTGACCACAGGCACCTTCCTCGGCGGACTTATCCACATTGGCATGCAGAACTACTCCGGTGGTCGTGCCGGTGACCCTCCTTCGATCGCGCTGGCTCATCGCCTGCGTGAGCTGCCGCTACGCGTCGGTCGTCTGAAAACCGGCACCCCGCCGCGTATCGATGGCCGTTCCGTGGATTTCTCGGTGATGACCGAGCAACCCGGCGATACCCCCACGCCGCTGATGTCCTTCCTTGGCAAGCGTGAGCATCAGCCGCAGCAGATCAGCTGCTGGATCACTCACACAAACGCGCGTACCCACGAAATCATCGCGGCGAACCTCGACCGCTCGCCGATGTATTCGGGAATGATCGAAGGGATCGGCCCGCGTTATTGCCCGTCGATCGAAGACAAGATCCACCGCTTCGCCGACAAGGACAGCCATCAGGTGTTCATCGAGCCGGAAGGCCTGACCACCCATGAGCTGTATCCCAATGGCATCTCAACCTCGCTGCCGTTCGACGTGCAGCTGCAGGTGGTGCGCAGTATTCGTGGCATGGAAAACGCCCACATCATGCGTCCTGGCTATGCCATCGAATATGACTACTTCGACCCGCGTGACCTCAAGTACAGCCTCGAGACCAAGGTCATCGGCGGGCTGTTTTTCGCTGGTCAGATCAACGGCACCACCGGCTACGAAGAGGCCGGCGCCCAGGGCCTGCTGGCCGGTTGCAACGCGGCACTGCGCGCCCAGGGCAAAGAAGCCTGGTGCCCGCGCCGCGACGAGGCCTACATCGGCGTTCTGGTCGACGACCTGATCACCCTGGGCACTCAGGAGCCGTACCGCATGTTTACCTCGCGTGCCGAATACCGGCTCATCCTGCGCGAGGACAACGCCGACCTGCGCCTGACCGAGAAAGGCCGCGAGCTGGGTCTGATCGATGACCAGCGTTGGGCTTCCTTCGAGGCCAAGCGTGAGGGCATCGTGCAGGAAGAGCAGCGCCTGAAAAGCACCTGGGTGCGTCCAGGGACGCCGCAGGGCGATGCCATCGCCACCCGCTTCGGCACGCCGCTGGCTCACGAGTACAACCTGCTCAACCTGCTGGCTCGCCCGGAGATCGATTACGCCACCCTGGCCGAAGTGACCGAATCCCCTGCTGTGGATAACCAGGTGGCCGAGCAGGTCGAGATCAAGACCAAGTACGCCGGCTACATCGATCGCCAGCAGGAAGAGATCGCCAAGCTGCGTGCCAGCGAGGACACCAAGCTGCCGGATGATCTGGATTACAGCGGCATTTCCGGCTTGTCCAAGGAGATCCAGTTCAAGCTGAGCAACACCCGTCCGGCCACGCTCGGCCAGGCCGGGCGCATTCCTGGCGTCACGCCGGCGGCAATCTCGCTGTTGCTGATTCACCTGAAAAAGCGCAGTGCCGGCCAGAAGCTGGAGCAGAGCGCCTGATGTCGGTCACTCAGCGTCACGCCGAAGAACTGCTCCAGGGTGCCCGCGAGCTCGGCATCGAACTCAGTGCCCAGCAGCAAGAACAACTGCTCGCCTACCTGGGCCTGTTGATCAAGTGGAACAAGGCATACAACCTCACCGCCGTGCGTGACCCCGACGAAATGGTCTCGCGCCATTTGCTCGACAGCCTGTCGGTGGTGCCCTTCGTGGCCGAGCGTGGAGATAACTGGCTGGATGTCGGCAGTGGCGGCGGCATGCCCGGTGTGCCGCTGGCGATCATGTTTCCCGAGCGGCAGTTCACCCTGCTCGATTCCAACGGCAAGAAGACCCGTTTTCTGGTCCAGGTGAAGCTGGAGCTGAAACTCGCCAATCTCGAGGTTGTCCACAGCCGGGTCGAAACGTACCGACCTGAGCGCCCCTTCGACGGCATCAGCTCGCGGGCTTTCAGCAGCCTGGAAGACTTCAGCAACTGGACGCGCCATCTCGGCGACGGCAACACTCACTGGTTGGCGATGAAAGGCGTGCACCCGGATGACGAGCTGCAGGCGTTGCCGGCTGACTTCAGTCTCAGTGCCACACATGTGCTGCGGGTTCCCGGTTGCCAAGGCCAGCGCCATCTGTTGATACTGCGTCGCTCGGTCTAAGGGGAAAGAAGATGGCCAAGGTATTCGCGATCGCCAATCAGAAAGGCGGCGTGGGCAAAACCACGACGTGTATCAACCTGGCTGCTTCACTGGTGGCGACCAAGCGCCGCGTGCTCCTGATCGACCTCGACCCGCAGGGCAATGCCACCATGGGCAGTGGTGTCGACAAGCACGGCCTCGAGCACTCGATCTACGATGTCCTGATCGGCGAGTGCGACCTGAGCCAGGCCATGCAGTTTTCCGAGCATGGCGGCTACCAGCTGCTGCCGGCCAACCGCGACCTGACCGCCGCGGAAGTGGCCCTGCTGGAAATGAAGATGAAGGAGAGTCGCCTGCGCTATGCCCTGGCGCCGATCCGCGAGAACTACGACTACATCCTCATCGACTGCCCGCCTTCGCTGAGCATGCTGACCGTCAATGCCCTGGTCGCTGCCGATGGCGTGATCATCCCCATGCAGTGCGAGTACTACGCACTGGAAGGGCTGAGCGACCTGGTCAACAGCATTCAGCGCATCACCCAGTTGCTCAATCCCAATCTGCAGATCGAAGGTCTGCTGCGCACCATGTACGACCCGCGCATCAGCCTGACCAACGATGTCAGTGCTCAGCTCAAGCAGCACTTCGGCGACAAGCTGTACGACGCCGTTATCCCGCGCAACGTACGCCTGGCCGAGGCACCGAGCTTCGGCATGCCGGCGCTGGTCTACGACAAACAATCCCGTGGTGCCATCGCCTACCTGGCCTTGGCCGGCGAGCTGGTGCGCCGTCAGCGTGCCGCCGCGAAAACCGCTACCGCTTAAGGAACATCCGCATGGCTGCGAAGAAACGAGGTCTGGGTCGAGGTCTGGACGCACTGCTCGGTGGCAACACCGTCAGCGCACTGCAAGAAGAGGCCTCCCAGGTCGACACGCGCGAACTGCAATATGTACCCCTGGAGCTGATCCAGCGTGGCAAGTATCAGCCGCGTCGCGACATGGATCAGACCGCACTGGAAGAACTCGCTGCCTCGATCCGTGCCCAGGGCGTGATGCAACCTATCGTGCTGCGCCCGATTGGCGACGGTCGTTTCGAGATCGTTGCCGGCGAGCGCCGCTGGCGTGCCAGCCAGCTGGCCGGTCAGGACAAGATCCCGGCCATGGTGCGCGATCTGCCGGACGAAGCGGCCATCGCCATGGCGTTGATCGAGAACATCCAGCGTGAAGACCTCAATCCGATCGAGGAAGCCGTGGCCCTGCAGCGGCTGCAGCAGGAGTTCGAACTGACCCAGCAGCAGGTCGCCGATGCCGTTGGCAAGTCGCGTGTCACCATCACCAACCTGCTGCGCCTGATTGCCCTGCCGGAAGAAATCAAGACGCTGCTTTCCCATGGCGACCTGGAAATGGGCCATGCCCGTGCATTGCTCGGTTTGCCCCTCGAACAGCAGGTGGAAGCTGCGCGACACGTTGTCGCACGTGGCCTCACCGTTCGCCAGACCGAAGCCCTGGTTCGCCAGTGGCTGTCGGCCAAACCGGCACCGGCCAAAGCCAAGGCCGACCCTGACATCAGTCGCCTCGAACAGCGCCTGGCAGAGCGTCTGGGCTCGCCAGTGCAGATAAAGCACGGGGCCAAGGGCAAGGGCCAGTTGGTTATCCGCTACAACTCTCTCGACGAACTGCAGGGTGTGCTCGCCCATATCCGCTGAAACAATTCGCCACATCTGACCGTGTAGCGCACGGTCGGAAATCACTACCCGGCAGTTGAATGGGGGGGATAGGCCCCCTATACTCTGCGCGCAATTTTGTTGGCACTTTTTATGCCAATTCATTGAGTTAAAGCGTTCGATAGTCGAGGACATCAGTTGATGGAACGCCGCATGCCGAAGCGCCTGCCCTTCCATCGTCTGCCGGTTTTTCCGGTTCTGGTGGCCCAACTCATCGTCCTGCTGCTGGCCGCTGCGGTGGGCTGGCAATGGCGCGGTAACGTCGCCGGATATTCGGCCTTGTTGGGTGGACTGATCGCCTGGCTGCCGAATCTGTATTTCGCCCACAAGGCGTTCCGATTCAGTGGAGCGCGGGCAGCGCAGGAAATCGTCCGTTCTTTTTATGCGGGCGAGGCAGGAAAACTGATTTTGACGTTCGTGCTCTTTGCACTAGCGTTTGCGGGTGTGAAACCGCTGGAGGCACCGATGCTGTTCGGTGTCTACCTGCTGACCCTGATGGTCAGCTGGTTCGCTCCGCTGCTAATAACTAAATTCTCAAGACCTTAAAGCGTTCGGGGCAAATAATGGCAGCAGATACCGCTTCGGGTTACATCCAGCACCACCTGACGAACCTGACCTATGGTCAGCATCCGGTGAATGGTTGGAGTTTCGCCCACACCGCACAGGAAGCCAAAGAAATGGGCTTCTGGGCCTTCCACGTGGACACCCTGGCGGTGTCGGTGGTTCTCGGCCTGATCTTCATTCTTCTGTTCCGTCTGGCAGCGCGCAAAGCGACGTCCGACCAGCCTGGCGGTTTGCAGAATTTCGTCGAAGTGCTGGTCGAGTTCGTCGACGGCAGCGTGAAGGACACCTTCCACGGCCGTAACCCGCTGATCGCCCCGCTGGCTCTGACGATCTTCGTCTGGGTCTTCTTGATGAACTTCATGGACCTGATCCCGGTTGACTGGCTGCCGATGCTGGCCGCGACCATCGTTGGGGATCCGCACCTGTACTTCCGCGTGGTTCCGACCACCGACCCGAACGCCACTCTGGGCCTGGCCCTGTCGGTATTCGGCCTGATCCTGTTCTACAGCATCAAGGTCAAGGGTGTCGGCGGCTTCCTCGGTGAGCTGACCATGCATCCGTTCAGCAGCAAGAATATCGCCCTGAAGATCCTGCTGGTCCCGGTGAACTTCCTGCTCGAATTCGTCACCCTGATCGCCAAGCCGGTTTCCCTGGCGCTGCGACTGTTCGGCAACCTGTATGCCGGTGAACTGATCTTCATCCTGATCGCCATCATGTACAGCGGCGGCATGCTGCTGGGCGGTCTGGGCGGTGTGCTGCAGTTGGCCTGGGCCATCTTCCACATCCTGATCATCGTGCTGCAGGCGTTCATCTTCATGATGCTGACCATCGTCTACCTGTCGATGGCGCATGAAGATAACCACTAAGGCGCATGACGTGCCGTGGCGTCACTCGTGACGCCACCGGGACAACCCCTGTCATGGGGACGCAGTAAAAAACGATTTCGCTTTACCGCTTCAACAAAAACCTTAACCAATACGACTGTAAGTCGGGAGGAAAAATGGAAACTGTAGTTGGTTTGACCGCTATCGCCGTTGCACTGCTGATCGGCCTGGGTGCCCTGGGTACCGCCATCGGTTTCGGTCTGCTGGGTGGCAAGTTCCTGGAAGGCGCTGCGCGTCAGCCGGAAATGGTCCCGATGCTGCAAGTCAAAATGTTCATCGTCGCCGGTCTGCTGGACGCCGTGACCATGATCGGTGTTGGTATTGCTCTGTTCTTCACCTTCGCGAACCCCTTCGTTGGTCAAATCGCAGGCTAATTCACTCCTTTTCGAGTGAATTGGTGTGACGGACAACGAACGAGCGAGGTGTTGGCGTGAACATTAATGCAACCCTGATTGGCCAGTCCGTTGCCTTCTTCATCTTCGTGTTGTTCTGCATGAAGTACGTATGGCCTCCGGTCATTACTGCTTTGCAGGAACGTCAGAAGAAGATCGCAGACGGCTTGGACGCTGCCAACCGCGCGGCTCGTGATCTGGAGCTGGCCCACGAAAAAGTGGCCCAGCAACTGCGCGAAGCCAAAGGTCAGGCCGCCGAAATCATCGAGCAAGCCAAGAAACGTGCAACTCAGATCGTCGACGAAGCCCGTGATCAGGCCCGTGGCGAAGCTGAACGTGTCAAGGCTCAGGCTCAGGCCGAGATCGAACAGGAAATCAACGGCATCAAAGACGCCCTGCGCGCCCAAGTGGGTGGCCTGGCAGTCAGCGGTGCGGAGAAGATCCTGGGCGCATCCATCGACCAAAACGCGCATGCGGAGCTGGTTAACAAACTGGCAGCCGAAATTTAAGCGAGGGCGCGATCATGGCAGAACTGACCACGCTGGCCCGACCTTACGCTAAGGCTGCCTTCGAGCACGCCCAGGCCCACCAGCAACTGGCCAATTGGTCAGCCATGCTCGGCCTGGCTGCGGCGGTGTCTATCGACGACACCATGCAGCGCGTGCTCAAGGCCCCGCGTCTGACGAGTACAGAAAAGGCCACCACCTTCATCGAGGTGTGTGGTGACAAGTTCGACGCCCAGGCACAGAACTTCATCCACGTTCTCGCCGAGAACGACCGTCTGGCCCTGTTGCCGGACATCTTCGCCCAGTTCGAGCTGTACAAGGCCGAGCAGGAGAAGTCGATCGACGTGGATGTAACAAGTGCCTTCGCATTGAGCGATGAACAGCAAGACAAACTCGCCAAGGTTCTCAGTGCACGGCTCGGCCGAGAAGTGCGTCTGCACGCCGCGGAAGATGCCACCTTGATTGGTGGTGTACTGATTCGCGCCGGCGACCTGGTTATCGATGGCTCAGTTCGCGGCAAACTCGCGAAGCTGGCCGAAGCATTGAAATCTTGAGTTTGAAGGGGCAGCAGAGCTATGCAGCAACTCAATCCTTCCGAAATTAGTGAAATCATCAAGGGGCGCATCGAGAAACTCGACGTCGCCTCCCAAGCCCGCAACGAAGGCACCATCGTCTCCGTTTCCGACGGCATCGTGCGCATCTATGGTCTGGCCGACGTCATGTACGGCGAGATGATCGAGTTCCCGGACGGCGTCTACGGTATGGCGCTGAACCTGGAGCAAGACTCCGTAGGTGCTGTAGTACTGGGTGCTTACACCAGCCTTGCAGAAGGCATGAGCGCCAAGTGCACCGGCCGCATCCTGGAAGTTCCGGTTGGTCCGGAACTGCTGGGCCGCGTCGTCGACGCCCTGGGTAACCCGATCGATGGCAAAGGCCCGATCAACGCCGCCGCTACCGACGCTGTCGAGAAAGTGGCACCGGGCGTGATCTGGCGTAAGTCGGTCGACCAGCCGGTGCAAACCGGTTACAAGTCGGTCGATGCCATGATCCCGGTAGGCCGTGGCCAGCGTGAGCTGATCATCGGTGACCGTCAGATCGGTAAGACTGCCCTGGCAGTCGACGCCATCATCAACCAGAAGAACAGCGGTATCTTCTGCGTCTACGTTGCCATCGGTCAGAAGCAATCGACCATCGCCAACGTGGTACGCAAGCTGGAAGAATCCGGCGCCCTGGCCAACACCATCGTTGTTGCCGCCTCGGCTTCGGAGTCTGCCGCACTGCAGTTCCTGGCACCGTACGCCGGTTGCACCATGGGCGAATACTTCCGCGACCGCGGTGAAGACGCCCTGATCGTGTACGACGACCTGTCCAAGCAGGCCGTGGCTTACCGTCAGATCTCCCTGCTGCTGCGCCGTCCGCCAGGCCGTGAAGCCTACCCGGGCGACGTGTTCTATCTCCACAGCCGTCTGCTGGAGCGCGCTTCCCGCGTTTCCGAAGAGTACGTCGAGAAGTTCACCAATGGCGCCGTGACTGGCAAGACCGGTTCGCTGACCGCTCTGCCGATCATCGAAACCCAGGCTGGCGACGTTTCCGCGTTCGTTCCGACCAACGTGATCTCGATCACCGACGGTCAGATCTTCCTGGAATCGGCCATGTTCAACTCGGGTATCCGTCCGGCCGTCAACGCCGGTATCTCGGTATCCCGTGTGGGTGGTGCAGCTCAGACCAAGATCATCAAGAAGCTCTCCGGTGGTATCCGTACCGCTCTGGCTCAGTACCGTGAACTGGCAGCATTCGCCCAGTTCGCCTCTGACCTGGACGAAGCCACCCGCAAGCAGCTCGAGCACGGTCAACGTGTTACCGAACTGATGAAGCAGAAACAGTACGCGCCCATGTCGATCGCCGACATGTCCGTGTCCCTGTACGCTGCCGAGCGCGGCTTCCTGACCGACGTGGAAGTGAACAAGGTTGGCGCCTTCGAAGCAGCTCTGCTGAGCTACTTCAACCGTGACCTGGCCGATCTGATGGCCAAGATCAACGTCAAAGGTGACTTCAACGACGAAATCGACGCCGCCATCAAAGCCGGTATCGAGAAGTTCAAAGCCACCCAAACCTGGTAAGCCGCAGCGGGCGTCGCGAGACGCCCGCCTGCTAACCCGATAGGTGTGAAATGGCAGGCGCAAAAGAGATTCGCAGCAAGATTGCGAGCATCAAAAGCACGCAGAAGATCACCAGCGCCATGGAAAAAGTGGCGGTCAGCAAAATGCGCAAGGCTCAACAGCGCATGGCAGCTAGCCGTCCCTACGCGGAGCGTATCCGCCAGGTAATTGGTCATCTGGCCAACGCCAACCCGGAATACCGCCATCCCTTCATGATCGAGCGCGAAGTAAAGCGTGCCGGTTATGTAGTGGTGAGCAGTGACCGTGGTCTGTGCGGTGGTTTGAATACCAACCTGTTCAAGGCCCTGGTCAAGGACATGGCGAAAGATCGCGAGCAAGGCGTGGAGATCGATCTCTGCGTGATTGGCTCCAAAGGCGCGGCATTCTTCCGCAACTTTGGTGGCAATGTCGTCGCTGCGATCAGCCACCTCGGCGAAGAGCCGTCGATCAACGACCTGATCGGTAGTGTCAAGGTCATGCTCGACGCCTACCTCGAAGGTCGCATCGACCGTCTGTCCGTGGTCTCGAACAAGTTCATCAATACCATGACGCAGAAGCCTACAGTGGAGCAGTTGGTTCCGCTGGTGGCCGATCCGGATCAACAGCTCAAGCATCACTGGGACTATCTGTACGAGCCCGATGCCAAAGAGCTGCTCGACGGCCTGATGGTTCGCTATGTCGAATCCCAGGTGTACCAGGCGGTGGTCGAGAACAACGCGGCTGAACAAGCTGCGCGGATGATTGCGATGAAGAACGCCACCGACAACGCTGGTGATCTCATCAAAGACCTGCAGCTGATTTACAACAAGGCGCGTCAGGCAGCGATCACCCAGGAAATTTCGGAAATCGTCGGCGGCGCTGCCGCGGTTTAAAGAACGGTTCAACTGTTAGAACGGTTGAAAAAAGTCAGAGGAACCAAAGATGAGTAGCGGACGTATCGTTCAAATCATCGGCGCCGTCATCGACGTGGAATTCCCGCGTGACAAGGTGCCGAGTGTTTATGACGCGCTGAAAGTAGTCGGCGCCGAAACCACTCTGGAAGTTCAGCAACAGCTGGGCGACGGCGTGGTACGTACCATTGCGATGGGTTCGACCGAAGGCCTCAAGCGTGGCCTGGACGTCGACAGCACTGGCGCAGGCATCCAGGTACCGGTCGGGGTGAAAACCCTGGGCCGTATCATGGACGTACTGGGCAACCCCATCGACGAAGCCGGCCCGATCGGCGAAGAAGAAAAGTGGGAAATCCACCGCGCTGCGCCGAGCTATGCCGAGCAAGCCGGCGGCAACGACCTGCTGGAAACTGGCATCAAGGTTATCGACCTGGTCTGCCCGTTCGCCAAGGGCGGTAAAGTCGGTCTGTTCGGTGGTGCCGGTGTCGGCAAGACCGTAAACATGATGGAACTGATCCGTAACATCGCCATCGAGCACAGCGGTTATTCCGTGTTCGCGGGTGTGGGTGAGCGTACTCGTGAGGGTAACGACTTCTACCACGAGATGAAGGATTCCAACGTTCTCGACAAGGTAGCCCTGGTCTACGGTCAGATGAACGAGCCACCAGGCAACCGTCTGCGCGTAGCACTGACTGGCCTGACCATGGCCGAGAAGTTCCGTGACGAAGGTCGTGACGTTCTGTTGTTCGTCGACAACATCTACCGTTACACCCTCGCCGGTACCGAAGTATCCGCACTGCTGGGCCGTATGCCTTCGGCAGTAGGTTATCAGCCGACCCTGGCCGAAGAGATGGGCGTTCTGCAAGAGCGCATCACCTCCACCAAGAAAGGCTCGATCACCTCGATCCAGGCCGTATACGTACCTGCGGACGACCTGACCGACCCGAGCCCGGCGACCACCTTCGCCCACTTGGACGCCACCGTCGTACTGAGCCGTGACATCGCTTCCCTGGGTATCTACCCGGCCGTTGACCCGCTGGACTCCACCAGCCGTCAGCTGGATCCGAACGTCATCGGCAACGAACACTACGAGACTGCTCGTGGCGTTCAGTATGTTCTGCAGCGCTACAAGGAGCTGAAGGACATCATCGCGATCCTGGGTATGGACGAGCTGTCCGAATCCGACAAGCAGCTGGTATCCCGTGCTCGTAAGATTCAGCGCTTCCTGTCCCAGCCGTTCTTCGTGGCCGAGGTCTTCACCGGCTCGCCAGGCAAGTACGTGTCCCTGAAAGACACCATCGCTGGCTTCAGCGGCATCCTCAAAGGCGACTACGACCACCTGCCGGAACAAGCGTTCTACATGGTTGGCGGTATTGAAGAAGCCATCGAGAAAGCGAAGAAACTGTAATCACCCATGCGCCTGGCAACGGGCGCATCAGAGTTGTGGATAACTTCGGTTATCCACAATCTGTAACCTGAGGCAAGCGTATGGCTATGACAGTCCATTGCGATATCGTCAGCGCGGAAGCGGAGATCTTCTCCGGCCTGGTCGAGATGGTGATTGCGCACGGCAACCTGGGTGATCTGGGTATCGCTCCGGGCCACGCGCCGCTGATCACTGACCTGAAACCGGGTCCGATCCGCCTGATCAAGCAGGGTGGCGAAGCCGAGGTGTTCTACATCTCCGGTGGTTTCCTCGAAGTGCAGCCGAACATGGTCAAGGTTCTCGCCGACACCGTGCAACGCGCCGCCGACATCGACGAAGCTGCTGCTCAGGAGGCCCTCAAGGCCGCCGAGAAAGCGCTGAGCGAGCAGGGTTCTGAGTTCAACTACAGTTCCGCCGCCGCTCACCTGGCCGAAGTCGCAGCCCAGCTGCGTACCGTCCAGCAGCTGCGCAAGAAGTTCGGCGGTTAATCTCGCCGGCTTCAACCGTTGTTCGAGAAAGGGTAGCCTAGGCTACCCTTTTTCATTTCTGCCGTTTCGTACTCTGGCGCCCTGTGCCGGAGGCTGCCAAGGAATCGCCGTTCATGTCGCTCGATATCGTCATCCTCGCTGCTGGGCAAGGCACCCGCATGCGTTCCGCTCTGCCCAAGGTGCTGCATCCGGTCGCCGACAAGCCCATGCTCGGCCATGTCATCGACACCGCCCGCAGCCTGCAACCGCAGAGCATCCAGGTGGTGATCGGGCATGGCGCCGACAAGGTGCGCGAGCGTCTGGCAGCCACTGATCTGAACTTTGTCATCCAGGCCGAGCAACTGGGTACCGGCCACGCCGTGGCCCAGGCCTTGCCGCAGCTCAGCGCTGATACCGTGCTGATCCTCTACGGCGACGTGCCGCTGATCGAGCCGGCGACCCTGCAGCGCCTGCTGGGGCTGGTCAACGACAACCAGCTGGGCCTGCTCACTGTCGAGCTGGCCGACCCCGCCGGCTACGGCCGCATCGTGCGTGACGAGCAGGGCGTGGTGCAGGCCATCGTCGAGCACAAGGACGCCAGCGCAGCGCAGCGGCAGATCGGCGAAGGCAACACTGGCATCCTCGCCGTGCCGGGCAAGCGCCTGGCCGACTGGCTGGGGCGTCTGTCCAACAGTAACGCGCAGGGCGAGTACTACCTCACCGATGTGATCGCCATGGCGGTGGCCGACGGCCTGGTGGTGGCCACTGAACGTGCGAGCGACGAGATGGAAGTGCTGGGTGCCAATGATCGCATCCAGCTGGCGCAGCTCGAGCGCCACTATCAGTACCGTGCAGGGCGCCAACTGATGGCCCAGGGCGTGACCCTGATCGATCCTGCGCGCTTCGATGTGCGCGGCGAGGTCAGTGTGGGTCGCGACGTGACCATCGATATCAACGTGATCCTCGAAGGCCGTGTGGTCATCGAGGATGATGTGCAGATCGGCCCCAACTGCGTGATCAAGGACTCGGTGCTGCGCAAGGGCGCAATCGTCAAGGCCAACAGCCACCTGGATGGCGCCGAGATGGGCGAGGGCGCCGATTGCGGCCCGTTCGCCCGCCTGCGTCCGGGGACCAAACTGGGTGCCAAGGCTCATGTGGGTAACTTCGTCGAACTGAAGAACGCCGTGCTGGGCGAAGGCGCCAAGGCCGGCCACCTGAGCTACCTGGGCGATGCCGAGATCGGTGCCCGTACCAACATCGGTGCCGGCACCATTACCTGCAACTACGATGGCGCCAACAAATTCCGTACGGTGATGGGCGAGGATGTGTTCATCGGCTCCAACAGTGCACTGGTCGCGCCGGTGAACCTGGGCGACCGTGTGACCACAGGCGCGGGCTCGGTAGTGACCAGCGATGTACCGGCGGACACGCTGGCAGTCGGTCGCGCCAAGCAGCGCAATATCGAAGGCTGGAAGCGCCCGACCAAGAAGGTCTGAAGGAGCCGGCAAGGATGCCACTGCGTAAACGCTGGATCCTGCTCCTGTTGCTGCTGATCTGGGTGGTGCTACCGGAATGGCCGTGCATTCCGGTCGACGGTGCGAGCAAGCGAGACTGGAATCCGCAAACCTTCTGGTTCGAACCCTGGGGCCGTTCCGGCGTGCACAAGGGGATTGATATCTTCGCCAGGCTGGGTACACCCGTGCGTTCTACCAGCTATGGCGTGGTGCTGTTTCGTGGCGAAATCCAGCAAGGTGGCAAGGTCGTCCTGGTGCTGGGCCCGAAGTGGCGTCTTCACTACTACGCCCACTTGCACACCATCGATGTCTACCCAGGCCAGCTGCTGTTGACCGGTAGCCGGCTCGGTTCAGTTGGCGACACGGGCAACGCGCGCGGGAAACCGGCACATTTGCACTACTCGATCGTCAGCCTGCTACCGTTGCCCTGGCGTGCAGACGACTCGACCCAGGGCTGGAAGAAGATGTTCTACCTTGATCCCAACTCGATTCTGCCTGCCCGTTAATAGCGCTGCGAGCTGAGCAGGGCGGTGATACCACGGGGTTGTGGATAACTTACCCAGTACGGAGTTTATGCATGTTCGGTGTGACGGATTACGCCGCCTTCGTGGTGGCCTTCATCATCCTGCTGGCCATTCCCGGGCCAGGTAACCTGGCGTTGATCCTGTCCACCGGCAAGGGCGGCATTCGCGGTGGACTGGCCTCGACCTTCGGCATCATCTTGGGCGACCAGGTGCTGCTGTGGCTGGCAGTGGCCGGTGTCGCCGCGCTGCTCAAGGCCTACCCGGCCGCCTTCCATATGGTGCAGTGGCTCGGTGCGGCCTACCTGGTCTACCTCGGCCTGCGCATGATCCTGGCCAAGCCCGGTGCGGCACCGACGCTGGAAATCAAGCCGCGCCGTTACCTGTGGCAAACCCTGGTGATCACCGTTTTCAATCCCAAGGCCATCATCTTCTACATGGCCTTCTTCCCGCTGTTCATCGATCCGCAGCGGCATCAGGGCCTGATTACTTTCGCTTTCATGGCCGTGACCATCATGGCGCTGACCTTCCTCTACGGGCTGCTGATCGTGCTGCTGACTCACTTTCTTGCCGAGCGCATGCGCGCCAACCCACGTATCGCGCGAGGTCTGGAGAAACTGGGCGGGTTTTGCCTGGTTGGTTTCGGGGTCAAGTTGACGCTGAACTGATCAGCGGATGCTTGCGGGCGTTTCGATCATATGTTTTGATTCGCGCCATTATCTTTCGAATCGAAACTTAGAGATGTCCAAGCGCAATACGCCACAGCGTCGCCACACCATTCTCGCCTTGCTCGCCGAGCAGGGCGAAGTGTCCGTGGATGCCTTGGCGCAGCACTTCGCCACCAGCGAAGTGACCATTCGCAAGGACCTCGCCGCCCTGGAAAAGAACGGCCTGCTGCTGCGCCGTTATGGCGGTGCGGTGCCGGTGCCGCAGGAGCTGATCAGCGAGCCGACTCAGCCCATCTCCCCCTACAAACAGGCCATCGCCCGTGCCGGTGTAGCGCGCATCCGCGAGCACGCGCGGATCATCATCGACAGCGGCACCACCACGGCGGCGATGATTCCGCAGCTTGGCTACAAGCCTGGTCTGGTGGTGATGACCAACTCGCTCAACGTGGCCAATGCGCTGCGCGATATCGAGCATGAGCCGGTGCTGTTGATGACCGGCGGCACCTGGGATCCGCACTCGGAATCCTTCCAGGGCCAGGTGGCCGAGCAGGTGCTGCGTTCCTACGACTTCGATCAACTGTTCATCGGTGCCGATGGCATCGACCTGGAGCGTGGCACCACCACCTTCAACGAGCTACTTGGTCTGTCGCGGGTGATGGCGGAAGTTGCTCGCGAAGTCATCGTGATGGTCGAGAGCGACAAGATCGGCCGCCGTATTCCCAACCTGGAACTGCCCTGGGGCAGCGTCCATACCCTGATCACCGACGAGCGCCTCGCCAGCGAGGCCCGTGAACACCTGAGCGCGCGTGGCATCCAGCTGATCATCGCGCCGCAGCAAGACTGAGGACTTAGACATGTGTGGAATCGTAGGCGCCATCGCTGAACGCAACATCACCCCGGTATTGGTCGAAGGCCTCAAGCGCCTGGAATACCGTGGCTACGACAGCGCCGGTGTGGCGCTGCTGACCGAGCAGGGCGAACTGGATCGGCGCCGCCGCGTCGGCAAGGTCAGCGAGCTGCAGGCCGCCCTGCAAGCCGAACCGTTGGCCGGCCGCCTGGGCATCGCCCACACCCGCTGGGCCACCCACGGCGCGCCGAGCGAACGCAATGCGCACCCGCACTTCTCCGGGCAAGAACTGGCCGTGGTGCACAACGGCATCATCGAGAACCACGAAGAACTGCGTGAGCGTCTCAAGGGCCTGGGCTACGTCTTCAGCTCCGATACCGACACTGAAACCATCGTCCACCTGCTCGAGCACAAGCTGCAGCAGTTCGGTGATCTTAGCGCCGCGCTCAAGGCTGCCATCCCGGAACTCCACGGTGCCTACGGCCTGGCGGTGATCAGCGCCAAGCAGCCGGATCGCCTGCTGGCCGCCCGCAGTGGCAGCCCGCTGGTGATTGGTTTGGGGCTCGGCGAGAACTTCCTCGCCTCCGACCAGCTCGCCCTGCGTCAGGTCACCGACCGTTTCATGTACCTGGAAGAAGGCGATATCGCCGAAATTCGTCGTGACGGCGTGCAGATCTGGGACGCGGCCGGGCAATCGGTGCAGCGTGAAGCCGTGCAGTACCACGAAGGTGCCGAGGCCGCCGACAAGGGCGAGTACCGCCACTTCATGCTCAAGGAAATCCACGAGCAGCCCAAGGTCGTACAGCGCACCCTGGAAGGCCGTCTGGGTAGTGATCACGTGCTGGTGCAGGCCTTTGGCCCGCAGGCCGCCGAACTGTTCGCCAAGGTGAAGAACATACAGATCGTCGCCTGCGGCACCAGCTACCACGCCGGCATGGTCGCCCGTTACTGGCTGGAAGAGCTGGCCGGTATTCCCTGCCAGGTCGAAGTGGCCAGCGAGTTCCGCTATCGCAAGGTGGTGGTGCAGCCGGACACCCTGTTCGTCAGCGTCTCGCAGTCCGGCGAAACCGCCGACACCCTGGCCGCGCTACGCAATGCCAAGGAGAAGGCGCCGGGGCAGGGCGGCTACCTGGCCAGCCTGGTGATCTGCAACGTCGGCACCAGCTCGCTGGTGCGCGAATCCGACCTGTGTCTGCTGACCCAGGCCGGTCCGGAAATCGGCGTGGCTTCGACCAAGGCCTTCACCACCCAGTTGGTCGGTCTGATGCTGCTGACCCTGGCTCTCGGCCAGGTGCATGGTTCTCTGGACAAGGCGCTGGAAGTGCAACTGGTCGACGAGCTGCGCCGCCTGCCGACCCGCCTGGGCGAAGCGCTGGCCATGGACAAGACCGTGGAGAAGATCTCCGAATTGTTCGCCGAGAAGCACCACAGCCTGTTCCTCGGCCGTGGCGCGCAATACCCGGTGGCCATGGAGGGGGCGCTCAAGCTCAAGGAAATTTCCTACATCCATGCCGAGGCCTACCCGGCAGGCGAGCTCAAACATGGCCCGCTGGCCCTGGTCGACGCCGACATGCCGGTGGTCACCGTGGCGCCGAACAACGAGCTGCTGGAAAAGCTCAAGTCCAACCTACAGGAAGTGCGCGCCCGTGGCGGTGAGCTGATCGTCTTCGCTGACCAGCAGGCAGGCATGCGCAATGGCGAAGGCACCCATGTGGTGGCCATGCCGCACATCCACGACCTGCTTGCGCCGATCCTTTACACCGTGCCGCTGCAACTGCTGTCGTACTACGTCGCTGTGCTCAAGGGCACTGACGTCGACCAGCCGCGTAATCTCGCGAAAAGTGTCACGGTCGAATAAGGCAGCGGGCTAAGGCAGGTGCGTTGAGGTCTCGGTCGATACCCGGGGCCGCTGATGGGAGACAGCCATGTGAGGGCTGGCCGTCTTCCCGGCAGCGGCAGCCTTGGTTTATCGATTGACGTCCACCACGATCCGTCCTCGCACCTTGCCGTCCAGCAGGTCATTGGCAGCGCCGATGGCCTCGCTGAGGGCAATTTCCCGGGTCATTTCATCCAGTAGCGCCAGGTCCAGCTCCGAGGCCAGACGTTGCCAGGCCGTTACCCGTTCCGCGTAAGGGCGGGTTACGCTGTTGATCCCCAGCAAACTGACGCCGCGCAGGATGAACGGGGCGACAGTGGCCGGGAAGTCCATGCCCTGGGCCAGGCCGCAGGCTGCAATGGCGCCGTCGGCACGGGTGCCGGCGCAGACGTTGGCCAGGGTGTGACTGCCCACCGAGTCGATTGCCGCTGCCCAGCGTTCGGCGGCCAGAGGGCGTCCAGGGTTGCTTAGCTCGGCCCGGTCGATGATCGTCTTTGCGCCCAGGCGTTTCAGGTAATCAGCCTCCGCCGGGCGGCCAGTCGAGGCGGTTACCGAGTAGCCCAGTTTGGCCAGCAATGCGATGGCAAAGCTGCCGACCCCGCCATTGGCGCCAGTGACCAGCACTTCGCCACTTTCGGGTGACAAGCCGTGACGTTCTAGGGCGATCAGGCTAAGCATGGCGGTATAACCGGCCGTGCCGATGGCCATGGCCTGGCGTGCGCTCAGTTGATCGGGCAGGGGGATCAGCCAGTCGCCTTTCAGTCTGGCCTTCTGGGCCAAACCACCCCAGTGCGTCTCGCCTACGCCCCAGCCATTGAGCAATACCCGGTCGCCAACCTTGTACTGGGCATGATCGCTGGCTTCGACGACGCCGGCCAGATCAATGCCCGGAACCATGGGAAAGCGGCGCACTACCGGGCTGCGGCCGCTGATGGCGAGACCGTCCTTGTAGTTGAGCGTGCTGCACTCGACGCGCACGGTGACGTCGCCTTCCGGCAGTTGCGAGTCATCCAGCTCGGTCAGACGGGTCTGGTAACGGTCGTCATTTTTTTCGATGAGTAATGCCTTGAACATGGTCTCTCCTTATTTAGACTGATCGTCTATAAATGGTGAAAAAAATACTACCTCGCCATGCCGTTCAGAAAACCGGTGGCGAAGGTGTCCAGTGGTTGGGCATCCTGAACCAGCTTGGCGCGTAACACGGCACCTTCCCAGCCGATCCAGAAGTAGGCGGCAAGCGCATCGCAATCGCTGCCTTGCCGCAGCTGTCCGAGGCGGACTGCCTCGGACAGGCAGTTGGCCAGCCGTACCTGCCAGTCGAGGAGGACGTCCTCCAGCGTTTGGCGAAAACTGGCGGGTAGTGCCGTGATCTCCTGACCCAGATTGCCGACCAGGCAACCGCGGCGAAACTGATGTCTGGCCATGCCTGCTTTGGCGTCTTCGACGAAATTGCTCAGGCGCTGCAGGGGCAGAACGCTTTCGTCCAGCAGCCAGCGATCCAGTTTGCGCGCGAAGTAGCCGGCATAGCGTTTCAGCACCTCCTGGACGAAGGCTTCCTTGCTGTCGAAGTAGTGATAGAACGAGCCCTTGGGCACGCGTACACGCTTCAGTACTGCATCGATCCCCGTGGCGGCAAAGCCCTGCTCGGTCAGTACTTCCATGCCGCAATGCAGCAACGCCTCGCGAGTGTCATCGAAGCTTCTCGCGACTTTGGGCGGACGGCCACGACGGGCCTGGGGCTTGGAAGTAGTCATGGAAATATATTAGACCGATCGTCTATAGTGTCAACCTCTGCTGCCGAAGCAGCTGGCTGCGCATCGGCGGGCTTTTGATTGTCGTGCACCTGGTCCGGGGCTGCAGCCTGATGCTTCGTATCCAGGGCGACGCAGGTGTTGTGCTCTACTTGTCGATCCCACGACCCAAGCTCCACGACGAGATTCGCAGTGGTTGATTCATGATCCCCGGAGATCGCCCCTCATGAAACAAAGCTTGCCGCCGCTCAATTGGTTGCGGGCCTTCGAATCGGCGGCTCGCCACCTCAACTTCACCCATGCCGCAGAAGAACTCAGCCTGACACAGGCTGCCGTGAGTCAGCAGGTCAAGGGGCTGGAGATGAGGCTGGGAGCGGCGCTGTTCAAGCGTCTGCCCAGAGGCCTGGAACTCAGCGAGGCAGGGCAGGCCTACCTGCCGGCGGTGCACGAAGCCATCGAGCGTCTGGCCGCTGCCACCGACGAGATATTTGGCCAGGGGCACCGCAAGGTGCTGACTGTGCGCGTCAATCTGGTGTTCTTCATTCACTGGCTGGCGATACGCTTGCCCGACTTTCGCAAGCAGCACCCGGATATCAACCTGCATGTCACCAGCAATATCTGGGTCGGCGACACCGATGTCGAGGCCGATCTGGAGATTCGCCATGGCCAGGGCAAGTGGGCAGGCCTGAAAGCCGATCGATTGACCTGGGACTCTCTGGTGCCGGTGTGTTCGCCCTCGTTGGCAACCGAGGCAAAGCCGCTTAACACGCCTGCCGATCTCGCCCACCACCAACTGCTGCATGTGCTGGGGTATGAAGAGGGTTGGGGCTACTGGTTGAAAAAGGCCGGCGCAGACCGCGTGGATTCATCCCAGGGGCTGCAGTTCGATACCTTGATCTCGGCGTTGAGGATGGCGGAGCTGGGTCAGGGAGTGGCCCTGGCGCGCTCTTCCCTGGTCGAACATATGCTCTATCAGGGGGCCCTGATCGCGCCCTTCGAGCAGCGCTTCACCACCCAGGAGGCCTTCTACCTGGTGTATTCCCCTCTTGCCACGGCCAACCCTCAGGCCCTGGCCTTTATCACCTGGCTGGTTGCCCAGGCTCAGGCCGGGCAGCCCGAGAACTGAGTGTCAGCTTTGGTCTCAGAGGCCCTGCCGGTTGGGCCTGCCCCAGTTTCATTCCTTGCCGTACTCGCGCCGGTTCCTGCCAGGGAGCCGGACGTCGAAGCCTGTTTATCCATAAGCAGACTTATTCAGCCATAAGAAAAACCATGTCATAGGGTTTTTTTTTATTGCTTTTCGCCTTCCCCCATTTTTCCCAAAGTAGCGCCCCAAGTCGTCTCCAAACCCCGAGGCAAGGCAGGGGCCAGGTGTACCGACGATTACTCACAACAACAAAAGCCCGTATTGCAGCGGGTCTTGTAAGCGATGGTGAATCATGGGACAGCTCAGTCAACTACCCCTCAACGGCGTCAAGGTTATCGACTTCGGTCAGTACATCGCCGGGCCAGCCGTGGCCATGATCCTCGCGGACCTCGGCGCCACGGTCATCCATATCGATCCCCCCAGCGGTCCATTGTGGGACAGCCCGGCCAACGCCGTGCTCAACCGCAACAAGCACTGCCTGCAACTTGACCTCAAATCTGCCCAAGGTCTGCAAGATGCCAAGGCGCTGATCGCCAGTGCCGACATCGTGATCGAGAACTTCCGTCCGGGCGTCATGCCGCGCCTGGGCCTGGATTTCGCCGAACTGCGTCGTCAGCGCCCCGAGCTGATCACCCTGTCCATTCCCGGCTTTGCCAGCAACGATGAGTTGCGCCGCGACTGGCGCGCCTTCGAGTCGATCATCGCCTCGGCGTCCGGGGTGTTCACCGACATGGGCCAGAACCGCGTGCTGATGGGCATTAACCCGAGCTTCTCGCCGCTGCCGCTGGCTTCGTCCTACGGCACCATGCTGGCCGTGTCGGCCGTGGTGCTGGCCCTGCAAGCGCGGCAGCGCAGTGGTCTGGGCGATGAAATCGAGGTGCCGCTGGCTTCCGCCGTGATGGAGGGGCTGTCGTACAACTCGATCAAGATCGACGGTTATCCGCTGCGCTACAAGACGCTGCGCGAGAAGGAAATCGAGCGCCGTCGTGCCGAGAACCTGCCGATGAACCTCAGCTACGAGGATCTGCAGGAATATCTCGACCCGTTCTACCGCACCTACGAATGCGCCGATGGCCGCAAGTTCTACGCGGTTTGCCCCTCGCACCGTTCCCACGCCAAGCGTTGCCTGCAGGCCATGGGGCTGTATGAGGAAATGCTGGCGGCCGGCCTGCCCAAGGTCGATGACCCCTATCTGCCGCTGGAGCAGTGGGAGGGCGACGCGTCGCTGGGCGTCTATCCGCTGCCGGCGCATTGGGCCCATCGTATTTCTGAGCGGATGAAAGAGGTGTTCCTCACCAAGACCGCCGTCGAATGGGAGAAGATTTTCGGCGAAGGCCAGTTCCCTGGTGCGCCGCATCGCTCCACGCAGGAATGGCTGCATGATGAGCATGCCAACACCGCCGGCCTGGTGGTCGAAGTCGATGATCCGCAATACGGCAAGATGAAGCAGCCGGGTGCGATCACCTGGCTGGAAGACAGCGCCGCCCTGATGCTGACACCCAGCCCGCGGCGTACGGTGAGTGTCAAAGAAGCCCTCGCCACGCTGGCCGAGTGCGCCTCGCCAGCGCTGCCGGCTCCGTCCGCAAAAGCCGCTGGCTGGCTAGAAGGCGTGCGTGTTCTCGATCTGACCAACGTGATCGCGGGGCCGCACTCGGCTTCGTTCCTCGGCCGTTTCGGCGCGGATGTGATCAAACTCGACCCGGCCAACCCCAACTACGACCCGTGGAACACTGTGGTTTTCGGCATGTCCTCGGCGCGCGGCAAGAAGAGCATTCTGGTCGACCTGAACAAGGCCGATGGCCGCGAGGTGTTCAACACCCTGGTGCGCTCGGTAGACGTCATCGTGATGAACGCGCCGGATCGCCAACTGGCGCCTCTGGGCCTCGACGAGGCCAGCCTGCAGGCAGTGAATCCGGGCGTGATCTTCTGCCAGCTGGACTGCTTCGGCGGCCCGCGTCGTGGCCCTCGCACCGACTATCTGGGCTATGACGACCTGATCCAGGCCACCACCGGCATCATGCTGCGTTTCGGCGGCGGTATGGAAACGCCGGAAGAGCACGCCCACGTTGGCACCATCGACGTCATGTGCGGCTTTGCCGCCGCCCTGGGGGTCGCTGCCGCGCTGTACCGCAAAGCGGCAACCGGTGAGGTCAGCCGCGCCCGCACCTCCCTGGCGTCGCTGGGCAACCTGGTGCAGATTCCGTTCTGCTTCGACTATGCCGGCAGGGGCCCCTTCAATGAGCCCTCCGGCCGCGATGCCGTCGGCTACAGCGACCTGTCGCGTTTCTACCGGACCGCTGACCACTGGTTGTATCTGGACAGCAGTGAGCAGGAATTGGCGAGTCTGGAGCATGTATCTGGTCTGGCTGGCATCAGCGCCGCTGCCGACCAAGCTGCCTTCCTCAGCCAGGCATTGGCCTCGGAAACGGCTGCCACCTGGCAGCAGCGCCTGCACGCTGCCGGGGTCGCCGCAGTTGCACCGGACAATCTCGACAGCCTGCGTCAGCGCTACAGCCGTCCGGCTGACGGCCGTCCCGGCACCGACAACGGCAGCTATTCGTTCAGCGTCTACGCCGATCACCCGAGTGGTCATTGCGTCACGCAGCTGGATCCCTACGCGATTCGTCCGCGCTGTGCCCCGATTCGTGCCCTGCCGCCGGCCGAGAAGTTCGGCGCCTCGACCCGCCGCGTACTGCAGGAGTTCGGCTACAGCCAAGCTCAGATCGAGGCGCTGATCGAGGGCAACAGCATCAGCGAAAGCTGGAGTGAGGAGTATCTGCCGAGCTAACCGCCCGGTGTCAGCCGTCGCCCCGACATGCCTCTGCCAGGCATTGCGGGGCGATTCCCCCTGAAGCGACCTTATGAGACGCACCATGAATAACAAATACAAAAAAGCCACACCCGATGTTCATCGCCAGCTCTTTAACCGGCAGCGCTTTCGCGCTGAGTGATACGACGGATAACCCGCCACACGTTTCCGCGCATTACGGCTCACGCGGCTTTCCAAGCCAGCCGCTGTAGCCAGCCCATAAGAGGATTTAGCGATGAGCAACATCAATCACGGCTCTGCCCTGGACGGGCGAGTGTTCTGGCCCTCTATAGCGGTCATTCTCGGCGTCACCATTCCCCTGGCTCTGTTTCCTGAGTCCGGCAACCTGATCATCAAGCAGCTGTTCAACTTCGCCACCGGCAATTTCGGTTGGCTCTATCTGTTCGCGGGTCTTGGCACCGTGGTTTTTCTGCTGTGGCTTGCCCTGGGGCGCTACGGCAATGTTCGCCTCGGTCGTGCCGAGGATCTCCCGGAGTTTTCCTACTTCAGTTGGGTCGCCATGATTTTCTGCGGCGGCATCGGTATCGCCATCGCCAACTGGGCCTGGGTCGAGCCGATCTACTACTACGATGGCCCGCCCCGCGGTCTCGCCGCGCACGGCAAGGAGGCTGCCGAGTGGGCGCTGGCCTACGGGCAGTTCCACTGGGGCCTGACGCCCTGGGCCTTCTACTGCCTGCCGGCGATTCCGATCGCCTACTCGATGTACGTGCGTCGTCAGCCGGGTGTTCGCCTTTCGGTCGCCGCGCGCGGACTGCTGGGTGACAAGGCCAACGGCTGGCTGGGGATCCTGCTCGATACCGTGGTGGTGTTCGGCATCGTCGGTGGCGTCGGTACCTCGCTGGGCCTGGCCGTACCGCTGGTTTCGACCATGTCTTCGGACGTACTCGGCCTGCAACCCTCGTTCGCCTTCGACATGCTGATTCTTGGTCTGTGGACCGCGCTGTTCGGCATGAGCGTGTGGTTCGGCCTGAGCAAAGGCATCAAGATCCTCAGCGACATCAACGTCTATCTGGCGGTATTGCTGCTGCTGTTTGTCCTGGCCATTGGTCCGACCCTGTTCATCATCAACGGCTGGTCCAACAGCGTCGGCCTGATGATCAACAACTTCGTGCAGATGAGCCTGTGGACCGATCCGATCGCCAAAGGCAGCTTTCCCCAGGACTGGACCATCTTCTACTGGGCCTGGTGGATCGCCTATGCACCGATGATGGGGCTGTTCGTCGCGCGTATTTCCCGGGGTCGTACCATCCGCGAGCTGGTGTTCGCCGAGCTGATCTGGGGCAGCCTGGGTTGCTGGGTGTTCTTCGCCGTGTGGGGTGGCTATGCCCTCGACCTGCAGCTCTCTGGGGTTCTGGACGTTAGCGCCATTCTCAATCAGCAAGGTATTCCGGCGACCGTGCTGGCGATCCTGAAGACCATGCCGATGGCGAATCTGGTCATCATCACCTTCGTCCTGCTGTGCTTCATCTTCCTCGCCACCACCCTGGACTCGGCTGCGTACGTGCTGGCTTCGGTCACTTCGCGTGAGCTGTCCGGTTATGAGGAGCCACGTCGCTGGATTCGCATCACCTGGGCGCTGCTGCTGGCCGTCGTTGGCATCGGCCTGATCAAGGTGGGCGGGCTCAAGGCGGTGCAGACCTCCACCATTATCGTGGCGCTGCCATTGATTCCGGTGCTGGGCATCCTCGCCTGGTCGCTGTTGCGCATGCTCGAGCAGGACTTTGGCAAACGTCTGGGTTCGCCGATGCTCACCGTAGATGGTGCGGCGCCTTCCAGCCAGCCGGGGGCGGCCGTTGAAAGTCCTGGCTATGCCTATGGTGCAGCTCCCAACCCAGCGGCACCGATGAATTCCAACCAATAGCTACCTGCCGGGCGGCTTCGATACCCGGGCAGCGCCAACCATTTCTTCGACAACGCATGGGATGGCCTCGCGGCTTCCTCGAGGTCCTCTCATGCCCACCCAACGTGGAGTGCACATGACCAATCAAGTGATACTGCCCCGCATCATGCAGCTAGGTGCCGGTGCCAGCGAGGCCATCCCGAACGTGCTGAGCAGTCTTGGCTGTTCACGCCCGCTGCTGATTACCGACAAGATGATGGTTCAGCTCGGCTACGCAACGCGTATCCAGGACACCCTGGCCACCAGCGGGCTCAAGGCGGACATCTTCGCTGACACCGTTCCCGAGCCGACGGTCGCGTCGATCCAGGCCGGCGTGGACATGGCACGCGCCGGCGATTACGACAGCATCATCGCCCTGGGTGGTGGCAGCCCAATCGACAGCGCCAAGGCCATTGGCATCCTGGCCAAGCTGGGCGGGCAAATGCGCGACTACAAGTTCCCGCGTAACGTCACCGAGACCGGTCTGCCGATCATCGCGGTGCCGACCACCGCCGGAACCGGCTCGGAGGTGACCCGCTTCACCATCATCACCGACGAGCAGAACGACGAGAAAATGCTCTGCGTCGGCATCGGCTTCATGCCCGTCGCGGCGCTGGTCGACTACAGCCTGACCCTCAGCCTGCCGGCGCGTGTGACGGCCGACACCGGTCTCGATGCCCTGACTCACGCCATCGAGGCGTACGTCAGCCAGAAGGCCAACCTCTATAGCGACAGCCAGGCCCTGGCCGCCATGCGCCTGATCGGCCCGAATCTGCGCCGGGTCTACCACGACGGTTCCGATAAGGAAGCGCGCGAGGCCATGATGCTGGGCTCAACGCTCGCCGGCGTCGCCTTCTCCAGTGCCTCGGTGGCGCTGGTGCATGGCATGAGCCGTCCGATCGGCGCTTTCTTCCATGTGCCTCATGGCCTGTCCAACGCCATGCTGCTGCCCTGCGTGACGGCTTTCTCCATCCCTGCCGCTGCCGAACGCTACGCCGACTGCGCGCGGGCCATGGGGGTCGCCAGCGAACAGGACAGCACCGAGCAGGCCAACGCCAAGCTGCTCAGCGAACTGCAGGCGCTCAATGACGAGCTGCAGGTGCCGACACCGGCGCAATTCGGCATCGACCGCGCACGTTTCTTCGAGCTGATGCCGACCATGGCGCAACAGGCGCTCGCCTCCGGCTCGCCGGGCAACAACCCGCGTGTGCCGACCGTCGAGCAAATGGTCGAGCTCTACAGCAGCCTTTGGTAACCCGTTCTTTTCAACAGATAGGCAGCGGCCCCTTTGCCCTGCCACCCATTTTCTAGGAGTCGCCCCATGAGCACAGTAGGACACCTGATCAACGGCCAGATCGTCAGCGACGCTGCTCGCCTGCAGGACGTGTACAACCCCTCCACCGGTGAAGTCAGCAAGCAAGTGGCGCTGGCTTCGGTCGCGACCGTCGAGCAGGCCATCGCTGCCGCCGAAGCCGCCTTCCCCGAGTGGCGCAACACGCCACCGATCAAGCGCGCACGGGTCATGTTCCGCTTCAAGGAACTGCTGGAGCAGAACGCTGAGCGCATTGCTCAGATGATCGGCGAAGAACACGGCAAGATCGCCCACGACGCACTGGGTGAACTGCAGCGCGGCATCGAGAACGTCGAGTACGCCTGCGGCGCTCCCGAGCTGCTCAAGGGCGAGCACAGCAAGAACGTCGGCCCGAACATCGACTCCTGGAGCGAGTTCCAGCCGCTGGGCGTGGTGGCCGGGATCACCCCGTTCAATTTCCCGGCGATGGTACCGCTGTGGATGTTCCCGATGGCCATCGTCTGCGGTAACTGCTTCATCCTCAAACCGTCCGAGCGTGACCCCAGCTCCACCCTGTTCATCGCGCAATTGCTGCACGAAGCCGGGCTGCCCAAGGGTGTGATGAACGTGGTCAACGGCGACAAGGAAGCGGTCGACGTGCTGCTGCGCGACGAGCGCATCCAGGCTGTCAGCTTCGTCGGCTCGACGCCGATCGCCGAGTACATCTACAAGACCGCCAATGCCAACGGCAAGCGCTGCCAGGCACTGGGTGGCGCCAAGAACCACGCCATCGTGATGCCCGATGCGGACATGGACAACGCCGTCAATCAGCTGCTGGGCGCGGCCTTCGGCTCCTCCGGCGAGCGCTGCATGGCGCTGTCCGTTGCCGTTGCAGTGGGCGATGCCGCGGCTGACGCGCTGATCGAGAAGATGCAGGCCGCCATGCAGTCGCTGAAAGTCGGTGCCTACTCGGACAAGAGCAACGATTTCGGCCCGGTGATTACCAAGGCCCATCAACAGAAGGTCGTTGGCTACATCAATAGTGCCGAAGAGCAGGGTGCGACCATCGTGGTCGACGGTCGTCAGCCGCAGGTCGCGGGCTACGAAAACGGCTTCTTCGTTGGCGGTACGCTGATCGACCGAGTGAGCCCGGAGATGCTCAGCTACAAGGAAGAGATCTTTGGTCCGGTACTGCAGGTGGTGCGGGTAGACAGCATGCAGGCCGCGATGGACCTGATCGATGCTCACGAATACGGCAACGGTACCTGCATCTTCACCCGTGATGGCGAAGCGGCTCGTTACTTCTCCGACAACATCAAGGTCGGCATGGTCGGCATCAACGTACCGCTGCCGGTGCCGGTGGCCTATCACAGCTTCGGCGGCTGGAAGCGTTCGCTGTTCGGTGACCTGCACGCCTACGGCCCGGATGCCGTGCGCTTCTACACCAAGCGCAAGACCGTGACTCAGCGCTGGCCGTCGGCCGGGGTGCGTGAGAGCGTTTCCTTCTCCATGCCGACGATGAAGTAATTCTGATCTGTCTTCACTGATACTGCGCCCTGGCAGTGGGCGCAGTACTCAACATGCTGCTAAGTTAAGGGAATCCTTACGAGGCCATAAAAATGAAGATTAGATCCAAGCTGCTGTTGAGTTTTATGGTGGCAACGCTGATCCCTGTGCTGATCGTTGCACTGCTGACCATTCGCAACGTTACAGAGCAGGCCAGAGAGAACTTTCTGGTATCCAGCAGCCTGGATATGAAACTGGTGAACAGCAGTTTCACCACCTTTTTCGATTCGGTGGGCCACACCGTTTCAGCCCTGGCGGAATATCCCGCCGTAAAAGACGCCAAGAACGGCGCACTGACTACCTACTTCGGCGAGGCCCGCAAGCCTGGCCAGGTCGCCACGTCCAAGGGCGGACGTGAGAAGCAGATCTTCGATTACTTTTCCAGCATCGGTAACAACAACCCCACGTTTGGCTACGTCTACATGAGCGATACCCAGGGCGGCTACGTGGAGTGGCCGGGCACCGGCGATTACGGTGACTGGGATCCGCGCAAGCGCGAGTGGTACACCAAGGGGCGCGACGCCAACTTCACCTTGGCTCGTCGCGACGGCTACTACTGGGAGCCTGATGACGCGGTTTACGTCTCGGTGCTCAAGGGCTTCAAGGACAATGCCGGGGCGTTTGCCGGGGTCGTCGCAGTCGACGTGTCGCTCAAGGCGCTGACGGATATGGCGCAGAAGGTGCGCTTCGGCGAGACCGGGTTCCTGATGGTGGTGGAGGGCAGTGGCACCCTGCTGGTGGATGGTCATCAGCCGGAGAACAACTTCAAGAAGCTCAGCGAGCTGCCTGATGAGTACTTCGCCTCAATCGCCAAGACCGATAATGGCCTGGTCGAGGTGGACATCGGCGGCGTTCCATATATGGCCAACGTCTACAGCTCACCCGAGTTGGGCTGGAAATTCGTTGGCCTGAAGCAGGCTGACGAGGTTTATGCCAGCGCGCGCCAGTTGACCTGGCTGACCCTTGCGGTTTGCATCGTGCTGGTCTCGCTGTTCGGCGTTGCCGGGGTGATCATCGCCCGCCGTATCGTCAACCCGATCAACCTTGTCACCGATGGCCTGCGCGTCATCGCTCAGGGTGAGGGTGACCTGACTCGCCGCCTGGAACGGCTCAACGCGGATGAAACGGGAGAGCTGGCCAAATGGTTCAACCAGTTCATCGAGTCGATCCAGAGCATGATCCGGGTGATCAAGGAAAACGCCATCAGGATGGATGGTGTCTCCAATGAAACCAACAAACGCACTACGGCCATGTCGGCCACGCTGCAGAGCCAGTTGAGTTCGGTGGAGCAGATCGTCACGGCAGTGACCGAAATGTCCTCGGCTGCCAATGAAGTGGCGAAAACCTGCGTGCAGACCGCCGACGTGTCGGAGCAGGGGCTGGCGGCCACGCGCAACGGCAAAGAGGTGATCGCGCGCAGCACCTCGGGGGTCAACAAGCTGGGCAGCAGTATCCAGCAATCCAGCAAGGTGATTCAGGAGCTGGAGAAGGAAACGGTCAATATCAACAACATCCTTTCGACCATCCAGCAGATCGCCGAGCAGACCAATCTGCTGGCGCTGAACGCGGCCATCGAAGCCGCTCGTGCTGGCGAGCAGGGACGGGGTTTTGCGGTGGTGGCCGATGAGGTGCGCAATCTGGCCAAGCGCACTCAGGACTCCACCGAACAGATCAACAGCATCCTCAGCCTGCTGGTCAACCGCATCAAGGAAGTGACGGTGAGCATGGACCAGAGCCTGGTCGAGTCCGATAACGCTATCGTGCTCTCGAAGGATGTCATGGCCGCCTTCGAAAGCATCGAAGGCAAGGTGCAGATGATCCGCGACATGACCATGCAGATCGCCACTGCGACCGAGGAGCAACACCTGGTGACCGAGGAAATCAACCAGAACATCGTGACCATCAACGATGCAGTCACGCAGATCTCGGTTCAGGCGGCCGAGGTCGAGAGTTTTGCCGAGCAGCAGAGCGGCCTGAGCAGTGAACTGAAGCAGCTGGTGGTGCGTTTCCGTACGGATTGAGGCCAGGGCGTGCCGGGGCTAGCGTCGCGGCACCGTCCGCTTTCCAAGCGCTTACCCGGTCAGCTCGAAACGCTGCGCAAGTGGTGTTCCTCAGGGCGTAGCGTAAGCACGCGAACGCCGTCTCGGGTGACGGCCAGGGTGTGTTCGAACTGCGCCGACAACTTGCCGTCTCGGGTCACCACCGTCCAGCCGTCGCGCAGTGTGCGCACCGCATTCTGGCCCTGGTTGAGCATCGGCTCGATGGTGAAAGTCATGCCTTCGCGCAGGGTCAGGCCGGTTCCGGGTTTACCCCAGTGCAGCACCTCGGGAGGCTCGTGCATTTCCCGGCCGATGCCGTGGCCGCAGTATTCGCGGACCACCGAGTAGCGGTGGGCGCGGGCATGCTGTTCGATGGCATGGCCGATATCGCCGAGCCGAGCGCCGGGACGCACGGCCTCGATGCCCTTGCACATCGCGTCGTAGGTGACCTGGACGAGCTGACGGGCCTGCTGCGAAACCTCGCCGATCAGGTAGGTCTTGCTCGAATCGGCGATATAGCCGTTCTTTTCCAGGGTGATATCGAAGTTCACCAGGTCGCCGCTGCACAGAATCTCGCTGGCACTGGGCACGCCGTGACAAACCACCTCATTTCGCGAGGTGTTCATCGAGTAGGCGAAACCGTACTGGCCCTTGCTCGCCGGGCGCGCTTTCAGTTCGCCCACGATGTAGTTATCCACAAGGCCGTTGACCTGCAGGGTCGACAGGCCGAGCAGATCCAGCCGATCCAGGTAGCCGAACACGCATGCCAGCAACCTGCCGGCTTCCGCCATCAGGGAGATCTGCTCAGGTGTCTTGCTCATGAAGCGTCCGCCATGTGCGGTGGAACCATCACGCCGGCCGCACGCAGCTCGGCAGCCATCACCTCGTTGAAACTCAGGTTCGGGTTCATCTCGCAGAGCATGCCGATGCGAATCCAGAAACCCGCCTGGGCATTGATCGAGCGGCCGGACACGCCGCTCGCCCTGCGGATCTGGTTGTGCAGCTGATCATCGATGTTGACGATGCCCATGGCGCCTCCTCTTATATGGTTCGTATATGAAGCGTATAGGTTTTGTGTGGTAATTTCACCTGCGCCATCGCGAACTGATGGTGGTCAGCGCTTATGAGGGCTCCGATCCCTTAAAATGGTTGGCGAATCCGTTGACTGACCCGGTCAGGTCGGCGGAGCGCAGGAGCATGCTGGTAGAGGAGAGAGGATGAATCGCGCAGATGTGAAACAGAGAACGGACGAAGGGGTGTTGTTCGACACCCAGGTCATGGTCAATCCGGCCAATACGGCGCAGTGGATCGTGTTCTTCAAGAAAGACGCCGGGCGCAGCTTCTTTCTGGTGGATGAGGCCGAACAGGTGGAGAGCTTCTCCGACCTGAACCAGCTGATGGTGGAGCTGAGGGCGTTGGGCATCAAGCGGGTCGAGGTGCAGCTCTGATCCGCAGTTGCTAACAATTGGCGTGGATCATCTTGTGGATATCCTGGGTAAGCTCTTCTGTAGGCCTTGCCCGCTGAGGGTTACAGCGTTCTGTTCAATAATTGAGCCCGATTCAGGGTGTATCCACAGGATGTTTGGATAAGTCGTTTTCAACCCTGTTGATAAGATTTGCCATGTTCCCCTTCGCAGAATCATCCCAGTAGACGCTCTAGGTTCTGGCGTTGAGCACTGGGGTTTCTGGCTCTTCGTGAGGGCTGGATAGCGTATGAACCTGGAGCAGTTCGCAAGAAGCTTGCCGCATCAGGTGCATACGACTCCCTGTTGTCCGGGTATTTCGAACAAGGTCTGACGCGGCGCCGCGAACAGGCTGAATGCCTCAAACCTTGCCCCCGGCCCAGGTCGACGCTTGATAGCGGACGTGCAATTCACGTTTTTTCGACAAGTGCTTCACTCTTTGCTGACAAGGCCCTCACTAGTCTGCGCGGCATGCTCCCTGGAGCTGTCGATCAACTGGCACAAGGCTGAAGATTTATGTCCGCGCTCCGCGCTCGAATCCACCCGGAATGGCTTGCCCCACTGGCTGCGGCGATATTGGTGCTGTTCTACAACCGACCGCTGTGGCAGCACCTGCAGCAAGTGCTCCATGGCACGACCGATGGCGGCGTGCTGGCGTTGGCCTTCGCTGCCATGCTCTGGGCGATCTTCTCCTTGGTCCTGCTGGTCTTTTCTTTCCGCCGCGTGCTCAAGCCGTTGTTGATGGTGCTGTTTATCGGCAGTGCAGTGACGCTGTATTTCATGAACGAGTATGGCGTGCTGCTCGATCGGGAAATGCTGCGCAATGTGGCCCAAACCGATGCCAACGAGGTGCGTGACCTGCTCTCCTGGCGATTGGCCGGCTACCTCCTGTTGTTTGGCGTACTGCCCTCGCTGCTGCTGTGGAAGCTGCCGCTGGCGCGCCGTACCACGCGCTGGCGCGGTCTGCTGAGCCGTCTGGCGATGGGCGTGGTGGCGCTGGCGGTGCTGCTCGGCGTGGCCTTGGCGCAATACCAGGGGCTGGCCTCGCTGCTGCGCAACCATCACGAGCTGCGCCTGCTGGCGGTGCCGAGCAACTACCTGTCGGCGAGCTATGGTTACTTGCGCGATAGCGTCGCCAGCGGCAACCAGCCGTGGCAAAAGATCGGCGAAGATGCCCAGCTCAATGCCGCCTGGAAGCAACATCGACGCCCCTCGTTGACCGTGCTGGTGATTGGCGAGAGCGCGCGTGCCGACCATTTCGGCGTGCTTGGCTATTCGCGCGATACCACGCCGGAGCTGGCGCGCCAGGCTGACTTGCTGAGCTACCCGCAGGTGACCTCCTGTGGCACGGAAACGGCCGTATCGGTGCCCTGCATGTTCTCGCGCATGGCCCGTCACGATTACTCGGCCAGCGTCGCCGAGCATCAGGATGGTCTACTCGATATCCTCCAGCGCAGCGGTCTGAAGGTCACCTGGCTGGACAACCAGTCCGGCTGCAAGGGCACCTGTGATCGTCTCGAGAACCGTAACCTGCGCGACAGCAAAGACCCGCAGTTCTGTAACGATGGCGAATGCCACGACGCGATTCTGGTCGATGGTCTGCAGCATTATCTGGATCAGCTGCAGGGCGATGCGGTGCTGGTACTGCACCAGATGGGCAGCCACGGGCCGGATTACTACAAGCGTTATCCACAGGCGCTTCAGCGCTTCGAGCCGGTCTGCGCGAGCAATGCCCTCAACGATTGCTCGCAGCAGGACATCATCAACGCCTACGACAACACCATCGCTTACACCGACCACGTGCTGGCCGGCATGATCGATACGCTACGCGCCCACTCCGACACGCTCGATACGGCGTTCATCTACCTGTCCGACCATGGCGAGTCGCTGGGTGAGTTCAACCTCTACCTGCACGGTACGCCCTATGCGCTGGCGCCACCGGAGCAGACCCATGTGCCGATGCTGATGTGGTTCTCCAAGGGTTATCAACAGGACTTCGCGCTGGATCAGCAGTGCCTGCGTCAGGCCAGCAGCCAGGCGTATAGCCAGGACAATCTGTTTCACTCGATGCTCGGCCTGTTGCAGGTCGATACGCAGGAATATCAGCGCGGCTTGGATCTGTTCGCTAACTGTCGGGAGTAGTTCCAGGTGCCGCGCGGGTATGCCGCTCAATGAGCGAGGCCTGAGGTTGTTAACAAAGTGTGTGGATCATGTTGTGGGTATCTTGCGGGTAAAGCGCTGTAGCCCTTGAATGGCAGGGGTTGTAGCGCTTTGATCAATAAATAATCCAGAGGCTTTGAGTTATTCACTGCTGCTTTGGACAAAGCTACGCACAATCTGTTGATAAGTATCTCCAGGCCTTTGTATTAAAGGCCTGTAGCGATTTGTACGTTTTTTCTCCAGCAGTTTGCTCGGTGGGCGAGTTGATCAGTGGCGTCAGTCGTGACCGGGGCGATAGAGGTGTTTGTGCCGGGCGTCGTACAGCGCCGACTCGGCGAAGGCCCCCGGGTCGAGCACGCGTCCGACGAGTATCAGCGCCGTGCGCCGAAAGTCCTTGGCGGCGACCTTCGTTTCGATATCGGCCAGGGTGCCCAGTACCCAATCCTGATCCGGCCAGCTCGCCCTGTGGATAACCGCGATGGGGCAGTCCGCGCCATAGTGCGGCAGCAGTTCGCTGACGATGGCCGGCAGTTGGCGTACGCCAAGATGAATGGCCATGGTCGCGCGGTGCCGCGCCAGGTCGTGCAGTTGTTCACCCTCGGGCATCGGCGACGTGGTGCCGTAGCGGGTCAGGATCACCGTCTGGGCGATGCCTGGCAGGGTCAGCTCGCTTTCCAGCAACGCGGCGCAGGCGGCGGTAGCGGTGACGCCGGGGATGATCTCGAAGGGAATACCCAGGGTGCGCAGCTCGCGAATCTGCTCGCCGATGGCACCGTACAGTGAAGGATCGCCGGAGTGCACGCGAGCCACGTTCTGGCCGCGTTCGTGGGCTTCGCGCAACAGGCTGACGATTTCGCCAAGGTTCAGCTCGGCGGTGTTCACTACCTGCTCGGCACTGTGCCCCTGCAGCACTGCTTCGGGCACCAGCGAGCCGGCGTAGAGAATCACCGGGCACGAACGAATCAGGCGCTGGCCCTTGACGGTGATCAGCTCGGGGTCGCCGGGGCCGGCGCCGATGAAGTAGATGGTCATGCAGGTTCTCTATCGAAAGTGGCCAGCGCACAGGTGGCGCTGGCGCTGCGGTTCTTCATGCCGAGCAGCTGGGCGTCGCTGCCCAGGCGAGCGGCGAGTGCCAGGGCGCAGGGTTCGGCGACGGCGGGGCTGCCGGTGCTAGCTTGAGTGAGCAGGCTGGCGGTGTTCGCAGCCTGGTAGGGCGCGAGGTCGTCGGGGGAGAAGAACCACAGCCCCAGGTCCAGGCGCATGGCCAGTTCATGCAGCCCTGGCTCGTCGTGCTTGTGCGCGATGCTGGCCAGTCCCGCCAGGTTATCCACAGTCAACTCATGGCGGGCCAGGCTGCGAGCCAGCAGGTCAAGCAGCTCCTCCTGTGCACAACCACGGCGACAGCCCAGGCCGGCAACCACCCTGAGGGCGGCGGCGGGGTGATCGAGGTGGCTGCTGGTCATGAGCGGCATTCGTGTCGGAGGGGAACCTAGCTCATCATGGCACCTGCCAGCGGTCAACCGCGATTGACCGGCCGCCGCGGCCTGCGTAGCCTTCTCGCTTTCGAGGTTCTTCCGGGCAAATCGCCGGGAGGCTAAGAGGGAACAGGGTCGACGCCCTGGCTGCCCCCGCAACTGTGAACGGTCTTAAGCCCTTCGATATGCCACTGCCGTCAGGCGGGAAGGTGAAGGGTTCGCAACGCGCAGACCGTGAGCCAGGAGACCTGCCTCGATAATCAGCCATTTGCTCGGACGGGGTGATCCGACGCGGCCAGCACGCTCCTGCGTGCCTGCCTGCGCATACCCGTCCGCCGAACTTACCGACGCCACGGGGCCCTTCATGAAAACCCTCGCCAAACTGCCTGTCACCATCGTCACCGGTTTTCTCGGTGCCGGTAAAACCACCTTGCTGCGCCATCTGCTGGCCAATGCCGGCGGCCGCCGTATCGCGGTGATCGTCAACGAGTTCGGCGAGCTGGGCATCGATGGCGAGATCCTCAAGCAATGCTCCATCGGTTGCAGCGAGGAAGAAGCCAACGGTCGCGTCTTCGAACTGGCCAACGGCTGCCTGTGCTGCACCGTGCAGGAGGAGTTCTTCCCGGTGATGCGCGAGCTGGTAGCGCGTCGTGGCGACCTCGACCATATCCTCATCGAGACCAGTGGCCTGGCGCTGCCCAAGCCGCTGGTGCAGGCCTTCAACTGGCCGGAAATCCGCAACGCCTGCACGGTCGACGCGGTGATCACCGTGGTCGACAGCCCGGCGGTAGTGGCCGGCACCTTCGCTGCCTTCCCCGATCAGGTGGACGAGCAGCGCAAGCTCGACCCCAACCTCGACCATGAGTCGCCGCTGCATGAACTGTTCGCCGACCAGTTGGCCAGTGCCGACCTGGTCATCCTCAACAAGGCCGACCTGCTCGACGCCGAGGCGCTGGCCGCCGTGCGCGCCGAAGTAGCCGAGGAGCTGCCGGCGGCGGTGAAGGTGATCGAGGCGCACAGTGGCGAACTGCCATTGGACGTGCTGCTGGGCCTGAACAGCGAAACCGAGCTGCATATCGACAGCCGTCGCACCCATCACGACGATGAAGACGAAGACCACGATCACGAGGAATTCGACTCGTTCCACGTGGAACTACCGGAAGCCGAGGAGGCGCGCCTGCTGGCTGCGCTGAAGGACGCCGTGGCCAAGTACGGCATCCTGCGGGTGAAAGGCTTCGCTGCCATCCCAGGTAAGCCGATGCGCCTGCTGGTGCAGGGCGTAGGCCAGCGCTTCGACCGTCACTTCGACCGCGCCTGGCAGGCCGACGAGCCGCGCACCAGCCGCCTGGTGGTGATCGGCCAGCAGCTCGACCGCGCGGCCATCGAGGCCGAGCTGCAAGCCGCGCTGGCTTGAGTGGTTGTGGGAGGGGCTTTAGCCGCGACTAGCAGCGAACCCGGTCGCGGCTAAAACCCCACCCACAATTTCGCCCGCTCCACGGAACGACCATGCATCTATTGCGCACCCAGCCCGGCGCCCAACTGCCGGCCGACAGCATCGCCGACCTTGGCCAGACGCCTGCCGAGCTGGTGATCCTGTGCACGGGGGATTCGCACCTGTCGCTGTTGGCCGAAGCGGCGCGGCAGCTGCCGGCCGACTACCCCAGTCTGCGTCTGGCCAGCCCGGCGCAGCTGAGCAACAACGCTTCGGTGGATTACTACGTCGAGCAGGTGCTGCAGCACGCCAGGGTCATCCTGATTTCGGTGCATGGCGGGGTGAGCTACTGGCGCTATGGGGTCGAGCGCCTGGTGGAGCTGGGCGAACGCGGCGCCACGGTGATCATGGTGCCGGGCGATGACAAGCCCGACCCGGAGCTGAACGCCCTCGGCAACGTCGCCGAAGAAGACAGCCAGCGCCTCTGGCAGTACCTGCGTCAGGGCGGGCTGGACAATGCGCGTCAGCTGTTCCGCTGCATCGGCAGCCGCTGGCTGGGGCGTGCGGACACCTGGCTGGAGCCGCAGCCGTTGCCGCGTGTCGGCCTCTATCACCGCAATGCCAGCCCGGCCACGCTTGGCGACTGGCAGGCACAGTGGCAGCCCGGCGCGCCCGTGGTGGCGCTGCTGTTCTATCGCAACCACGTACAGTCGGCGAATACCGCTTTCGTCGATACCTTCTGCGAACACCTGCTCGCTCAGGGCCTCAACCCGCTGCCGATCGCTGTGGCAAGCCTCAAGGAGACGGCCTGTCTGGAGCAAGTGCAGGCCTGGCTGGATGAAACCAATGCCGCGCTGATCATCAATACCACCGGGTTTGCCCTGTCCAACCCCGAGGCACCGCAGGCACGGGTGTTCCGCCGTGACATCCCGGTACTGCAGGCCATCTGCTCGCTGGACAACCAGGCGCAGTGGCAGGCCAGTGCGCAGGGGCTCGGTTCGCGCGACCTGGCCATGCATGTGGTGCTGCCCGAGCTGGATGGCCGGCTGATCGGCCCGGCAATCAGCTTCAAGGGCCTGGCCTGGCGCAGCGAGCGCAGCCAGAGCGACGTGGTGTGCTACCAGGCGCATGAGTCGGGTATGGCCTATGTCGCGGAATTGGCGCGAAATTGGTGCCAGTTGGCGATCAAAAGCAACGATCAGAAGCGAATCGGCTTGATCCTGGCCAACTACCCGACCCGCGACGGGCGCATTGGCAACGGCGTGGGGCTGGATACGCCGGCTGCCGCGCTGAATATCCTCCGTGCTCTGCAGGCGCAGGGCTACCCGGTGGATAACCTGCCGGGCAGCGGCACCGAACTTGTCCACAGCTTGCTCGGCGGCGTTACCAACGACCTCGATGGCCTGGATACGCGGTCCTGTGCGCAGAGTCTGGCGCTGGATGACTACCTGGCGTTTTTCCACAGCCTGCCGCTGGCCAACCAGCAGGCGATACGTGAGCGCTGGGGCGAGCCGCAGCGCGACCCGATGTTTCGCAGCGGGCGGATGATGGTCGCCGGCCTGCGCTTCGGCCTGACCTTCGTCGGCATCCAGCCGGCGCGCGGCTATCAGCTTGATGCAGCAGCGGTGTACCACGACCCCGACCTGGTGCCGCCGCACGGCTATATCGCCTTCTACGCCTGGCTGCGCACGGCCTTCGCCGCTGATGCGCTGATCCACGTCGGCAAGCACGGCAATCTGGAATGGCTGCCGGGCAAGAGCGTCGGCCTGTCCGAAGGCTGCTGGCCGCAGGCGCTGATTGGCCCGCTACCCAACGTCTATCCCTTCATCGTCAATGATCCGGGCGAGGGCGCGCAGGCCAAGCGGCGTACACAGGCGGTGATCATCGACCACCTGATGCCGCCTTTGACCCGCGCCGAAAGCTACGGCCCGTTGCGCGATCTGGAGCGCCTGGCCGACGAGTACTTCGAGGCCAGCCAGCTCGACCAGCGTCGCGCCGTGGAGCTGCGCGGCGAGATTCTGACCAAGGTGCGCGAAGCCAGCCTCGACCGCGAGCTGGGCCTGCAACTGAACGACGATGCCGATAGCTGGCTGCCGCAGCTCGATGCCTACCTGTGCGACCTCAAGGAATCGCAGATTCGCGATGGCCTGCATGTGTTCGGCGAGTCGCCCAGTGGACAACTTCGTCGCGACACCCTGCTGGCGCTGCTGCGCATCCCCCGTGGCGACGGCCAGGGCGCCAATGCCAGCCTGCTGCGTGCGCTGGCGCGTGGCCTGGAGCTGGGCCTCGACCCGCTGGACTGCGACATGGGCCAGCTCTGGGCTGGGCCGCGTCCACAGGCCTTGCTGGCTGTGGATAACAGCCTGTGGCGCAGCGTTGGCGATACCCGTGAGCGCCTGGAGCTGCTGACGCTGAGGCTGATCGAGCAGCGTCTGGCGGGCGAGCGCAGCGAAGCCTTTGGTGATGAGGTGGCGTTGATTCTCGACGGCCTGGCCGGGCACGTTGCGCCCTTGCTCGATGCCTGTGGCGGTGCCGAGATGGGTGGCTTGCTGGCGGCGCTGGAAGGGCGTTTCGTCCCGGCAGGGCCAAGCGGTGCGCCGAGTCGCGGGCGTCTGGATGTGCTGCCCACTGGGCGCAACTTCTTCACCGTCGACGTGCGCCATCTGCCCACGCCGACTGCCTGGCGCCTCGGTGTGCAAGCCGCTGACCGTTTGCTCGAACGCCATCTGCAGGATGAGGGCGATCACCTGCGCCAGCTCGGCCTGTCGGTATGGGGCACGGCGACCATGCGCACTGGCGGCGACGACATTGCCCAGGCCCTGGCGCTGCTCGGCGTGCGCCCGGTTTGGCAGCCTGGCAGCCAGCGCGTCGAACGTTTCGAAGTACTGCCGCTGGAGCAGCTGGGCCGGCCACGGGTGGATGTCACCCTGCGCGTGTCGGGCTTCTTCCGCGACGCCTTCAGCAACCTGATTCGTCTGTTCGATCAGGCCGTGCAGGCGGTGATCGAACTGGACGAGCCGGAAGACATGAACCCGCTGTCGGCGAGGGTCTGGCGCGAGTCGTTGGCATTGAAGGATGGCGGCCTGGATGAAGCCGAAGCGCGGCGCCAGGCCGGTTGGCGGGTATTCGGCTCCAAGCCCGGCGCCTATGGCGCGGGCGTGCAGAATGCTATCGAAGAACGCCTGTGGCAGAGCCGTGCGGATCTGGCCGAGGTTTATCTGAACTGGGGCGGCTACGCCTACGGCAGCGGCGCCGAGGGCGCGCCGGCCCGCGAGCAGTTCGCCGAGCGCCTGGAGCAGATGCAGGCGGTGCTGCACAACCAGGACAACCGCGAGCACGACATCCTCGATTCCAATGACTACTACCAGTTCCAGGGCGGCATGTTGGCGGCGGTGGAAACCCTGCGCGGGCTCAAGGTGGCCAGCTATTTTGGCGACAACAGCCAGCCGGATACGCCGCGTATCCGCAGCCTCAAGGAAGAGCTGAACCGCGTGGTGCGTGCCCGCGCGGCCAACCCCAAGTGGATCGAAGGCATGAAGCGCCACGGCTACAAGGGCGCCTTCGAGCTGGCCGCGACCATCGACTACCTGTTCGCCTTCGACGCCACCAGCGAACTGGTCGACGACCACCAGTACGCGCTGCTCACCGATGCCTACCTGCTCGACAAGGACACCCGCGACTTTATCCAGCAGCACAACCCCGGCGCGCTCAACGACATCCTCGAACGCCTGCTCGAAGCCCAGCAGCGCGGCCTGTGGCAGAATCCCGGCGAGTACCGCGAATCGCTGGAGAATCTGCTGCTCGATAGTGAGGAAAGTTGATGCGCGCTTTTCTCCCCTCTCCCATTTATGGGAGAGGGGCCGGGGGAGAGGGTTCATCCGGCACTGCCGAGCCCGTAGGGTGGGTTAGCCGCCTGTTGCAATGCATAGGTTGCTCTCCGAAGCGGGTGCGGCGTAACCCACCATTGGCGCTATACGGTATATCGCCTGGTGGGTTACGCGGCGCGCTACGCTCCTGCGCGTCTGTACGATCAACGTTCTGCGCCGCTAACCCACCCACGGGTGTGATGCGCTCATCGTGGGAGGGGCTTCAGCCGCGAGCTTTTCGCCGCTGAAGCGCCTCCCACACACATCACTCCACGGATTACTGTCATGACCGAACATCACTTCCCCCTCGCCGCTGTGGTCGGTGCCGATTCGCTGAAGCTGGCGCTGTGCCTGGCGGCCATCGATCCGGCCATTGGCGGGGTGCTGATCGAGGGGCCGCGCGGCATGGCAAAGTCCACCCTGGCGCGTGGTCTGGCCGATCTGCTCGATGGCGGGCGCTTCGTCACCCTGCCGCTGGGAGCGAGCGAGGAGCGCATCGTCGGCACCCTGGATCTGGACGCTGCACTGGGCGAAGGCCGCGCGCAGTTTTCTCCCGGCCTGCTGGCGCGTGCCGATGGCGGCGTGCTGTATGTCGATGAGGTCAACCTGTTGCCGGATCATCTGGTCGACCTGCTGCTCGATGCCGCCGCCAGCGGGGTCAACCATGTCGAGCGTGACGGCATCTCCCATCGCCACGCCGCGCGCTTCGTGCTGATTGGCACCATGAATGCCGAGGAGGGCGAACTGCGCCCGCAACTGCTCGACCGTTTTGGCCTCAACCTGGCGCTGGATGGTCAGCCGCAGCCGGCCGAGCGCGCCGAGATCGTCCGTCGTCGTCTGGCCTTCGATGCCGGCCCCGCTGCCTTCCTGCAGCGCTGGCAGAGCGAGCAGGAAGCACTCGCCCAGCGTTGCCGCAATGCCCGCCAGCGTCTGGCCGATATTGCGCTGGATGATGCGGCGCTGGGCGAGATCAGCCAGCGTTGCTTCGCCGCTGGCGTCGACGGCCTGCGCGCCGATCTGGTCTGGCTGCGCGCCGCCCGTGCTCATGCCGCATGGCGTGGCGCGGCGGGCATCGAGCCTGTGGATATCGATGCGGTGGAAGACTTCGTCCTGCGTCATCGCCGTCGCCAGCAACAACCGCCTGCTGCCACGTCGCCCGAACAGAGCCAGGCGCAGGAGCAACAGCAGGGCGAAGGCCAGTGGGGCGAACTGCCCGCGCAACCACAGGTTATGGGCGAGCGGCGCGTGCCGCCGCGCTGGCCAAAAAAGTCCTGAGCATCCGCCCGCGCACAGCCACAGGCGCGGATGCCCGTAACCGGCCCGGAAAACTTGGCGGCGGCCTGCGTGGCGCCGTACGAGCGGGCGCGCACGGGCGTATCGACTGGGCTGCGACCCTGCGTCAGGGGCGACCGCAACGCCGTGAGCAACTGGTAATGCGACCACGCAGCCAGCAAGCCGAGGAGCTGTGGCTGGTGCTGGTGGATGCCTCCGCTTCTACCCGTCGCCATGGCGCGCTGAGCCTGGCCAAGGGGGTGCTTGCCGAGTTGTTCGACAGCGCCTATCGCGAGCGCGCGCGGCTGGCGGTTTTGCAGGCCGGTGGCCGCGAGGCGCAGTGGCTATGGCAGGGGCGCAAGGCCAGCGCCGAATTGCATCGCTGGTTGCAGGAACTGGGCGCTGGTGGTGGCACGCCGTTGCTCGATGCGCTGACTCAGGCGGGTGACTGGTTGCTGTGTCGCCAGCGCGTGAAACCGCACGAACGCCAGCGCCTGCTGGTCCTCACCGACGGCCGCCTGCGTGATCTGCCAGCACTGACGCCGCCGCCATGCCCAACCCTGCTGCTCGATACCGAGCGCGCGCCCATCCGCCTGGGCCGCGCCCGACAACTGGCGCAGGCGTTGGAAGCCGACTACCACCATATCGACGACTTGGCGCCTGGCGCGCCGGGGCGCACCTGGAGAACCTCATGAAAATCCTGCTGCTGGTCGGCATCGGCGCCGGCGACCCGGACTACATCACCTACCAGGCGATCAAGGCACTGCGCCGCAGTGACGTGATCTTCCTGATGGACAAGGGTGCAGCCAAGCACAAGCTCAACGCCCTACGCCGCGAAATTTGCGCACGCTTCCTCGATGGTCACACGCCGCGTTTCGCCGAAGGCGTGCAGCCGGAGCGCGAGCGCGATGTCGCGGACTACCGCGCCAGCGTCGACGAACTCAATCGCGACAAGCAGGCGGTGTTCGAGCAACTGATCGACGAGCAGATGGCCGATGGCGAGACGGCGGCTTTCATGGTCTGGGGCGACCCGTCGCTGTACGACAGCAGCATCCGCATCATCGAAGCTATCGCCGCACAGCGCAGCGATTTCACCTATGACGTGATCCCCGGCATCACCAGCCTGCAGGCGCTGACCGCGCGCCATCGCATCCCGCTCAACAGCATCGGTCGCGCCGTGGAAATCACCACCGGCCGCCTGCTCGCCGAAGGCTGGCCGCAAGGTGTGGACAGCGTGGCGGTGATGCTCGACGCCAAGGACACCTACCGCCGCTTCGTCGGTCAGGGCCTGACCATCTACTGGGGTGCTTACGTCGGCACCGCTGATGAAATCCTTATTGCCGGCCCGCTGGACGAAGTGGCCGAACGCATCGCCGCCACCCGCGCCGAAGCGCGTGAGCGCAATGGGTGGATTATGGATAGTTATCTGCTGCGTAAGGAAGGTACGGTGCAGGGCTGAGAGCAGAAGCGGTGGACAAGTAGGGAATTGTCCACTCTACGCGCTACGGTTTTATATTAGTCAGATGGTTTTTAGTATTCACATGAAATTATTATTGACGTTCATAAGCTTGATTGCTTTCTCTCAGCTTGTAATTGCAGATGCCTTGCAGAAAATTATCGGGTTTGATGAGATTGCTGCAATTAAATTTGAATTGCCACAGGCGGAGCCTGATTATTCAGAATATAAAGCTATTCTGGATGATTATTATTCGGCGTTGTTCACAGAACAGGAAATAGCAACGCTTTCTAAATATGAACTTAATCTCAGGCTAGATAAAGCCCATAAGGTAGATAGGTTTGTTGATGTACAGAACAATATCTACCTTCGGGAAATTCGCAGGCTCAACCGTAGGAAACAAAGAGAATCCATCGTTAGTGCATTCCAAAGTCAGTCCAGCTTTGACATACCTGACTCTAGCTGGGTGCCAAGCTGCATAAGTCTTAAACAAAAGGCCGGAGATGAGGGGGCATGTACAAAAGCCGATGCAGTGTCCGGTAATTCAATGGTTGGAAGGGTCACCTATAACACGTACTATTGGGTGGCATTGGTTGTTGAACTATCTGCCGCTTTTCGGATATCTCCAACCACTGTGGATATGGCTAAAGAGTACTTAAGTGAAGATGTCAGTTTAAATGCAAGTGTCAATGATTCTATTGATAAGATTGAGCGTCTTATAGATGTCGACAAGGACGTTGCTTATAAGTATTTATTTTCAGCGACCGAAGAACTAGTGATCGCTCATATTAGAAATCTGAAAAGCACGAGGGTTATTAATATGACCCCAAAAGAGCTTAGGGAGGGGCGGCTGTAAAGGTACGTTTGTCTAGGGCGGCTAGGAGGCTTTATTTTTGCCAAGCTTTTAACTGAAAATAAATCTATCCATTTTTCTGATGGACACTTCTCTACTAGGCAAGGGGTGAGCGGTATTTGCAGGCCCAGGGACAAGCAGAGCGTTGTCTGCCTCATGCGTTTATTGGCTGCTTCCCCATTCAAGGATATGGCCGAGCTCCTGCATCAGATCGGTGACTATTCGCAAATAGTGTTCGACGATCTCGTAGTAGGCTGCCGACTCCTCAGTGGCGGGGAACTCGGCCATGTGAATTCTGGCACGCTCGATGAATATTGGGACAAGCTCATAGCTCTCGCTAAGCAGCAACCCAATGATGTTGTTGATGTAGCACACCAGTGTGTAATGAACCTTGTTCCGGCGGCAGCAGTGGCGGGGGACGATGTCGAGCCGGTTCAATTGCTTATGCAGTTGGGCAATGAGCGCATGTTGTTGCTTAGTGTCCATAAGTGTCCGGTCGATTGTCCTTTAATTGAGGTTAAAAACCGCAAAGCGTTTTCCACCATGCCCCAGTCAGTCGCAAGCGTCACGCCTTACAACCAACTCCACGAAACCCCCGTATACACCCCAAACCCTTCCCCAGGTGTGGAGCGGGCCACGTCGGTGCCGTTGTCGTTATAGCCCGGCGTCACGGTGGCGGCATAGCGCTTGTCGGTCAGGTTGCGCAGGTCGAGCCAGGTTTGCCAGTCGTCTTTCGGCGAGGCGTAGCCGAGGGTGGCGCCGAAGGTGGTGTAGGCATCGGCGTAGTAGGAGTTGGCGTAGTCCACCGCCACCCTGGAGGCGTACTGGGTGTTGAGGCCGGCGTAGAAGCCGCTCGGGTGGTCGTAGCGCAGTTCCGCCTGGTAGTAGTGGCGCGGCAGGCCGGGCAGGCGGTTGTCGCCGAAGGTGTCGTCATCGCGGTAGTGGAAGTCGCTGAAGGTGTAGGCCTGGCGCAGGCTCAGCGCGCCAGCGGCGCCGCCTTGCCATAGCGGGCTGTTCAGGCCGGCTTCGATGCCCTGGTGCACGGTGGGGCTGGCGTTGGATTCGGCGAAGACGTTGTTCTCGACCTCGACGGTGAGCAGCTCGTGGCGTACCTGCGAGTAGTAGTAGGCCAGGTCCCACTCACCGATGGCCGAGTCGCCACGGGCGCCGACTTCGAAGGTGGTGGCGGTCTGGTTATCCATCGAGATCGGCGTGCTCTGGCGGGTGCTGTATGGCTGGTTGCCAGCCGGGAAGCGCAGCGGCGAGCTCCAGATCATCGACCAGGCATGCGGCGGCTCTACCGAGCGGCTGATGTTGCCGTACAGCTGCACGTCGGGGTTGAGCTGGTAGCGCAGGCCGATGCGTGGCGCGTAGTCCCAGCTATGTTCGCTGAGCTTGTCGTCGGTCGCGGGCCAGGTCACCTGTACTTCGCGGCGGGTGTAGATCAGCGCCAGGCCGCTGGTCAGCCACAGGTCGGGGGTCAATTCCAGTTCGTTGCCGATATGCAGCACGGTGTCCGAGCCCAGGTGCTCGTAGGCGCGCATCAGAGTACCGGCCGGGTAGGTCGTGCCACCGACGGTAATCGGCAGGGCGGCGTTTTCCTTCGACTTGCTGCTGGGCAGGTTGGTGGTGCTGCGCAGGCCGAGGGTGGTGGTGCTGTTGAGTCCGAACAGGGTATGCCGACGGGTGTAGTTCAGGGTGCCGCTGATATCGCTGTAGTCCACGCGGACGCGGTAGGTGTTGCCGTTGGGCGAGCTGTTTTCGACGATATCCATCGGGTAGTGGTGATAGGCCACACCCGCCACCAGGGTGGCGTCTTCGTCGATGCGCCAGGTGGTCTTGTTCGCCAGCCAGGTGCTGCCGGGCTGGTCGCGGTGGGCGTCGATGCGCAGGTTGTTGGCAGCGGCCTGGCGCGGGTCGTCCTTGAGCTGGGCCTTGGTCAGGCGGCCGGGCGTTTCGTGCTCGGTCTCGCGGTAGCGCAGGTAGACGCGCGTCTCCAGATTCTCGTTGAGGCGGTAGCCGAAGTTGGCGGCGATGCCTTTGCCCTTGCCCGATGAGTGATCCTGATAGCCGTCGGTGCGGCTGTCGGTAAGGGCGAGGTAGTAGTCGAAATCGCCCAGTACCTGGCCGGAGGCGATGCTGCGTTTCTGATAGCCGCGGCTGCCCGTCTCAACGCGCAGCTGCAGCTTGGGTGCGGTATAGCCGGTGTGGGTGATGTAGTCGATGGCACCGCCCAGGGCCAGCGAACCGCGGTCGAAACCGTTGGCGCCGCGCAGCACTTCGGCGCGACTTATCCACAAGGGCTCCAGCAGCTCATAGGGCGTGCCGCCGGAGCCGGTCAGCGGCAGGCCGTCGAGCATGATATGGGTGCCGGAGGCGTGCGAGCCGGTACCACGGTTGATCCCCGAGCCGCGCACGCTCACCTTCACGCCCTCATTACCGGGTGACTGCGCGTAGACACCGGGCTGGTAGGCCAGCACGTCGGCGACGCCGGCCACGCGGCCCTGTTCGACCTTGTTCATGTCCACCAGGTTGGTGCCGCCGGGCACTCGCGCGAGGTCCTCGCGTGCGGCCTCCACTTCGCTCAGCTGTATTCCGCTGACCTGCAACGGGTCGAGCTGCACAGGCTCTTCGGCGAAGGCGCTGTGGCTGTTCAGGCAGGCGAGGGCGAGCAGGGTGAGGCGGGCAGGTTGGCGGGAAAACGGCAGGGGCAGCATGCAAGGGCTCCGTTGAGCGGGCGGCGAGTGTGTCAGATGAAGGCCGACGGGGATTCGTCACGCTAGCCGGGTGCTGGCGCGGGGGGCACATCATGCCGACTGTGCCCGTGCCGTGCAGCGTGGCGCTCAGGGAGGAGCAAGGCAGGGCGGTCGCGCAACAGGCCGACCGCCGCCTGTGGATAAACCTCAGGCCAGGCCAGCCTTGTCCAGGCCGAATGCCTTGTCGGCGGAACCGGGCACGGTGCGGAAGGCCACGTTGAGGCGGTTCCAGCCGTTGATGGCGACCACCAGGAAGCTCAGCTCCGACAGTTCCTGTTCGGAGAATTGCTCGCGCACGCTGGCGTAGATGGCATCGGAAACACCGTGTGGTGACAGCTGGGTCAGGGCTTCCGTCCACTCCAACGCGGCGCGTTCCTGCTCCGAGAACAGCGGCGACTCGCGCCATACGGCGACATGGTGCAGGCGCAGTTCGCGATCACCATGGATCTTCGCTTCCTTCACGTGCATGTCGACGCAGAAGGCGCAGCCATTGATCTGCGATGCACGCAGCATGACCAGGTGGGCCAGCGGCGCGAGGAACGGGCTGCGGGTCAGCAGCATGGAGAACTCGGCGTACTTGCCGGAGGCCTTGGGAGAGAGTGCGAAGTAGTCGAGGCGCTGGCTCATGGTGATCATCCGTATCCGCGTTATGGGACAGCCGAAGGCATGTTCGGCCTGACCCGGTAGACACGAATCTACGCAGCAGTGGCCCAGTCACATAGATCCAATTACCCAGATTATGACTGGTCCACTTCGCTCAGCGCCGTGCTCACTCACTCATGGCGATAGTTCAGCGGCCGCTTCGACGACTCCGGCAGCGCCAGGCCACCCGCGAGGGCGATCAGGGCCATGACGATGAGGTAATAGGCCGGTGCCATGCGGTCGCCGGTCTGCTCGATCAGCCAGGTGGCCACCAGCGGCGCGGTGCCGCCGAAGATGGTGTAGGCGATGTTGTAGGTAAAGGCCGAGGCGGTATAACGCACTCGGGTGGGAAACTGCTCGGACAGCAGCACTGCCGTCACCACGCCGCAGATCACCGCACCGACGGCCAGCAGCATGGCGCCCAGCGCCGATGGCAAGAGCTGTCCCGAAGTGGCCAGAGTGAAGGCCGGATAGACGGCGAAGATCAGCGCCAGGCAGGCTGTGAGGATGGTGCGTCGCCGCCCGACCCAATCCGAGTAACGCCCCACGAACGGACACAGCAGCCCAGCGAAGACCAGTGCCAGCAGATTGGCCTGCAGCGCAGTGGAACGGCTGGCGCCGCCGACTACCTGCATGTAGGTGCTCAGGTAGGTGCTGAACATGTAGAACGACAGGGCTGTGGCCGAGATGAACGCGCTCAGGCAGAGGATGGTGGTGCTATGGCTGCGCAGGGTTTCACGCAGCGGCGAATGCTCGGGGGCCTGTTCTGCAGCCAGGGCCTGGAAAGCTGGCGACTCGTCCAGGCGCAGGCGCATATACAGGCCCACCAGGCCCAGCGGTGCGGCGATCAGAAAGGGCAGGCGCCAGCCCCAAGCCTGCATCTGCTCGCTGCTGATCAACTGGTCGAGGCCGAGTACCAGGCCGGCCGCGGCGGCGAAGGCGAGGAAGGTCGAAACTGGCACGAAACTGCCGTAACGGGCCTTCTGCTCGGTGGGCGCGTGCTCCATGACGAAGGCGCAGGCGCCGGCGTATTCGCCACCGGCAGAGAACCCTTGCAGGCAACGCGCCACGGCCAGCAGCAGGGGCGCGAGCAAGCCGATGCTGGCGTAGGTCGGCAGCAGACCGATCAGCGTGGTGGCGCCGGCCATCATCAGCACGGTGATCGACAGCACACGTTTGCGCCCGATGCGGTCGCCGAGGATGCCGAAGAAGATCCCGCCCAGCGGACGCAGGGCGAACGATACGGCGAACACGGCGAAGGTCTGCAGCAGCGCCAGGGTTGGATTGCCCGGTGGGAAGAACAGTGAGGCGATGGTCACGGCGAGGAAGCCGTAGACGGCGAAGTCGAACCATTCGACGAAGTTGCCGATGGCCGATGCGGCGATCACCTTGCGCAAGGTGGCCGGGCTGACCTGATGGCCCGTGTGGTTAGCATTCATTCGACGCTCCTGATCCCTGATTTAGACGGCATCCTGCAGGGTACGGAGCGCGTGCATGGCCAAGCGCCACGCAGGCGACGGTGACGTTGCCGTAAGCGACCTCAAGCCAGGGTAAACGCGACGGGTCGCAGAAGGAGGCCTGGTCGATGCGACTGCGCAGGTTCGCGACTCTAGCGGTGCTTGCGATAGCGGTGGGCGCTGGCCCAGGATGCGGTCAGCGTTTTCGTTCAACGGAGCAAGGAGCCATATGTTTTCTCATATATGCATTGGTGTGAGCGACTTTCCTCGCGCCCTGAGGTTCTACCAGCCGTTGATGGATCTGCTGGGCGTCGAGTTGCGTTTTCTCGACGCGGACAAGCCCTGGGCGGCTTGGCAGTCGAGCCCAGAGCCCCGACCACTGTTGCTTATCAGCACGCCTTACGACGGCGCCGCGCACCAGCCTGGGAACGGGCAGATGGTGGCGCTGCTGGCGCAGACCCGGGCACAGGTCGATCAGTCTCACCGGATGGCGCTGGCGCGGGGTGGGCGTTGCGAAGGCGCTCCGGGCTTGCGCCCGCAGTATCACCCGGATTACTACGGTGCCTACTTCCGCGACCCGGATGGCAACAAGCTCTGCGTGGTCTGTCACCGGCCTGAGTAGGCAGTGCTTTCGCGCGGGCTCAACGCGCCAGCGGCAAGGCCACGCCGATCAACACGAAGAGCACGCCGCAACTGCGGTTGAAGGTGCGCCCACCACGTTGCAGCCAGGGCCGCACGCGGAAGGCCAGCAGCGCCAGTAGCAGTTCGACGAGGAATTCGACCACGGCGAAGGTCGCTGCCATTACCACGAACTGTACGGCCAGGCCGCGCTGCGGGTCGACGAACTGCGGCAGGAAGGCGCCGTAGAACAGGATCACCTTGGGGTTCGACAGCGCCGACAGCAGGCCCTGGCGAAACAGGTGACCGGCGCCGGGGCGCACGCCGCTATCGGCCAGCGTCAGGTTCATCGGCGGCGAGTGCCAGAGCTGCACGCCCAGCCAGATCAGGTAGGCACCGCCAATCCACTTCAGCGCCAGCAATGCGCTGGGTGCGGTCTTGAGTAGGGCGCCGAGGCCGAACATGGCCAGGGCGATCAGCGCGCTGAAGCCGACCACGCCGCCGAGGATGGTGGCCAGCGCCATGCGCGCGCCATACAGGCCGCCGTGGGTCAGCGCCAGCAGGCTGTTGGGGCCGGGTGTCAGCGCCAGGCCGAGGGTGGCGATCAGGTAGACGAACCAGAGTTCGAGGGCCATGCGGGTCTCCTTCAGAGGGCGCGGCCAGTCTAGTCAGCGGCAGGTGCGGTAATGAGGTAGATTCTGGTCATCTAACGGTTGATTCTGGACAGTGCATGACCGAGAACCCTGATCTGCGTTTTCTGCTGCTGCCGCTGCCGGAGTTCGCCTTGCTGCCGTTTGGCGGTTTTCTCGACAAGCTGCGCTTCAGCGCCGATGACGAGGATTACAGCCGCCAGCGCTACTGCGCCTGGACCATCCTCGGCCTGCAGGCGGGGCATGTGTCGTCGAGTAGCGGTGCGGCGTTGCGCATCGAGGCCACGGTCGATCAGCTCGAACTGGCCGAGCATGATTACCTGGTGCTGTTCGGCGGGCGCAACGCGCAGGCCACTGCCGCGCTGGCGCCGGCGTATCAGTCGTTGCTGCGCCGCGCCGCCCGTGCTGGAGTGAAACTGGTGGCGATCGACAACGCCAGTTTTCTGCTCGCCGCCTGCGGGCTGCTCGACGGCCACCGGGTGGCGGTGCACTGGCGCCATGAGGCGGAGTTTCGCGCCAGCTTCCCGCACCTGCGCCTGGCCCGCGAGCGTCTGTACTGTGTGGATGGTGCGCGGATTTCCTGCGCTGGCGGCACGGCGGCCATCGACCTGGCGGTGGAGCTGCTGGCTCAAGGCAGTGGCCGGGCGCGGGCGCTCAAAGGCCTGGCCGACATGCTGGTGGACGAGACACGCAGCGGCCAGCACGCGCTGCGTTCGTTGCACACTGCACCGAGCGGTGAGCGGCATGTCGACCGCGCGATCGCCCTGATGCGCCACGGCCTGGCCAGTGCCGCCGGCATCGAGCAACTGGCGGCCAGCGTCGGTATCAGCCGGCGTCAGCTCGACCGCCTGTTCCACGCCAGCCAGGGCATGAGCGCACGCGAATACTGGAACGAACTGCGCCTGCAGCACGTGCGTTGGCGCCTGCTCAATTCCAGCCACAGCCTGGCGCAGATCGCCGACGAAATCGGGGTCGGCGACACCAGCCATCTGGGCAAGCTGTTCCGTCAGCGTTTCGGTACCACGCCTGGGGCGATGCGCCGTCAAGCCAAACCCACGGCGTAGCCGCGGCTTCAGCCGCGAAGCTGGGACAGCAGCGGCAGCCACACCGAGGCCAGTAGCAACAGGGCCATGCAGCGGTTGAATAGCCGCAACCTGGCCGGTTGCCGCAACAGGCGAGCGCTGCCGATACCGAGCAGGCCCCAGGCCAGCAGGCAGGGCGTGGACACCAGCAAAAACAGCGCCGCGTAGCTCGCCACGGCGGTGAACGAAGCCTGGCCGCCGAGGAAGATCGCGGTGACCGAGACGCTCATCAGCCAGGTCTTGGGGTTGATCAGTTGCAGGCCGGCGCCCTGGACGAAGCCCTGGCGCCGGTCGATGGCGCGTTCGTCGGCACTGGCGCTGTCGGCGCGCAGCAGCTTGCAGGCCATCCAGCTGATCCAGGCCGCGCCAGCCCAGGCCATCGCCGTCTGCAGCAGCGGCGCGCGGGCCAGCAGTTCACCGAGGCCCAGGCCGACCACCAGCAGCATCAGACTGGCGCCGAGGCTGGCACCGACGGCGATGGACAACGCAATGGACAGGCCGAAACGGGCGGCGCTGCCGAGGATCAGCAGGTTGGTCGGGCCGGGGGTGATCGACGCCGCCGAGGCGAACAGGATGAAGGGCAGCCACTGGTTCATGGCAAAGCCCGGTGGGCAGTGAAGGGCATGGGCTATCGCTCCATATCGAGGGCATGGGGCGATTGTCCGGCGGGCTGATTCAGCGGTCTTGAAGCTTTGTGCAGAGGTTGCGGTAGGCGCCCGGGGTGACGCCATTGGCGCGGCGGAACCAGCGGCCCAGGTGGCTCTGGTCGGCAAAACCGAGGTCGCTGGCGACATCCGCCGGCGTCGTGCCAAGGGCCAGCAAACGCCGGGCGCGCACCAGGCGCAGCTGGATCAGGTAGCCGTGCGGGGCGATGCCGAAGGCGGCCTTGAAGGCGCGGCTGAGGCGAAAACGGTCGACGCCGCACACCCGCGCCAGCTCGTCGAGGCCGATGTTCTCGTGAAAGTGTGCATGCAGGTAGTCACGGGCACGCAGGGCCACGCTGGGTATCTGCGGGTTGCCCGGCAGTTGCTGGCGCCAGTGCAGGCTGCGCGAGATGCGCTCCAGCAGCGCGTCCAGCGCCGCGTCGCGCACCATGCGCGGCTCGCCATCGCTCAATGTCTGCAAGGCGTTGGCGATGCACGGCAGCAGGCCGGGGTCGTCCGGCTGAGTGCGCGGTACGCCCGGCAGGCAGTCGCCAGGCGCCTGCTCGAACAGCGCCGGCAACGCGCGTTGCAGCCAGGCGGGTTCGAGATAGAGGGTGGAGTAGGTGAAGCCGCCTGGCGTCGGCGCATGGCCGTCATGGATGTCGCCGGGTTCGAGAAAGAAGGTCTGCCCCGGCACGCTGCTGAACAGCGCGCGACGGCAATGGAACTGTTGCACGCCCTGTTCGGTGAAGCCGATCAGGTAACTGTCGTGCCAATGCGGATCGTAGGCGTGGCCCTCGAAATGCGCACGGATCACCTCGATGCCGGTGTCGGCGTCCTGCTTGAGGTCGACCCATGACTGCGCGTTCATCGCCTGGCCCGCGGTGGAAAGTGGAACGCCTGAGCTTACCCCCTTTGCCGGGTATGCCTAGAACGTTTGTGCAGAGGGCTGGGGCTGTGGATAAAACCAAGCGCCCCGATCCGCAGGAGCGGCTTCAGCCGCGAAATTCGCGGATAAATCCGCTCCTGCAAACGCTTGGCAATCCTGCTGCGAGCGATGCTCTAGTCGGCCTGCGCGGGATACCAACGCGGCGTGTAGACCCACTCGCTGCCGTCGGCACGCGGGAAGCGGCGGGTCTGGCTGGAGCCGATGATCACCAGGGTGCGCATGTCGACCATCTCCGGGGTCAGCTCGCCCAGGGTGAGGCTGCGCAGCGCTTCGGCAGGGCGGCCAATATCGCGGCCAAGCACCACCAGCGTCTCGGGCGTACGGTGCTGGCGCAGCAAGTCGAGCGCGCGGCCAAGTTGCCAGGGGCGGGACTTGGAGATCGGGTTGTAGAAGGCCATGGCCAGATCCGCTGCGGCGGCATGTTCCAGGCGCTTCTCGATCACCGCCCAGGGCTTGAGGTTGTCGGACAGGGAGATCAGGCAGAAGTCGTGGCCCAGCGGTGCGCCAGCCTTGGCGGCTGTGGCCAGTGCGGCGGAAACGCCCGGCAGTACTTCCAGCTCGACGCCGTGCCAGGCCTCGTTCTGCGGGCTTTCCAGCGCCTCCATCACCGCCGCGGCCATGGCGAACACGCCAGGGTCGCCCGAGGAGATCATCACCACCCGGCGTCCGCTGGCGGCCAGTTCGAAGGCGTGGGCAGCGCGCTGCAGCTCTTCGCGGTTGTCGCTGGGGTGCAGGCACTGGTCGGCGCGTAGCGGGCCGGCCATCTTCACGTAGGTGTCGTAGCCGAGCAGGTCCTCGGCCTCGTCGAGGGCGCGGCGCACGGCGGGGGTCATGTGCTCGGCGGCGCCAGGGCCGAGGCCGACCACGCTGAGGCGGCCACGGCGCTGGCCGAGGCGCTCGATATCCAGAGGCTGTTCGCTCAACAGCAGGCGCAGGCCGTCACCGCTGTGCAGTTCGGCCGGTAGCTCGGCGCTGCTGTGGATAAAGCGCAGCGGCAGCTTCAGCTCAACTGCAGCGGCGTGCAACTCCGCGTTGGCCATCCAGGCTTTGTCCGCGAGCAGGCAGGCCAGCGCTTGCGGTGCAAGATTGGCAGCGCTCAGCGCCTGTTGCAGGCGCGCAGGCAGGTCGGCGCCGGGGCGTTCGATCAGGGCGGCGGCGCAGCGCGGGTGGATCAGCAGTTCGTCGGGTTGCGCCGGGCGCGCCTGCGCGGTGATGTGGATAACCCGGCTGGCGGCGTTATCCACAGGCAGTTGCGCGTTCTCCAGCCAGGGTGCCTGGCCTTCGATGCGTACCGTTTCGCCGCCGAGCAGGTCGCTGACGAAGCGCTTGCCCTGCTGCAGGTCGGCCAGGGCGTAGCCGGCCGGCGGCTCCAGCAGGCAGGTACCGAAGCGCAACTCGCCGCTGGTGGTGATGGCGGGTGTGACGCCCAGGTGTGCAGCGATTTCGCGGGCCAGGCGGTTGACCCCGGCCAGGCCGCCGAGCAGCGGCACCACAGCGCTGCCGTCTTCGGCCAGGGCCAGTACCGGTGGCTCGGCGCCTTTTTCCGCCAGCAGTGCGGCGAGGCTGCGGATGACGATGCCGGCAGCGCACAGCACGACAAGCGGTTGGCCTGCGCGGTATAGCGCGCGCAGGTGCTCGCCGAACTCCTCGTAGTGACGCTCGGCGCCATCGGCGCGCCCGCGCAGGCCGTGGATCACAGCCTGTGGATAAAGCGCCTTGAGGCGTTGTGCAGTGGCCAGTGCGCTGGCGCCGAGGATGACGATGTTCATGCGGTAAATCCTGTAGCCCCGATGCAATCCGGGGAATGGGGCGCGATCCGTGGGAGGCGCTTCAGCGGCGACTGTCGCCTCCAATGATGCCCCCGCAATGATTGCGTAGGGCGCGTGGTGACGGGGTTTCATTCACCCGGTGAGCTGTAGGAGCGGCTGGGCGGTATTCCGCTTCAGCCGCGAAAGCGCTTCGCGGCTGAAGCCGCTCCCACAAGGAACCAATCACCCCCGCCACTTCTGGCCGGGCACCAGAATCATGGAAAAGTACGGCGAATCCATCGGCTCCACTTCGTCCAGCGCCACGATCTTCTGGCTGGCCATGGTCGCGCGTTCGACGTAGTGGGCGCGGTCGTCCAGGCCGAGCTTGCGCAGCACCCGGCGCACCTTGTCGAAGTTGCGCCCGAGCTTCATCACCACGGCCGCTTCGGCGTCGCGCAGACGCTGTTCCAGCTCGTCTTCCGGCAGCACGCCGGAGAGCACGCTCAAGGATTGATTGCGATACACCAGCGGCGTGCCGAGCACCGAGGCGCAGCCGAGCATGGAGCACACGCCGGGCACCACCTCCACTTCGTAGCGGTCGGCCAGGCGGTCGTGCAGGTACATGTAGGAGCCATAGAAGAATGGGTCGCCCTCGCAGATCACCGCCACATCCTGGCCGGCCTCGAGCAACTGGGCGATCTGCTGCGCGCAGGTGTCGTAGAAGTCGGCGATCACATCTTCGTAGGACAGCGGCGGGGCGAGCTTCTCGGTGGTCACCGGGTAGACCAGCGGCAGGCGCTGCTGGGCATCGCTCAGGTGCGCTTCGATGATGCCGAAGGCATTGCCGCCATGGCCGGCGTTGTGTTTCGCCTTGGCCACGAAGTAGGCCACCACCGGGGCGCCTTTGAGCAGGCGCAGGGCCTTGAGGGTGAGCAGCTCGGGGTCACCGGGACCGACGCCGAGGCCAAGCAGACGACCGGCCATCATTCCACCTCCGAAGCCAGGGCGTTGACCGCGGCCACCGCCATGGCGCTGCCGCCACGACGGCCCCGCACGATCACGTAGGGCACGCCACGGCTGTCTGCGGCCAGGGCGTCCTTGGACTCGGCGGCGCCGATAAAGCCCACCGGCATGCCGATGATCAGCGCCGGTTTGGGCGCGCCGGCGTCGAGCATTTCCAGCAGGTAGAACAGCGCGGTGGGCGCGTTGCCGATCACCACCACGCTGCCTTCCAGGTGTTCGCGCCAGTGCTCCAGGGCTACCGCCGAGCGGGTGTTGCCGACCTCACGGGCCAGCTCCGGCACGCCGGCATCGTGCAGGGTGCAGATCACCTGGTTGCCTGCCGGCAGGCGCGGACGGGTGATGCCTTCGGCGACCATGCGCGCATCGCAGAGGATCGGCGCGCCGGCCAGCAGGGCCGCGCGGCCGACGGCGCCGGCACCGGCGGAGAAGCGCAGGTCCTCGACCACGTCGACCATGCCGCAGGCGTGGATCACCCGCACGGCGAGTTTTTCCAGATCGGCGGGGATGCCGTCGAGGTTGGCCTCGGCGCGGATGGTGGCGAAGGAGCGGCGGTAGATTTCCTGGCCGTCGCGGATGTAATCAAGCATCGGAGGTTCCTGCGGGGTGTTGGCGGGCGAACCAGGCGCCGGCCTCGTCGATGGTCATGGCGGGCGCCAGCAGACGGCCGAAACCGGGCGCCTCGGGCGTGCGTTGGTAGAGCTGGTAGTGATCGGGTGTGCTGGCCAGCAGGGTGTAGGGCTGCACGCGCGCGCTGGCGCAACTGCGCGGGCAGGCGCTGAGGTGCACCTGCGGGCGCGCGCCGTTCTCGCGCAGGCGCTCGGCCAGGTGCAGGGCGTGGTGTTTGCTGTCGGCCAGGCCGCGCGCGCAGGCCGCCGAGCCGGTGCAGGCGACCAGGCCAAGCAGCGGTTCGTCGGTTTGGGTCAGCAGCCCTAGATCCTCTAGGGCGTTCAGTAATTCGCTGGATTTGGCCTCGGGCACATTGCCCAGCAGCACGCCTTGCCAGGGCGTCAGGCGCAGTTCGCCGTCGCCGTGGTGTTCGCTGAGCCCGGCCAGCGCCAACAGCTGTTCGGCGTGCAGGCGGCCCAGTCGAGCGCCGGCCGCCAACATGCACAGGCCCTGCTGCGCCTGTGGATAAACCCCCGCCGGCGCACGTGCGGTGCTCTCGGCCGGCTGCCAGTTGGCCGGGGCCGCTTGCAGCGCAAAGCTCAGGCGCGCCTGCAGGCGTTGCAGCAGCTCGGCGGCCGGGATCTGCGCCAGCAGTTGGCGCATGCGCGATTGCTCGGGCGTGGCCAGTTCGAGGAACAACAGCAGGAGTTGGCGCACCAGCTCGACGGCCTGCGTCACCTCGATTCGCGCCAGTGGGGCGTCATTCGGGCAGCCGGCCAGGCCCAGCAGCAGGTGCTGGTCGTCCTCGGCAAGCAGCCACAGGTCGTGGGGGTGTTCGCGCATCGCCAGGGCTTCGCCGCCGTCCAGTTGCAGGGCGAACTTGGGCGACAGCGCATACAGCGCCGGAGTGTCCTGCAGCAGGTCGAGCAACTGGCTGGCCAGCGCACGCACGTCCATGCGCGCCTGCGGGTCGAGGCCGGCGGCGGGGCTGAGCATCAGGTTGCGTACGTCATCGGCGGCGGCCACACGCGGGCCGAGGCCGGCGCCGAGCAGGGCGTCGATCAGCGGGCTTTCCTGCCCGGGCAGGACGCCACGAATCTGCAGGTTGCTGCGGTTGGTCAGCTCCAGCACGCCGCCGGTATGACGTCGCGCAGCCTCGGCAATCACCCGCGCCTGCGCGCTACGCAGTACGCCGCCGGGCAGTTTGACTCGGCAGATGCCGCCGTCCAGCGCGGGCACGATGCGCAGCAGGCCGGGGCAGGCGGATGGGCGAACGGACGTGGGCAAAGGGTCACCTGTGGATAACGACGCGGCGACCGAACCAGCGGAATCAACCTGCAGGAAGACTCCATGGCATCGGTACACCCCGCCCGATGTTGGCACTCGCGACCAGCGTTCGTCGGCAGGTCTCCTGGCTGACAGGTCATGATCCGCTGCGCCTTCCCGGTTACCCAGTGGCCGATGGCATTGGACTCGCTGCTTACAGTTGCGGGGGCAGCTCGGTGGCGATCGATGATCGCTCCGGATTCCCTCTTAGGCCCGATTCATGGGGCACCGACGAAGGCTGTATTATGCCCGCTTTGCCCGGAGCGCGGACAGGCGCTCCGTCGGGCCTGTGCGAGGACATTGGATGAAACCCTGGTTGACCCTGGTCGGCATCGGCGAAGACGGTTACCCCGGCCTGGGCAAGGCGGCGCGCCGCGCCCTGCTGGCGGCCACGCGCATCGTCGGCGCGCCGCGCCAGCTGGCGCTGCTGCCGCCGTGCATCAGCGGCGAGCGGGAAACCTGGCCCAGCCCCTTCGACCTTGGGCCGTTGCTGGCAAAGCGCGGCGAGGCGGTGTGCGTGCTGGCCAGTGGCGACCCGATGTTCTATGGCGTCGGCGCCAGCCTGGCGCGCCAGGTGCCGGCCGACGAACTGCTGGTATTGCCGGCGCCGTCCTCGGTGTCGCTGGCGGCGGCGCGCCTGGGCTGGCCGCTGCAGGAGGCGGAGGTGGTGTCCTTGGTCGGTCGGCCGTTGGCCACGCTCAACGGCAAGCTGTTCCCCGGCATGCGCCTGCTGGTATTGAGTGCCGATGGCGATACGCCCGCACAGGTGGCTGAAGTCTTGCGTGCGCGTGGTTTCGGCGCCAGCCGCCTGACTCTGCTGGAGCATCTCGGCGGGCCACAAGAGCGTCGCCTCGATGGCCTGGCCGCGAACTGGGACCTGCCGCGCGCAGCCGACCTCAACCTGCTGGCCGTGGAGTGCCTGGCCGACGCCGGAGCAATGCTGCTGCCGCCGACCTGCGGCCTGCCCGACGATGCCTACCGCCACGACGGCCAACTGACCAAGCGCGACGTACGCGCGGTGACCCTGGCGCGCCTGGCGCCGCTGCCCGGCGAGCTGCTGTGGGATGTCGGCGCCGGTTGCGGCTCCATCGGCATCGAGTGGATGCGCGCACACCCGGCTTGTCGCGCCATCGCCATCGAGGCCAACGATGGGCGCCAGGCGCATATTCGCCATAACCGCGATGCTCTCGGCGTGCCCGCCCTGCAACTGGTCGCCGGGCATGCGCCCGAGGCGCTGGCCGGGCTGCCGGCGCCGGACGCCATCTTCATCGGCGGCGGCGTCACCGTGCCGGGTGTGCTGGAGGCCTGTTGGGCTGCGCTCAAACCCGGTGGGCGCCTGCTGGCCAATGCCGTGACCCTGCAGAGCGAGGCGGCGCTGGTGAGTTTCCGCGAGCAGCAGGGCGGCGAGCTGTTGCGTCTGAGCGTGGCCCAGGCGCAGCCGCTGGGCGGCTTCGACACCTGGCGCGCGGCGCTGCCGATCACCCTGCTGGCGGTGCGCAAGGCATGACGGCGCGCATCCTCCTGCTTGGCGGTACCACCGAGGCACTGCGCCTGGCGCGGCGCCTGGGGCCGGAGACGGTGTACAGCCTGGCTGGTCTCGGGCGGGTGCCGGATGATCTGCCGTGCCGCGTGCGCGTCGGTGGCTTCGGTGGTGCCGAGGGCATGGCGGCGTTTATTGCCGCTGAAGGCATCGAGTTGCTGCTGGACCTGACCCACCCCTACGCCGCGCAGATCAGCCACAACGCCGCCCGCGCTGCCGAGATCACTGGCGTGCCGTGCTGGGCGCTGCGGCGCACGGGCTGGCAGCCTGGCCCCGGTGATGATTGGCGTGAGGTGGATGGCTGGGATGAACTGACCCGCGCGCTGGCGCCGTTCAACAGGCCGTTCTTCACCTCCGGGCGCGAACCGCTGGCGCACCTGCAGGAGATTCCCGCGCACCAGCACTGGACGGTGCGTTGCCTGCAGGCCGAGGCGGCGCCGCCCCGCGCCGAGGTGATCGGCGCGCGCGGGCCGTTCGCGCTGGACGAGGAGCGGGCGCTGTTCGCGCGCATCCGCTGCGATGTGCTGATCAGCAAGAACAGCGGCAGCGCTTCCACCGAGCCCAAGCTGCAGGTGGCCCGTGAGCTTGGATTGCCGGTGTTGCTGCTGCGCCGTCCCGCCTTGCCGACAGTGGCGCAGGAGTTTGGCGAGCTGGAGGCGCTGTGCCAGGCGCTTCAGTGCTGACGCTGAACGTGTCCGGGTGAAATCAGCTCAGGTGCCCGACTTTGAACGCTGCGTGCAGGTCGACCGTCGGCGTGGGGGCGAAGCACTGCCTGTCGAATATGCCGTTGAGATGCTTGACCAGCACCTGCCCGGCGAGGGCGCTGTCACCCGCTTGCAGAGCGGCGATCAGCGCCAGGTGTTCCTCGCAGGTGCGTGCCGAATACACCGGGCTGCGGCTCAGGGCGATATTCAGCGCGGCGCGCGACAGCAAGCCGCGAAGAAACTCCAGTAGCAGCGTGTTGCCGGCGAGCTCCGCCAGCCTCAGGTGAAACTCGCCGGCCTGCTCGATCAGGCCGGCGCCATCGCCACTGGCCAGGCAGGCGCGCTGGTTCTCCACCAGGCTGTGCAGCTCGTGCAGGCGTGCGTCCGCCGGACGCGTGCCGAGCAGGCGGATGACTTCGGACTCGACCAGAATGCGTGCCTCCAGCACCTGCCGGGCCTGCTGCTCATTGGGCCGGCTGATCTGGGCGATCTGTCGCGGCTCCAGCGTCACCGCGCCTTCCTCGGCCAGCCGGGTCAGGGCCCGTTGCACCGTCCAGCCGCTGACCCCGAAGATGCGCCCGAGGGTGTTCTTGTCCAGTTTGGCGGTGGGCGTCAGGCGTCGGTCGAGGATCGCCGCGTAGATGCTCTGGTAGATGAAATGGCTGGTGGGTTTGCCACCGCCGCCGCTCGTGCGGCGGGTTGGCTGATCGGCAAGACTCATGATCACACCTGTCGATGGGGTCGGAACTGCGGGCCGCTGCCAGGCGAGCCTGGTGGCGTGGGGCTCAGGCCAGGGGCACGCGGAGGTTGATGTTGAGGCGGGTGCCTTCGTTGAGGATGTGCTGGCGCATCGCCTGGCTGGCCTGCTCGCTGTCCTGGCGGCGAATGGCGCGCAGGATCGCCTCGTGTTCCTGAAGGATGTCCTCGGCATAGTCCGGGTTGTGGCGGATCAACTGGTCGCTCTGTTCCAGCGCACCGCCGATCTGCCTGGCAACGCTGAGGAAGATCGGGTTGGAGCTGAGCGCCACCAGTTTGCGGTGGAAGCTGGTGTAGGCGCTGGCGAGGGCGCGCATGTCGCCGTCCTCGACCGACTCGCGCATGTCCAGCAGCAACAGGCGCAGCTGGCTCAGCTCGGAACCGTCGAGCGACTGGGCGACCAGGCCAACGATGAACGGCTCCAGTGCGTAGCGCAGTTGCAGCACGTCGGCCATGGTCGCGCTGGGCGGCGCCTGTACCTCGGGCAGCGCGGTGCCCTGGCGCTCCAGCACTATGACACCCTTGCCGGGTAGCGAGCGCACCACGCCCAGGGTTTCCAGGATGGTGATCGCCTCACGCAGGCTGGGGCGGCTGACTTCCATCTGCTCGGCCAGTTCGCGCTGCCCCGGCAGCATTTCGCCGACTGGCCACAGGCCCTGCTCGATGGGCGCGAGCAACTTGCGAACAACCGCATCGACCAGCTTGGATGACGAAAACATGGGGCCTCCCTAAACCGCGAAACGATGAGTGCAGGCATGCGCCCAGGCAGGGCCATGCTCACCGCCGGCCACTCGTTGTGGCCTGGCGATGAGAGCAGACCGGCCCCGGCTTGTCATCAGCCGCGCGCCTCGCTTTCCTGCGCCATCGCCACACGCGTCAGGCTGGAGTCCCGGGCAGCGCCAGGCGCGCTGGCCTCGCCCTTGAGTACCGCATGGGCGCGCTGCAGGTCGATGTCGTTGTCCCAGCGGGCGATGGCCACGGTGGCGGTGCAGTTGCCGATCAGGTTGGTCAGCGCCCGGCCGATGCCCATGAACCAGTCGACCGCCAGCACCAGCACCAGGCCTGCCGCTGGGATCGCCGGCACCGCGGTGAGGGTTGCGGCGAGGATGACCAGGGCCGAACCGGGGATGCCGTGGGCGCCTTTGGAGGTGATCAGCGAGACCAGCAGGATGGTGAGCAGGTCGCTCATTGCCAGGTCGGTGCCGGTGGCATGGGCGATGAACACCACCGCCAGGGTCAGGTAAATGGAAAAACCATCTAGGTTGAACGAGTAGCCGGTGGGGATCACCAGGCCGACGGTGGAGCTGCGGATGCCCATGTGCTCGAGCTTGCGCATGATCTGCGGCAGCACGGCGTCGGACGAGGCCGTGCCCATGACGATGGTCAGCTCCTCGCGGAAGTAGCGCAGGAAGGGCACCAGTGGCACCCCGGATAGGCGCAACACGCTGCCCAGGACGATCAGCACGAAGAGGATGCAGGTCACGTAGAACACCGCCACCAGCGCGCCGAGGTGGCTGAGCGAGTCGAGGCCGTACTTGCTGGTGGTGAAGGCCACGGCGCCGAACACGCCGATCGGCGCCAGGCGCACGATCATGCCCATGATGCGGAAGATCACATGGCTGAACTCGTTGATCAGCTTGGCCACGCCGCTGGCCTGCTCGCCCACCAGGTTCAGCGCGCTGCCGAACAGCACGGCGAACAGCAGCACCTGGAGGATGTTGTTCTCGGCGAATGCACCAAGCACCGAGGAGGGGATCAGCCCCATGATGAAGGTCGCGGGGCCGTGCAGCTCCTGGGTGCGGCTGGCATAGAGCGCGGCATCGCTGGTCGACAACTCGTTGAGGTGGAGGTTGGCGCCCGAGCCCAGGCCCAAACCGTAGGCCACCACCAGGCCGAGAAGCAGGGCGAAGGTGGTCAGCACCTCGAAGTAGATCACCGATTTCAGGCCGATGCGGCCCACCTTCTTCAGGTCACCGGCGCCGGAAATGCCGCTGACCACCACGCAGAAGACGATCAGTGCGATCAGCATCTTGATCAGCTTGATGAAGCCATCGCCAAGGGGTTTCAGCTGGGTGGATAGTTCGGGCAGGCTGAGGCCGCATATCACGCCGAGCACCAGGCCTATCACGACTTGCAGGAATAGCGAGCGGGGGAGCAGTTTGCTGAACATCGTCGAGGTCTCCGTTCGGCGCGTCATCCATGCCCTCACGGAGGCCCAGAAGCGAACGCCAGATTGTTTTTATGGTCTTACCGGTCTGACCAGTTCAGGCTAAGCGCAAATTTTCCAACCGACAAGCCCCCCGTCTGGCGCGTCACGCCGACCTGGCGTTGGCCAGATCCGGCGAAATGCCCGCAACAGAGCGTGTGAGTGCAGCTGAAAGACCGCTGGTCAGGGGATTTCAAGCGGCGCTGGCCGTGCTGCAGCTTGGGCCATGGCGAGGCGCGGTTACCCTGCGAAAGCGTTGCGATGACCGGTCAGACCGGATAGCGGAGTCGACGCGTGGAATGCGCTCATCGCGCCGAAGCGGCTAGACTGCCGGCCCGTTCTGGAGACCGTCATGAGCCAAGCCCCCTACGCCCGCATCCTGTTCATCGGCCCCGGCCTTGGTCGTGGTGCTGCAGCTGAGCGCCTACAGCAGCGGATCGAGACGCTGCTGGGCGAGGCGCATCTGCATGACAGTGAGCAGGAGAGTGTCTGGCAGGCCATCGATGAGGCGCCGCGCCCGTTGCTGGTGGTCGATCTGGAACCGCGTGCCGATGCTGCGCACCGTGATTGGCTGCGCGAGCGCATTGCCGAGCGTGGCGACGGGACGCAGGTGTTCGTGGTTTGCACGGCGCTGGAGGACACCTGGCTCGATGGTCTGGGCGCACTGTTGGCGCATCGCAAAGCGCATCTGCCCTGCAGTGACGTGCCGCCCGTGCCGGAACACCACGCCTGGTCGCAGATTCCGCCGCACGCGCAGCGCCTGCTGCTGTGCAACGGCCCGCGCTGCACGCGCAAGGGTGCGCTGGGCCTGTGGAAAACCCTGCGCCAGCGGCTCAAGGCCGCCGGTAAGCTGGAGTGTGAGGGGGGCGTGCACATCACCCGCAGCCAGTGCCAGTTCCCCTGCGATCTGGGGCCGACCGCGAGCCTTTATCCACAGGGCGAGTGGTATGGCATCCAGGATGAAGCGGCGGTGATCCGCCTGGTCGACGAGCGCCTGGTGGCGGGTAAGGCGCTGCCGGAGTTGCGTATCGACGAGCAGGGCAACCGTTAGCAACTCGGATTACGCCTGTGGCAAATCCAGGCTACGAGCAATCGCCGCTAAAGCGCCTCCCACAATTGCCCATGCGCCTTGACTTGAGCGGGGTCGGATGGTCATATCCGCCCCGCTTCAGGTGTCTCACGCCGCCGCGCGTGAGGTGAAACGGGAAGTCGGTTGAAGTCCGACGCTGCCCCCGCAACGGTACGCGAGCGACCGCATCGAAACGCCACTGTGCGCCACGCGCATGGGAAGGCGATGCGTTCATGACCCTCGCAAGCCCGGAGACCGGCCTGGAGTCGTTATTGTCTGGCAACCCGCGGTGGGCGGGCGTTGACTCCAGTAGGGTGCCTCGTGCCCCTGTCTGCTGTTGCGCATTTCCATCGGATTGCCGTGCCTTTTCTCTTTGCGATGGAAGCAATATGGCGCGCCATTTCCGCTACAAGAACCTCACTTCTGCATGCCTGAAAGAAGGGTCAGAGCCCGACTCCGGCTATCTGCGAAACAGAATAATGTTATGTTATAACTATAACATTATCGCACCAGGCCCAGGCCCTGAACGGTCGCTACTGACCGCTGCAAAGCCCGATTGCAAAGCCTCGCAGCGACTCGATGAGCCCCGTCAAAGCCCCGGAATTCTTCACGTGCAGCACCTCATGCGTTTCTGTTCTCTGCCTTTGGCATTGTTGGCTGGCGGTACCGCCATGGCCGATGACTCCGCTGTCGATCTCCCTGCTGTCACCGTCCAGGCGCAAGCCTCGGAGGAGGGCGAGACGACCTTGCACACGCCGACCACGGCAGGCTCGCGCCTCGATCTGTCGGCCCTGCAAACTCCGGCCAGCAGCACCAGCCTGAGCGGCACCACAGTGCGTGAGCGCAACAACCGCAGCGTGCAGGACGCGGTGACCCGCACCCCAGGCATCAGCACCATCGGCACGCCGGGTAACGGCGGCACCGCATTGTCGGCGCGCGGCTTCACCGGCCACTCGGCGACCATGCAGCTGTATGACGGCACTCGCCAGTACGTGGGTGCCGGCACCGTGACCTTTCCGGTGGACACCTGGTCGGTGGCGCGCATCGACGTGCTGCGCGGTCCTGCCTCGGTGCTCTACGGCGAAGGCGCCACCGGTGCGGTGATCAACGTGGTGCCGAAGAAGCCGTTTGCCGGCGAGATCCAGAATCACCTGCGCCTGGGCTATGGCAGCGACGACCGCCGCCAGGCTGCGCTGGACAGCGGCGGTTCGCTGAGCGACGCATTGAGCTATCGCTTCACCCTCAACCAGCAGGCCAGCAACGGCTGGGTCGATCGTGGCGATTCCGACAGCCTGGCGCTGAGTGCCGCGCTGCGCTGGGATGCCAGCGATGACCTGAGCTTCACCCTGTCCCATGATCAGGGCGAGCAGAGCCCGGAGCGCTACCTCGGTACGCCGCTGGTCGATGGCAAGTTCCGCGAAGGCATTCGGGATCGCAACTACAACGTCGCCAACGCCGACATCCACTACAACGACCAGATCACCCGCCTGGTGACCGACTGGCGCATTAGCGACGCGCTGAGCGCCAGCAACCAGCTCTACTACATCAAGACCCAGCGCTACTGGCGCAACAGCGAGGCCTATCGCTGGCAGCCGGGCGATACGGTCGAGCGCAGCGAGTTCTACCGGATCAAACACACCCAGGAGCAGGTCGGCGACCGTCAGACCTTCACCCTGGAGCATCCGCTGTTCGGTCTCGATAGCCGCACGGTGGTGGGCGTGGATTACAACCGCATCCACTTCGCCCGTCAGCACGATTTCGCCAGCAGTTTCAGCGACAGCGTGCCGCTGGCCGGTTCCGGCGGCGGTCAGTACCAGAGTACCGACCCGCTCGGCTACGGTCCGCGTGAACGCAACCTGGCCCGGCAATTCTCGCTGTTCGCCGAGAACCGCACGCAACTGACCGAGCGTCTGTCGCTGGTCACCGGCGTGCGCCGCGATCAGGTGCACATCGACCGCAGCAACCTGGTCGATGACAGCCGCGTCGACCGCAGCCTTACGGGCGACAACTGGCGCGCCGGCCTGGTCTTCGCCCTCACCCCGGAGCTGTCGCTGTATGGCCAGTACGCCACCAGCACCGAAGGGGTGAGCAACCTGCTGACCCTCAACCCGACTCAGCAGCAGTTCGACCTGAGTGAAGCCAAGCAGACCGAGATCGGCCTCAAGCAGCTGTTCTGGGGCGGGCAGGGCGAGTGGACGCTGGCCGCCTATCACATCGTCAAGAACAAGCTGCTCAGTCGCGCCACGCCAACTGCGCCCACCGAGCAGATCGGCCAGCAATCCTCGGATGGCCTGGAAGCCAGTCTGGAGCTGGCGCTGGGTCGTGGCTGGCAGGTCTCGGCCAACGCCGCCTTCGTCCGGGCCGAGTACGACGACTTCGTCGAAGGCGGTGGTGACCGCAGCGGCAATCGTCCGAGCAATGTGCCCAAACGCACCGCCAACCTGTGGCTGAACAAGGATTTTGGCAGGGGCGTGGAGGCTGGCATCGGTGCGCGCTATGTCGATGCCCGCTATGTGAATACGGCCAACACCGCCGAGGTGCCGGGTTACACCGTGGTCGATGCGAATATCGCCTGGCAGGTGCTGTCGGACGTGCGCCTGGGCCTGGAGTTGAATAACCTGTTCGACCGCCAGTACGCCACCAGCGCCAGCAGCGACGGCGAGCAGTGGTACCTGGGCGCGCCGCGTTCGCTGTTCGTCAGCGCGGATTACCGCTTTTGAAGCATCTGAGCTGCGCCGCGTGGGTTACTTGCGCGCGGCAATCGGTCAATGGAGTGTTCCCGTGTCAGTGAGCCTTGCCTCGGGCTGGCCAGCCAGTCCGTCGTCGACGCCCAGCCACCGTAGCGCGGCGCCTGAGCCGCGCCTGCGCATCCGTGACCTGGGCTGGTCGCCGGATGGCCAGCGCGTCTTGCTCGACGCCATCGACCTGGAGATCGGTGACGGCGAGCTGCTCGGTTTGATCGGCCCCAACGGCAGCGGCAAGACCAGCCTGCTGCGCTGCGCCTATCGCTTCCAGCGCCCCTGCAGTGGCAGTGTCGAGCTGGGCGGCGAAGCGCTGTGGCAGCGCCCGCCGCGCTGGAGCGCGCAGCGCGTGGCGGTGGTGCTGCAGGAATTCCCGCAGGACTTCGGCCTGCGCGTGCACGAGGTGGCGGCCATGGGCCGCACGCCGCACAAGGGCCTGTTCGATGGCGACGATGGCGAGGATCAACGCCTGGTCATTGAGGCGCTGGCGCGGGTGGGCTTGAGCGAGCGCGCGCAGCAGGCCTTCGCCCAGCTGTCCGGTGGCGAGAAGCAGCGCGCCTTGCTCGCCCGCGCCCTGGTGCAGCAGCCGCAACTGTTGATTCTCGACGAGCCGACCAACCACCTCGATCCGCGCTACCAGATCGAACTGCTGCGGCAGATCAAATCGCTGGGCCTGGCGACGCTGGCCAGCTTCCACGACCTCAACCTGGCGGCGGCCTTCTGCGACCGCCTCTGCGTGATCGACCAGGGCCGCCTGGTGGCCGTCGGTACGCCCGCCGAAGTGCTGACTGCCGAGCTGCTGCAACAGGTGTTCGGGGTGCAGGCACTGGTCGACACCCATCCACTGGCGGGTTATCCGCGTATTACCTGGATCCTTTGATGAGCCTGTGCCATTCGCGGCTGAAGCCGCTCCTACCCATGCTTTTGCTCTCGGCGCTGTTTTCGGCCAGCCCCGCCTGGGCGGTGACGGTCACCAGTTGCGACCGCCAGGTGACCGTCGAGCAGCCGCCGCAGCGCGCGGTCAGCCATGACGTGAACATGACCGCCATGCTCCTGGCGCTGGGCCTGAAAGAGCGTATGGCCGGCTACACCGGCGTCAGCGGCTGGAAGACCCTCGATCCGAGCATGCGTGAGCAGCTGGGCGGTCTGCCCGAGCTGGCGGCGCGCTACCCGTCGCTGGAGAACCTGCTGGGCGCCGGTACCGACTTCGTCTTCGCCGGCTGGAACTACGGCATGCGCATCGGCGGCGAGATCACGCCGGCCAGCCTGGAGCGCTTCGGCATTCCTGTGTACGAGCTGAGCGAGTCCTGCGCGCATGTCATGCCGGGCCGCGTCGCCAGCCTCGATGATGTCTATACCGATCTGCGCAACCTGGGCCGCATCTTCGCCGTCGAGGATCGCGCCGACGCGCTGGTGCAGGGCATGCAGGCGCGGGTCGCGGCGGTGCAGGCGCGCCTGGGCGAGCAACCGTCGCGGCCACGGGTGTTCGTCTACGACAGCGGCGAAGACCTGCCTTTCAGTGCCGGTCGGCAGGGCATGCCGCAACCGCTGATCGAGGCGGCCGGCGGGCGCAACGTCACGGACGGTGTGGCCGGCAGCTGGATCAAGGTGGGCTGGGAGTCGGTGGTCGAGGAAGATCCCGAGGTCATCCTGATCGTCGACTACGGCGAGCGCACGGCGGCGCAGAAGCGTGACTTCCTCCTCCAGCATCCGGCGCTGCAGGGTGTCACCGCAATCCGCGAGCAGCGCTTCGTGGTGCTGCCCTACCTGGCGGTCACCCCGAGCCTGGACAACGCCGCCGCCATCGAGACGCTGGCCGCCGCGCTGCACCCCGAGGCCTTCGCCCGGTGAGTCGCTATCGCCTGTTGCTGCTTGGGCTGGCCGTGCTGCTGGCGCTGTCCTGCGCCTGGTCGCTGGGTTTCGGTGCGGCGCAGGTGCCGCTCGAACGCGTGCTGGCGATCCTCGGCCAACACCTGTTCGGCATGGTGCCCGAGACGACGCCGAGCGCCGGTCAGGACAGTATCGTCTGGCAACTGCGCGCGCCACGGGTGCTGCTCGGCGCGTTGGTCGGCGCCGGGCTGGCGCTGGTCGGTACGGCGCTGCAGGCGGTGACGCGCAACCCGCTGGCCGACCCGCATCTGCTCGGCGTCAGCTCCGGCGCGGCCTTCGGTGCGGTGATCGTGGTGCTCTATCTGGGGGAATTCGCCGGCCTGCTCAGCCTGCCGCTGGCGGCCTTCGTCGGTGCGCTGGCGAGCATGCTGCTGGTGCTGGCCATCGCCAGCCGGGGCGGGCGGCTGGAGAGCGACCGCCTGCTGCTGGCCGGGGTGGCGGTGTCTTTCGTGATGATGGCGGCGAGCAATCTGCTGCTGTACCTGGGCAACCCGCACGCCGCCAGCTCGGTACTGTTCTGGATGCTCGGCGGCCTTGGCCTGGCGCGCTGGGAGCTGCTCTGGCTGCCGTCGCTGTGCCTGGCGCTGGCCATGACGTTGTTGCTGGGCCTGGGCCGCGCGCTGAACGCGCTGATGGCCGGCGAGCAGAGCGCGGTCAGCCTTGGCCTGGAGCCTCGGCGGGTGCGCCTGCTGGTGTTCGTGGTGGCGTCCTTGCTCACCGGCGTGCTGGTGTCGCTGTCCGGGGCCATCGGTTTCGTCGGCCTGATGCTGCCGCACGTGGCGCGCTTTCTGGTCGGTGCCGAGCACCGCCGCGTGTTGCCGGTGGCGGCGCTGCTCGGGGCCCTGTTCCTGGTCTGGGTCGACGTCGCCGCGCGCACCTGGCTGGCGCCGCAGGACCTGCCCATCGGTATCGTCACTGCCGCCATCGGCGGGGTGTTCTTCGTCGCGTTGCTGCGGCGCCGCTGAGTCGATATTTTTTTTTCAGTCCGGTTGTAACGCCCGTTCACCTCGTCGCTCTAGTTCAATGCCGGCACGCAAAACACCTTAGCCCGGCTAACCCAGATCACCCGAGGATACGCACATGACCATGAAATCCACCGCTGCTGGTGCCGCCATCGCTTTCGCTGCCGCTGCCATGTTCGCTGGCATGTCCGGCACTGTCGTCGCCGCCGAAGAAGCCCAGGTGCATTGCTACGGCGTTACATCCTGCAAAGGCCAGAACGACTGCAAGACCGCCGAGAACAGCTGCAAAGGTCAGGCTGTCTGCAAGGGCCACGGCTTCAAGGCCATGACCAAGGCCGAGTGCGATGCAGCAGGCGGTACTGTCGGCGAGTAATCGAGCCGGGGCAGCCGCCTGGCGGTTGCCCCGCATCAGCGAGCGAGGCGCGAGCGATGAATGCTCAACGCGGCAATCTGGGTTTCGGCCTGGGTTTGCGCAGTACCTACTACCAGGCCATTCTCGAACAGCAGCCGGCGATCGACTGGTTCGAGATCGTCTCGGAAAATTATCTGGTAGCGGGCGGCAAGGCCCTCTACTTCCTCGATGCCATCGGCGAACAATACCCGCTGGTGATGCATGGCGTGTCGCTGTCGATTGGCGGCCCGCATGAGCTGGACCGCGACTACCTGCGCCAGCTCAAGCAACTGGCCGAGCGCGTCCAGCCGGCGTGGATCTCCGATCACCTGTGCTGGAGCCAGGGCAATGCCCATCAGCTGCATGACCTGTTGCCGCTGCCCTACACCGAGGAGAGCCTGCAGCACGTGGCCGCGCGGGTGCGCCAGGTGCAGGACGTGATCGAGCGACCGCTGGTGCTGGAAAACGTCTCCAGCTATCTGCGTTGCGCCGATGATCAGTTCAGCGAATGGCAGTTCCTCGCCGCGCTCAGCGAACTGAGCGGCTGCGAGCTGTTGCTGGACGTCAACAATGTCTACGTCAGTGCACGCAACCATGATTTCGATGCCTGGACCTTTATCAGCAGCCTGCCCAGGCAGCGCATCCGTCAGCTGCATCTGGCCGGCCACAGCGATTACGGCAGCTACCTGATCGACACTCATGATCAGCCAGTCAGCGACCCGGTCTGGCAGCTCTATCAACGTACGCTGCAGCACCTTGGGCCGGTGTCTACGCTGCTCGAACGCGATGATCATTTCCCCGACCTGGATGTGCTGCTCGACGAGCTGAATAGCGCGCGCCGGTTTGCCGCCCAAGCGCTGCAAGGAACCGCCCGATGAGCCTGAGAGACTGGCAGGCGCAGGTGCAGGCCTACCTGCTGAACCCCGATGCCCAGCCCAGCCCGGCTCTGCGAGCCAGCCTGCTGGGCAGCGCCGCGCTGAGTGTCGAACAGGGTCTGGCGATTTACCACAACGCCTACCGCGCACGCTTGCTGGAAGCCTTGCGTGGCGACTATCCGGCAGTGCATGGCTGGCTGGGTGACGAGGAATTCGACGCCCTGGCGCTGGCCTACATCGACGCACACCCCTCGCAGCACTTCAGCCTGCGCTGGCTCGGCGCCGAGCTGGCGGCGTTCATCGATGGTCATCTGATTCCTGCGCAGGCCGCGCCGCTCAGCGAGCTGGCGCGGCTGGAGTGGGCCTTCACCCTGGCCTTCGATGCGCCCGAGGGCCAGCCGCTGAGCCTGGCGCAGATGGCCGAACTGCCCGCCGAGGCGTGGCCGAATCTGCAGGTGCGCCTGCTACCGAGTGTGCAGTGGCTGGTGTGCCGGCATAACAGCCTGGCGCTCTGGCGTGCCTGCAAGGAGCAGGACGACTTCCCCGGCAGCCAGCCGCTGGGGCAGGCGCAGACCTGCCTGATCTGGCGCGAGCATCTGATCACCCGCTATCGCAGTCTGGCCGCCGACGAAGCGGCGGCGTTGCAGGGCATGGCCGTGCAGGGCTGGTGCTTTGCCGAGTTGTGCGCAGAACTGGCGCATCTGGGCGAACAGGCGCCGGTTCAGGCCGTGAGCTGGTTGCGTCAGTGGCTGGCTGACGGCCTGTTGCAGCGGGTCGATGGCGTTCACCCTGACGCCGGCTGACGCACTTCACAGCGCATCCAGGCGCGCCCGCGCTACCCCCTCACCGCTAGTCGCCAGAATCGAACTTGGGCACATTGTTCCGGTCATCCGCTTGAAGTTCGTTTCACCTGACCAGGAGGGATGACCATGCGCGCGCAACTGCCTACTGCACTTCGTGACCTGCAGCTACCGCTGCGCCTGAAACTGTGGGACGGCAAGCAGCTCGATCTGGGGCCGCAACCGCGCGTGACGCTGGTGGTGAAGGACCCCAGCCTGGTCACCCAACTGGCTCACCCCAGCCTGGATGCACTGGGTGCCGCCTATGTCGAAGGCCGCGTCGATCTGGAAGGCCCCATCGAGGCCGCCATCGAAGTGGGCGATGCGCTGAGCACCGCGCTGCTGGGCGACGAGTCCGCGCCCTCGGAGCCTTACAGCGCGCACGACAAGCGCAGCGACGCCGAGGCGATCAGTTACCACTATGACCTGTCCAACGAGTTCTACCGGCTGTGGCTGGATCGCGACATGGTTTACTCCTGCGCCTATTTCGAAAATGGAAAGGAAACCCTGGATCAGGCCCAGCAGGCGAAGATGCGCCACCTGTGCCGCAAGCTGCGCCTGCAGCCTGGCGACAGGCTGCTCGACGTCGGTTGCGGCTGGGGCGGCCTGGCGCGTTTCGCCGCGCGCGAGTTCGACGTCGAGGTCTACGGCATCACCCTCAGCCAGGCGCAGCTGGAGCTGGGACTGCAGTGTGTGGCCGAAGAGGATCTGGAAGCGCACGTGACCCTGGAGTTGCTCGACTACCGCGATCTGCCGCAGGACGGCCGCTTCGACAAGGTGGTCAGCGTCGGCATGTTCGAGCACGTTGGCCACGCCAACCTGGCGCTTTATTGCCAGCGCCTGTTCGGCGCGGCCAGGCCCGGTGGCCTGGTGCTGAACCACGGCATCACCTCGCGCTTCACCGATGGCCGCCCGGTCGGCCGTGGCGCCGGCGAGTTCATCGACCGCTACGTGTTTCCCCAGGGTGAGCTGCCGCACCTGGTGACCATCAGCAAGGCGATCAGCGAGGCCGGGCTGGAGATCGTCGACGTGGAGAGCCTGCGCCTGCACTACGCGCGCACCCTGCAGCTGTGGAGCGAGGGTCTGGAGCGGCAACTGCACAAGGCTGCGCAATGGGTGCCGGAAAAATCCCTGCGTATCTGGCGTCTGTATCTGGCAGGTTGTGCCTACGGCTTCCAGCATGGCTGGATGAACCTGCATCAGATCCTGGCGGTGAAGCCCTACCAGGATGGGCATCATGACCTGCCCTGGACGCGCGCCGACCTTTACCCATGATGGAGTAACATGCGCCTCGTCTTGATTTCGCGAGCCGCCCATGACCCTGCTGCAGCGCCCCCGCTATCGCCACCGCGTTCTGCTTACCGTTCTGGCGATTGCCGCCGGCTTGCTGGTGAGCCTGTGGCTGGGCGGGCGCTATGCCGAGCAGCGGGCCTGGGACGAGCGCAGCGTTGAGGCGCGCGGGCAGCTGCAGCTGTATGCCCAATCCATTCGCACGCTGGTCGAACGCTTCAGTTCGGTGCCCGAAGTGCTGGCGCTGGACAGCGACATCCGCAGCCTGCTGCGCGCACCGGATGATCGTCAGCTGCGCCAGGCGCTGAACCAGCGTCTGGAGCGCCTCAATGCTGCGGCTGGCTCCACCGTGCTGTACCTGCTCGATGCCCGTGGCGAAACCCTGGTGGCGAGCAACTGGCGCGACTGGAGCAGCTTCGTCGGCAACAACTACGCCTTCCGTCCGTACTTCCAGAACGCCTTGCGTGATGGTGGGGCGCGTTACTTCGCCGTGGGTGTGACCACCGGTATTCCCGGCTACTTCCTGTCGCACGCGGTGCGCGATGACAAGGGCGAGCTGCTCGGCGTGCTGGTGGTCAAGCTGGAACTTGAAGACCTGCAGCGCGAATGGGTCAGCCAGCCTGGTGTACTCATGGTCGCCGATAGCTACGGGGTGGTGATCCTCAGCAACAGGCCGATCTGGCGTTTCCGTGCCCTGCAGCCACTCGACGAGCAGGCGCGGGCGGAACTGGTAGAGGTGCGCCGCTACGCCGAGCAGGCGCTGCAGCCACTGGCCCATCAGGTGTATCGACAGATCGATGCCGATGCGGACTGGGCGCGGTTCGATGGCCCGGACGGCATTCGCGACTATCTCTGGCAGCGCATGTACATGCCCGAAGAAGGCTGGACCCTGCATCTGCTCAGCGAGCCGGTCGGTCTGGCCGACAGTGTGCGCAGTTATCGCCTGGCTGCTGGCGGGCTGTGGATGACCTTCGCCTTCCTGCTGCTGTTTCTCGCCCAGCGGCGCAAGAACCAACGCTTGCAGGCGGGTATCCGCGAGCGTCTGGAGCGCGAAGTGGCGCTGCGCACGGCCGAGTTGCGCGAGGCCCAGGATGGCCTGGTGCATGCTGCCAAGATGGCCGCACTGGGGCAGATGTCGGCGGCCCTGGCGCATGAGATCAACCAGCCGCTGACCGCCCTGCAGATGCAACTCGGCAGCTTGCGTCTGCTGGCGGACAGAGGCAGGCCGGAAGCGGTGCGCGAGGGGCTGCAGCGTATCGACGGTCTGCTGCAGCGCATGGCCGCGTTGACCAGCCACCTGAAGACTTTCGCGCGCAAGACCCCGGCCGGCCTCAGCGAGCGCCTGTGCCTGAGCGATGTACTGGAGCAGGCCCTGCAGTTGCTGGCGCCGCGCATGCGCAGCGAGCAGGTCGAGCTGCGCACGCAGATCGACGCTGAGGCGGAAGTGCTCGGCGATGCCATTCGCATCGAACAGGTGATCCTCAACCTGCTGCACAACGCGCTCGATGCCATGGCCGACAGCGAGCCGCGCATCCTGCAGGTCCGCATCTATCGTGAAGACGATGGCTGCCTGCTGTGCGTCGAGGACAGCGGTGGTGGCATTGACGAGGAAACCCTCGGTCGCGTGTTCGAACCCTTCTTCACCACCAAACCGGTGGGGCAGGGGCTGGGGCTCGGGCTGGCGGTGTCCTACGGTATCGTGCGTGATCTGGGCGGCAGCATGGAGGCGCACAATGGCCAGCTGGGCGCGGTATTCACCCTGCGTCTGCCGGCTGCGCCCTGATACCCGTGGCCTGGGGTGGATGATGCTTCACCCATCCACCGATGGCCTCCAGGCTTGGTGGATGAAAACAGCGTCATCCACCCTGCGACCAGGGTTTGCAGGCTCGGCCATCGCGGCCAAAGCCGCTCCTACGGGTTCTCATCCTTGGGCAGCGGGTGGTCTCAGTGGATTGCATCCGGGCTACACTGCCTGCCGTTTTCATCAGGAGGTGCCATGAGCGCTCAGGTCATAGTGGTCGACGACGAAGCGGCGATTCGCGAGGCAGTTCAGCAGTGGCTGGAGCTGTCCGGCTTCACGGTGCGCACCTGTGCCAGCGCCGCCGAAGCCCTGGCCGTGGTCGACCGCGACTTCCCCGGTATCGTCGTCAGCGATGTGCGCATGCCCGGCAGTGACGGGCTGCAACTGCTCGACAAGCTGCTGCAGATCGACAGCGACCTGCCGGTGATCCTGGTGACCGGCCACGGCGACGTGCCCATGGCGGTGCAGGCGCTGCGTCAGGGCGCCTATGACTTTATCGAGAAACCCTTCACCCCCGAGCGCCTGCTCGACAGCGTACGCCGTGCCCTGGACAAGCGTCGTCTGGTCTGTGAGAACCGCCAGCTGCGCCGGCAGGTGGCCGACAAGGGCCGCATCGAGAGCCAGTTGATCGGCATTTCCCGGCCGATGGAAAACCTGCGGCGGCAGATCCTCGAACTGGCTGGCACCTCGGTCAACGTGCTGATCCGCGGCGAAACCGGTAGCGGCAAGGAGCGCGTAGCGCGCAGCCTGCACGACTTCAGCCCGCGAGCGAGCAAGGCCTTCGCCGCGCTGAACTGCGCGGCGATCCCCGAGACCATCTTCGAGAGCGAGCTGTTCGGCCATGAGAGCGGTGCCTTCACCGGGGCCCAGGCCAAGCGTATCGGCCGTATCGAGCACGCCGACGGCGGCACCCTGTTCCTCGACGAGGTGGAGAGCCTGCCGCTGGCGCAGCAGGTCAAGCTGCTGCGCGTGCTGCAGGAAAAGACCCTGGAGCGCCTCGGCTCGAACAAGAGCATCCAGGTCGATCTGCGGGTCATCAGCGCGGCCAAGCCGGACCTGCTCGACGAGGTCAGGGCCGGGCGTTTCCGCGAGGACCTGGTGTACCGCCTCAACGTCGCCACCCTGCACATTCCGCCGCTGCGCGAGCGGCGCGAGGACATTCCGCTGCTGTTCGAGCACTTCGCCCACGAGGCCGCGCAGCGTCATGGCCGCGAAGCGCCGCCGCTGGCGCCGAGCGAATTGGCGCGGCTGCTCGGGCATGACTGGCCAGGCAACGTGCGCGAGCTGATCAACGCGGCCGAGCGTCATGCTCTGGGCCTGTCCAGCCCGCCACCGGCCGAGCGTTTCGCCGGCCAGGCGCTGGCGCAGCAGATGGAGGCCTTCGAGGCGCAATGCCTGCACAACGCCTTGCTGCACTGCCAGGGCAACATCACCGCGGTAATGGAGATGCTGCAGCTGCCGCGCCGCACCCTCAACGAGAAGATGCAGCGCCACGGCCTGGCGCGCGGTGATTATCTGCCGGGCGGCGAGGAGTAGCGGGCGCTGCCTGCGGGCTTGCGGCCAGTCGTAGCCCGGGTGCAATCCGGCGGCTGGTGTCGCACTGATTTTCCAGTTTGCATTTGGGGTACTCGGTAAGCGGATTTTTGCTTATGCCTACGCGAGGGTAAGCGGTTTCTTGCTCAGTGACCCATCAGTCTTGCAGGCCGACCCCTCTATCTCGGGCGTTTCAGCCTCTGGCACGGCATCTGCTATGTCCGTTGTAGCCGCGCAGCATCTTGCCGACGTGGCGACCATAACAACGACAAGAGGTCAGCCCCATGAATCACCATGCCCCTCGCGCCCTGACGCACTCGCTACCGTGCATGGGTCGCCTCCCTTCCGCGCCCGCCGCGGCTCTTGTCCATCGCTGCACCCAGCGCGGCTGATCGCGCAACGCTGACGACGCCTCGTTGGCGTCGTCTAGAGTGAAACTCTGCATAAAGCCATAACAACGACGGAGATACTTCCATGCGACTGACCAAGAAAATCAGCCTGTTTGCCGCTGCTGCGGCCATTACTGCCAGCACCGCCGTGCTCGCTGCGCCGACCTTCATCAACGTGCTCACTGGCGGTACCAGTGGCGTGTACTACCCGATTGGCGTGGCCCTGTCGCAGCTGTACAGCAACGGCATCGAAGGCTCCAAGACCTCGGTCCAGGCGACCAAGGCCTCGGTGGAAAACCTCAACCTGCTGCAGGCGGGTCGTGGTGAGCTGGCCTTCGCCCTCGGCGACTCGGTGGCCGATGCCTGGAATGGCGTGGAAGAAGCGGGCTTCAAGGCGCCGCTGAAGAAGCTGCGGGCCATCGCCGGTACCTACCCGAACTACATCCAGATCGTGGCCAACGCCGAATCCGGCATCAAGACCCTGGATGACCTCAAGGGCAAGCGTATCTCCGTCGGCGCGCCGAAGTCCGGCACCGAGCTCAACGCCCGCGCCATCTTCAAAGCCGCTGGCCTGAGCTACGAGGACATGGGCAAGGTCGAGTTCCTGCCGTACGCCGAGTCGGTCGAGCTGATAAAGAACCGTCAGCTGGACGCTACCCTGCAGTCCTCCGGCCTGGGCATGGCGGCCATCCGCGACCTGGCTTCGACCATGAAGATCAGCTTCGTCTCGATCCCGGCCGACGTGACCGCGAAGATCGACAACGCTGCCTACCAGGCCGCCACCATCCCAGCCGGCACCTATGACGGCCAGGACGCTGACGTGCCCACCGTTGCCATCACCAACATCCTGGTCAGCCATGAAGGCGTTTCCGACGACGTGGCCTACCAGATGACCAAGCTGATGTTTGACAACCTCGACCGCCTGGGCACCGCTCACTCCGCGGCCAAGGACATCAAGCTGGAAACCGCCACCAAGAACCTGCCGATCCCGCTGCACCCGGGTGCCGAGCGCTTCTACAAGGAAGCCGGCGTACTGTAATGCCGGCTCGGGCCGCGACATGGGTCGCGGCCTGATCGCTCTGCATCCACGCCGACCTTGCTTTTGTAGGCGCGGCTTCAGCCGCGATGTTCGCGAGCAGATCGCGGCTGAAGCCGCTCCTGCAGCGCAAAGACCGGAATGGGCCGTAGCCCCCAGAATCGCGAATAAAACCGGCGCCTGCGGGCGGTGGGTTTTGTTGGCGACTCTGTCAACGCAATCGAAGTAGTCATGAGGTTTGCACTCCATGAGTGAACAAAACAACGGTCTTGCCGCCAGTCCGTCCGACTGGCCCAAGGCGCTCTTTGCCGTCGCGCTGCTGTTTTCCATCTTCCAGATCGCCACTGCGGCCTTTCACCCGGTGTCGACCCAGGTGCTGCGTGCGGTGCACGTCGGCTTTCTGCTGCTGCTGGTGTTCATCAGCTTCCCGGCACTTGGCAAAGGCCGGCCGTGGCAGCCGCTGGCCTGGCTGCTGGGCCTGGCGGGCATGGCCACGGCCATCTACCAGTGGTATTTCGAGGCGGACCTGATCCAGCGCTCCGGTGACCTGACCAGCAGCGACATGATCATCGGCCTGACCCTGATCGTGCTGGTGTTCGAAGCCGCGCGCCGGGTCATGGGCATCGCCCTGCCGATCATCTGCGCGCTGTTCCTCGCCTACGGCATGCTTGGCCCGTACCTGCCGGGCGAGCTCATGCACCGCGGCTATGGCCTCGACCAGATCGTCAACCAGTTGTCGTTCGGTACCGAGGGTCTGTACGGCACCCCGACTTACGTGTCGGCGACCTACATCTTCCTGTTCATCCTGTTCGGCGCCTTCCTCGAGCAGGCCGGGATGATCAAGCTGTTCACCGACTTCGCCATGGGCCTGTTCGGCCACAAGGTCGGCGGCCCGGCCAAGGTCTCGGTGGTGTCCTCGGCGCTGATGGGCACCATCACCGGCTCCGGCGTGGCCAACGTGGTCACGACCGGCCAGTTCACCATCCCGCTGATGAAGCGTTTCGGCTACCGTCCGGCGTTCGCCGGTGGGGTCGAGGCGACCTCGTCGATGGGCAGCCAGATCATGCCGCCGATCATGGGCGCCGTGGCCTTCATCATGGCCGAGACCATCAACGTGCCGTTCTTCGAGGTGGCCAAGGCCGCGCTGATTCCGGCGCTGCTGTACTTCGGCTCGGTGTTCTGGATGGTCCATCTGGAGGCCAAGCGCGCCAACCTGCGCGGCCTGCCCAAGGACGAATGTCCGAACCCGTGGAAGGCCGTGCGTGAGCGTTGGTTCCTGCTGATTCCGCTATTCATCCTCATCTACCTGCTGTTCTCCGGGCGTACTCCGCTGTTCTCCGGTACCGTCGGCCTGGCCCTGACCGCCATGGTCATCCTAGGTTCGGCGATCATCCTGCGGGTGTCGTCGAAGGCCATGCGCTTCGCCTTCTGGATTGCCCTGGGCGTGCTCTGCGCCGGCTTCTTCCAGCTCGGTATCGGCGTGGTGTTCGGCGTTATCGCCCTGCTGGTGGCCGCGTGCTGGTTCGTCAAGGGCGGTCGCGACACCCTGACCCTGTGCCTGCATGCGCTGGTCGAAGGTGCGCGGCATGCCGTACCGGTCGGTATCGCCTGCGCCCTGGTCGGGGTGATCATCGGCGTGGTGTCGCTGACCGGGGTGGCCTCCACCTTCGCCGGCTACATCCTCTCCATCGGCCAGGACAACCTGTTCCTGTCGCTGGTGCTGACCATGCTCACCTGCCTGGTGCTGGGCATGGGCATCCCGACCATCCCCAACTACATCATTACCAGCTCGATCGCCGCACCGGCGCTGCTGGAGCTGGGTGTGCCGCTGATCGTCTCGCACATGTTCGTCTTCTACTTCGGCATCATGGCCGACCTCACGCCGCCGGTGGCGCTGGCCTGCTTCGCAGCCGCGCCAATCGCCAAGGAACGGGGTCTGAAGATCAGCCTGTGGGCGGTGCGTATCGCCGTGGCCGGTTTCGTCGTGCCGTTCATGGCGGTGTATTCGCCGGCGCTGATGCTGCAGGGCGATAGCCTGCTGGCCACTGTCTACGTCGGCTTCAAGGCGATGCTGGCCATCGGTATCTGGGGTGTGGTGTTCACCGGTTACCTGCAGGCCAAGCTGACCTGGTGGGAGCGCATTCTGGGTCTGGCCGCGGGTGCCAGCCTGATTCTCGCCACCCCGATCAGTGACGAAGTCGGCTTCGCCCTCAGCGCCATCTTCATCGCTCAGCACTTCTGGCGTGCCCGTCGCGCCCAGGCTGCAACGGCGTGATCGGCCTGTGCCTGGGCTTGGCCGGGGCGGTATGGGCAGAGCTGCCCACACCGGCCTTCACCCTGGCCTGGACCCACACCATCGAGAAGATCCGCTGGGAAGAGGATTACCGCGTCACCGCCGAGGGCCTGGTCCTTGGTGAGGCGCGGGTCAAGGGTTCCGGCGCCGGAATGGAGATTCCCGACGGCGCCGAACTGCGCAATGGCAGCTGGCACTACCAGCGTCAGCTACCGCCTTTGCAACCTCTGCGAGTCGGGCGTACGCCCGAAGCCGGGGACTACCAAGTGTGTATCGACCAGCGTTGTCGCCCGATGAGCGACTGGCTCGGCCCGCCAAAAGCGAGCCAGCCGGCGCTGGAACTCTGGAGCTGTGAGCTGAGCGCCCCCGCGGCCGACGCGGGCTAGGTTCACCAGAAAAGTGGACCCAGGCTTCCGGCGCCACAAGTGCCGGATGAAAAGAAGGAAACCCCCATGTGGCGCGAGCCTGTGGGGGTTTTGTTCGTCTGCGGCCTGCTAGGCTAGGCGAACCCCCATCCAGGAGATTCGCCATGCACCCTATCTTGCGCTCCGTTATCCCAGTTGCCTTGTGCCTGTCGCCCGTCATGGCCAGCGCCCTGGATATCCAACCTGGCGTCTGGGAGGTCAGCTCGCACAACATGCAGGTTGGCGGCCAGGCCATGCCGGGTATGGAGCAAATGATGGCGCAACTGCAGAACCTGCCGCCGGAACAACGCCAGATGATGGAGAGCATGATGGCCGAGCAGGGCATCAAGCTAGGTGCCGGTGGCGTGCAGATGTGCCTCACCGCCGAGCAGATCAAGGCCCAGGAAATCCCCTTGCACGACCCCGATTCAGGCTGCAGCAACGAGATCCTCGAACGCAACGCGACACTGTGGAAATTCCGCTTCAGCTGCCCGGATGCGCAGGGTGAAGGGGAGACCCGCTTCGTCAGTGACAAGGAATTCACCACCCAGGTCAAAGGCACCTACAAGGGCCAGCCGAGCAGCATGGAAAGCCGAGCCCGTTGGGTCGGGGCGGATTGCGGCGCTCTCAAAAGAAACTGAGATGCAGTAGAAGATGTGAATTATTCGTATTGACGCAAGGGAGTCCTGCTGCGAGACTTTTGTCGCTAATTATTTGCATTTGCACTTAGTAAATGCCTGCCAGTGAGGCACTCAGCTGCGAAGGGACTATCTGCGGCTATCGACAGCGCATCAGGAGTACGTCCCTTGTTCAGCAGAAGAACCCACCTGGCCGTGGCGATTGCGGCCGCCTGCAGTTTTAATCATGCCGTGGCCAATGAGCGGGAGCAGCTCGAGCTCGATGCCCAGACCGTGGTCGGCGATAGTGCGGCGGCCGAGGTCGACAGCTACAAATCCACGCCCAGCAGTGCTGCGACCAAGCTCGACCTGACCCCGCGGCAGACGCCGCAGTCGATTTCGACCCTGAGCGGCGCCCAACTGCGCGACTTCAAGCTCAGCAGCGTCAACGATGCGCTCAAGGCCGTGCCGGGCGTGCAGGTGCAGGAGGTCGAGACGGATCGCACCTACTACACCGCGCGCGGCTTCGACATCACCAACTTCCAGTACGACGGCATCGCCGTGCCCTTCGTCTATGGCAACGTCGAGGGCGATCTGGACACTGCCATGTACGAGCGGGTGGAAGTCATACGCGGCGCCAATGGCCTGATGTCCGGCACCGGCAACCCCTCGGCGACGGTCAACTTCGTGCGCAAGCGGCCAACGTTGGCGCCACAGGCGCGCGTCGACCTGACAACCGGTTCCTGGGACAAGCGCCGCATCGACACCGACGTCTCCGGTGCGCTGACCGATGCCGGTAATATCCGCGGCCGCGTGGTGTATGCCAACGAAAACAAGAACTCCTACCTCGACCGCTACTCGCGTGAGAAGAACGTCTTCCATGGGGTGCTGGAGTTCGATCTGGATGACCGCACCCTCTTCACCCTCGGTCACACCCTGCAGACCAGTGATGCCAACTCGCCGATGTGGGGGGCGTTGCCGCTGGTCTATCAGGACGGTGGTAAAACCGATTATTCGCGCTCTACCAGCACCTCCACCGATTGGGCCTACTGGGACAATCAGGAAAATCGCACTTTCGCCGAGCTTGCCCACACCTTCGACAGCGGTTGGCAGGCCAAGACCGTACTCACTCGTGTCGAGAAGAAGAGCGACGGTTCGATGTTCTACATCTACGGCACGCCGAACCGCCAGACCGGCGCCGGCTTGTACTCCTACCCCTCCGAGTACAAGGAAAAGAACAAACAGCTGATCGTCGATGTGCAGGCCAGTGGGCCCTTCAATCTGGGCGGTCGTCAGCATGAAGCGACCTTCGGCGGCAGTTGGTCGCGCTCCGAGCTGGAGGACCGCTCCTGGTACGACCTAAGCCAAGGCACCATGCTGCCGCCCCTGGAAGACTGGAGTGGCGATTACACGAAACCGCGCAATGACAACGGCAGTGCCGGCAGTGATTTCACCGACCGCATGAAGAGCGTCTACGGTGCGGCTCGCTGGAGCCTGACCGACGATCTGAGCCTTATCACTGGTGCTCGTGTGGTCGATGTGAAGAGTGACGGCACCAATTACGGCCTGGCCAAGTCATCGAAGAACAGCGGCAAGGTGGTGCCCTACGCTGGCATCGTTTACGACATCACCGATCAGTACTCGGTCTATGCCAGCTATACCGAGATTTTCGATCCGCAGACCAAAACCAATGCCGGCGGCTCACGCCTGGCCCCGGTCGAGGGGGTGAACTACGAAGCCGGGATCAAGGGTGAGCTGTTCGACGACAAGGTCAACGTATCCCTGGCGGTGTTCCGTACCGAACAGGACAACTTCGCCGAGCAGGCCGGCATGAGAGGTTCGGTTGCCTACTACCGCGCCATCGAAGGCCTGACCAGCGAAGGCTATGAGCTGGAGTTCTCTGGCGAGCCACTGGACGGCCTGCAGCTCAGCGCCGGCTACACCTTCGTCGACATCACCAATGCCGACGGCGGGCACGCCGTGACCTATTCGCCCAAGCACATGATCAAGACGGCTGCGAGTTACCGTATCCCGGGTATGGAGAAGCTCAAGATCGGCGCCGCCGTGCGTTGGCAGGACGATATCAAGATCGCCGTACCACTGACGGCCGACGACGGTCGGACCTCCATCGGTAGCGCCGACGCCAAGCAGAAGGCCTACGCCGTGGTCGACCTGATGGCCAGCTACGACATCGACCCGAACTGGAGCGTGTCGGCCAACCTCAACAACCTCACCGATGAGAAGTACCTGACCAGCCTTTACTGGAGCCAGGCCTACTACGGTGCTCCACGTAACCTCAGTGCGACCCTGACCTGGAAATACTGATCGCCAGGGCCGCCCGCGAGGGCGGCCATGTTCGTCGACGAGAGAATTCGATGCGCCCGATTCTGGTACTGCTGCACCGCTGGTGCGGCCTGTTCATCGCCCTGTTCCTGTTCACCGCCGGCTTGACCGGCGCTGTCATTTCCTGGGATCACGAACTGGACGAGTGGCTCAACCCGCACCTGTTCGATGCGCAAAGCGCAGGGCCGGCGCAGGACCCGCTGCAGCTGGTGGATGCTCTGGAAGCACGCGACCCGCGCCTGCAGGTGAGCTTCATGCCGTTGGCGCTGGAGCCTGGTCATGCGCTGGGTATCTTCGTCGATCCACGTATCGATCCGGCCACCGGCAAGGCCTTTGATCTGAGTTTCAATCAACTTGGCATCGATCCGGTCAGCGGTGATGTCCAGGGGCAGCGCGAGTGGGGGGCGATTTCCCTGAGCCGGGAGAACCTGCTGCCGTTTCTCTACAAGCTGCATTACAGCCTGCATATCCCCGATGGCTTTGGTATCGAGCTGGGCGTGCTGCTGTTCGGCATCGTCGCCATCGTCTGGTGCCTCGATTGCCTGGTCGCGCTGTGGCTGTCGTTCCCCAATCTGCGCAGCTGGCGCAAGTCGTTCGCCTTTCGCTGGCGCCAGGGTGGCTACAAGCTCAACTTCGACCTGCACCGTTCCGGTGGCGTGTGGATCTGGCTGCTGCTGCTGATCCTGGCGGTTACCTCGGTATCGATGAACCTCGAACGCCAGGTGGTGCGGCCGTTGGTGGAGCTGTTCTCGCCGCTGACACCGAGCCCCTTCGCCAGCCGCACGCCGGTGACGCTGGACACGCAGATCGTGCCGCAGATCGACCGTCGCCAGGCCATCGCCATTGCCGATGCCGAAGCGCGGCGGCTGGGCTGGCAGGCACCGGCGGCTGCGCTGTTCCATTCGGCCGAATTCGGCGTCTATGGCGTCGGCTTCTACGAGCTGGGCGATGACCACGGTGATGCCGGTCTGGGCAACCCCTGGCTCTATGTCGATAGCCGCAGTGGCGAACTGGCTGGCGCGCATGTGCCGGGTACTGGCAGCGCCGGTGATATCTTCCTGCAGGCGCAGTTCCCCCTGCATTCCGGGCGCATCATCGGCCTGCCGGGGCGGATTCTGGTGTCGTTGCTGGGGCTGGCCGTTGCCGGTCTGTCGCTCACCGGCGTGGTGATCTGGGCCAGGAAGCGCCGCTCGCGTGTGCTCGCCGAGCAGCGTCTGCGTTGCGCTTCACAAGCCGTGGCGTAAACGAAGTTCGGCGACCTGATCGGCGCGTTCTTCGAGGAAGCGGTTGAACGCCTCGATCAGCTGCGGATGGCGGATGCTCGACAGGTAGTAGTGGTCTTGCACATGCGGCAGCGAGGGGTCGTACACCAGGCTGTCTGGCGCCATGTGCATCTGCCTCAGTTGATGCGCCACGACCTTGGGGTTGAGGTAGACGGCGTCGACGCGGTCGCTGCTGGCCATGCGCAGCAGTGATTCGATCTGGTTGGCCTGGATCAGGCGAATGCGCCCGGCGCGGATGTCCGGTAGGTAGGGCCAGGGCGTGAAGCCATTCTGCGTACCGAGCAGTTCGATACGTTGCAGGTCCTGGCCGAGGCGCTGCGGCTTCAGCAGAATCCCGTCGATATAGGGCGCTGCCGGATGGCTGTAGTGGATGTCATAGCCGGCTTTCTGATCGGCGTTCCATTGCGGGTGATCGGGAAACTTGAGGTCGACCCGGCCCGAGAGGAAATCACTGAGCAGGCGCCTAACCGGCAGCGGCGTGTAGACGAAGCGGTAGCCGTATTCGGCGGCGAAGGCGTCCAGCAGGTCGCGGGCGTAGCCGCGGTACTCGCCGTTCTCCACATCGGAGTAGGGCTGGTAGGGCTGCAGTTCGACGCCGACACGAATCTCTTCCTGCGCCGCGGCAGGCAGAGCGATCAGGCAGAGCAGCAGGGCGAAGCATCTGGTCATGGCAGGCTGGATCTCGCTGACAGCTAACAGCGGCTGGCCCCCTAACCATAGTCGTGCCTCAGAGAATCGGCGAGATCAGGCGCGCCACGCGCATGCCCAGTTGCTGCAGACGGTGCAGGTTGCGCCGGTCGGCGTTGACCAACTCGCGTGAGCGGCTGAAGTCGTCTTCCAGCATGGCGGCGACCCGGGCATTGAAGCCTTCGTCGAAGGTCAGCAGGCTGACTTCGAAATTCAGGCGGAAGGAACGATTGTCCAGGTTGGCGCTGCCCAGCATGCTGGCGTCATGGTCGATCAGCAGGGCCTTCTGGTGCAGGAAGCCCGGCTGGTAGCGAAAGACGCGCACGCCAGCGCGCAGGGCTTCGAAGGCATACAGGCTGGAGGCGGCATAGACGATGCGATGGTCGGGGCGCGCCGGCAGCAGCAGGCGCACGTCGACGCCGCGCATCACCGCCAGGCGCAAGGCGGCGAACAGGGCTTCATCGGGGACGAAGTAGGGGCTGCTCAGCCAGACCCGCTCACGCGCCGCATGCAGCGCCTCGACGAACAGCAGCGAGCAGGTTTCCTGCGGGTCGGCCGGGCCGCTGGCGACCACCTGGCAGAGCATGCCAGGCTCGTCCTGCTTGCTCGGCATCAGCAGCGGTGGCAATCGCTTGCAGGCCCAGTACCAGTCTTCGGCGAAGGCTTCCTGCAGGCTCGCCACCACCGGCCCGCGCACTTCCACATGGGTGTCGCGCCAGGGCGCCAGGGGCGGCTTCTGCCCGAGGTATTCGATGCCGACGTTGAGCCCGCCGAGAAAACCGATCTCGCCGTCGACCACGACGATCTTGCGGTGGTTGCGAAAATTCAGCTGGAAGCGGTTGAACAACCCGGAACGAGTGGGGAAGGCATGCACCTCTACGCCGCCGCGGCGCAGGTGGTCGATGTAGGCGCGGGGCAGCGAGTGGCTGCCGACGCCGTCGTACAGCACATGCACCCGAACGCCGGCGGCCGCACGCTCCAGCAGCACGTCGCGCAGGCGCTGGCCGAGGGCGTCGTCGCGGATGATGAAAAACTGCAGCAGAATCACCTGCTGTGCGCTGGCCAGTGCCTTGAGGATCGCGGTGAAGGTGGCCTCGCCGTCGATCAGCAACTCGACGCGGTTGCCGGTCAGGCCAGGCAGATGCGACAGGCGGGGCAGGGCGCGGAGGCGGTTGTAGGCGGGCGACAGATGGGCAGCCTTGGCTTCCTCGACCCAGGGGCGCCAGTCCTGCTCGGTCATCGCCAGGCGCATTTCCTGATCGGCTTGGCGCCGCGCCTTGACGTAGGCGTCGAAGCGGCTGCGCCCGAACACCAGATACGGCAGCAGTGTCAGGTAAGGCATGAAGAACAGCGACAGGCCCCAGGCCAGTGCGCCCTGGGCGGTGCGGACGGTCAGCACGGCGTGGATCGCGGCCACCACGCCGAGGCTGTGAATGGTGGCGATCAGGTAGGCGAACAGATGGGGAATGCCGAAATCCGCGAGCATGCAGGGTCTTCCTTTGTACGGGCCGTGTGCTAGTGACTACGACGGTGGCAGAGCGTTGTACGTTCATCCTGCCACGGTGTTTCGTGGCGTGGCAGTACCGGGCAGATTGCCACCTTCTGGGGAATTATTCGGGCTTTTCATGTGTCTGTGGAGCCGAGTGAACGGAATTCATGTGTTACCTTTTCCAGTACGGCTCGCTTGGGAGGCCTCTGAAGACCGGATGATTTTCAGGGCTGCCTGTGTGGGGCGTCACTTAATAAGAGGAGGGCATCTGTCCTGTTCACGCTCGTCTAGCGAGTCAACGCATCAAGGAGCACGCCAAGATATGGGAAACGTCCCTTCGAATGAAACGACCCCGCCATCCGCAGCGGAAACCCACGAGGGCATCCCGGCGCCGACCGGTGAAGCCAATCTGATCGATACCGATTACGTCATCGGCCAGGACAACATCAAAGGCCAGTTCATCTTCTCGCTGGATATCCACGGCAAGGTCTTCACCATCTCCGCGCTGGTTGCGGTGATCTTCGTGATCCTCGCCCTGGCTCTGCAGAATCAGGTCGAACCGCTGTTCAGTGGTGTGCGCGACTGGCTGACCCACCACATGGCCTGGTTCTTCATCGGCGCCGCCAACATTTTCGTCCTGCTCAGCCTGGGCCTGATCGTCTCGCCGTTGGGCAGGGTGCGTCTGGGCGGCAAGGATGCCACCCCCGATTACACCTACATGGGCTGGTTCTCCATGCTCTTCGCTGCCGGTATGGGCATCGGCCTGATGTTCTACGGTGTCTCCGAGCCGATGTCGCATTACAGCTCGGCGATGGGCGGCATCAGCGTCGGGGCGGATGGTGTGCGTACCGACTGGGCACCACTGGGTGGCGCCGCAGGCAACGCCGAGGAAGCGGTGCGCCTGGGCATGGCCGCGACCATCTTCCACTGGGGTCTGCACCCCTGGGCGATCTACGCCATCGTCGCACTGGCACTGGCGCTGTTCTCGTTCAACAAGGGCCTGCCGCTGTCGATCCGTTCGATTTTCTACCCGATCCTCGGCGAGCGCGTGTGGGGCTGGCCCGGGCATATCGTCGACATTCTCGCGGTGTTCGCCACCCTGTTCGGTCTGGTCACTTCGCTCGGTCTGGGCGCCGAACAGGCGGCTGCCGGGGTGGAGTACCTGTTCGGCATTCCGGCCACGGATACCACCAAGGTGCTGTTGATCATCGCCATCACCATGATCGCCCTGGCCTCGGTCGTCGCCGGCCTGGACAAGGGGGTCAAGCGCCTGTCGGAGATCAACATGGGCCTGGCCATGGCTCTGTTGCTGTTCGTCATCATCGCCGGGCCGACCCTGGTGATCTTCACCGACTTCTTCAAGAACCTCGGCGCATACCTGCAGTACCTGCCGGCGCTGGCCAATCCGGTTGGTCGTGAGGACGTCAACTTCAGCCAGGGCTGGACCGCCTTCTACTGGGCCTGGTGGATCAGCTGGTCGCCGTTCGTGGGTATGTTCATCGCGCGCGTCAGCCGTGGCCGTACCGTGCGTGAGTTCCTCACGGCCGTGCTGCTGGTACCGTCGCTGGTGTCGGTGCTGTGGATGACCGCCTTCGGGGGTACCGCCATCAACCAGCTGCTGGTCGATGGTTTCACCGGTGCGCAGAACGCCGGCCTGGAGCTGAAGCTGTTCAGCATGCTCGGTGAAATGCCGCTGACCAGCATCACCTCGTTCATCGGCATCGTGCTGGTGGTGGTGTTCTTCATCACCTCGTCGGACTCCGGCTCGCTGGTGATCGACACCATCACCGCTGGCGGCAAGGTCAATGCGCCGGTACCGCAGCGCGTGTTCTGGGCCAGCATCGAGGGCGTCATCGCCATTGCCCTGTTGCTCGGCGGCGGCCTGGTGGCGCTGCAGGCGATGGCTGTGTCGACCGGGTTGCCGTTCACCATCGTGCTGCTGGTGGGCTGTATTTCCATCGTCAAGGGGTTGATGAGCGAGCCTCGATGAAGCTTGCTGCACACCACTGAAAAGAGCGCGCCCATCGGCGCGCTTTTTCATTCCCGCCTTGCGGTCGTTAATGGGAAAGCCTGCGCCGCTTGCGCAGCGCAGAGCCGATTTTCCTTCTGATAGCGTCAGCATCCGCGTATAGCAGCGGCGGTCGCCGCATTGCTCGCGAGTAAAAAAAGAAGGAGCAGCCCCTTGAGCCAAGGCCCCGTATCCCGCAAGAAAGATTCATCCGCAGACGGTATTCCCGCCCCTAGCGGCGCCGTCAATCTCATTGACACCGACTATGTGGTTGGCCAGGACAACATCCGTGGCCGTTATCTGGTCAACCTCGATATCCACGGTGTGGTATTCCTGATATCGGCGGTGGCCGCACTCATCTTCGTCGCGCTGGCGCTGGCCATGCACGATCAGGTGGAGCCGCTGTTCAAGGCCGTGCGTGACTGGCTGACAGTGCACCTCTCCTGGTTCTTCATCGGTTCGGCCAACATCTTCGTGCTGTTGTGCCTGGGCCTGATCGTTTCGCCGCTGGGCAAGGTGCGTTTGGGCGGCACCCTGGCCCGTCCCGATTACTCCTACTTTTCCTGGTTCGCCATGCTGTTCGCCGCAGGCATGGGTATCGGCCTGATGTTCTACGGCGTTGCCGAGCCGATGTCGCACTACGGCACCGCCCTCGGCGGTACGGCCGTGGATGCCAATGGCGTGCGTACCGACTGGGCACCGCTTGGTGGGGCTGCTGGCAACTCCGCCGAAGCGGCGCGCCTGAGCATGGCCACCACCATCTTCCACTGGGGCCTGCACCCCTGGGCGATCTACGCCATCGTCGCTCTGGCACTGGCGCTGTTCTCGTTCAACAAGGGTCTGCCGCTGTCGTTCCGCTCGATCTTCTTCCCGCTGCTCGGTGAGCGCGTGTGGGGCTGGCCGGGCCACGTCATCGACATCCTGGCGGTGTTCGCCACCCTGTTCGGTCTGGTGACCTCTCTGGGCCTGGGCGCCGAGCAGGCTACCGCTGGCCTGCACGCGCTGTTCGGCCTGCCGGCCGACACTACCACCAAGGTGCTGCTGATCACCGTGATCACCCTGATCGCGCTGTGCTCGGTACTCACTGGTGTGGACAAGGGTGTGAAGATCCTCTCCGAAATCAACATGGGTTTGGCCTTCGCACTGCTGGCGTTCGTGCTGGTCGCCGGCCCTACCGTGCTGTTGTTGACCGGTGTGCTGGATAACCTGGGTGCTTATTTGCAATACCTGCCGTCGCTGTCCAATCCGGTGGGTCGTGAAGACGCCAACTTCAGCCAGGGCTGGACCGCCTTCTACTGGGCCTGGTGGATCAGCTGGTCGCCGTTCGTGGGCATGTTCATCGCGCGCGTCAGCCGTGGCCGTACCGTACGTGAGTTCCTCACTGCCGTGCTGCTGGTGCCGTCGCTGGTGTCGGTGATCTGGATGAGCACCTTCGGTGGCACCGCGCTGCACCAGGCCATCGGTGGTCTGACCGAGCTGGGCCAGGCTGCACTGGAGCTGAAAATGTTCGTCATGCTCGATCAGCTGCCGATCAGCGCCATCAGCTCCTTCATCGCCATCGTGCTGGTGGTGCTGTTCTTCATCACCTCGTCGGACTCCGGTTCGCTGGTAATCGACACCATCACCGCTGGCGGCAAGATCAACTCGCCGGTTTCGCAGAAGGTGTTCTGGGTGATCATGGAAGGCGCCCTGGCCGTGGCCCTGTTGCTCGGCGGAGGCCTGGTGGCCCTGCAGGCCATGGCGGTTTCCACCGGCCTGCCGTTCACCATCGTGCTGCTGGTCGGCTGCGTGGCGATCGTCAAGGGGTTGATGAGCGAACCGCGCTAAGCGCATCGCTACGCTCGGCTGCAGTGCGCAGCCGGGTTCAGCCAACAACGCCTCTATCGCAAGATAGGGGCGTTTTCGTTTAGGGGTAGACCGAGGCGAGACCCTTCTCCGCTGCTGCAGTTGCTGCGCTGATGGAGGCACCGTGCTGCGTTCAGCGCTTGTCAGGTAGGCAGGTGGGGACGCTGATCCAGGGTGCGCTCACAGGCTGGCGCAAGCGCGGATCGGGAGGCTCGTCACTCGGCCGCTGAAATCGGTGGGCCTGCAGGCGCTGCGTCCCGCGACGAATGCCGCCATCGCTGTGCATAGGGTCGAGGTTTGCGTCTGCGGGATCGAGGCAAGTGTGCGGCAGAGGTCAACGCTGACCGTCCGCCCGAAATGAAAACGCCCCGGCTAGGCGGGGCGTTTTCAGGGCTGGCTGGGCATCAGCACTCGATGATATTCACCGCCAGGCCGCCGCGAGCGGTTTCCTTGTACTTGGTCAGCATGTCGGCACCGGTCTCGCGCATGGTCTTGATCACCTTGTCCAGGCTCACGTAGTGCGCGCCGTCGCCGTACAGCGCCATGCGTGCGGCGTTGATCGCCTTCACCGAGGCGATGGCGTTGCGCTCAATGCAGGGGATCTGCACCAGGCCGCCGACCGGGTCGCAGGTCAGGCCCAGGTGGTGTTCCATGCCGATCTCGGCGGCGTTCTCGACCTGCTCCGGGGTGCCGCCCAGTACCGCACACAGCGCGCCGGCAGCCATCGAACAGGCCACGCCCACTTCGCCCTGGCAGCCCACTTCAGCGCCGCTGATCGAGGCGTTTTCCTTGTACAGGATGCCGATGGCGCCGGCGGTCAGCAGGAAGTCGATGATGCCGCGCTCGTTGGCGCCGGAAATGGCATTGGCGTAGTAGTGCAGCACCGCCGGGACGATGCCGGCGGCGCCGTTGGTCGGTGCGGTGACCACGCGGCCACCAGCGGCGTTTTCTTCGTTCACCGCCAGCGCCCAGAGATTGACCCAGTCGAGCATGCGCAGCGGGTCTTCGATGTAGCTGCGTTGGAAACCGCCCAGCTTGCGCGCCAGGATGGCGGCGCGGCGGCGTACCTTGAAGCCGCCAGCGAGGATGCCCTCGGTGCGGCAGCCACGATCCACACAGGCCTGCATCACCTTCCAGATGTTCAGCAGACCGGTGTCGGTCTCTTCGTCCGTGCGCCAGTGGCGCTCGTTACGGCGCATCACTTCGGCGATGCCGATGCCGTGCTCGCGGGTCAGCTTGAGCAGATCGGCGCCGCTGCGGAAGGGCAGCGGCAGCGAGGTGGCGTCCGGGGCGATGATCTTCTGCTTGCTGCCATCGGCCAGCACCGCCTCGCTGACCACGAAGCCGCCGCCGACCGAGTAGTAGGTGGCCTCGTGCAGCTGGATGCCGGCGGCATCGAAGGCGGCGAAGCGCAGGCCGTTGGCATGCAGGGGCAGCGCCTTGCGGAACATCTTCAGGTCGGCTTTCTCATCGAAGGCCACGGCATGCTTGCCGGCCAGGACGATGCGCTTGTCGCGACGGATGGCCTCGATGTACTCGGGCACCTGATCGACGTTGACGGTATCCGGCTCATGGCCGCTGAGGCCGAGCAGTACCGCCTTGTCACTGCCATGGCCCTTGCCGGTGGCGCCCAGCGAGCCGTACAGCTCGGCGACCACACGGGTCACCTTGGGCATGTGCTCGTGGTTTTCCAGGGCGTGGGTGAACAGCGCGGCGGCGCGCATCGGGCCGACGGTGTGAGAGCTGGACGGGCCGATACCCACTTTGAACAGGTCAAAAACGCTGATAGCCATGGCGGAGATCTTCTTGTCGATTGAATGAACACGCGCCCGGTTACGCGCGTGCGGATGTCCTATCTAAGAACGGCCATATCATTATGTATACTGATTTATTTTTAACGTATTCGTTAGCGTCACTTAACTATTGAGATTGCGCCATGGACATCACCCGCCTGCGAACCCTGCGCGAACTGGCCCGCTGCCGTACCATGGCGGCCGCTGCCGAGTCGCTGCACCTGACACCCTCGGCGGTGTCGCAGCAGGTCGCCCAGCTCGAACGCGAAGTCGACGTGGCATTGATCGAGCGGCGTGGGCGCGGTGTGGTGCTGACGCCGGCCGGTGAGCGTCTGGTGGCGCATGCCGAGCGCATCCTCGTGGTGCTCGACGAAGCGCGTTCCGAGCTGGCGCTGCTGCGCGGGGAAATTGCCGGCGAACTGCGCGTGGCGGCCTTCCCTTCGATCGCCGTGGCGGTGATCGCGGAAACCGTGCGCGCGCTACGCGGTGCTTACCCTCGGTTGAATGTGGTGGTGCTGGATCTGGAGCCGCAGGAAAGCCTCAGCGCTCTGGGCTCCTGGCAGATCGACGTGGCGGTGATCGACGACCTGGCCGTGACCCCGGACGAGAACCGCGAGCATTACGCGCTGATTCCCCTGACCCAGGATCTGTTGCATGTGCTGCTGCCCATCGACCATGCCCTGGCCGGGCGCGACAGCCTGACCGTCGCTGACCTGCGCGACGAAGCCTGGGCACTGGACTCCAGCGGCAGCTCCTTCGGTGAGTTCATCGCCAACCTGTGCCGCCGCTCCGGCTTTGCCCCGCGCATCAACGCCCACTGCGCCGGCTTCGAGATGGTCGCGGCCATGGTCGCTTCGGGCAACTCCATCTCCATCGTCTCCGGCCTGCGCCTGGTGCGCCCGCTGCCCGGCGTCATCGCCGTGCCTCTGCTGCCGGATATCCAGCGCGGCGTGTTCCTCGCCTACCGCAAGGGCGAGCGCGATCATCCGGCGGTCAACGTCTTCCTCGACGAAGCGGTCTACACCGCCGACAGAGTGCTGGGTTAGCCCCGTACGGCCGGGTAGGAGCGGCTTCAGCCGCGATGCTCTTGGCTTTTCGACGGGCCCCACGCTCTACGTGCGCCCCATCATCCGTCTATCCGGTTTTTACTCACTGGGCGCGAAAGGCTCTTGAACCGCTTCAGCCTCCAACTTCGCCCTGTCAGCCTTGCTGATGTACCTGGGCTTGTTGTTTTTTGGGGCGAGCTTGGCGTTGGCCTTCTTGGCGTGGGCTTCGAGTAGTTGCTTGATCTTTTTGCGGCGATTCATGGTGTTGGTCTGCGTTGCCCTGAATTGATGGTGCCCATACCTGGTGTGGGTATCTGCGCTTGTAACGCATCGCACCGCGACTGGTGCGAGCCGAATTAGCGCAGAGCGTTCCGGATGCTTTTACACATGGAGCCTGGAGGCGATCAAGACACCTTTTGCAGTGCAGGGCGGCAGCATTGGAGCTGAGCTGCCTGCCTAGACCGATGCCCGGACGTGCCCGTGCGATGAGATCGGCCTGTGCGCCGGCAGCGGCCGGCATGCGCGAATAAAAAGCGTCGCCCCGGGGCGATCAGCTCCAGACCGCCCCCACGGGCGTATGCGCCGGATAGTGCGCCGCCACCTGCGCCTGCAGCAGTTCTCCACAGGCCAGTGCATCGGTCAGCGCATGGTGCGCGGAATACAGCGGCAAGCCGTAGCGCAGGCGGCTGTCGGCCAGGCGGATGGAGATGCGCTCGCGACCACGCAGGCGGTCCCACCAGTTGACGCTACGTTTGGGGTGCACCCGGGCTTCCAGCTCCATGGTGTCGATGATCGGGAAGAGCAGCCCTTCGCCCAGGTGCTGGCGCAGGGCCTGGTCGAGGAAGTTGCGCTCGATCTTGCGGTAGTGCGCCACTACTACCTTGCCGGCCAAGGCTTCGAGCAATTCATCCAGTACATGAGCCAGGCGCGGGGCATGGCGGACATCGGAGTGGGTGATGTGGTGGAAGGTCACCGACTCGGCGCTCAGCTCGCTGGTGGGCTTGACCACCCAGTAACGCGACTCGGCGCAGCGGATGCGCTGCAGATCCAGCGGCACCAGGCCGAGGCTGACGATGGCGTGCTCGCGCGGGTCGAGGCCGGTGGTTTCCACGTCCAGTGCTACCAGCGGCACCTCGGCCAGGGGCGTGTCGGCGGCGATGCAACCGGCGCCGTAGTAGGCGCGCAGGCGTTCGTCATTGCTGCTGGCCGCGAGCTCGGCGAAGCGTTGCGGCCAGTCTAGGGTCTGACAATCACTCATTGCGGACGCGCCAGAGGCTGGGCCGGGTAGCGGAAGCGCAGGAATTTCTGCGCGTTGCTCACTACCTGGAAGGCTTCCTTGAGGTGGTGGCGTTCGCTGGAGCTGAATTTTTCCGGTTCGACATAGTTATCGGGTGGGTTGCCGGCTTCCACCTCACGTGCCTGGTGGCGGATGCGCACCAGGCTGAGGAACTCGAAGGCGTAGCGCAGATGATCGAGGGCTTCCTGCGGCAGCAGTTTGGTGGCGGCGATGGCGTCGAGGCGCTCCAGCGAGTTCTGCGCCTTGGAACCGCAGGCCAGGGCATGCACGCGGATCAGGTCGGTCAGCGGCGCCGTGCCACGGCCCTTGAGGTTGATGATGTTCTTCTGCCGGCCATCGGTTTCCATCACGAAGGTGCGGAAGAAGCCCAGCGGCGGCGTGCGGTTGAGCGCATTGCGCGCCAGCGCGGCGAGGAAGGCCGGCGTGGCGCTGGCCTTTTCTGCCAGCATTTCCTTGAGGTTCTCCACCAGCGCGGTCTTGCCGTACACGCCATCGAGGTCGAAGAAGATGCTGCTGTTGAGCAGGGTTTCCGGGTTGGGTCGTTCGATCCACTCGCTGAAGTATTGCCGCCAGACCTTCAGTGGCTGGCGCCACTTCGAGTTGCTGGCCATGATCCCGCCCTTGCAGTAGGCGTAGCCGCAGGCAGACAGGCCGTTGCTGACGAACTGCGCCATTTCCGCGAAGTAGGGGTCATGCAGTTCCGGGTCGAAGCTGTCGTCGAGTACCAGGGCATTGTCCTGATCGGTGAGTAGCAGTTGCTCATCGCGGGCCATCGAGCCGGCGATCATGAAGCAGTAAGGCACTGGCGGCGGGCCGAGCTTCTCTTCGGCGAGGATCAGCAGGCGACGGGTGAAGGCACGGCCGATGCTGCTCATGGCGCGGCCGACCATGTGTGCGCTGGCATCGTCGGCGACCATGCGCACGAAGGTGGCGTGCAGGTCAGGCAACAGGTTCTTGAGGCCCTCGACGGAGTCCTTGTTGAAGATGCTGTTGACCAGATAGAGGCTGCTGCGCGACTCATAGCGAATGACGTCGGCCAGCGAGATCATGCCCACCGGGCGACGCCGCTGCAGCACGGGCAGGTGGTGGATGTTGTTGCGCAGCATGCACAGCATGGCCTCGAACACCGACTCGTCGGCCTGCACGGTGACCGGCCCTGGGGTCATCACCTGGCTCACCGGGGTGTCGCCTGGCAGCCCTTCGGCCAGCACACGCACGCGCAGGTCGCGGTCGGTGAGGATCCCGGCCATCACCTGATTCTGCTGATCGGCCACCTGCACCTGCGCCGGGTTGGGCCAGCGCCTGCTGGGGTTGACGATGATCACCGAGGACACGCTCTGCTCGCTCATCACCTTCGCCACCTGCTGTACGGACATGTCCAGCGGCACGCTGACCGGCGAGCGGCCGATCAGCTTGCGTACCTTGATCTTCATCAGCTCGCTGGCTTTGCCGTGACTGTCCTCGAGGGCCGATTTGAGTCGCGATTGGCCTTCGGCCTCGACGAAGTCGGCGAAGCTGTCGAACTGATCGCAGAGCTGCTGAAACAGTGGGCCGGGGATGAAATAGATCAGGCTGTCTTCCAGTGCCCTGGCACCCAGGCGTACCTTGTTGCCCCGCAGCAGGCCGGCCTGGCCGAAGATATCGCCCTCGGTCAGGCGATTGTGCAATTCGCCCCCGCGGCGATGGGTCTCCACCGCGCCGCTGCGCACGTAATGCAGCTCATGAATCGGCGCGCCAGCGGCGAGAATCTCGCTGCCGGCCTTGAAATAGCCAACCTGCACTTGACGAGCGATCTCGTCGAGCGTTTGCTCCGGCAGGTTATCGAAAGGGGCGAAGCGATTAAGGTGATCGCGGATCTCGATCAGCTCGATCTGCATGGTGGACCTCGCTGGCAGGCTGGCATTAGAGGATACGAGCATATCGATAGGATGTCCTCCCGGGGTGTCGCTATGAGGACAATGGCTGTCACAACAGACTCAACAAGGAGGGTGTATGCCGCATTCGTGGTTCTGGTGGTGCCTGGCGGCGTTGCTGTTGCTGGGCGCCACCACGGTCTTTTACTACAACCGCCTGGTGTTCAACCGGCACCGTGTGGCCGAGGCGTGGAGCGGTATCGATGTGCAGCTCAAGCGCCGTTCCAGCCTGATTCCGGCGTTGGTGGAGTGCGTACGGCAGTATATGAGTTACGAGCAGAGCGCCCTCGAAGCGCTGGTGCTGGAGCGCGCGCGGGCGATGCAACTGGTTGACTCGCCAATGGGGCTGCGGGCACCGGTCGAGGCGCAGCTGGGTAGCCAGTTGCGCCAGCTGTTCGCCCTGGTCGAGGCCTATCCCGAGCTCAAGGCCGACGAGCAATTTCGCGAGTTGCAGGGCAACATCAGCGAGGTCGAGAACCATATCCAGATGGCGCGGCGTTACTACAACGGGGCGGTGCGCGAGCTCAACGTGCTGGTCGAGTCGGTGCCGAGCAATCTGGTGGCGCGTCTGTTTTCCTTTAGCCCCGCCGATTACTTCACGCTGGATGATCCGCGTGACGGCCAATCGCCGAAGATGGAGTTCTGAACATGCTGGGATGGTTGCGTGGCCTGTTGCTGATTGTCTGCCTGTTGCCCGGCCTGGTGTCGGCGCAGGAGGCCATCGAGGATTTTGCCGTGAGCCTGCAGGTCGAGGCGGACGGCAATCTGCTGGTGACCGAACGCATCACCGTGCACGCCGAGGGACGGGATATCCGGCGCGGCATCTATCGCGATCTACCGGTCGGCTATGCGCTGCCACTGGGGCTCGAGCAGAGCAGCCCGATCAGCCTGCTGGGCGTGACCCGCGATGGCCGTCCCGAAGCGGTGCGCCGTGAGCGCAACGGCGCCTGGATACGCTTTTATCTCGGCTCGCCGAATGTCCTGCTGGAGCCGGGACGGCATAGTTACGAGCTGCGCTATCGGGTCGGGCGAGCCCTGTTGCACCACGCCGACACGGACGAGCTGTACTGGAACGTCACGGGCAACGGCTGGGTTTTTCCCATCCGCCAGGCGTCGGTCGAGGTGCATTTGCCGACAGGTGCGCGGATCGGTCAGTGGGCCGCTTATACCGGGGGCCAGGGGGCTCAGGGCAAGGATTTCCAGATAGTCGAGCAGCGAGACGACTTCCTGCGCCTGGTCACCACCAAAGTGCTGCCGCCCCATAACGGTCTGACCGTGGCCGTGGACTGGCAAGCCGGGCTGGTGCCACGGCCGGGACTGCTGCAGAGCGCCACGCGGGTGCTGCTGGACAATCTGGGGCTGGGTCTGGGCGCGCTGTTGCTGATCGGCCTGTTGCTGTTCTACCTCAAGGCCTGGAACCGTGTTGGCCGAGACCCGCAGAAGGGCGTGATCATTCCGCTGTTCGAGGCGCCGCAGGGCATGAGTGCGGTGCAGGCCGGTTACCTCTGGCATCGCGGGTTGCGCGGCGCGTTCGGCGAGGCACGGGCTTTCAGTGTATGGCTGACCGACATGGCCATCGGTAAGCACCTGCATATCGAGGACAAAGCGCACGGCGGTGGTTTCAGCCTGGCCCGTGACCAGGGCGCAGATGGTGAGATGAGCGAGCTCGACCGTGACCTGCGCAAGCGCCTGTTCCCGGCCAACAAGGTCGGCATCGCGCTGACCATCGGCAGCGAGTACGAGCCGCGCCTGGCGGATGCGGTGGCCGGGCTGAGCAGCCACTTGAGGGAGCAAGGCAAGGCCTGGTTCGCCAACAACCGTGGCGTCTGGGTGTGGGGCTTGCTGTGGGCCGCACTGGCCTGTGTGGCTACCGTGCTCCTGAGTGGTCAGGGTGGCGAGGATTGGGCCGCAGGTCTGGCCGGACTGGTGTTCAGCCTGGGCTTTGGCGTACCGACCTTGATCGTGTTCAGCATGGCCCGCCACCAGCCGAGCTTCGGCAAGCAGATGGGCTTGTACCTGGTGGCGCTGATGTTCGGCTGGCCAGTACCGGTGGGGCTGATGATGATCGCAGCGGCGGTGTCCGTACCGGCACTGTTGCTGGTTGTCGCTTATACGGTGCTGGTGGTGGTGTTCTATTACCTGTTGCCGGCACCGACCCTGAAAGGCCGGCGCCTGCTCGATGCCCTGGAAGGCTATCGCGATTATCTGCAGTTGGCCGAGCGTGACGCCCTGGCCCTGGCCGGCGACGCCCCGGCGATGAGCATCGCCCTGTACGAGCGCCACCTGCCGTTCGCCATGGCCCTGGGCGTGGAAGACAAATGGAGCGCACGCTTCAGCGAGGCCTTGGCCAGCGGTCTGATCGACCCTGCGCAGCGCGACTACCAACCCGACTGGTACCACAGCCACAGCAGCTACAGCTCGCCACAGGCGCTGAGCGGCGCGCTGGTTGCGGGGCTTGCCAGCGCCACGGCACTGGCCTCGTCGCCGCCATCGAGCAGCTCCTCGGACAGTGGTGGTTCGTCCGGTGGCGGCTCCTCTGGTGGAGGCGGTGGCGGCGGCGGTGGAGGGGGCTGGTAGGCGGGCGTTCAGAACTCGTTCTGCAGGGCCTTGTAGCCGCGTACCAGGTCGATATTGGTGCGCGCCACGTCCTCCGAGAATTCGCTGGCCGATACCCTCACGCGCGGCAGGCTGGCGAGGTCGGTCTGCGGCCCGATGCGCTGGGTCGACGTGACGTGGAAGCCCGGAGGCAGGTCGCAGCCGTCGACCACGGCGTTGTGTCGCACCACGCAGCCATCGCCGACGGCGCAGTTGAACAGCACGCTGTTGAAGCCGATGAACGCGCGATTACCGACGCTGCACGGGCCGTGAATGATCGAGCGATGGGCGATGGACGTGTGTTCGCCGATGGTTACCGCCGCGCCGGACTTGGAGTGGATCACCACGCCGTCCTGGATGTTGGAGTTGGCGCCGATGACGATGGGCTGCATGTCGCCGCTGGCGTCCACCTCATCGGCGCGAATCACTGCGTAGGGACCGACGAAGACGTTGTCGTGAATGATCACCTTGCCGCAGATGATCGCGGTCTTGTCGACGTAGGCCGATTCGGCGATCAGCGGCAGATGGCCGGATGGGTTCTTGCGGATCATGCAGGCTCCTTGAGCGTTGGGTGGCAGGCGCCGGCCTTGCTGCCGGCGCCAGCGGCGCGGGCTGATCATGGCTGGTTCCAGTTCCAGCGACTGGTGGCCACGGCGTCGTGGGCATGCAGGCTTTCTCCGTGTACCACCTTGATGCGAAACGCCTGTGCCTGCGGCAGCTGACGCAAGGCGCGGTGCAGGCGGCGGGCGGCGTCTTCGCAGAACATCAGGTTCTGCCCGTTGGCCAGAGCGAAGGCCTGCTCGTCGGCCCGTTTGACGGCTGTCTGTACGGCGGTGCCCAGCGCCAGTTCGGCCGTGTCCACCAGCTCCAGCAGCGGCAACTGCAGCGTGTCGGCATCTAGGCGTATCTGCAGGATGGCGCTGCTGCGCTGGCTATGCGGCGTCGCCACGATGCCTTGGGTCGAGCCCAGCCAGTCATGCAGTTGCCGGCGGTCCACCTGATCTTCGGCAAAGTCCTCGGCAAAGCGCTGCTGGATCAGCTGGCGTGCGAGTGCGGCAGAGCAGGGGCAGGTGGACGAGTAGGTGACTTCGACCTGTAGCTCGAGGCTCAGGCCGCGGCCGTCCTGGCGGGCGTGGATCTCGAAGGGGTAGGGCTTCCAGCCATGCAGCGGGCTGACCAGTGCGGGGCGTTGCAGCACGACGTCGCCATACAGGCTCAGGCTGGCGCTGTCGGAGAGCTGCTGGTGACTGCCGAGGCATTCGTCGAGCACCTGCTGCAGGGCGGCAACGTCCAGCGCCTGGTGTGCCAGCCGCTGCGCCGCCAGGTACAGGCGCGACATGTGAATGCCTCGGGCGCCGGGGTCATCGAGGCTGACGCCGATATCGAGACGGGCACCTACGGGGCTGTCGAGCAGACGAACGGGCAGGGCGATACCGGCCATTCCCACCCAGTCCAGGCTGAGTTCATGGTGGGTGGGCTGAGCGGCGATATCGGGCAGGGTCATTTCGTTCATTGCGTATCCGTAGGTTGCTGGTGATAATAAATGTTATGTTATAACAATTAAAGTTATTCAGACGAAGCCATGACCGATACAGCCCTGAGCCAAGCCGAGCTGCTCACCCAGCCAGCCGATGACTATATGAACGACGCTCAGCAGCGCTTCTTCCGTGAGCTGCTGCTGACCCAGCGTGCCGAATTGCAGGCACGCATCGACGACGAATTCACCCAACTGCGTGAGCCCGACACCAGCAGCGACGTGGCCGACATAGGCGCCGCCGAGGAGCAGCGGCAGTGGCAGCTGCGCCTGCTGGAGCGGGAAAAGAAGCTGCTGGACAAGATCGACCAGGCGCTCGAACGCCTGGCGCGTGGCGAATACGGCTGGTGCGCCGAGACCGGCGAAGCCATCGGCCTCAAGCGCCTGCTGCTGCGCCCGACCGCGACCCTGTGCATCGAAGCCAAGGAGCGTCAGGAGCAGCGTGAAAAACACCAGCGTGACCGTGACTGAAAACGAGGAACACTCCATGAACCCGCGTCTACCCGTTACCGTGCTGTCCGGCTTTCTCGGCGCCGGCAAGAGCACCCTGCTCAACCATGTGCTGAAGAATCGCGACGGCCTCAGGGTCGCGGTGATCGTCAACGACATGAGCGAAATCAACATCGACGGCAGCGAAGTGCAGCGCGACGTCAGCCTCAACCGCGCCGAAGAGAAGCTGGTGGAGATGAGCAACGGCTGCATCTGCTGCACCCTGCGCGAAGACCTGCTCGAAGAAGTCGCGCGCCTGGCCAGCGATGGCCGCTTCGACTACCTGCTGATCGAGTCCACCGGCATCAGTGAGCCGTTGCCGGTGGCCGAGACCTTCACCTTCCGCGACGAGCAGGGCCGCAGCCTGTCCGATCTGGCGCGGCTCGACACCATGGTCACGGTGGTCGACGGGGTGAACTTCCTGCGCGACTTTCATGAGGCCGACAGCCTGGCCAGCCGTGGCGAAACACTCGGCGAGGAGGACGAGCGTTCGATCACCGACCTGCTGATCGAGCAGGTGGAGTTTGCCGACGTCATCCTGATCAGCAAGATCGACCTGATCAGCCAGGCCGAGCGCGAGGAACTGATGGCGATTCTGCGTGGCCTCAACACTCACGCCGATATTCAGGCCATGAGCATGGGCCGCATCGCCCTGGACAAGATCCTCGACACCGGTCGCTTCGACTTCGACCGCGCCTCGCAGGCGCCGGGCTGGCTCAAGGAGCTGCGCGGCGAGCACGTGCCGGAGACCGAGGAATACGGCATCGCCTCCAGCGCTTACCGGGCGCGCCGGCCGTTCCATCCGCAGCGCTTCTTCGACTTCCTCTCGCAGGAGTGGAGCAACGGCCGTCTGCTGCGCTCCAAGGGTTTCTTCTGGCTGGCCAGCAAGTACCAGGAAGCCGGCAGCTGGTCGCAGGCCGGCGGCCTGATGCGCCATGGCCTGGCCGGGCGCTGGTGGCGCTTCGTGCCCAAGCAGCACTGGCCGCAGGACGAGGAAGGTCTGCAGGCGATCATGCAGCACTGGAGCGCCGAGGTCGGCGATTGCCGTCAGGAGCTGGTATTCATCGGCCAGAACATCGATTTCGCGCGCCTGGTGCGTGAGCTGGACGACTGCCTGCTGAGCGACGAGGAAATGGCCGGTGGCCCTGAGGCCTGGCGCCTGCTGGCTGACCCGTTCGGCGCCTGGCAGCAGGAGGCCGCCTGATGTTCGCCCTGCAGTTGCCAAACCTGGCCCGGCAGGTGCTGGGCGAGGACATTCAGGTGCTCGGTGAGGTGCTGCACGACGGCGTCAATCTGGCCGTCTGGCAGCGCCGTCTGCCGGCGCAGATCGCCGATTTCGCCGCCGCGCTGCTGGCGCAAGGTGAGCCGCTGGCGCAGTCCATCACTCTGGAGCTGCCGCGCGCGGACAGTGAGCCGAACCTCGATGGCCTGGTGGCGCAGTACGCCGATCTGCCGGGGCAGGCGGCCTTTCTCGCCGACGTGGCCTGGTTGGTGCGCGCCTATGCCTGCCTGCTCGATGCCCAACGCATCGGTTTACGTCTGCGTGCGCTGGACAAGGCCATGTGCCCGCGCTTTCACGTCGATCACGTGCCGCTGCGGCTGATCACCAGCTACGCCGGTGTCGGCAGTGACTGGCTGGAGGAGGGGGGCATGCTGCGCAGCAGGCTCGGTCAGCCGGGTGCAGAGCCGCAGGACGAGGTGTCGATCCAGCGTCTGGGCACCGGTCATGTGGCATTGGCCAAAGGGGAAAAATGGCAGGGCAACGAAGGACGCGGTCTGATCCATCGCTCGCCGCAGCCGCCGGCTGGCGAGCGGCGCCTGCTGCTGACCCTGGACTGGCTGGCCTGAGGCCGCGCGCAGCCTATTGCATGGTAAAAAATAGGCCGGAGCAGCTGCGCCGGCCTTAAGCACCAAGAGATCATGTCGAGGAGTGACTCGACATGAGGGTCATGTGAGGTACCCGCAGTCATTAGGCGCTTGTTTGGTGACGCTTTGATGTCAGGGTTTGATCCAGGTGCCCTGGTACTGAGTGCTGCAGGCCGGCTCCAGATACAGCGCGTCGCTGGCCACGCCGTAGTAGTGGATATCCTGCAGATACAGATTGCTGCCGGCCCGTGCGTTCTGGCAGACGCCGTAGGCGCCCTTCGGGCACTGCTCGACGAACTCCACCTCGACCGTTTGTCCCTGCAGTTGCGGCTGGCAGAAGCCGTCGCGGAACAGCGTGGCGGGGATGTTGCGATTCTCCTGGCAGACCTTTACGTCCAGGCGTTCGGCCTGGCTATGCACGATGCAGGCTTCGGCCAAAGCCAGGCCGGGTAGCAGAGAGAACAGCAACAACCATGCACGCATCTTGTCGGCTCCAGAAAAAACTGCCGGCGAATCTAGCACGCCGTCGCGGCGTAGTCTGTGCTGGCACTCGCCGCGCAAACCACCGACCATGGACGCATGCTCAGTCAAATTCCCACTCACCTCATCGCTGGCCCGTTGGGCGCCGGCAAGACCAGCCTGATTCGCCACCTGCTGGCGCAGAAACCGGCGTACGAGCGCTGGGCGGTGCTGATCAATGAATTCGGCCAGATTGGCCTGGACGCTGCCTTGCTCGAGCAGGGCGAGGACGGCATCGCTCTGGCCGAAGTGGCTGGCGGCTGCCTGTGCTGCGTCAATGGCGCGCCGTTTCAGGTCGGCCTTGGGCGCCTGCTGCGCAAGGCCAGGCCCGACCGCCTGCTGATCGAGCCGTCCGGCCTGGGGCATCCGGCGCAGCTGCTGGCGCAACTGCGCCAGCCACCCTGGCGTGGCGTGTTGGCCGTGCAACCGGCGCTGCTGGTGCTCGATGCCGCTGCGCTGGCGGCAGGACAGACGTTGCCGGATGTGCAGCGCCAGGCGTTGGATGAGGCCGGGCTGTTGCTGTTGAACAAGGCCGAATCCCTGGGCGCTGCGAGCCGGGCACGGATTGCCGCGAACCTGCCGCCGGTGCCGCTGCACTGGACCGAGCAGGGCCGGCTCGATCTGGCGCTGCTGCCGGGGCTGGCGGCGCAGGCGGCGCCCATCGAGATGACGCCCGAGTTACCCGCGACCGCGCCGGGCCTGGCGCAGATCTGGCGCAACGTCGCCGAGCCGATCTGTCAGGTGCAGGAACAGCCCGAAGGCTGGAGCATCGGCTGGCGCTGGCATCCGAGCCAGCGCTTTGATCTCGAGCAGGTCAGCCAGTGGTTGCAGGGCCTGGATTGGCGCCGAGCCAAGGCCGTCTTGCAGGGCGTCGAGGGCTGGCGTGCGCTGAACGCCCTGCAAGGGCCAGCGCTACCGGCCTGGGGGCCGAGCGAGTGGCGCAAGGACTCGCGGCTGGAGCTGATCTTCGATCAGGCGCAGGACGCCGCCGGCCTGAGCGCCGCCTTTGCAATCTGCCGAATCCCTGCTGCCGGCTGATAAACTCGCCGCGCGCTCCTCGCTGTGGATAACCCCCATGCAATTGCTGCCCTGGTCTCACGACACCTCTGCCGGCTTCACCCTGCGCGGTTGGCATACGCCACCATCGGGCAAGCCGCTGCTGCACTTTCTGCATGGCAACGGTTATTGCGGGCGCGTCTACACGCCGCTGCTGGCATTGCTGGCCGAGGACTTCGACCTCTGGCTGTGCGATGTGCAGGGTCACGGCGACAGTGATCACGGTGGTCGCTTCCATGGCTGGAACCGCAGCGCCGAGCTGGCGGTGGAGGCCTTCGAGACCTCGCGTGGGCCGTTCGGCGACGTGCCGCGCTACGCCCTCGGCCACAGCTTCGGCGGCGTACTCAGCAGCCTGATCCTGGCGCGCCATCCCCAACTGTTCCGCCGCGCGGTGCTGCTCGACCCGGTGCTGTTCGGCCCGGCGATGATCGGGGTGATGGCGCTGTCCGACGTGGTTGGTCTGGCGCAGCGCACCGGCCTGGCCAAGAGGGCCCAGAAGCGCCGCCGACAGTGGCCGGATCGCGCCAGTGCACATGCCGCGCTGCATGGCCGCGGTATGTTCCGGGGCTGGGACGAAGCGGCGTTCGACGCCTATATCGAGCATGCGTTGAAGGATGTCGAGGGCGGCGTGGAGCTGAAGTGTCGGCCCAGCCGCGAGGCGGATATCTTCGGCTCCTACCCGCGGCGCCTGTGGCCGTCGCTGGCCAGGGTGACGACGCCGACCGAGGTGATTTACGGCTCGCACACCTACCCCTTCGTCGCCAGGTCGGTAGCGCGCTGGTGCGCGAGTAACGCGCACGTACGCAGTCAGGTGGTGCCGGGTGGGCACTGCTTCATGCAGGAGCAGCCGGCCGACAGCGCCGAGCGCGTGGCCGATTTCCTGCTGCAGCGGGGCTGAGTCGGGAGGGCTTTACTGCGCCTTGCGCCGCCAGTCTTCGAGGTGAATGACGTTACCCGGGTGCTGCACCGCAACCGGCTCGGGTTGCGGCTCCAGCACCGGGTGAGGCTCCAGCTCGATGCGGCCGAGGTGCTGGCCGAACATGCTGATATGTCCGCGCAGGCGCTGCTCACCGGTGACGGTGAATTCGAAGTCATACAGCCGAGCCAGGCGTCGATGCCCCTTGCCATCGCGCTGGATGGCCAGGCGGCGCAGCGCCACGGCGCCGTCGAGCAACTCCACGTCGAGCTTGGCGCAGTGCTGTTTGGCCAGTTGCAGGGCGCGCTCGCGAATGCCATGACCGCGCCATAGCCAGGCGCAGGCAGTGGCGAACAGCATCAGCAGGAAGACATCGAACAGGTTGATCATGGTGACTCCGACTCCGGGAGGCAGAGCTTAGCCTATCTACCTCGCAGTTCTCAGCATAGCCACTTGCCCGTGCGTCGGCTCTGCACTAGCGTTCGCCCACTCAACTCTGAAAAGGATGTCAGCATCATGCATTGCCCTGCCTGCCGCACCAGCCGCCTGCAACCGGCAAAACTCGAAGATGGCCTGCTCGGCCATGGCTGCCCGCAATGCGCAGGCACGCTGGTCAGCCTGCTGCACTACCGCGACTGGGCCGAACGCCAGCCGGCGCAGGAAACGCCAGCAGCCCTGGCCGCTGAAGCCGAAGCCGGCGAAACCAGCCATGCCCTGAGCTGCCCCAAGTGCGCCAAGCTGATGAGCAAGTTCCAGATCAGCGGTACCCGCGCCAATCGCCTGGACCTGTGCGGCACCTGCGACGAAGCCTGGCTGGACCGCGGCGAATGGCAACTGCTCAAGGCCCTGGAGCTGAGCCAGCGCATGCCGGCGATCTTCACCGACGCCTGGCAGCGCCAGGTGCGTCAGGAGGCCAGCGAACAGGCACGGCGCGAGCGCTTCAGTCGCATCGCCGGTGACGAGGCCATCGCCCGCGCCGACGAGATTCGCGCCTGGCTCAAGGATCATCCGCAGCGGCGCGAGCTGCTGTTCTACATCGGTCACGACTGAAGGGCATGCCGGGCGCCACTTTCGTGCCTAGGGCCGGTGCTTCTCCTCGCTCAGCGCCTGATAGCGCTGCTGCAATTCTTCACGAATCTGCCGGCGCTGCTTGGCCTGGCGCTGGCGGCGCAGGCCTTCCGGGGTGGTCGGCTGGAGTTCCGGCACCGGCACCGAGCGGCCCTGATGATCGACCGCGACCATGGTGAAGAAGCAGCTATTGGTGTGGCGTACCGAGCGCTCGCGGATGTTCTCGGTGATCACCTTGATGCCGACTTCCATGGAGGTGCGCCCGGTGTGGTTGACCGAGGCGAGGAAGGTGACCAGTTCGCCGACATACACCGGTTCGAGGAACATCACCTGATCCACCGACAGGGTTACCGTGTAGCAGCCGGCATAGCGACTGGCGCAGGCGTAGGCCACTTCATCGAGGTACTTGAGCAGCGTGCCGCCGTGAACATTGCCGGAGAAATTGGCCATGTCCGGTGTCATCAGTACGGTCATCGTCAGTTGCGCTGTTCCGGCTTCCATCGTTGCTCCGATCGTGTGGGGCTTATGAGAGTAAGGCCTGCCGGCCAGGTGCATGCAAGATTCAAACTTACTACTGCAAGGATGCTATTTATGCTCATCCGCTCGAAATCGCTGTTTCTACCACTGTTGCTGGGCCTAGTCGGTACCGTACAGGCCACCGAGGAGTGCGCCACCGTGGTGCAGTGCAACCAGGTTGGCACCGAGGCTTATCAGGATGGCCGTTATGAGCAGGCCATCGAGGCATTCGAACGTCAGTTACGACGCGTCGAGGATGGCGACACGGCACAGTTGGAGTTGGCGCTGAATAACCTGATCCTGGCCAATTTGCGCGCTGGCGATGCGGGCATGGCCCGCGCCTGGCTGGGCGTGGCGCTGGATAACCACCTCAACGGCTCTTCGACTCGCCTGCATCTGCGCAAGGTCTCCGAGGCGCTGGATTATCCGGCGCTGAGCGCCAACCCCGTGGGCCGCTACCTGCGCTACAGCGGTCAGGCGGTATGGAGCGAATTGCTGATCAGCGAGGACGGTAATGGTGGTTATCTCGCCAGTTTCGCGCCCGTGCGCGTCGGTGCCAGGGTCGAGCAATACGGCCCGGCCGCGATTGGCGAGCTGGACGGCAAGCTGGTCGGCGACGGCGTGCAGATGCGCCTGGAGGATGCCGGCCTGGGCCGCGACTGTGCGGTGCAGCTGCTGCGTGAGGGCATCGAGCTGCGCGTGCAGGAGGTATATGACGATGGCTGCCAGGACTATGGCGGTATGGGTATCAGCGTGGATGGTAGGTACATCAAGGTCGATGCGCAGGTGCGTCCGTGAATCTGCGTCGTGCCGCTCTGTTTGGTGGCGGGATCCTGGTGCTGACGTTGCTGGCCGGCGGGAGTGCCTGGCTGCAGGATGAGCCGCTCAGTGCCGACGCGCAGGCCTGGCTGGAACAAGCACAGGTGGATAAGAGGCAGAGTCGGGCCTATGTGTTTCTCAATGGTCTGGATGCCGCCCCTGGACAGGCGCCAGAGGCGCTGGGTGCCGAGCGCCTGCAGGCATATCGCAGTTGGCGCAGTAGTCACGGCCCGATGGATGAAGGCTTTACCGAGCCGGTGGTTGCCACCCTGGCTTTACCGCAGGGCCCCTTGTTCTGTGCGATAGAAAAAGAGGGCTGTCTGACGACGTTGCTGAGTGGGGTGTCTGGCTGGGTCGAGACGGATGAGCAGCGTCTTCTGCGCGAGCGTTACTGGCAGTTTCTCCAGTTCGATGATTACCGCAATCTGCAGGAAGCCAGCATAAATGCCCCGTTACCACCGCACCGTTATCTAATGAGCGGTCAGCAGTTGCTGACTCTGTACTTGCTCAAGGCGGCTCAGGCAGGGGAAGGCGAGCAGGTTCGGGCTCGTCTCGATGAGGAGCTGCACCTGCTGCGAGGGCAGATGCGCCGCGCCGATACGCTGATCGCGAAGATGATCATGGCGCGTATGGTCGAGCGCAATATGCGCTGGCAGGCTGTGCTCTATCGCCAGGGGCTGATGCCCGCACCGAGCAGCGTGCCTGCATTCGATGAAGCCGAACGCAGCCTGCTGAAGCCGTTGCAGCATGAGTTTCAGGGGATGGCGTTACTTTTCGAGGCGCTGCCCAAGGCGGAGAACAGCTTGGGCGAGTGGCTGATGCTGCGGTGGGGTCTGCGCCCACAGATGAGCATCAATGCCAGCTTGACGTTCTATAAGCCGATGGCTGAGCTGTCGCAGCTCCCGCCTGCGGAGTTTGCCCGTGAGGTCCAGCAATTGCCTGACCCTCAGTGGCAGAAGAGTCGGCGCAATCCGGTGGGTAACGTGCTGCTCGGTATTGCCATACAGGACTTCCGTGACTACGCCCTGCGTGTGCAAGACCTCGAAGCCCTGCGCCGACTGTTGCAGGGGCTGGCGCAGCTGTCGGAAGGTAGCCCTAGTGCCGAACAGTTGCGCGCCTTCGACAATCCCTACTACCCCGGGCAGCCGGCGCAGCTCGATGAGCGGGGCCAGCTGTGTTTTGCCGGTCCCCTGCACGAGGGTGACGGCGCGCGTTGTCTGCCACTTTGAGCAATGTGGGGTGGATGACGCTTGTTCATCCACCCGCCCGGCTCAGGCGTGATTCAGGTACCAGCGCCAGTCCTGCTCGCCCACTTCACCCATGAACTGGCGGAACTCGGCCCACTTGATCGCCAGGAACACCTTGAGGAAGTCCTCGCCCAGCGCTTCGCGCGCCCAGCTCGATTGTTCCAGGTTGCGCAGGGCGGTCAGCCAGTCGGTGGGCAGGGTCTCGCGGGCCTGCTCATAGCCGTTGCCGACGATAGCCTGGCCGGGATCGATCTGCTCGCGGATGCCCTTGTGGATGCCGGCGAGAATCGCCGCAGCAGCCAGGTAGGGGTTGGCGTCGGCACCGCAGATACGGTGCTCGACGTGGCGGCTCTTGGCCGGCCCGCCGGGTACGCGGAACGACACGGTGCGGTTGTTCACCCCCCAGCTCTTGGCCAGCGGCGCATAGCTGTTGGCCTGGAAACGGCGGAAGGAGTTGGCGTTGGGGCAGAAGATCGCCAGGGCGTCGTTGAGCGTGGCCATCATGCCTCCGATGGCATGGCGCAGCAGCGGCGTACCCTGCGGGTCTTCGCTGGCCATCAGGTTGTTGCCCTCGGCATCGGCCAGTGACACGTGCATGTGCATGCCATTGCCGGCCAGGTCGCCGAACGGCTTGGCCATGAAGCAGGCCTGCAAGCCATGTTTGTTGGCCACGCCCTTGACCAGGCGCTTGTAGCGCACGCCTTCATCCACGGCCTGCAGCGCGTCGAAACGGTGCTCCAGGGTCAGTTCCAGCTGGCCGGGCGCATATTCGGAGATCGCCGTGCGTACCGGCAGGCCCTGCGCCTCGCAGGCGGCATAGAGGTCGTCGAGGAACGGCTGCACCTGTTCCAGTTCATACACGCCATACACCTGCGGCGCCTCTGGGCGCACGCCGTTCATCTGCACGGCTGGTTGCGGGCGGCCATTGGCGTCGCGTTGCTTGTCCAGCAGGTAGAACTCCAGTTCCACTGCCATTACCGGGTGGTAACCATCGGCCTTGAGTGCCTCGACGGCGCGTACCAGTACATGGCGCGGGTCGCCCGGCGTGGCTGGCAGACCCTGGGTCGGGTGCATGCTCACCTGCAGCTGGCCGGTGGGTACCGCGCGCCAGGGTTGCAGGGTCAGGCTGCCGGGCAGCGGGTAGGTCCAGCAGTCGGCATCGGCCACTTCCCAGACCAGGCCGCTTGCTTCGACGTCCTCGCCCTGGATGGTCAGAGACAGGATCGAACTGGGCAGCGGCCGGCCATTTTCGTAAATCGCCAGCAGTTCGTCGCGATGCAGCAGCTTGCCGCGCGGGATGCCGTTGGCGTCGATCAGCATCAGCTCGATGCTGCGTACCTCGGGGTGGCGTTCGAGGAAGTCGTGCGCTTCTTGGGGGTTGGCGAATTGCATGGTGGTTCTCGCAAAAGGTCGTGGGGCGCAGTTCATCCTGTGGGAGGGCTTCAGCCGCGATTGTCGCCGCTGAAGCGCCTCCCACGAGGATTACTCGCGGGCGCCGGGAATGGCCAGCAGCTCGTTGAGGGCCTGATCGAGCATGGCGACCAGTTTGTCCACATCCTCGGTCGTGGTGCTCGGGCAGCACAGGGTCATGTTGTGGAACGGTGTGATCAGGATGCCGCGGTTGATCAGGTACAGGTGCAGGGCCATCTGCAGCTCGTCGTGGAACGCCGCTTCGGCCTCGGCGCCGGTACGCGGCGAGGTGGCGCAGAACTGGAATTCGCAGCGCGCGCCCAGCTCGGTCACCGACCAGTTCAGCCCGTGCTTGCCGATCAACTGGCGGAAGCCATCGGCCAGGCGCGCCGCCAGGGGCAGCATGTGGTCGTACGCCGCCTGGGTCATCACCTGCTCCAGGTTGGCGCGCATGCAGTGCATGGCCAGGGCGTTGGCCGACAGAGTGGTGCCCATGCCGCTGTGGCCGTGACCGTGGCTTTCTTCGCTGGCGCGCTGGCGCGCCTGGTTCATGCCGTCGGCCATGTCCGCACTGCAACCGAAGATGCCGCATGGCACGCCACCGGCGATGGGCTTGCCGACCACGAAGAAGTCTGGGTCGAGGTCCCACAGCCGGGTGCAGCCGCCGATATCGGTGGAGATGGTGTGGGTTTCGTCGATGATCAGCAGGCTGCCGTACTTGCGCGTGAGTTCGCGGCATTTCTGCATGAAGCCCGGGTCGGGCAGGACCATGCCGATATTGGTCATCGCCGGCTCGCAGAGCAGGGCGCAGACGTCGCCCTGAGCCAGCGCGGCTTCCAGGGCTTCGACATCGTTGAAGGGAATGGCGCGGCTGTGCTCGGTCAGGTCGTAGGCCTGGCCGACCAGGCCGGAGCGGTGCACGGTCTGGCCGTCACGATTGCGCACCATCACGTCGTCGACGGTGCCGTGGTAGCAGCCGTCGAACACCAGCAGGGTCTTGCGGCCGGTAATGGCGCGCGCCCAGCGCAGCACATAGCGGTTGGAGTCGGTGGCGGTAGCGGTCACCTGCCAGTAAGGCAGGCCGAAGCGCTGGGCCAGCAGTTCACCGCAGACCACAGCGTCCTCGCCGGGCAGCATGGTGGTCAGGCCGTTGTTCGCTTGCTCGGCGAGGGCGCGAGCCACCGGATCGGGCGAGTGGCCGAACATGGTGCCGGTGTCGCCCAGGCAGAAGTCGATGTACTCGTGACCGTCGACATCGAAGAAGCGCGCGCCCTTGGCCCGCTCGACGAACAGGGGCACCGGAGTCGACCAGTCGGCCATCCAGTGCATCGGCACGCCGCCGTACAGCGAGTGACGGGCGCGTTCGGCCAGTGCTACCGACTTTGGATTGCGTTCGAGAAAGCGGGCCCGTTCACGGGCAGCGAAGGTTTCCACGGCGGTTGGGGCGATGCCACTGGCAGTCATTTTGAACACCTCGTTCGAATTTCCACACATGGTATTTTGTGATCACAGAAATTACAAGCTATCTCGTTATACTTAGAATACGTTAGTATTTCCCCTGTTCTGTGATCACAGAATAACGATTTGATCGGGTGGATATCACCCCTTCGTCATCAGGCGCCCCTCTGGAGAACATCATGCGCGAATGCCTGCTCACCCTGTCCCAGCTTCCTGCACCGCCACAAGGACGTTGAAACCATGAGCGACAATCTGCAGGAACAGCTATACCAACGAATTCGCAAGGGCCTGCTGGCCGGCCACTTTCGGCCGGGGCAGGCCTTGAAGATCCGCGATCTGGCGGCCGAATGGGGCACCAGCCCGATGCCGGTTCGCGCGGCCCTGCAGCGGCTGGTGGCCGAGGGCGCGCTCGAGGGTGAGCAGCAGCGCTCGGTGCGGGTCCCCGCGATGACTCGCGAACGCTACGAAAGTATTTTTCAGGTGCGCCTGGCGCTGGAGGGGCTGGCAGTGGAGCTGGCCACCCCACGTCTGAGTCGCGACGACCTGGCCCTGCTGCGGGACTGCGTGAAGCGCATGGACGCGGCCATCGAACAGCGCCAGGTGCAGGACTACCTCAACGCCAACAGCCAGTTCCACCTGTATCTGTATGGCGCCTGCGGCAACCCGGTGCTGCTGCGTTCGATCGAGTCGCTATGGCTGCAGATCGGCCCTTTCTTCAATCGTCTGTTCACCGAGGCCGATCTGTCGCTGCGGCTCAACGATTTTCATGAAGACGCCTTCGCCGCCATCGAGGCCGGTGACGCCAAGGGCGCGCGTCAGGCAATGGAGCAGGACCTGCTGTACTTCGCGCGTTTTCTGCTCAACCTGCTGGCGCTGGAGCAGGGCGAGGTGTGAGCCGGGGTTAGCTGATGTGCTGTTCCGGTCGCGGCTCAAGCTCCTCCCACGGCGTCACGTGCGACCGCCAACTGCGGGAGGCGCCTTAGCGGCGACGCCGCTCAGCTTTCCAGCCAGACGTCGCGGCACCAGTGCCAGACCGAGTCCCAGCTTTCGTCGGTCAGCTCGCCTTCGTCGCCGTCCCATAGCCAGACCTGACCTTCCACGTCCACGGCGTAGTAGTCGCGGCCGTCCTGGCACAGCGGCACCAGATCGCGCGGCAGGCCGAGATCCCAGGCCACCGAAGCGACTTCGGGCAGGTAGGTGTGCGATTGCGGATCGCTGGCGGTCACCGGCTCCAGGCGGCCGTACACCACGTCGCTGACCTTGAGCAGGTATTCACGCAGCTCGAAGGGCAGGTGGATGAGGATCTGCTCCTGAATCTCCACCAGGGTCTCTTCTTCCGGCAGCTCCAGCGGTACCGGTACCGGCTCGTTGAGTTCACGCAGCTGTTCGATGACTTCTTCCACGGCGTTGGCTCCTCATCAGGGGGATCGGCTTTATACAGTAGCTGGCCGGCAGAATGAAAACATGTCGTCGTCACTGCATACTGGCGCTTTTGCGGAGCCCATTCATGTCCTCTGTTTCTTGGCACTGCCTGCACCATAGTGCGCTCGACACGGCCACCCTTTATGAGCTGCTGGCCCTGCGCACCCAGGTGTTCGTGGTCGAGCAGAACTGTCCCTATCTGGAAACCGATGGCCAGGACCTGGCAGGTGACACCTGTCACCTGCTGGCGCGCGACGAGTCTGGGTTGCTCGGCTATCTGCGCCTGCTCGACCCGCAGCGCATGGAGGGCGAGGTGGTGATTGGCCGCGTGGTGATCGCCGAGCGGGGGCGCGGTACTGGCCTGGGCCACCGGCTGATGGATCAGGCGCTGGTCGAGTGCCGTCAGCGTTGGCCGGGTGTGCCGGTGTATCTGTCGGCACAGGCGCACTTGCAGGGCTACTACGGGCGTTATGGGTTCGTGGCAGTGACCGAGGTGTACCTGGAGGACGACATCCCGCATATCGGCATGCGCCGGGCGGCTGATCCATCCTGATCGGCGTAGGAGCGGCTTCAGCCGCGATAATCGGCAAATGCCGAAATAAAAAACCCGGGCAAGCCCGGGTTTTTATGCGCAGTAGCGATCAGTTCTGGCGAATGCCTGCGATCAGCCAGGGCTGGTTGTCGCCCTGAGCGCGCTCCAGGCGCCAGCTTTCGCTGAACGGCTCGCCCTGGTCGAAGCGCGAGGTCTTCGACACACCGCTGAAGGTCAGGGTGGCGATGGTCTTCTCGGCGTTGTCGTCGACACCGTCGAGTTGCACGTCGAGGTTGTCGACGTAGGTGGACTGGAAGCCGTCACCCAGTTCGGCGCGCTCGCGCTTGAGGAAGTCCAGCAGTTGCGGGGTGACGAACTCGGCGATCTTCTCCATCTCGTTCGCGTCCCAGTGCTGCTGCAGGTTCATGAAGTGCTCACGGCCAGCGGCCAGGAAGCTCTGCTCGTTGAACCAGGCCGGGGCGTTGATCACCGGAGCGGCCGTAGCCAGGCGACCGCCGAAGATGTTGCTGCCAGCGGCCGGAGCGTTTTCGGCGTTCGGCATCTCACGCTGGTAAGGCGCACCGGCAGCGGCCATTTGTGGCTGTTGGCGAGCGCGACGGGCGGCGAGGAAGCGGAACAGCAGGAAGGCGATCAGGCCGAAGATCAGCATGTCCATGATTTGCAGACCTTCGAAACCATCACCCATGAACATCGAGGCCAGCAGGCCACCGGCGGCCAGGCCGGCCAGTGGGCCGAGCCAGCGCGAAGCGCCGCTGGCGGCAGCAGGTTGACGACCTGCGGTGGGCGCAGCGGCGGCCGGTTGCGACTGCGGCGCAGCCTGGCGGGACTGGTGGCTGGGTGCGGAGCCAAAGGATTTGCCACCGCCAAAACGCTTGGCGTGGGCTTCGAAGCTGAAGGTCAGTGCCAGGCACAGAACCATGGCGATACTGAGGAAACGCTGCATCACGGTTTTCTCTCTTTTGGAAAAGCTTGGGCGGCATCTTGCCCGGCAAGGGTGGGCATGGCCAGTGACAGAATGTTTCTTGCTTTTGCCTGGGGATGGCAGACCCGGCGCGGATCAATCCCGCCGTATTGCCCGAGCGACAAACGGAGCCTGAGGCTCCGCTCATTCAGCGCCAGTCGTACAGCTCTTTTTCCGATAGAGCCTGCATCGAGGTGGCCAGCGCCTGAAAGGCTTTCATCGAGGCCCAGATGCGACCGTTGAGCTCGCTTTGCGCGGCCAGCTCGCCGAGTACCTGTTCGGTCTCGTGCTGCATGGCCTGCAGCACCGGATCGGGGAAGCGCTTGAGCTGGGTGCCGCTCTTCTTCAGTTCGTCCAGGGCCAGGGCGTTGTTGAACACGTAGTCGTCCATCATGTCCAGGGTCGAGGCGCGCGCGGCCTCGGTGACGATGGCTTGCAGATCGGCCGGCAGGGCGTCGAAGGCCTTTTGGTTGATCAGCAGCTCCAGCACCGACTGCGGCTCCTGCCAGCCTGGGTAGTAGTAATACTTGGCGGCTTTTTGCAGGCCGAAGGCCAGGTCGTTGTAGGGGCTGACCCAGTCGGTGGCATCGATGGCACCGGTCTGCAGGGCGGTGAAGATCTCGCCGCCCGGCAACACCACGGTGGTGGCGCCGAGCCGGCTCCAGACTTCGCCGCCGATGCCCGGCATGCGGATCTTCAGGCCCTTGATGTCATCCAGGCTGTTGATTTCCTTGTTGAACCAGCCGCCCATCTGCATGGTGCTGTTGCCGGCGGTCAGCGGCTTGAGGCCGAAGGGTGCATAGGCTTCGTCCCACAGCGCCTGGCCACCGCCATGGCTGAGCCAGGCGTTCATCTCCAGGGTCGACAGGCCGAACGGCACGGCGCCGAAGAACTGCGCAGCCGGCACCTTGCCCTTCCAGTAATACGGCGTGCCGTGGCCCAGTTCGGCGGTGCCGCGGGAAACGGCGTCGAACACCTCCAGCGCCGGTACCAGTTCGCCGGCCGCGTAGACCTTGATGGTCAGGCGCCCGGCGCTCATGGCGTTGATCCGCTCGGCCAGACGTTCGGCAGCAGTGCCGGTGCCCGGGGCGTTCTTCGGCCAGGTGGTGACCATCTTCCAGTGGAAGCTTTGCGCGGGTGTGGTGGCCTGGTTGGCGGGGGCGGAGTCGTCCTTGCAGCCGATCAGGCCGAGGGCGAGCAGGGGCAGGAGCAGCAGAGAGCGAAGATGCATGGGCAGGATCTCTAAGAAAAACGGGGCCAGAACCCAATGCCATTCGCTGCAGTGTCATCTGGCTGCGTAACGACAGGAGAGGTTAAGGCTTTCGCGCTATCTCAGCCCTCTCCCCCGGCCCCTCTCCCATGAATGGGAGAGGGGAGCGAGCGGCTCAACGCCAGTTGTACAGCTCTTTCTCGGTCAGCGATTGCATGGCGCTGGCCTCTTCGAGGAAGGCTTTCTGCGAGGCCCAGATGCGGCCATTGAGATCGTTTTCCGCAGCCAGGGACTCGAGCACCACGCTGGATTGCTCACGCATGGCCTGCAGCACCTCGTCCGGCAGACGCTTGAGCTGCACGCCTTCGGCCTTGAGGCTTTGCAGCGCCTTGGCGTTGTTGAATACGTAGTCGTCCATCATGTCCAGGGTCGCGGCACGCGCGGCCTCGACGACGATGGCCTGCAGGTCGGCCGGCAGTGCGTCGAAGGCCTTCTGGTTGACCATCGACTCGACCACCGCCTGCGGCTCCTGCCAGCCCGGGTAGTAGTAGAACTTGGCCGCCTTGTGCAGGCCGAAGGCCAGATCGTTGTAGGGGCCGACCCAGTCGGTGGCATCGATGGCGCCGGTCTGCAGCGAGGTGAAGATCTCACCGCCAGGCAGGTTGACGGTGATCGCACCGAGCTTGCTCCAGACTTCGCCGCCGAGGCCCGGCATGCGGATCTTCAGGCCCTTGATGTCATCCAGGCTGTTGATTTCCTTGTTGAACCAGCCGGCCATCTGCATGGTGGTGTTGCCAGCGGACAGCGGTTTGACGCCGTAGGGTGCGTAGGTTTCGTCCCACAGCGCCTGGCCACCGCCATGGCTGAGCCAGGCGTTCATCTCCAGGGTGGAGAGGCCAAAAGGTACGCTGCTGAAGAACTGCGCAGCCGGCACCTTGCCCTTCCAGTAGTACGGGGTGCCGTGGCCCATTTCGGCGGTGCCACGGGAAACGGCGTCGAACACCTCCAGTGCCGGCACCAGCTCGCCAGCGGCGTAGACCTTGACGGTCAGGCGCCCGGCGCTCATGGCGTTGATGCGTTCGGCCAGGCGTTCGGCAGCGGTGCCCAGGCCGGGGAAGTTCTTCGGCCAGGAGGTGACCATCTTCCAGTGGATGGTTTCTGCCGGCTTGGCGGCGGCTTGCTCGCTGCCTGGCTTGTCTTCTTTGCAGCCAACCAGGCCGATGGCGGCGATCACTGCCAGGGCGGCGCCGAACAGGTTGCGGCGATTCATCGATGTTTCTCCAGATACGGTAGGTTCTAACAGGCTTCCAGCTTGGCGTACGCCAGCATCAGCCACTTGCTGCCTTCGTTTTCGAAATTCACTTGGACCCGCGCCTGGGCGCCGGCACCCTCGAAGTTGAGGATGGTGCCCTCGCCGAACAGGCTGTGGCGTACGCGTTGGCCCAGGTTGAAGGGCGTTTGCGGTACGGCGCTACCGGCGAACAGGCTGCTGCCACCCATGGAGCTGGTGCTCACCGGGCGGCTGACGCTGTTGGAGAGGCGTACTTCCTGAATCAGCGGTGCGGGGATTTCGCGGACGAAGCGCGACACCTTGTTGTAGGTCTCGCTACCGTAGAGACGCCGGGTTTCGGCGTAGCTGATCACCAGCTTCTGCATGGCACGGGTAATGCCGACATAGGCCAGGCGGCGTTCTTCTTCCAGGCGGCCCGGTTCTTCCAGGCTCATCTTGTGCGGGAACAGACCCTCCTCCATGCCAACCAGGAACACCAGGGGGAATTCCAGGCCCTTGGCGCTGTGCAGGGTCATCAGTTGGACGCTGTCTTCGTTCTCGGCGGCCTGGGTATCCCCGGCCTCCAGCGAAGCGTGGGTGAGGAAGGCCTGCAGTGGGCTCAGCTCCTCGTCCTCATCGTTCTCGAAGGCGCGTGCGGCGCTGACCAGTTCCTCGAGGTTCTCCACCCGGGCCTGGCCTTTCTCACCCTTTTCCGCTTCGTGATAGGCGAGCAAGCCGCTCTGCTCGATGACCACCTGAGTCATCTGATGCAGCGGCATGGCCAGTGCCTTTTCCGCCAGGCCCTCGACCAGCTCGATGAAGCCGTTCAGGGCACTCGAGGCACGGCCTGGCAGGGCCTTGTTGGCCAGCATCAGGCGGATCGCCTCCCACATGTGCACGTCATGCGCGCGGGCGTACTCGCGGATGGTCTCGATGGTTTTCTCGCCGATGCCGCGCGCCGGCACGTTGACGATGCGCTCCAGCGCCGCGTCGTTACCACGGCCGTCGAGCAGACGCAGGTAGGCCATGGCGTTCTTGATCTCGGCGCGCTCGAAGAAGCGCTGGCCGCCGTAGATGCGGTAAGGGATCTTTTCGCGCAGCAGCGCCTCTTCCAGTACCCGCGACTGGGCGTTGGAGCGATAGAGAATGGCGATCTCGCTACGCTTGAGGCCGTCCTTGCGCAGGGCGTCCTCGATGGTCTCGACCACGTAGCGCGCTTCGTCGTGCTCGTTGAAGGCGGCGTACAGGGCCAGCGGCTCGCCGTCGCTGCCGTCGGTCCACAGCTCTTTGCCGAGGCGCCCGTTGTTGTTGGCGATCAGGGCGTTGGCGGCCTTGAGGATGCCGGCCGTGGAGCGGTAGTTCTGCTCCAGGCGGATCACCTGGGTATCGGCAAAGTCGCTGGAGAACTGCTGGATGTTCTCGATGCGTGCGCCGCGCCAGCCGTAGATCGACTGGTCGTCGTCACCGACCACCATCAGACTGTCGCCGCCCTTGGCCAGCAGCCGCAGCCAGGCGTACTGCACGGCGTTGGTGTCCTGGAACTCGTCGACCAGGATATGGCGGAAGCGCCGCTGGTAATGTTCGAGCAGGCCCGGCTTGTCGCGCCACAGATCCAGCGCGCGCAGCAGCAGCTCGGAGAAGTCGATCACCCCGGTGCGGGCGCAGGCCGCTTCGTAGGCCTCGTAGATGCCACGCATGGTAGCCAGGAACAGGTCGCCGCCGGCCTGGATGTGCGCCGGGCGCAAGCCTTCGTCCTTCTGTCCGTTGATGAACCACTGCGCCTGCTTGGCCGGCCAGCGCTGTTCGTCCAGGCCCAGCTCGCGGATCACCCGCTTGATCAGGCGCTGTTGGTCGTCGGAGTCGAGGATCTGGAAGTTCTCGGCCAGCCCGGCTTCCTGCCAGTGCGCGCGCAGCAGGCGGTGGGCCAGGCCGTGGAAGGTGCCGACCCACATGCCGGCCGGGTTGTGCCCGAGCATCTGTTCGATGCGGTGGCGCATCTCGGCGGCGGCCTTGTTGGTAAAGGTCACCGACAGGATCGAATGAGGCGAAGCGCCCATTGCCTGGATCAGGAAGGCGATGCGGTGCACCAGCACGCGGGTCTTGCCGGAGCCGGCGCCGGCCAGCACCAGTTGGCGGCCGAGCGGAGCGGCCACAGCCTGGACCTGGGCGTCGTTGAGCGAAGCGAGGAGGAGTTCGGGGTCGTTTTGCATCGCGGCATTCTAGGGGGCCGGACAGGGGAGGGCAAACCGCCGGTTCGTGGCGGCGAAACCACCAGGGCGCAACCGACGAATGGCAGATCAGGGCATGGAGATGCGCGGATGGCAGGCCGGTGGCAATCATGGGTTACCGGCGCTCTCCCAGCGTGGGGTGTCAAGCAGTGAAATTGCCCACATCCATGTTGGGCAGCGCGTCTGTCTCGGGTATTCTCCCGCGACGTCAGGGCTGAGGGTGCCGATATTTGCCCCGCAGACCCTTAGGCAACCATTACAAGAAAATCGCCTATGACCGCCACGACTAGCGCCGTAATTCAAGAGGTGACGCTGGACCCGCACCAGGCTGAACGTCAGTTCGCCACGGATATTGCCGTCGAGCGTACCCGTCTGTTGTTCCAGGGCTCACGCCTGCCCACATTGCTCATGCTGCTGGTCGGCCTGGCCTGCAGCCTATTGCTGTGGAATCAGCAGGGCGCACCGATGCTCGCTGCCTGGCTGGGCTGGGTGGTCCTGCTGGTGCTGTTGCGCCTGACCCAGGTGAATGCCTTCAACGAGGCGCTGCCCAGCCGGCAGGCCGAGCCCTACTGGCGGCGCATCTTTCTCTTCGGCGCCGGTGCATCCGGGCTGACCCTGGCCTTCGCCGTGATCGTGCTGGTGCCTGCCGATGTGTTCTACCAGCAGGCGCTGGTCTATGGGCTGATCGCCGCGGCGATTCTCTCGGCCAGCGTGGCCTATGCCGTCAGCCTGTCCGCCTTCCTCACCTTCGCACTGCCCTGCTTGCTGCCGTCGGCGGCCTTCTTGCTGCTCAGCGACAATCCCCTGCAACGCGGCTGGGGACTGATCAGCGTGATTCTGTTCCTCGCCTTGCTGGTGGTGGCCTGGCAGGTCAATCGCCTGGTGCAGCGCAGCCTGGTACAGCGCTTCCACAACCTGGCGCTGATCAGCAATCTCGAACACGCCAAGCAGTGCGCCGAAGGCCTCAACGAAGAGCTGGCGCGCGAGGTCGAGCAGCGCCGCCGCGCCGAGCGCGAATTGCGCAGTGCCCACGGCGAACTGGAAATGCGCGTGGCCGAGCGCACCCTGGAGCTGGACGAAGCGACCCACGCCCTGGGCAAGAGTCAGGCACGCCTGAGCCTGGCGCTGGAGGCCAGCGAGCTGGGGCTGTGGGACTGGGATCTGCAGAGCGATCAGGTGCATCACTCGCACCTGCGCGAACTGTTCGGCCTGGATCCCGAGCTGGTGCAGGTGATGCTGCGCGACCTGACGCCGCGCCTGCACCCGGACGATCTGCCGGCGCTGCGGCGGGCGCTGGTGGCGCACATGAAGGGGCGCAGCGAGGACTACCACATCGAATACCGCGTGCGGCATGCCGATGGTCACTGGGTCTGGGTCGAGGACCGTGGCCGGGCGGTGGAGCGCGACGCCGAGGGGCGTGTGCTGCGCATGCTCGGCACCCGGCGTGACGTCAGCGCGCGGCGCCAGCAGGAGCAGCAGCAGCGCCTGGCGGCTACGGTGTTCGAGGCGGCCAGCGAAGGCATCTTCATTCTCGATCCCGACTATCGCGTGCTGGCGGTCAATCGCGCGTTCAGCGCAGTCACCGGCTACAGCAGCGAGGAAGTGGTCGGACGCACGGTGACCCGCCTGATCGGCAGCCGCGAGATGCGCAGGCAATACCAGATGATCCGCCAGGAACTGGACAACAGTGGCACCTGGCAGGGTGAGCTGATCGAGACGCGCAAGAGCGGTGAGCTTTACCCGCAGTGGCTGCAGCTCAACCTGGTGCGCGACGCGGCTGGTCGGCCCAGCCAAATCGTCGGCTTCTTTGCCGACCTGACCGCACGGCGCGAGGCCGAAGAGCGCCTGCGCTACCTGTCGCATTACGACGACCTGACCGGCCTGGCCAACCGCAGCCTGTTCCGGGAACGCTTGCATGACGCCAGCCAGCGCGCGCGCCAGAGTGGCCGTAGCATCGCCCTGGTGCATATCGATCTGGACCGTTTCAAGCTGCTCAACGACAGCCTCGGCCATGAAGTGGCGGACCAGCTGCTGCGTCAGATGAGCCGCCGCCTGACCCAGGCGGTGCCGGAAGCCGACTGCATCGCGCGGCTGTCGGGCGACGAATTCGTCATCATCCTCGATGCCTACGGCAGCCTGTCCAGCCTGGCGCGGGTGGCCAGCCGGCTGCTGGCCAAGCTGCGCGTGCCGATGACCGTCGGCGGCCACGAACTGGTGGTCAGCGCCTCGCTGGGGATCAGCCTGCTGCCTGACTACGCGCGCGAGATCAGTGCCTTGATCAGTCAGGCCAACATGGCCGTGCAACACGCCAAGCACCTGGGCGGCAACACCTTCCAGTTCTTCACCGACAACCTGCAGGCCTGCACCCTGGAGCGCCTGCAACTGGAGAACCAACTGCGCAAGGCCATCGATGAAGGCCAGCTCGAGGTGTTCTACCAACCCAAGCTGAACCTGGCCGACGACCAGCTCAATGCCGCCGAAGCGCTGGTGCGCTGGCGCCATCCGCAGCAGGGCATGATAGCGCCGAGCGAGTTCATCGGCCTGGCCGAGGAAACCGGGTTGATCGCGCCGATTGGTGAGTTCGTGCTACGCCAGGCTTGCCAGCAGGCCTGCGCATGGCAGCGCCAGGGGCTGGCGAAAATCCGCGTGTCGGTGAACATCTCGGTGCATCAGCTGCGTCAGGGCAACCTCACCAGTCTGGTCCGTCAGGTGCTGGAAGAGACCGGTCTGGCGCCGCAGTACCTGGAGTTGGAACTGACCGAAAGCCAACTGCTGGACAACGTCGACAGCGTCATCGTCACCTTCCGCCAGCTGCGCGAACTGGGGGTCAAGCTGGCGATCGACGACTTCGGCACCGGCTACAGCTCGCTCAGCTATCTCAAACGCTTCCCGGTGCATTACGTGAAGATCGACCAGACCTTCATCCGCGACCTCTCGCCTGGTGGCGAGGATGCGGCGATCACCCGCGCGATCATCGCCATGGCCCACAGCCTGGAGCTGAAAGTGGTGGCCGAGGGCGTGGAAACCCAGGCGCAGATGGACTTCCTCAAGAGTCAGAACTGCGACGAGATCCAGGGCTACCTGATTAGCCGTCCGGTGGAAGCGAGCGCCTTCGCCGAGCTGCTACGGGCGCAGATCGACAACCCGCTGGCTTGAGCGGCGTTTCTTCTCTACCCAGTCGCTTAAACCGGGCGCGGACGCGACCGGCGCAAAGATGGCTGTGCCATAACGGCCACTGCGGGATGCTGCTGGCCTCGCTCACGACAAGGAGTACCCGATGGCCAAAGCCCCGTCCCTGAGCATGGCCCAGCGCTTGCTGCTGGCTTCGCAGAGCATGGCGCCGGTGGCGGTGAAGGCCGCGCTGGTGCAGAAGCTCGGCCCCGAACAGGCCGCGCAACTGTCGCCGCACATGCCGCCGGCGCAACTGCGTGAGCTGATCCTCGAACTGCCCATCGACTTTCTCGCCCAGGTCACTACCCACCTCGACCCGCAGATGATTCTGCAGACCTACCTGGCACTGCCGGATGAGGTGCACCTGCAGGTGGCGCGTCAACTCTGCGCCATCGGCGCCTTCGCCACTGCCGCGCGTTATGCCGAATGCCTGTCGGCCAAGCAGGTGAAGGTGCTGATCTATGGCATCAACGACACCGACCACGTGCTGCAGATCGCTCGCCATATCGTCGACATTGACCTGATCGTGCAGAGCCTGCGCAGCTTTTCCACGGGCTACCTGTGTCGGCTCACCGAGGCTGCCGCGGCCGATGACAATGTGGCCATCTCCGCCCGCGTGTTGAGCGGCCTGGCGCTGCCACGCCAGGCCGATGTCTGCGCGCATCTCGATCCGGCGTTGCTGCACGAGTTGTTGCCGCTGCTGCTGGAGGTCAACGACGGGCTGCGCGAGCTACTGCCAGAACGTCTGCAGGCTGTTCCGGAGCGGCTGGAGGCGCCCGTTGCGGGCGCTCCAGCACTGATCGCCGGCAAGCCGGCTCCTACGCAGACCTAGCGAGCGAACAGCTGACCGATATCCTTGAACGCCTTGAACTCCAGGGCGTTGCCGCAGGGGTCGAGGAGGAACATGGTGGCCTGCTCGCCGACCTGCCCCTGGAAGCGCACGTAGGGTTCGATGACGAACTGGGTTTCGCGACTGCGCAGGCGCTCGGCCAGCGCTTCCCAGGCCTCCCAGCCGAGCACCACGCCGAAGTGCGGCACCGGCACGTCGTGGCCGTCCACCGGGTTGCTCACGGCCGACTCCTGATAGGCCATCTTTGGTGCCTCGTGGATCACCAACTGGTGGCCGAAGAAGTCGAAGTCGACCCAGTGCTCGCTGCTGCGACCCTCGGCACAGCCGAACACCTCGCCATAGAAATGCCGGGCGGCGGCCAGGTCGTACACGGGAATTGCCAGGTGAAAGGGGGACAGTGTCATGTGCGGGCTCCTCAGGTCGGTAGCTGTCGATTCTAGGTGCAAGGTTTTTGATTAAAAGCGAATATCCTTGAGGTCGAGCTCCAAAGAAATCGATCAATGATCCGTGAACTGAAAACCTTCGTGGCTGTGGCCCGGCATGGCACCTTCGCCGCTGCCGGGCTGCGCGTGGGCCTGACCCAGTCTGCGGTCAGCGCGCAGATGCGTGTGCTGGAGCAGAACCTGGGCGTGCGCCTGTTCGACCGCAGTGGCCGTGCGGCCGTGCTCAACGCCGCGGGGCGCCATGCTCTGCCACTGGCCGAGCAGATGCTGGGTCTGTACGCGCAGATGGCCGTGCCGACTGCGCTGGCGGAATGGCAGGGCGAGCTGAAAATCGGCGCCATCGCCAGTGTCCAGACCGGGCTGCTGCCCGAAGCTCTGGTGCGTTTCCGCACCCAGGCCGCACGGGTCGAGTTGAAGCTGGTGCCAGGCGTCTCTCTCGATCTGCTGGGGCAGGTGGATGCCGGCGAGCTGGACCTGGCGGTGCTGATTCGTCCGCCTTTCGAGCTGCCCAAGGAGCTGATGCAGGTTGCCCTGGCCCGCGAACCCTTCGTGCTGATCGCGCCGCCCGGCCTGCCGGGTGACGACCCGCTGCAATTACTGCGTGAGCAGCCCTTCGTACGCTATGACCGGCGTTCCTTCGGTGGTCGCCAGGTCGAGCGTTTTCTCCGCGAACAACGGCTGACGCCCCGCGAAGCGCTGGAGCTGGACGAGCTGGAAGCCATCGTGCGCATGGTCGAATGTGGCTTGGGCGTGTCGCTGATACCGCGCGCCGGCCTGTGGTGCCAGCGGCCTCAGGCGCTGCGCGTGCTGGAGCTGGGTGAACTCACCTTCCACCGCGAGCTGGTGGCCACGTTGCGCCGCGCCCAGCGTCAGCCGGCTCTGGACTGGCTGCTGCAGTGCCTGGCCGAACCAACCTATGATGGCGCTTCCTGTCGGGCGGAGGTATGACGGATGAACAAGGATATCGGTGCAATCAACGGCGCCTGCCATTGCGGCGGCGTCCGCTTTCACGTGACCTTGAGCGATGGTTTGCACAGTGCGCGGCGTTGCACCTGCTCCTACTGCCGCATGCGTGGGGCGGTGGCGGTTTCGGCGGAGCTGGCCGGCTTTCGCATCCTGCAGGGTGCAGACCTGCTGAGCACCTATAGCTTCAACACCCACAGCGCGCAGCACTTCTTCTGCTCGCGCTGCGGCATCTACACCCACCACCAGCGCCGCTCCAATCCCCATCAGTACGGGGTCAATGTCGCCTGCCTGGAGGGCATCAGCCCGTTCGACTTCGCCGAGGTGCCGGTCAGCGATGGCATCGCCCACCCCAGCGATGATCCGACTGGCGCCGGGCCACGGCAGGCCGGTGTACTGCGCTTCATCCCGTCGTGAGCGGCGCAGAGATGAAAATGCCGCGCGGCTTTGCAGCGGCGCGGCATTGGGCACTACTCAGAGCGTAAGCGGCGATCAGAACGCCGGTACGACAGCGCCCTTGTACTTCTCTTCGATGAACTGCTTGACCTCGGCGCTGTGCAGGGCCTTGACCAGTTTCTGTACGGCCTCGGCATCCTTGTTGTCGGCGCGGGTCACCAGGATGTTGACGTACGGCGAGTCGCTGCCTTCGATGGCCAGGGCGTCCTGGGTCGGGTTCAGCTTGGCTTCCAGGGCGTAGTTGGTGTTGATCAGGGCGAGGTCGACCTGGCTCAGCACGCGCGGCAGGGTCGCCGCTTCCAGTTCACGCACCTTGATGCCTTTCGGGTTCTCGACGATGTCCTTCGGCGTGGCGAGGATGCCGGCGTCCGGCTTGAGTTTGATCACGCCGGCCTTCTGCAGCAGCAGCAGGGCACGGCCGCCGTTGGTGGCGTCGTTGGGGATGGCGACGATGGCGCCTTGCGGCAGTTCGTCGAGGCTCTTGATCTTGCTGGAGTAGGCGCCGAAGGGCTCGACGTGTACACCGGCAACGCTGACCAGCTCGGTCTTGCGGCTGGCGTTGAACTCGTCCAGGTACGGCTGGTGCTGGAAGAAGTTGGCGTCCAGGTTGCCCTGTTGCACCTGCAGGTTGGGCTGCACGTAGTCGGTGAACACGCGCACCTTCAGCTCCACGCCTTCTTTGGCCAGAGCCGGTTTGACGAATTCGAGGATCTCCGCGTGCGGCACCGGGGTGGCGGCGACGTTGAGGGTTTCGGCCTGGGCCGAGAAGGCGGCGCAGGCCGCCAGGGCAGTCAGCAGTTTCTTCATTTCAAGGTTCCTTTTGGGAAGGTTATTGCGGGTCTCGCGGGTGGCGAGTCGCCGCTATTCATCATTACTTGCGAGAAAAATGGATGACCAGACGATCACCGACCATCTGCAGCACCTGCACCAGGATCAGCAGCAGCACCACGGTCACGGCCATCACGTCCGGTTGATAACGCTGGTAACCGTAGCGCACGGCCAGGTCGCCCAGGCCGCCGCCGCCGACCAGGCCGCTCATGGCGGTGTAGCCGACCAGGGTGATGGCGGTGACTGTGGTGGCCGCGAGCAGGCCAGGCAGTGCCTCGGGCAGCAGCGCGCGGGTGATGATCTGCCAGGTGTTGGCGCCCATCGCCTGGGTCGCCTCGATGATGCCGCGCTCCACTTCACGCAGGGCGGTTTCCACCAGGCGGGCGAAGAACGGGGTGGCACCGACCACCAGGGGCGGGATGGCGCCGGCCACACCCAGCGAGGTGCCGACCACCACTTCTGTGACCGGCAGCATCAGGATCAGCAGGATGACGAAGGGCACCGAGCGCAGGATGTTCACCACCAGCGACAGCACGCCATACAGGGCCTTCTGCTCGAACAGCTGGCGCGGGCCGGTGAGAAACAGCAGCACGCCGAGCGGCAGGCCGAGCAGCACGGTGAACAGCATCGAGCCGAGCAGCATGTTCAGGGTGTCGAGACTGGCCTGCCAGATTTCCGGCCAGAAGACGTTGGGCAGCAGTTGTTCGAGCATCAGCGCAGTACCTCCAGATGCACGTCGGCGGCTTCGAAGCGCGCCAGCGCGGCGTCGATGTCGCCGCCAGTCAGAGCCAGGGTGAGCTGGCCGTAGGGGCTGTCCTTGATGCGGTCGATGCGCCCGGCGAGGATGCTGTAGTCCACCCCGGTCTCGCGGGCCACGGTACCCAGCAGCGGTGCGTAGGTGGCCTCGCCCTGGAAGGTCAGGCGCAGGATGCGGCCTTCGACATGGGCGAAGTCGTCGCGCTGCTCGCTTTCATCGACGTGCTCGGACTCCTGCACGAAGCGCCGCGTGGTCGGGTGCTGCGGGTGCAGGAACACCTCGGCCACCGGGCCTTCTTCGACGATGACACCGGCGTCCATCACCGCCACGCGGTCGCAGACGCGGCGGATCACGTCCATCTCGTGGGTGATCAGCACGATGGTCAGGCCCAGCTCGCGGTTGATCTCGGCCAGCAACTGCAGCACGGCGGTGGTGGTCTGCGGGTCGAGGGCGCTGGTGGCTTCGTCACACAGCAGGATCTTCGGTCGGGTGCTCAGCGCCCGGGCGATGCCGACGCGCTGTTTCTGCCCGCCAGAGAGCTGCGCCGGGTATTTCTTCGCATGTTCCTGCAGGCCGACGCGGGCCAGCAGCTCGGCCACGCGGGCGTCGATCTCGGCGCGGCTCAGCTCGCCGGCCAGGCGCAGCGGCATGGCGATATTGTCTTCGACGGTCTTCGACGACAGCAGGTTGAAGTGCTGGAAGATCATCCCGACCTGCTGGCGGAAGCGGCGCAGGCCACCGGCGTCGAGGGCGGTGACGTCGACATCGTCGATCTCGATGCGCCCGCCGGAGGGCTCCTCCAGGCGGTTGATCAGGCGCAGCAGGGTGCTCTTGCCGGCGCCGGAGTGGCCGATGATGCCGAACACCTGGCCGCGACCGATCTGCAGCGTGGTGGGCTGCAATGCCGGAATCTCGCGGCCCGCGACGCGGTAGGCCTTGTGGACGGATTGAAAGTGGATCACGCGAACGACCTTTTGGGTATGTTCAGGGCGGGCTGCGTGGGTATCGAGCCGGCCATCGGGCACCGGGTGAGGCGCAAAGGGGCGCTAGTCTACCCGGCGGTGTTTAGGCCGAGAAAATCTTTGTTGGCCTATGGTTATTACAAAATGGCATTACCGATCCGCAACCGGCGTTGCGCCCTGCATCAGTTGTGCTGTGGGCTCAACAGCAGGCGCGGTACCTGTTGCGGCGCGATCCTCTGGCTCAAGCGCGGATGGAAGGTCGGGTCGAGCTTCTTGATCCGCGCCGAAAGCAGCGCCGCGACCCAGGGGTAGTCCTTGGCCTGACGCACTTCGATGCGCACGGCGCAGCGAAAGGTCACGACATCGGCGGCCACGCTATCGAGCAGGCGCCGCAGGTTCTCGTTGTCCTGGTTGTCCAGCATTGGTAACGCGACCGTGCTGCTGGCGGCGTTCGGGTCGATCAGGCGCGCTGTGGGCTTGCTTTCGGCCTCTACTGTCGGCTGGCTGGCCGGCGCCTTGACGATTGCTGCCTTGGCTGCGACCTGGCGCTCACTGGCCAGGCGCTGCTGGCGTTCGGCGTCGAGTCTGGCGGCCGCTTCGCGGGCCTGTTGCTCGGTTGCCGCCTGGCGGGCGGCGCGGGCGCTGTCGATGGCCCGATTGAGGTCATGACTCAGGGCCGGGGCTTGCGGCATCAGGCTGCGGGCCTGGCCCAGCGCCTGCGCGGCGCGGTCCAGATCGCCCCCTTGCAGCGCTTGCTGGCCCTGTTCCATGTAGGCTTCGGCGAGCTGGCGCTGGTACTGCTCCAGGCGCGTATCACGGCTGGCGCGCTGCTGCAGGGCGTCGAGCTGGCTGCGAGCATCGTCGAGGCGTTCTTCGGCCAGGCTCAGGTCAAGCTGGCGGAAAGCGATGACCAGATCATCGACTGGCGGAACGCTGTGCGGCTGCGTGTTTTGGCAGCCGGCCAGCAGCAGAACCAGAAGAATAGGAAGACCACGAAAAGCGAACGACTTCATGACTACGCGTCTCGAATTGTGCAAAAAACGCGCAATCATACAGGTTCGTAGCGCCGATTTCACCTTGCCCGGGCTACGACCCGCAGGCGATCAGGCGCTGCGCCTGGGTAACGCAAAGCTGGCCAGGAAGAGGGCGGCGGCGCTGACCACGATGGACGGCCCGGCCGGTGTGTCCTGATACCAGGACAGCGCCAGGCCGCAGCATACAGCCAGCAGCCCGAGCAGGCTGGCGCCCACGGCCATCTGCTCCGGCGTGCGTGCGTGGCGCTGGGCGGCGGCGGCGGGGATGATCAGCAGGGAGGTGATCAGCAGCACGCCGACGATCTTCATCGCCACGGCGATTACCACGGCGATCAGCAGCATCAGCGCCAGGCGGATCGCAGCCACCGGCAGACCTTCGACGCGCGCCAGCTCCTCATGCACGGTGATCGCCAGCAGCGGGCGCCAGAGCCAGGCCAGCAGGGCCAGCACCAGCGCGCTGCCGCCGACGATCCAGGCCAGATCGGTCGTGTTCACGGCGAGCAGGTCGCCGAACAGGTAGCTCATCAGGTCGATGCGCACGTCGTGCATGAAGCTGAGCGCGACCAGACCCAGCGACAGCGTGCTGTGGGCGAGGATCCCGAGCAGGGTGTCGGAGGCCAGCGGCTGGCGCTGTTGCAGGGTGACCAGCAGTACGGCGAGCAGCACGCAGCCGACGGTCACGGTAAGGGTTGGGCTGACGTCGAGCAGCAGGCCCAGCGCCACGCCGAGCAGTGCGGCGTGAGAAAGGGTGTCGCCAAAGTAGGCCATGCGCCGCCAGACCACGAAGGAGCCGAGCGGGCCGGCCACCAGGGCCAGCGCCAGGCCGGCGAGCAGGGCGTTGAGAAGAAAATCGGGCATCAGTGTTTGCAACCTGGGCCGTGAACGTGAGCCGGGCCGTGAATGGTCAGGCCGGGCTTGACCACGCCGCCGTGCAAGTCGTGAGCGTGGTCGTGATGGTGGTGATAGACGGCCAGGCTCTTGGCGTCCTGGCCGAACAGTTCGATGAAGGCGGGGTCGCCGCTGACCTGTTCCGGGTGGCCGGAGCAGCACACGTGGCGGTTGAGGCAGACCACCTGATCGGTGGCGCTCATCACCAGGTGCAGGTCGTGCGAGACCATCAGCACGCCGCAGCCATGGCGCTCGCGCAGCCGCGAGATCAGCCGGTACAGCTCGGCCTGGCCGGCGACATCGACACCTTGTACCGGCTCATCGAGCACCAGCAGTTGCGGCTCGCGCAGCAGGGCGCGGGCCAGCAGCACGCGCTGCATCTCGCCGCCGGAAATGCTCTGCAGTGGGCTGTCGATCACCTGCTCGGCACCAACCTCGGCCAGTGCCGCCAGCGCGCGTTTGCGATCCACGCCCGGCACCAGGCGCAGGAAGCGCAGCACCGACAGCGGCAGGGTGGCATCGACATGCAGTTTCTGCGGCATGTAGCCGATACGCAGGCGCGGGGTGCGGCGCACGCTGCCGCGCTCCGGTTGCAGTAAACCGAGCACCACGCGCACCAGGGTGGTCTTGCCGGCACCGTTGGGGCCGATCAGGGTGACGATCTCGCCGGGCCGCACGCTCAGTTGCACATCGTCGAGCACCGCCTGGCCGTTGAAGCTGACCGCGACGCCCTCGAGCTGGATCAAGGCCTCGCTCATGCCTTGCCCTTGCAACCTGCGCACAGGCCAACCACTTCCACAGTCTGGCTTTCCACGGTGAAGCCGACACCCGCGGCGCCGTCGACGATGGCCTGGCTGATCGCCGACTGCTCCAGCTCGGTCGCCGCGTGGCACTCGCGGCAGATCAGGAACTGGCCCTGATGCGCGTGCTCGGGGTGACTGCAGCCTACGAAGGCATTGAGCGAAGCGATACGGTGCACCAGGCCGTTTTCCAGGAGGAAATCCAGCGCGCGATAAACCGTGGGGGGCGCGGCGCGGCGGCCGTCTTCGTCGCTCAGTACGCCGAGGATGTCGTACGCGCCGAGCGGCTTGTGGCTGGCCCACACCAGCTCTAGCACACGCTTGCGCAGGGCGGTCAGGCGCAGACCCTGGCGCGCGCAGATGGCTTCGGCTTCGGCCAGGGCATGGCTGACGCAGCGGGAGTGGTCATGGGGGCGTGAAGCCAGGGGCGTGTCGGTCATGGGCAAGGACGGCGCTGGGAAGAGACGTTATTATGTTACCTGTTCAATCCCGCTTGAGTATGCCCCGTGTCGCGTCTTTTCTGTCTTATTGCCCTGTTTTTCGTCACCAGCGCCCAGGCCGAGGTGCGCGTCCTGACCAGTATCAAACCGCTGCAACTGATCGCCGCAGCAGTGCAGGACGGGGTTGGCGAGCCCGAGGTGCTGCTGCCGCCGGGCGCCTCACCGCATCACTATGCATTGCGCCCATCCGACGTACGGCGCGTGCGTGACGCCGACCTGCTGTACTGGATCGGCCCGGACATGGAAGCCTTCCTGCCTCGCGTACTGAGCGGCCGCGACAAACCTCAGGTGGCGGTGCAGGACCTGCCCGGCATGACCCTGCGCCACTTCGGTGATGGCGATGGCGAACACGATCATGACCACGATGCTCATGTGCACGAAGCGGATGGTGGCGATCTGGGCCATGACCACGATCACCGCCCGGGTAGCCTGGATGCCCATCTGTGGTTGGCTGCCGCCAACGCCAAGGTCATCGCCGCGCGCATGGCGGCAGACCTGAGCAAGCTGGATGCCGCCAACGCCGAGCGCTACGCCGCCAACCTGAACGCATTCGAGGCACGTCTGGATGCGCTCGATGGCCGTATCCGTCCGCAATTGGCTGCCTTGCAAGGCAAGCCGTACTTCGTTTTCCACGAGGCTTTCGACTATTTCGAGGCCACCTACGGCCTCAAGCACGCCGGCGTGTTCAGCGTACTGACTGAGGTACAGCCGGGTGCGCGGCATGTCGCTGCCATGCGCGAGCGTCTGCAGCAGACGGGGCCGAGCTGCGTGTTCAGCGAACCGCCACTGCGTCCCCGCCTGGCTGAGACCCTCACTGCGGGTTTGCCGGTCAAACTGGCCGAACTCGATGCCCTGGGCGGTACCTTGCCGGTCGACGCCAACGGCTACGAACACCTGCTGCAGAATCTGGCAAACGGTCTGACCGAGTGCCTGAACAGCCTGTAAGGTGGAACACGCCTTACGCACCGGGGAATCTGGCGGCAAACCCTGTGTAGGAGCGAATTCATTCGCGATTGAAGCGCCCCGGATTGCATCCGGGCTAGGGGCTGGCGAGGCTTTTGTGGGGGGGGGCTTCAGCCGCGACCCGCCAAGCTACGAACTGTAACCAGCGCCTCGTTGCTGCATGCAGGCGCAAACCACTAGGCTTGCGCTTTTGCCGCGAGCGCCCGCCATGTCGCCAACCGCACCTCGTCCGTCCAATGCCACGTTGGTGCTGCTGGCCTCGCTGTATTGCGCGCAGGGCCTGCCTTCCGGGCTGATCGCCCACTCGCTGCCGGTGTTGCTGCGCCAACACGGCGTCGACCTGACGCTGATCGGCCTGCTCAAGCTGCTGGCGCTGCCCTGGTTGCTCAAGGTCTTGTGGGCGCCCTGGGTCGACCGTCTGGCTTCACCTCGCCTGGGTCACCACCGTGGCTGGATTCTGCCGCTGCAGAGCGGGGTGATGCTCTGTGTTGCCGCCTTGGCAATGCTCGCCCCGCAGACCTTGTTCGGCAGCGGCCTGTGGCTGTTGCTCGGTGTGCTGCTGCTGATCAATCTGCAGGCTTCCACCCAGGACATCGCCACCGATGGCCTCACCGTGCGCTTGCTGCCCGAGCGCTGGCGCGGCCTGGGCAACAGCCTGCAGGTGGGCGGCTACAAGGTCGGCATGATCGTCAGCGGTAGCGGCCTGCTGCTGGTGATCGATCCGCTGGGCTGGAACCTGGCTCTCGGCCTGCTGGCGGGTCTGATTCTGCTGATGAGCGTGCCGATCTGGCTGTTCCCCGAGCGCCGCGTCCTGCCTTTTCAGCCCGCCCAGGCGGAGCGCGCCCTCGGCCCGCGCCTTTTACTCGATCACTACCGTGGGCTGCTGGCGCAACCCGGCATGTTGCTGTGGCTGGCCGTGGTGCTGACCTTCAAGCTCGGCGACTCGCTGGGCTCACCGATGATCAAGCCAATGCTGGTGGATCAGGACTGGAGCACTGGAGACCTTGGCCAACTGACCCTGATCAGCAGCCTCGCTGGCATCGGCGGCGCCCTGCTTGGCGGCCTGCTCTACGCCCGCATCGGTGTGCTGCGCGCGCTGATCCTGTTCGGCGCTCTGCAGGCCATCGGCATCGCCGCACTGGCCGTGCTGGTGGGGCAGGGCGCCAATACCGGGCTGGTGTACGCCGTGACGCTGTTCGAGCAAGTGGCCGACGGTATGTCCACCGTCGCCCTGTTCGCCGCCATGATGCGCATGTGCCGCCCCGAACACGAAGGCGCCGACTTCACCCTACAGGCGTCGGCGCAGTTGCTGCTATCAGGCTTCGTCGGCGCCAGCAGCGGCGTGCTGGCCAAGGCGTTGGGGTATGAGGGGTTGTTCGTGGTTGCCGGCGGGGTGGGGATGCTGGTGCTGGCGGTTGTGTGGGGGCATGCGCGCCGCAGTCTCGCCTGAGCAGCGCTGGCATGCGGGGCGGATCACTCCGCCCAGTGCCGACCATGGCGTTCCAGTAGGTGCTGCAATTGCTCCGGGCCGTCGCTGCCGGCCGGGTAGGGACGCGGGCTTTGGTAGTGCTGGTGCCAGCCCTGCAGAATCGGGTCGACCCATTGCCAGGCGGCTTCCACTTCGTCGCGGCGCATGAACAGCGTGGAGTCGCCCTCGATCACGTCGAGCAGCAGGCGTTCGTAGGCGTCCCAGCGGCGTTGCTGGTTGAAGGCGTTGGCCAGGTTGAGGTCCAGCTCCACCGGTTTCAGGTGCATACCCTTGCCAGGATTCTTGGCCATCAATTGCAAGCTGATGCGCTCTTCCGGCTGCAGGCGGATCAACAACTGGTTGGCTTCGCCACCGTTGAACAGGCGGTGTGGGACCGGCTTGAACTGGATGAGAATCTCCGAGGCCTTCTTCGCCAGGCGTTTGCCGGTGCGCAGGTAGAAAGGCACCCCGGCCCAGCGCCAGTTGTCGATTTCCACCTGCACGGCGACGAAGGTTTCGGTGTCGCTGTCGTTATCGACGTTCTTCTCGAAGTAGTAGGCGGGCACGTCCTGGCCACCGATCTTGCCGGCGGTGTACTGGCCGCGCACGGTCTTGTCCTGCACGTCGAGGCCGCTGATGGGCTTCAGGGCTTCGAGAATCTTCACCTTTTCGTTGCGCACCGCTTCGGCGTCGAAGCGCACCGGCGCTTCCATGGCCACCAGGCAGAGCAGTTGCAGCAGGTGGTTCTGGATCATGTCGCGCATGGCGCCGGCTTTGTCGTAGTAGCCGCCGCGGTTCTCCACGCCGAGGGTTTCGCACACGCTGATCTGTACGTGATCGATATGCCCGGCGCGCCACACCGGCTCGAACAGGGCGTTGGCAAAGCGCAGCGCCATCAGGTTCTGCACGGTTTCCTTGCCCAGGTAGTGATCGATGCGAAACACCCGCGCTTCGTCGAATACCGCGCCGATGGCGGCGTTGATCGCGCGGGCCGACTCCAGCGAGTGGCCGATGGGCTTTTCCAGCACGATGCGCGCCGCAGGGCCTGCCAGGCCGGCGTTGGCCAGGTGCGCGGCGATGTCTTCGAACAGGCTCGGGGCGGTGGCCAGGTAGTAGACCCGCACACGTACGTCGTCACGCCCCAGACGTTTGGCCAGGCGGCCGAAGTCGGCGCTCTGCGCGGCGTCCATGGCGAAGTAGTCGAGGCGTGCGGAGAAGCTGGCCCAGGCCTCGTTGGTAAAGTCGGCGCGCGCGACCTGGGCGCGGCAGTGACGCTCGGCCAGCGCCTGGTAGGACTCGCGGCTGTGGCTGCTGCGGGCCAGGGCGAGGATGCGCACGTCGGCGTGCAGACGTCCGTCGCGGTGCAGGTGATAGAGCGCGGGCAGCAGCTTGTGCAGGGCCAGGTCGCCGGTGCCACCGAATACCAGCATGTCGCAGGGAATGCTCAAGGGAAGACTCCGATTCGTTGGGGCGGGCCGTCATGCATGCAAAGAGGCCGCGAAAACGTCCTCAAATATGCCTGTGTTGTTTGGCATGCGGGCATGCCCGAAAGGTTCGTTCAGCGAATTGGCAGGCGCTTGGTTGTGCGCGATAGCGAGCTATGTAGTATAACTACAAGGTCACTACAACCGCCGCCCGCCGATCATAACCGAGCTATGAGTCGCCGGGTGCCGCCGTAGACCCTTTTCTGCATAGAGCCTATCTCAGTGAATCTGTTGCAACACATCGCCCAGTCGCGCCACCTGCTGCGCAAGTCCGAGCTCAAGGTGGCCGATTACGTTTTGCTCGACCCTGCATCGGTGATGCACAGCTCCATGGCCGAGCTGGCACACAGCGTGGGTATCAGCGAGCCGACCATCGTGCGCTTCTGCCGGGCCATCGGTTGCACTGGCTTTCAGGACCTCAAGCTGAAGCTGGCGCAGAGTCTGGCCGCTGGTGCCAGCTTCGGGCAGTTCGCGATTCACGAGGATGACTCGGTCGCCGACTTCAGTCTGAAGATCTTCGACACCACCTTGCATACGTTGATCGAGGTGCGCGAGAAACTCGACCCCGAGGCGCTGCAGCGCGCCATCGCCGCCTGCTCCAATGCACAGCGCGTGGAGTTCTACGGCTTCGGCGCATCCGGCGCCGTGGCGGCCGATGCCCAGCACAAGTTCTTCCGCCTGTTGCTCAACGCCGCGGCCTATTCCGACCCGCACATGCAGGCGATGAGTGCGGTGACCCTGCAGCCGGGCGATGTGGCGGTGTGCATATCGCAGTCCGGCCGTTCCAAGGACCTGTTGATCAGCGCCAACCTGGTGCGTGAATCCGGCGCCAGCCTGATCACTCTGTGCCCGAGCCAGACGCCGCTGGCGGAGCTGTCGACCGTCAACCTGGCCATCGACGTGCAGGAAGACACCGAGATCTACACCCCGCTGACCTCGCGCATCGCCCACCTGGTGGTGATCGACGTGCTGGCCATGGGCGTGGCCATGGCGCGCGGGCCGAGCCTGGTCAATCACCTCAAGAGCGTCAAGCGCAGCCTGCGCGGCCTGCGCCTGTCGCCGAAGTCGATCAAGACCACGGAAGACTGATTCCCCTCAGAGCGTTCTGATGGAGGTTCGGATCGCTCGCGCGCATTCGATGACCGCTGGCGCCAGGCGGCGTTCGGCCTCCTCGAGCGTCCAGCGGCTGGTCGGCGCCACCACATGTACCGCTGCTACTGGCTGTCCCTGACTGCCGATGATGGGCGCGGCGATGGTCATGTCGCCGAGGAACAGTTCTTCGTTGTTGATTGCATAGCCCTTGCGCCGAGTCGTCTCGATCTGTCGAAGAATTTCCTCGAAATCGATGATGGTCTGCTGGGTATGGCGCTTCAGATCGCTGCTGATCAGTACCTCGCGCGCCTCGTCGCTGCCCAGGGCGCTGAGGTAGGCACGGCCAGAGCCTGTGCAGTACATGGGAATGCGGCTGCCGATGGGCATGTGGATGGGGATGAACTTCGGCGCCACGAAGCGCGCCACATAGACCATCTCCAGACCGTCCGGCTCGGTCAGGTTGGTGGTCTCGCCGGTGGTTTGCGCCAGCTCGGCGAGAAAGGGATTGGCCACGTCCACCAGCGTATCGGCCGCCAGGTAGTTGTAACCGATCTCCATCACTCGCGGCGTGAGCTGGAAGCGCTTGGTCTGTGGATGCTTGCGTACGTAGCCCAGGGTTTCCAGCGTATGAATCATGCGTTGCGCCGAGCTCTTGTTGATGCTCGCCGCCTCGGCGACTTCCGCCAGGTTCATGGTGCGTCGCTGCGCATTGAAGGCGCGCAGGACTGCGAGTCCCTTCTCCAGAGACTGATTGAACAGTGAGTTTTCGCTCTCGCTCACAGCGGCTTCCTTTTGTTTTAAGTGCCTAAATATCGATAATCGATATTTATAAATCTCTTTACGATTCTTGTAAATTGTTTATATTGAATTCGACGCCTCCTGCCGATAACCAAGAGGCCATCCATAGCGCACTAAAGACAATAAAACAGCGTCCAATGGGAGTACCGCCATGCGTCTCAGTCTTCGTAGTCTTACCTGTGCCTGCGCTCTGTTCGCCGGCCTCGTGTCCGTCACCGCCAGTGCCGAAACCCTCCGTGTCGGTGCCACCGCCACCGGCGTGCCTTTCACCTTTCTCGACGTCAAGACCCAGAGCATTCAGGGCATGATGGTCGACGCCGCCCAGGCCGTGGCCAAGGCCGGTGGTTTCGAGGTGGAAATCCAGCAGACCAATTTCGCCGCATTGATTCCTTCGCTGACCACCAAGAAGATCGACCTCATCTCCGCCGCCATGCTGCGCACGCCCGCCAGGGAGAAGGTGGTGCAGTATTCCGAACCGGTGTTCAGCTATGGCGAAGGCCTGATCGTGCGCGCCGATGACGACACCGCTTACACCAGCATGGAGGACCTTGCCGGCGAGGTGGTCGGTGCCCAGGTCGGTACCGTGTTCATCGACGAGTTGAACAAGCGCGGCATCTTCAAGGAAGTGCGCAGTTACGACTCGATTTCCGACCTGATGCGTGACCTGACGCTTGGACGGGTCAAGGCCGGTTTCGCCGACCGCCCAATCCTCGCCTATCAGCTCTCCCAGGGGGCCAATGAGCGCGTGCGACTGGTGCAGAGCTACCAGCCGGTGATCATGGGCGACGTCTGTCTGATCGTCCGCAAGGGTGAGCCGGCGTTGCTCGAGCAGGTCAACCAGGGCATCGCCGCGATCAAGGCCGATGGCTCGCTCGAGAAGATCATCGAGAAGTGGCAACTCGACTGATCGGCCTCCGGCCCGCGCATTCGTGCGGGCCGTTCCTTCTTTCTGCGAGCAAGTAGCCCCATGTTTCTCCAGAACGCTCTGGACTTCCTCCCCATTCTTCTGAAAGGGGCGGTGGTCACCGTGCAGGTCACGGCTGGTTCCTTCCTGCTCAGCTCCGTCGTCGGCCTGGTCTTCGCGCTGATGATGGTTTCCAAGGTGCGCGCGATAGCGTTGTTCGCCATCGGCGTGGTCAACGTGATCCGCGGCCTGCCGATCATCGTGCAGCTCTTCTATATCTACTTCGTGCTACCGGATTTTGGCATTCAGCTCACCGCCTTTCAGGCCGGTGTGATCGGCCTCGGTATTGCCTACTCGGCCTATCAGGCAGAGAACTTCCGTGCCGGTATCCAGGCCATTCAGCAAGGCCAGGTCGAGGCCGCCGAGTCCCTCGGCATGCGCGGTGCCATGGTGATGCGCCGGGTGGTGCTGCCGCAGGCGTTCCGCATCGCCCTGCCGCCTTACGGCAATACCCTGGTGATGATGCTCAAGGATTCCTCGCTGGTATCGACCATCACCGTTGCGGAGATGACCCGCGCTGGTCAGCTCATCGCGTCCTCCACCTTCGAGAACATGACGGTGTACACCCTGGTTGCCTTGCTCTACCTGGCGTTGAGCCTGCCGCTGGGCTACGGGCTGCGTCGTCTGGAAGCGCGTATCGGCAAGAGGGGCAAGGCATGATCGAGATCAAGCAACTGCACAAGAGCTTCGGCGACCTGGCCGTGCTGGAAGGCATCGACCTGAACATCGAAAGCGGTGAGGTGGTGTGCCTGATCGGCCCGTCGGGCTCGGGCAAATCCACCCTGCTGCGTTGCATCAACGGGCTCGAGACCCACGACCGTGGCGAGATTCTGGTCAGCGGGCAGCTGGTCAACCGTCACCATGACAGCATCCACCAGATTCGCACCCAGGTGGCCATGGTGTTCCAGCGCTTCAATCTGTTCCCCCATCGCACGGCTGTGGAAAACGTGATGGAGGGGCCGATCTACGTGAAAAAGGAAGCGCCGCGTGAAGCTCGCCTGCAGGCCGAGGCGCTGTTGCACAAAGTCGGCCTCGCGCATCGCATGAATGCCTATCCGGATGAGCTTTCCGGTGGTCAGCAACAGCGTGTGGCGATTGCCCGCGCCCTGGCGATGAAGCCCAAGGCGATCCTCTTCGACGAACCCACATCGGCCCTCGATCCCGAACTGGTCGGCGAGGTTCTGGCGGTAATGCGCAAGCTCGCCGACGAAGGCATGACCATGGTCGTGGTCACCCACGAGATGGGTTTTGCCCGTGACGTGGCCGACAAGGTGTGCTTTCTCCATGGCGGCCGCATCGTCGAGTCCGGCCCAGCTCGTGAGGTGCTTGGTGCGCCCAGCCATCCGCGTACCCAGGAATTTCTGCGGCGCCTGCTGAACAACCCCGAGGCCTCGGCATGAACGCGATCGCCAATCCCGTATTGCCCGCCTCCCTCTGGGCCGCCACCGCGCTTCCCGCAGTCAACGCACCTCCCTTGTCCGAAAGCTGTGAAGCCGATGTGGCCATCGTCGGTGCCGGTTACACCGGGTTGGTCACGGCGCTGTACCTGGCCGAGGCCGGCGTGCGCGTCTGCGTACTGGATGCCGGCGAGCCAGGCTGGGGGGCGTCCGGACGTAACGGTGGGCAAGTCATTCCGGGGCTCAAGTACGACCCGGAGCAACTGCTCGCCAGGTTCGGCGCGCGTGGCGAAGCGATGATAGAGGCCGCCGGTGGCGCTGCCGACGAGGTGTTTGCCTTGATCGAGCGGCTCGGTATCCAGTGCGATGCCAGTCGCAAGGGCTGGATCCAGCCGGCGGTTTCCAGCGTCGCCTTGCGTGGCCTGGAGCAGCGCGCCAAGCAATGGAGCACCCGTGGCGTTGCCGTCGAACTGCTGGATCAGCCAGCCGTGACGCGGCGCATCGGCAGCCAGGCCTACCTCGGCGCCTGGGTCGACCCGCGTGCCGGCAGCCTGCAGCCCTTGAGTTATGCACGTGGCCTGGCCGCTGCCGCGCTTGCCGCCGGTGCCGCCCTGCATGGGCACAGCCGGGTCACCGCGCTCACTCGCGAGGGGCAACGTTGGAAGCTGAGTACCGCGCAGGGTGCCAGCGTGCGTGCCGAACGCGTGCTGCTGGCGGGCAACGGCTACACCGACGATCTGTGGCCAGGGTTGCGGCAGACGCTGATCGCCGCCAACAGCTTCATCATCGCCACCGAGCCGCTGCCCAAGCACCTGCGCAGAACCGTCTTGCCGGGAGGCGAGGTGTGTTCGGATGCGCGCCGATTGTTGCTGTACTTCAAGCAGGATGCTCAGGGACGCGTGCTGCTGGGCGGCCGTGGCCCCTTTCCGGAGCCGCGTCAGGCGAGTGACTGGGCCCATCTTGAGCGCTCCCTCAGCGGGCTTTTTCCGCAGCTCGCCGGTGTGCCCATCGAGTACCGCTGGAGTGGGCGCGTGGCCCTGACCCAGGATTTCCTGCCTCATGTCCATGAGCCGGCGCCTGGCTTGTCGATGCTGCTGGGTTACAACGGTCGCGGCGTGGCCCTGGCCACCAGCCTCGGCCGGCATATGGCCAAGCGTCTGGCCGGGCAGGCTGGGGACTTTCCCTTTCCCGTGACGCCGATCCGGCGCATTCCCCTGCATGGCCTGCAGCGTCTCTATCTGGGGGCTGGGATCGCCTGGTACCGGCTGCTGGACGCGCTGTTGTAGGTGGCTGCGCCGGCTCCATGGTCACTGGAGTTTCACTGCATTGCCGTCAAAGCGTCATCTGCCCGGAGCAAGCTGAGGCCTCCAGTCCTCGCTCCGGGAGTACCGAGATGCCTCGTATCTTCGATGACGCGCAACTGCACAACCAACCTGACGCCAAGACCCGGCGCAAACTGCAGGATCAGCGCCGTATGGCCTATCGCCGGGCCATCGAACACTATGCCGAGCAGTGCCAGCTGCAGCGTGAAATTGCCGATTTCCCCGAGTTGTTGGCCGCTGGCTACTCGCGACAGGCCGAGCGCACGCCGCGCCGCGCTGCCTGACCTTTGCTCGCCGCCCTGCCCATGCAGAGCGGCGATCTTGCCCGATTCTACGAACTTGTTGCCCGGTTCTGCTGATCTCTGCGGTTGGCGGCGACAGCCGCTTTGACGCCCTCTACAGTGATGGCCTGGCCCGCCTGCGTGCGGGGTTGACCGTGACCACCGGCAAGCCATGCCGGAACCATCAGACACCATCAGAACAAGGTGGGCAGACCATGATTACCCTGAATCTCAATGGCCACGACCACGAGTTGGACGTAGCCGATGACATGCCGCTGCTGTGGGCGCTGCGCGATGTCGCCAATCTCACCGGCACCAAGTATGGCTGTGGCATGGCCCTGTGCGGCGCCTGCACGGTGAACGTCGAGGGGCAGCCGACGCGCTCCTGTGTCACCCCGGTATCGGCGGTGGTCGGCAAGCGCATCAGCACCATCGAAGCGGTCGGCGAAGACGCCGTGGGCAAGGTGGTTCAGGACGCCTGGCGGCAACTCGATGTGGTGCAGTGCGGCTACTGCCAGTCCGGGCAGATCATGGCGGCAACGGCGCTGCTGAGCAGCAACAAGACGCCGAGCGACGCCGATATCGATGCGGCCATGAGCGGCAATATCTGCCGCTGCGCCACCTACGTGCGGATTCGTGCCGCTATCCATCAAGCGGCCGAACAACTGGCCTGAGGAGGCGCGTCATCATGGGCAAGATCGAAACCCCCGATAGCGCCGCTCGCGGCATTCTCAATGTCAGCCGTCGTTCGTTGCTCAAGGGCACGGGCGGGCTGGCGCTGGGCATTTTCTTCGCGCCGCTGATACGCGGCATGGATGCACTGGCCGCCGCTGCTCCGCTGGAGCCGAACGCCTTCGTGCGCATCGATCTCGATGGCAGCGTGACCGTGCTGGCCAAACACCTGGAGATGGGCCAGGGCAGCTACACCGGCCTGGCCACATTGCTGGCCGAAGAGCTGGATGCCGACTGGGACAAGGTACGCGTCGAAGGCGCACCGGCCGATGTGAAACGCTACAACAACTTCGCCTTCGGCCCGATGCAGGGCACCGGCGGCAGCACCGCCATGGCCAACTCCTGGGAGCAGATGCGCAACGCCGGGGCCACGGCCAAGGCCATGCTGGTGGCCGCTGCGGCGCAGCGCTGGGGCGTGCCGGCCAGCGAAATCCGTGTCGACAAGGGTGTGCTCAGCCACGCCTCCGGTCGCAGTGCCGGCTTCGGTGAGCTGGTCGAAGCGGCGGCAGCGCTGCCGGTGCCCGAGCAGGTGCAACTCAAGGACCCTAAGGATTTCAAACTGATCGGCAAGCGTGAACTGCGCCGCAAGGACAGTCCGGGCAAGACCGATGGCAGCGCTGTGTTCACTCAGGACTTCAAGTTGCCGGGCATGCTGGTGGCCGTGGTCGCCTATCCGCCGCGTTTCGGTAGCGTGCTGCGCTCGGTCGACAGCAGCAAGGCCAAGGCCGTGCGTGATGTGGTCGAAGTGGTGGAATTTCGCGACCTGCCCCATGGTCGCTCCGGGGTCGCGGTGCTGGCGAAGAACACCTGGGCCGCGCGCCAGGGTCGTGATGCCCTGGTGATCGACTGGGACGAGAGCCAGGCCTTCACTCTCGGTAGCGAGGAGATTCTCGCGCAGTACCGCGACAGCGCGGGCAAGCCCGGCTTGCCGGCAGCGAGCAAGGGCGACGCCGATGCGGCGCTGGCCCAGGCGGCGAAAACCGTCGAGGCTGACTACGAGTTCCCTTACCTGGCCCATGCGGCGATGGAGCCGATGAACTGCCTGGTGAAACTCTCCAGCGACCGCTGTGAAATCTGGAACGGCGAGCAGTTCCAGACCGTCGACCAGGCCATGATCAGCGGCTACCTGGGCCTCAAGCCCGAGCAGGTTGCCCTGACCCAGCTGTATGCCGGCGGCAGTTTTGGCCGTCGCGCCAGCTCGGTCTCGGACTATCTGCTGGAGGCGGTGGCGATCACCAAGGCTGCGCGTGACAAGGGCGTGGATGCGCCGGTGAAGATGGTCTGGACGCGCGAGGACGATACCCGTGGTGGTTCCTACCGCCCGCTGTACCTGCACCGCGCACGCATTGGCCTGGATGAGGCTGGCAAGCTGCAGGCCTGGCACAACCGCATCGTTGGGCAATCGATCATTGCCGGCACCTCGCTGGAGCCGTTCATGGTCAAGGATGGCGTCGACCACACTTCCGTCGAAGGCGTCTCCAACCTCTCCTACGCCGTGCCCAACCTGCAGGTGGAGCTGAGCACCCCGAGCAATATCAAGGTGCCGGTGCTGTGGTGGCGCTCGGTTGGCCACACCCACACCGGCTATGTCGCCGAAACCATGATCGACGAGGCTGCGGTCGCAGCAGGGCAGGACCCCTACGCCTACCGTCATGCGTTGCTGGAAAGCCACCCGCGTCACCGCGGCGTGCTGGAGCTGGCCGCCAAGCAGGCCGGTTGGGACAAGCCGCTGGCCCCCGCTGGCGAAGGCGAGAAGCGTGGCCGTGGCATTGCCGTGCACGAGTCGTTCGGCTCCTTCGTGGCGCAGGTGGCCGAGGTCACGGTCAAGGCCGATGGCAGCTACCGCCTGGATCGCGTGGTGTGTGCCGTGGACTGTGGCATCGCCATCAACCCGGACGTGATCAAGGCGCAGATGGAGGGCGGGATCGGCTTCGGTCTGGCGGCGGCCCGGCACAGTGCGATCACCCTGAAGGAAGGGCGGGTCGAGCAATCGAACTTCCACGACTTCCAGGTGCTGCGCATGAACGACATGCCCAAGGTCGAGGTGCATATCGTGCCGTCTGCGGAAAACCCCACCGGTGTCGGTGAGCCGGGTGTGCCGCCGTTGGCGCCGGCCCTGGCCAATGCGCTGTTCGCCGCGACCGGGGTGCGTTTGCGCAAGCTGCCGTTCCCGGCGCAGATCAAGGCCTGAGTTCAGGTGCGCTAGACACGACGCCCGGGCAATTGCCCGGGCGTTTTGTTTCGGCCAGTCGCGGCTAAAGCCCCTCCCACAAGGGGCGCGCCAGGCGGTAGATCGGATGGGGTTAGAGGGGGCGCTTTCGGCTCGGGCATCCTGCTTCGTTCTACCTCCTGCATTTATGCAGTCGTAGCGGCGAGTTTTTTGAGTATTGATCGCGGCTGAAGCCGCTCCTACGGGGGGCTGTGTCGGGAGTTAGATCGGCAGCAGCGCGCGGTGTCGCTTTGTGTGGGAGCGCTTTCGGCTCGGGCATCCTGCTTCGCTCTAGCTCCTGCATTCATGCAGTCGTAGCGGCAAGTTTTTAGTATTGATCGCGGCTGAAGCCGCTCCTACAGAGGCTGTGTCGGGCGTTAGACCGCACGGTGCCGCTCTGTGTAGGAGGCGCTTTAGCGGCGAGCTTTTGCGGTTGATCGCGGCTGAAACGGAGCGCCGCTCCGACAGAGGTGCTGCGTCAGGCCGTAGCCCGGATGCAATCCGTGGGCGCTCAGGAGGCGGTCAGCCTGGTCGCGGTTTCGATCTCGCTGCAATCCAGCGGCGTTGGCGTGTGGATTGCCGCCTGGCGATGCTTGAGCATGCCACCGTCGCGTTGATTCAGCGCAGCCGTCATCTCGGCGAGGATGGCCGTGGCCACGCTCTCCGGCGTATCGCCGCCGATATCCAGGCCGATGGGGTAGTGCAGGCGATCCAGTGCCGGCAGTTGCCCGGTGTGCTGGCTGATCTCGCCCAGCAGGCGCTCGGTGCGGTCACGCGGCCCCAGCTGCCCGATGTAGGCCGGGCTGCCCTGCAGTACATGGCCCAGCCAGTGGCGGTCCTGGCTGTAGCTATGGCTCATGATCGCCACCAGGGCGCCGTCGGTGAGCGCGTGCAGGTCATAGGGCGGACGTGCATCGACCTGCAGTACGGCGTCGGCATCGGGGAAGCGTTCGGCGCGGGCGAAATGGGCGCGGCCATCGACCACGGTGACATGCCAGTCCAGCAGCTTGGCCATGTGGGTCAGCGGCTGGGCGTCGTGGCCGGCGCCAAAGATCACCAGGCGGCGTTGCGGCGCCAGGTATTCGCAAAACACTTCGATCTCGCCACGCTCGTCGCGGTAGCTGCGCAGCGAGGAGCGGCGCTGGCTGAGGCTCTGCTGCAGGTCGGCACGCACCTCGGCGTCGAGTGCAGGGTCGAGCATGCGGCTGCGGTCGGTCAGCGCCGGATGCAGGTACAGGCGTTCGCCCACGCGGACACGGGCATTGCGGTAGCTGCCGATTACCGTCGCCACCGCCCCGGCCTGACCGCTTTCACGCACCCGGCGCAATAGATCGAGCACCGCCAGCGGCTGTTCCGCGCTGTGGCGTTCGAGCAGTACGTGCACGGTGCCGTTGCAGCCGAGGCCGAAGGTCAGCGCGGCGTCCTGGTCGTCATCGTCGTCCTCGGTGGCCGTGCTGTAACGGCGGACCACGGCGTCGCCGCCATCGGTCAGCCACCAGGCCTTCTTCGCCACTTCGGACTCCAGGCAGCCGCCGCTGATGGTGCCCACGGTGCCGCCGTAGAGCGGGATCAGCATGCGTGCACCGGGGCGGCGGTAGGCCGAGCCTTCGACCTTGACCACGGTGGCGAGCACGGCCTGGCCGTTGTCGTGTTCGAGCGCGCGGATAGCGCCGAGCAGGGCGCTGGTTCCCGACAGCATAGGTTTCTCCCAGGCAGTTGAGGCAGGCCGATACGAGGCGGCTGCCAGGCTGCCAATGTCCTGTATGGCCGTTGAGAAGGGTTAGGCCGATCCTGCGAGATTCTTGCCCGATCCTGCGCTGCAGGCCTGAAAACGCTCGGCCAGCTTGCCGATATGGGCGCGCTCGGTGCGGATGAAGTCGACGAAGGCCTGCGCCACCGGTGACAGGCGCCGGCCACGGATATTCACCACGCACCAGCTGCGCTGCAAGGGCAGCTCCACCACCGGCAGCTCGCGCAGCAGGCCATGCTGCAACTCCAGGCGCACGGCGTGGCGGGGCAGTAAGGCAAGGCCGAGGCCAGCCAGCACCGCCTCGCGCTGCGACTCCAGTGAGCCGATCTCCAGGGTGTGCGGGAAGTGCGCGCGTTTCTGGTGGCAATACTCTTCGCAGGCGCGACGGGTGCCCGAGCCGCTTTCGCGGATCAGCAGCGGGTAGGGGGTGAGATCCGGCAGGTGCAGGCTGTCTGCCTCGCACAGGGGATGGTCCGGTGGCGCCACGGCGATGATCGGGTTCTCGAGGAAGGGCATGAAGTCCAGCGCCATGTCCTGCGGCACCTGGCTCATGATCATCAGGTCGTCGCGACTCTGGGTCAGGCGGCGCACCACCAGGGCATGGTTGACCACGGTCAGGTTCAGGCTGACTTCCGGGTAACTGCGGCGAAAGTCGGCGAAAAGATGGGGAATGAAGTACTTGGCGCTGGACTCCACGCACAGGTTCAGCTGCCCCTGCAGCGAGCCCTGCAAGTCCGACAGCTGCATGTCCAGGCTTTCCAGACGGCCGAAGATATCGCTGCTGGCGCGGCGCAGTGCCTGGGCGGCTTCGGTGAGGTAGAGCTTCTTGCCGACGTATTCGAACAGCGGCTGGCCGACCAGTTCTTCGAGCTGGCGAATCTGCAGGCTGACGGCTGGCTGGGTCAGTGCCATTTCTTCGGCAGCGCGGCTATAGGAGCCGTGTTCGCACACGGCGCGAAACACCTGAAGCTGGCGCAGCGTCATGCGAAGCAGGGTTTTACGCACGTTTTCGTCCTCGTTCGATCAATACATAAATAATTACTTATGCATGATCAAATAATTATTCATTTTTGTTAATTCGTATAGCCGGATAGGGTTTGCCCACGTTTGCAACCAACTGTTGCAGCGGCCCTTGCAGCTCTGCGCTGAGGATTGGATCGTGATAAGAAAAATACTGATCGCTAACCGTGGTGAGATCGCCGTCCGCATCGTGCGGGCCTGCGCCGAGATGGGCATCCGTTCGGTTGCGATCTACTCCGATGCGGACCGCCATGCCCTGCATGTAAAGCGTGCCGATGAAGCGCACAGCATTGGCGAAGACCCGCTGGCCGGCTATCTGAACCCGCGCAAACTGGTCAACCTGGCCGTTGAAACCGGCTGCGATGCACTGCACCCCGGCTATGGTTTTCTGTCCGAAAACGCAGAACTTGCAGAGATCTGCGCCGAACGTGGGATCAAATTCATAGGTCCGAGCGCGGAAGTCATCCGCCGCATGGGCGACAAGACCGAGGCCCGCCGCAGCATGATGGCCGCTGGCGTACCCTGCACTCCGGGCACCGAAGGCAACGTCGCCGATCTGGCCGAGGCCCTGCGTGAAGCCGAGCGTATCGGTTATCCGGTGATGCTCAAGGCCACTTCCGGTGGTGGCGGGCGCGGCATTCGCCGTTGTAACTCGCGCCCCGAGCTGGAGCAGGCCTACCCGCGTGTCATCTCCGAAGCGACCAAGGCCTTCGGCAGCGCGGAAGTGTTCCTGGAAAAATGCATCGTCAATCCGAAGCACATCGAGGCGCAGATCCTCGCCGACAGCTTCGGCAATACCGTGCACCTGTACGAGCGTGACTGCTCGATCCAGCGCCGCAACCAGAAGCTTATCGAGATCGCCCCCAGCCCGCAGCTCACCCCCGAGCAGCGTGCCTACATCGGCGACCTGGCCGTGCGCGCCGCGCAGGCCGTGGGTTACGAGAACGCCGGTACCGTGGAGTTCCTGCTCGCCGAAGGCGAGGTGTACTTCATGGAAATGAACACCCGGGTGCAGGTGGAGCACACCATCACCGAGGAAATCACCGGCATCGACATCGTCCGCGAGCAGATCCGCATCGCCTCGGGGCTGGCCCTGTCGGTCAAGCAGGAAGACATCATCCACCGTGGTTATGCCCTGCAATTCCGCATCAACGCCGAGGATCCGAAGAACAACTTCCTGCCCTCGTTCGGCAAGATCACCCGTTACTACGCGCCCGGCGGCCCTGGCGTGCGTACCGACACGGCGATCTACACCGGCTACACCATTCCGCCTTATTACGACTCGATGTGCCTGAAGCTGATCGTCTGGGCGTTGACCTGGGAAGAGGCGATGGACCGTGGCCTGCGCGCACTGGACGACATGCGTGTGCAGGGCGTGCGCACCACCGCACCTTATTACCAGGAGATCCTGCGTAATCCGGAGTTCCGTAGCGGCCAGTTCAACACCAGCTTCGTCGAAAGCCATCCGGAACTGACCCAGTACTCGATCAAGCGCAACCCGTCGCACCTGGCCATCGCCATCGCCACCGCCATCGCTGCCCACGCGGGCCTGTAGGGGACATCATGAGCAAGAAGATCACCGTTACCGATACCGTCCTGCGCGATGCCCACCAGTCGCTGCTGGCCACGCGCATGCGCACCGAAGACATGCTGCCGATCTGCGACAAGCTCGACCGCGTTGGCTACTGGTCGCTGGAAGTCTGGGGTGGCGCCACCTTCGACTCGTGCGTGCGCTTCCTCAAGGAAGATCCGTGGGAGCGCCTGCGCCAGCTCAAGGCCGCGCTGCCCAACACCCGGCTGCAGATGCTCCTGCGCGGGCAGAACCTGCTCGGCTACCGCCACTACAGCGATGACGTGGTCAAGGCCTTCGTCGCCAAGGCGGCCGTCAACGGCATCGACGTGTTCCGCATCTTCGACGCGATGAACGACGTGCGAAACCTGCGCGTGGCCATCGAGGCGGTCAAGGCCGCTGGCAAGCATGCCCAGGGCACCATCGCTTACACCACCAGCCCGGTGCACACCACCGACGCCTTCGTCGCCCAGGCCAAGGCCATGCAGGCGATGGGCATCGATTCCATTGCGATCAAGGACATGGCCGGCCTGCTCACGCCCTATGCCACCTTTGCGCTGGTCAAGGCGCTGAAGAGCGAAGTCGACCTGCCGGTGTTCATCCACAGCCATGACACCGCCGGCCTCGGCGCGATGTGCCAGCTCAAGGCCATCGAAGCCGGCGCCGACCATATCGACACCGCCATCTCCAGTCTGGCCTGGGGCACCAGCCACCCGGGCACCGAATCGATGGTCGCCGCGCTCAAGGGCAGCGAGTTCGACACCGGCCTGGACCTGGAACTGATTCAGGAAATCGGCATGTACTTCCATGCCGTGCGCAAGAAGTACCACCAGTTCGAGAGTGAGTTCACCGGCGTGGATACCCGCGTGCAGGTCAACCAGGTGCCGGGCGGGATGATTTCCAATCTGGCCAACCAGCTCAAGGAACAGGGCGCGCTGAACCGCATGAACGAGGTGCTGGAAGAGATTCCGCGCGTGCGCGCCGACCTCGGCTTCCCGCCGCTGGTGACCCCGACTTCGCAGATCGTCGGCACCCAGGCGTTCTTCAACGTGCTGGCCGGCGAGCGCTACAAGACCATCACCAACGAGGTGAAGCTGTACCTGCAAGGCCGCTACGGCAAGGCGCCGGGCAAGGTCGACGAGCAACTGCGCAAGCAGGCCATCGGCAGCGAGGAAGTCATCGACGTGCGCCCGGCCGACCTGCTCAAGCCTGAGCTGGCGCGCCTGCGTGAAGAGATCGGCAGCCTGGCCAAGTCCGAAGAGGACGTGCTGACCTTCGCCATGTTCCCCGATATCGGGCGCAAGTTCCTCGAAGAGCGCGCCGCTGGCACCCTCAAGCCGGAAGAGCTGCTGCCCATGCCCAATGGTCAGGGCGCGGCGGCACCGGTGGGTGGCGAAGGTGTACCGACCGAGTTCGTGGTCGACGTGCATGGCGAAAGCTACCGCGTGGACATCACCGGTGTCGGCGTCAAGGGCGACGGCAAGCGCCACTTCTACCTGTCCATCGACGGCATGCCGGAAGAAGTGGTGTTCGAACCGCTCAACGATTTCGTGGCGGGTGCTGGCGGCAAGCGCAAGCAGGCCGGTGCGCCGGGCGACGTGTCCACCACCATGCCGGGCAACATCGTCGATGTGCTGGTCAAGGAAGGTGACACGGTCAAGGCCGGTCAGGCGGTACTGATCACTGAAGCAATGAAGATGGAAACCGAAGTGCAGGCGCCGATTGCCGGCAAGGTCAAGGCCGTTCACGTGGCCAAGGGCGACCGCGTCAATCCGGGCGAAGTACTGGTGGAAATCGAAGGTTAACCTCTATGGAGCCCGGCCTGTTGGATGGGCAAGTTTGACGGGGGTGTAACCCGGGCTCCTTTTTTATTCGCAGGCGTTTCGCATGAGGCGCCTCAGGGTTTGAGACCCAGGAGTCGCAAGGCTCTTTTTTTTACTGCAGTTCTCTGGCCATGCCCCAGGTGCGCAAGCACAGCGCGGGCGATCAGCACCGCTGGCGCGGGGCATGGTCTTTTCCTTCAGCCGGCCGGAGCCTTGACTCCGGCCGGCGCGTTTCAGCTCTGCGGGAAGCGTGAGCGCGGCGTAGCCATTGGAATCTTGTCGCCATCGAGCGGCAGGAAGCTGCCCAGTTCGGCGTCGTAGGCCTTGATCTGGCTGGTTTCGATGTCATACACCCAGCCATGGATGAACAACTGACCGCGCGCCAGCTTGGCCGCCACCGACGGGTGAGTGCACAGGTGGTTGAGCTGCGCCACCACGTTCTCTTCGGTGAGCACCGCCAGGGTTTCCTTATCGTCGCTGCAGTTGCAGTTCTCGGCCACCACGCTGCGTGCCACCTCGGCATGGCGCAGCCAGGCTTTTACCGTGGGCATGGTTTCCAGCGACGCCGGGTTGAGTACTGCCTTCATCGCGCCGCAGTCGGAGTGACCGCAGACGACGATGTGTTGCACGCCCAGGGCCATCACCGCGTATTCGATGGCGGTGGAAACGCCGCCCATCATCTGCCCGTAGGCTGGCACCACGTTACCGACGTTGCGGTTGACGAACAGGTCGCCAGGCGAGCTCTGGGTGATCAGTTCCGGCACCACGCGCGAGTCGGCGCAGGTGATGAACATGGCGCGTGGGTTCTGGGCGGTGGCGAGCTTCTTGAACAGCTCTTCCTGTTGCGGGAACACCTCGGTACGAAAGCGTTTGAAGCCGTCGACGATGCTGTGCAGCGCCTGTTCGGCAGTTTCGTTGCCCTCATGGGTCTGAAGCGGAATCACCTGGTGTTTGTAAGGCATGCCCTGAACCTCTTTGTTATCGAAAATACGCAGCTAAAACGACTGCCGCTGCGCTGCGCGAGTCACACCGCAAGTTTCTCCTGCGCCAGACGGTGCGACAACCGGCAGATTCTCTCAATTGAGGCACGATGTTAGCGGCCGGGCGCGCCGCCGAACGTCAGCCGCGATGGTGGCTGCGGAAGAAGTCGATCAGGCCCTGGGTGGATGCGTCCTCGGTGCCGCTGGTCGCGCTGCCGACCATGCGCGAATAGACGCCCTTGCCCAATTCCTTGCCCAGTTCCACGCCCCACTGGTCGAAGGCGTTGATGCCCCAGATCACGCTCTGCACGAAGACCTTGTGCTCGTAGAGGGCGATCAGCGCGCCCAGGCGGCCGGGGCTGACCCGCTCCAGCACCAGGGTATTGCTCGGACGGTTGCCGGGCACCACCTTGTGCGGCGCCAGGCGCTGCACTTCGTCTTCGCTCAGGCCCTGGGCGCGCAGCTCGGTTTCGGCCTCCGCGCGGCTCTTGCCGAGCATCAGCGCCTGGCTTTGCGACAGGCAGTTGGCGAACAGCCACTGGTGGTGGTCGGCCACCGGGTTGTAGCTGCTTACCGGGACGATGAAGTCTGCCGGGATCAGCTGCGTGCCCTGGTGCAGCAACTGGTGGTAGGCGTGCTGGCCGTTGCAGCCGACACCGCCCCAGATCACCGGCCCGCTGGCGATCTGCAGGGCGCTGCCATCCTGGCGTACGCGCTTGCCGTTGGACTCCATGTCCAGTTGCTGCAGGTGCTTGGTGATGTTTCGCAGGTAATGGTCGTACGGCAGGATGGCGTGGCTCTGCGCGCCCCAGAAATTGCCGTACCAGACGCCGAGCAGGGCCAGCAGCACCGGCATGTTGCGTTCGAACGGCGCCTGCTGGAAATGCAGGTCCATGCGATAGGCGCCGGTGAGCAGCTCCTTGAAGTTGGAGATACCAATGGACATGGCGATCGGCAGGCCGATGGCCGACCACAGCGAGTAACGCCCGCCGACCCAGTCCCACATCGGCAGGATGTTTTCCTCGCGAATGCCGAAGGCGCAGGCCGCTTCGACGTTGCTCGATACCGCCATGAAGTGCCGGTGCAGCTCGTCTTCGCTGCCACCCTGGGCCAGGTACCAGCCGCGCGCGGCCTGGGCGTTCTTCAGGGTTTCCAGGGTGCCGAAGGTTTTCGACGAGACGATGAATAGGGTGGTTTCGGCGCACAGCTTGGCGGCCAGCTCCTGGAACGAGCTGCCATCGATATTGGCCAGATAGTGGCAGCGCACGCCGCGCTGGGCGAAGGGCAGCAGCGCCTCGGAGACCAGTTGCGGGCCGAGAAAGGAGCCGCCGATGCCGATGTTGACCACGTCGGTGATCGGCTTGTCGCTATAGCCGCGCCACAGGCCATGGTGCACACGGCCGACCAGCTCGCTCATGCGCTGCAGCGCGTGGTGTACCTCTGGCATCACGTCCACGCCGTCGACCAGCACGCGGTCGCCCAGGGGCCGGCGCAGCGCCGTGTGCAACGCCGGGCGGCGTTCCGAGGCGTTGACCTTAGCACCCTCGAACAGCGCTGCGATGGCCTGCGCCAGGCCGACGTCGCTGGCCAGGTCGACCAGCAGGCTGCGCGTGCGCTGGTCGATCAGGTTCTTCGAGTAGTCGAGGAACAGGCCGCAGTCATCCAGGGAAAAACGGCTGAAACGCTGTGGGTCGTCGGCGAATGCCTGGCGCAGGCTGAAGCCGTCCAGCGCCTGACGATGTTCGCTCAGCGCCTGCCAGCTGGGCAGTTGGGTGACGTCCTGGGTGGGCGGGGTGTAAGGCATGGGGCAACCCTCTTCAGCGCGCTGCCAGGTGATGGCGATCCAGCTCATGCAGATAGGGCAGGTCAGGGCCGACCCGCGAGCAGGTCAGCGCAGCCGCCTCGATGGCCAGGCGCAGCATGTCGTTGACCTGCTCGCGGCTCAGCGTCGCCAGTGCCTCGGGGGCGTCCAGATCGTGGCGGGCCAGGTAACTGAGCAGCGCGGCCTGGAAGGTATCGCCGGCGCCGACGGTGTCACGGGTGTACACCTCCACCGCCGGTGCCGACCAGTGCCCGTGGCGGCTGTGGACGCTGGCGCCCTTGCTGCCGTGGGTGAGAAACACCAGTTGGCAACGTTGGTTGAGCCAGCTTGCGGCGACCTGCTGCGGCTCGCGCTCGGGGTACAGCAGCTGCAGATCCTCTTCGCTGACCTTGATCAGATGCGCATAGCCGGCGAAGGCTTCGACCCGTTCGCGCCACAGCGCGACATCCGGCGCCGGGCCGAGGCGTACGTTGGGGTCGAGGCTGATCAGGCGTCTCTGATGTTCGCGCTGTACCAGCGCCAGCAGCGTGCTGGCCACCGGCTCCACCACCAGGGAAAATGAGCCGACATGCACGCCGCGCACCTGTGCATCTAGTGTCGGCAGGTGCTCGGCCTGCAGCAGGCGGTCGGCGCAGCCCTCGCCACGGAAGGAATACTGTGGCGAGCCGGCGGCATCCACGCCGACCATCGCCAGGGTGGTCGGCGCCTCGCTGGCGATCAGGTAGGCATCGCTCACGCCTTCGTCGTGCAGTACCTGACGCAGGCGCTGGCCAAGGTGGTCCGAGGAAATCCCGGTGAACAGCGCCGAGTTGGCGCCCATGCGGCGCAAGCCCAGCGCCACGTTGAACGGCGAGCCACCGGCGATGGCCTTGAACACCAGCTCATTGCCACGTGCGCCATCACCCTGGATGAACACGTCGAACAGCGCTTCGCCACAGACCAGGTACATGTTCCTCTCCCTAATGAATCAAGGCGTGATCACGCCGGTTTGCTATTGGCAAGCAGGCTGACCTGCTCGCGGTAGCGTTGATAGACCTGTTCGTACTGCGCCGTGCGTGCCGGGTCCGGCTGGGTTTGCGTGCCGACATCGAGGTGCACGCACCGCTCGCACAGCGCGGCCAGCTGCGCCTGGTGATCCGCTCCGGGCGTCAGGCACCAGGCGGCCTGGATCGCAGCGCCCAGCGCGGCGGCTTCGGTGTGCTGCGGGCAGACCAGCGGCGTGCCCATGATGTCGGCGATCACCTGGCGCCACACCGGGCTCTTCGCTGCGCCGCCGATCAGGCGGATGGTCTGGTTCTGCAGGCCGCTGGCGCGCAGCAGGTCGAGACCATAGCGCAAGCCGAAGCTGGTGCCCTCGACTACCGCCCGGCACAGGTTGGCGCGGGTCAGGTTGTCGCTGTCCATGCCCAGCAGGCTGGCGCGCGAACTGGGCAGCGCCGGCACCCGCTCGCCGTTGAAGAACGGCAGCATCAGCAGACCCTCGGCGCCGATCGGCGACTGCTCGACCAGCGCGCCGAACGCCTGGATGTCCAGCTCCAGCAGTTGCTGGATCAGTCCGGTGGCGCTGGTCAGGTTCATGGTGCAGATCAACGGCAGCCAGCCACCGCTTGATGAGCAGAAGGTCGCCACCTGCGGGTGCGGGCTGATCATCGGCTGCTCGCTGTAGGCGTACAGCGTGCCGGAGGTGCCCAGGCTCATGGTGATCGCCCCGGGGCGAATGTTGCCGGTGCCGATGGCGCCCATCATGTTGTCGCCGCCGCCGCTGGCCACCACGGCCTGCGGGTTCAGCCCCAGTTGCCGGGCGATCTGCGGGCGGATGTGGCCCACCGGCTGGTGCGCCTCCAGCAGGTGCGGCAGCGCGCGCTGCAGGCGCCCGCTGGGGTCGATGAAATCCAGCAGTGCGCCGTCCCAGCGGCGTGTGCGCACGTCGAAATAGCCCGTGCCGGAAGCGTCACCGTACTCGCTGCAGGCGCGCCCGGTGAGCCAGTAGTTGAGGTAGTCGTGCGGCAACAGGATATGCGCGATGCGCTCGAACAGCTCGGGGTGCTGCTCGCGCGTCCACAGCAGCTTGGACACCGTGTAACCGGGGGCGATGGCCACGCCCAGGCGCTGCAGCGAACCGGCTTCGCCGCCGAGATGATCGAGCAGGCGCTGGTTCTCCGGTGTTGACTCGGTATCGCACCAGAGCTTGGCCGGGCGCAGCACTGCGCCCTGCTCGTCGAGCAGGACCAGCCCATGCTGCTGGCCGGAGACGCCGATGCCAAGAATCTGCTCGCCGCGAACGCCAGCGGCCGCCAGCGCCTGGCGCGTGGCCTGCTCGAAGGCCTCCAGCCACTGCTGCGGCTGCTGCTCGCGGCGGCCGTTGGCCGCGCTTTGCAGTGTATGGCTGGCGCTGCCGGCGCCGAGCACCTGGCCGCTGTCGGCGTCGAGTACCAGGGCCTTGGTGCCCTGGGTGCCGCAATCGATGCCGAGGTACATGCTCAGAGCTCCCGCATGCGCTCGATCAGCAGCGCTTCCAGGGCGAGCTGATCGGCATGGAACTGGCGAATACCCTCGGCAAGTTTCTCGGTGGCCATGGGGTCTTCGTTCATCTGCCAGCGAAACTGCGCTTCGTCGAGCGGGCTCGGCGCTGGCTCGCGACGGCCGTCATCGGCCAGTGCCCGCTGTAGCTCCGTATTGGATTGTTCCAGTTCGGCGAGCAGGGCAGGGCTGATGGTCAGCCGGTCGCAGCCGGCCAGGGCGAGCACTTCACCGATGTTGCGAAAGCTCGCCGCCATTACCACGGTGGCGTAGTCATGCTGCTTGAAGAAGCGATAGACCTGGCGCACCGACAATACGCCGGGATCGTTCTCGGCGTCGAAGCTGGCGTCCGGGCTGTGCTGCTGGTGCCAGTCGAGAATGCGCCCGACGAAGGGCGATACCAGATAGATGCCGGCCTCGGCGCAGGCGCGGGCCTGGGCCAGGTTGAAGATCAGCGTGAGGTTGCAGCAAATGCCCTCGCGTTCCAGCTGGCGCGCCGCCTGGATACCTTCCCAGGTGGCGGCGATCTTCACCAGCACACGCTCGCCGGGCACGCCCAGTTGCAGGTAGCGCTGATGCAGCGAACGCGCCCGCGCCACTGTGGCTGTCGTGTCGAACGACAGCGCTGCCGGCACTTCGGTGGAAACCTTGCCGTCGATCGCTGCGAGAATCTCCACGCCCATGCTCACCACCAGTTGGTCGCAGGCTTCGGCGATGATCGTCGGGGTCGCAGTGCCGCTGGCCATTGCCTGGCGCAGCGCGTCGTCCATCTGCTGGCGGTACTGTCCGGCTCGCAGCGCCTTGAGGATGATCGACGGGTTGGTGGTGGCATCCTCGGGTCGGAAGCGCTCGATGGCGGCGCGGTCGCCCGTATCGGCGACCACCACGCTGTACTGCCTGAGTTGGGCGAGCGGGCTGGGCATGTGCGTCTCCGGGGCTCAGGCGTGCAGCAGGTTGTGCAGGGTCTGGCTGACGCCGTGCTCGCGCAGGCTGGCCAGGCAGCGTTCGAAGGCGGCGACGAACTCGGCCGACCGCCCCGGGGCGCTGCCGAAGATCGCCTCCTCGCCGAGTATCCGCGCGGTGATCTGCGCATCGTCGGCCACCAGTGCCTGGCAGTGCGCGGCACGCGGGTCGGGAATCTTGTAGCGTGTTCCGTTCTCGTCCACACCCTTGAGGTACAGCGCCCAGGCCGCGACCACCAGCGCTACGCGATCCAGCGGCTTGCCGTCTTCGATCAGGCGATGCAGGGTCGGCACGATGAACTTGGGAAACTTCGACGAGCCGTCGGAGCAGACGCGCTCCAGCTGGTCGGCGATGGCCTGGTTGGAGAAGCGCTCGATCAGCGTGTCCTTGTAGGTGCTCAGGTCGATGCCCGGCACCGGTGCCAGCTGCGGCGTCACGTCGAGGTCCATGAACGCACGCACGTACTGGCGCAGCAGCGGGTCGTTCATGGTCTCGTGGACGAAGCGATAGCCCTTGAGAAAGCCCAGGTAGGTCAGCGCCAGGTGGCTGCCGTTGAGCAGCTTGATCTTCATCTCCTCGTAGGGCGTGACGTCGTCGGTGAACTGCACGCCGACCTCCTGCCAGGCCGGCCGGCCGCTGACGAACTTGTCTTCCAGCACCCATTGCACGAAGGGCTCGCAGACCACCGGCCAAGCGTCTTCGACGCCGTGCTGCTCAGCCAGTTGCTGGCGGTGGGCGGCGCTGGTCATCGGCGTGATGCGGTCGACCATGGCGTTGGGGAAGCTGACGTGCTGGTCGATCCAGCTGGCCAGCTCAGGGTCGGCCAGCCGGGCGAAGGCCAGCAGCGCCTTGCGCGTGACATCGCCGTTGTGCGGCAGGTTATCGCAGGACATCAGGGTGAAGGCTGGCGTGCCGGCGGCGCGACGTTTGGCCAGGGCGGCGCAGAGAAAGCCGAACACGCTTTGCGGCGACTCGGGGTGGCGCAGGTCGTGGGCGATGGCCGGCAGCTCGGCGAGAAATTCTCCCGTGCTGTCGTCGATGCAGTAGCCGCCTTCGGTGATGGTCAGCGAGACGATGCGAATCGCCGGATCGGCCAGTTTGTCGATCAGCGCCTGCGGCGACTCCTCGGCCAGCAGCATGTCGCTGATCGCGCCGATCACCCGCACGGGCAGGTTCGGTGTGTCGCCCAGTTCGACCAGGGTGTAGAGGTAATCCTGGCTGGCCAGGGCGTCGCGCATGGCGCGGTCCTCGGCGCGTACGCCGACCCCGCAGATGCCCCAGTCGAGCGCTAGGCCCTGGTTCATCAGGGCGTCGGTATAGACCGCCTGGTGGGCGCGATGAAAGCCGCCGACACCGATATGGGCGATGCCGGTGCGGATCGTGTCCGCGGAGTAGCTGGGCAGCGCGACAGCGCCGCCAAGCCGGGAAAGCTGCTGGCGATTGAGTTTCATCTGGAACATCCCGTGGTGGAGCGGCGTCAGGCGGCCTGCTGCAGTGGTTTGGCGACGGCCTGGCCATCGGCGTCGAAGAGGTGGCAGTGCGCCGGCTCGAAATCCAGCGACAGGGCCGCGCCGTAACGCGGCGCGAAGTCGCCGCGCACGCGCACCGTGAGCATCTCGCCCGAGCTGCAACGCACGTGGCAGAAGGTGTCGCTGCCCAGGCGCTCGCTGACATCGGCGCTCACCTGCAGGCGCCCGGCGCCGGCGTTGACCACGTTGAGGTGCTCCGGGCGCACGCCCAGGGTCACGCTGCTGCCGACGCCGAGGCCGGCGGCGGACAATGGCAGTTGCAGCTGCGTGCCGCATTCCAGTTGCACACTGCAGCTGTCGGCCTCGACCTTGCTCAGGGTGCCGCGCAAGAAGCCCATCTTCGGCGTACCGAGAAAGCCGGCGACGAACAGGTTGGCCGGGTGGTGATACAGCTCCAGTGGCGAGCCGACCTGCTCGACGCGCCCGCCATTGAGCACCACCACCTTGTCGGCCAGGGTCATGGCTTCGACCTGGTCGTGGGTCACGTAGATCATGGTGGCCTGCAGGTCCTTGTGCAGGCGCGCCAGCTCCAGACGGGTCTGCACGCGCAGGGCAGCATCGAGGTTGGACAACGGCTCGTCGAACAGGAAGATCTTCGGGTTGCGCACGATGGCGCGGCCAATGGCCACGCGCTGGCGCTGACCACCGGAGAGCTGCTTGGGCTTGCGTTCGAGCAGCGCGTCGAGTTGCAGGATGCGCGCGGCGTCGGCCACCTTGGTCTCGATCTCCTGCTTGCCCACCCGCGCCAGGTCGAGGGCGAACGACAGGTTCTTGCGCACGGTCATGTGCGGGTACAGCGCGTAGGTCTGGAACACCATGGCCAGGTCACGCTTGGCCGGCGCCATGTCGGTGATGTCCTGGCCGTCGAGCTCGATATGGCCGCTGCTGACTTCCTCGAGGCCGGCGATCAGCCGCAGCAGGGTGGACTTGCCACAGCCCGAGGGGCCGACGAAGACCACGAATTCGCGGTCGCGGATGTCCAGGTCGACGCCCTTGATGATCGCCGTGCCGTCGAAGCCTTTTTGCAGATTGCGGATCTTCAGATCAGCCATGTTGAAGGTCTCCCGTTATTTCACCGCGCCGAAGGACAGGCCGCGTACAAGTTGTTTTTGGCTGATCCAGCCGAAGATCAGGATGGGCGCGCAGGCCAGGGTCGAAACGGCGGAAAGCTTGGCCCAGAACAGGCCCTCGGGGCTGGAGTAGGAGGCCACCAGGGCGGTCAGCGGGGCGGCGGCGGAACTGGTCAGGTTGAGCGACCAGAACGCCTCGTTCCAGCACAGGATCAGCGACAGCAACATGGTCGAGGCCAGGCCGCCACGGGCGATCGGCAGCAGCACGCGGACGATCTCCTGCCAGGTGGTGGCGCCGTCCAGACGCGCCGCTTCGAGGATGTCCACGGGGATGTCCTTGAAGTAGGTGTAAACCATCCACACGATGATCGGCAGGTTGATCAGGGTGTAGATGATGATCAGCGCCAGGCGCGAATCGAGCAGGCCGAACTGCTTGGCCAGCAGATAGATCGGCACCAGCACGCCGACCGGCGGCAGCATCTTGGTCGACAGCATCCACAGCAGCGTGGCCTTGGTGCGCTTGGTTTCGAAGAAGGCCATGGAGTAGGCCGCCGGCACCGCCAGTAGCATGCACAGCAGCGTCGCGGAGACGGAGATCAGCACCGAGTTCCAGGCGAAGGCGAAGTAGTCGCTGCGCTCGTTGATGTGCAGGTAGTTCTCCAGGGTCGGGGTGAAGATGAACTGCGGCGGCGTGGCGAAGGCGTCGATCTCGGTCTTCAGGCTGGTCAGCACCATCCAGAAAATCGGGAAGAAGATCAGCGCGGCGATGGCCCAGGCCAGGGCGCCGACCAGCACGCTTTGCAGGCGACGGGATTGCTTGAGGGTCAGCATGCTTCGCTCCTACTGCCGGTCGGTCAGGTTCTTGCCGATCATGCGGATCAGCACGATGGCGGCGATGTTGGCGATGACCACCGCGATCAGCCCGCCCGCAGACGCCATGCCGACGTCGAACTGCAGCAGGGCCTGGTTGTAGATCAGGTAGGCGAGGTTGGTCGACTCGTAGCCGGGGCCACCACTGGTGGTGGTGTAGATCTCGGCGAACACCGAGAGCAGGAAGATGGTTTCGATCATCACCACTACCGCAATCGGCCGCGCCAGGTGCGGCAGGGTCAGGTGCCAGAAAATGGCGATGGGGCCGGCGCCGTCGAGGCGCGCGGCTTCCTTCTGCTCCTGATCCAGCGACTGCATGGCGGTCATCAGGATCAGGATGGCGAACGGCAGCCACTGCCAGGACACGATCATGATGATCGAGAACAGCGGATAGTGCGCCAGCCAGTCCACCGGCTGGGCGCCGAAGAATTGCCAGACGGCGGCGAGAATCCCCGATACCGGGTGGAAGATCAGGTTCTTCCACAGCAGCGCGCTGACCGTGGGCATGATGAAGAACGGCGAGATCAGCAGCACCCGCACGATGCCGCGGCCGAAGAACTCGCTGGCCTCCAGCAGGGCGGAGATCAGCACGCCGAGCACCACGCTGATCAGCAGCACGCTGCCCACCAGCAGCACGGTATTGCCCGCGCCGGAGAGGAAGGCGGCATCGGTGACGAAGTACTCGAAGTTCTCCAGACCGACGAAATCGTTCTCGCCGGGATACAGCAGGTTGTAGCGGATCAGCGAGAAATAGACGGTCATGCCCAGCGGCACGATCATCCAGATCAGCAGCAGAAGCACCGACGGGCTGACCAGGTACCAGCCGGGCGCCAGACGCCGGGGCTTGTGCCCGCCGAGCGTGCTGACCTGCGTTGCGGGTGAGTCGATGGCCGGAGAATTCATCATGCCTCCGAGGGCGGTGTCGTGGTGACAGAGACGCGGTGTGTAGGCGTAGGGTGAACGCCGCTCTTTTTGTCCGCCTATGGCGACATCGAGCGGTGGACAAGCTTCGCGTTGTCCACCCTGCAGATGGCTACTTCGGATACCCGGCGCGTTTCATTTCCCGTGCGGTGCTCTGCTGCGCGGCTTGCAGGGCCTGTTCCGGCTGCATCTGCCCGGTCAGCGCGGCGGCGAACAGCTTGCCGACACTGGTGCCGATGGCCTGGAACTCGGGAATGGTCACCAGTTGGATTCCCACGTAGGGCACGGGCTTGGCGCTGGGGTCGGCCGGATCGGCCTTCTTCAGCGAATCCAGGGTGACCTTGGCGAACGGCGCGGCCTGCATGTAGGCATCGCTGTAGGTCGAGTTACGAGTGCCTGGCGGCACGTTGGCCACGCCATCGGTGTCGGCCACCAGCTTGGCGTAGGCCTGCGAGGTGGCCCAGGCGCTGAAGGTCTTGGCGGCGTCCTTGGACTTGGAGCTGGTGGGAATCGCCAGCGCCCAGGAATACAGCCAGGAGGCGCCCTTGTCGGTGACCTGGGTCGGCGCGAAGGTGAAGCCCACTGCGTCGGCGACCTTGCTCTGGGACTTGTCGGTAACGAACGAGCCGGCCACGCTGGCATCGACCCACAGCGCGCACTTGCCGCTGTTGAACAGCGCCAGGTTCTCGTTGAAGCCGTTGCTGGAGGCGCCGGGTGGGCCGTACTTGTTCATGTTGTCGACGTAGAAGTTCAGCGCGTTCTTCCACTCGCTACCGGTGAATTCCGGTTGCCACTGTTCGTCGAACCAGCGCGCACCGTAGGCATTGGCCAGGGTGGTGATCAGCGCCATGTTCTCGCCCCAGCCGGCCTTGCCGCGCAGGCACAGGCCGTAGACGCCCTTGTCCGGCTGATGCAGCTTGCTGGCGAATTCGGCCATCTGCTCCCAGGTCGGTTGTTCGGGCATGCTCAGGCCGGCCTGCTCGAACAGGTCCTTGCGGTAATAGGTGATCGAGGCTTCGGCATAGAACGGCAGGGCGTACAGCGTGCCCTTGGCGGACAGGCCTTCGCGTACCGAGGGGAAGACGTCGTCGAGGTCGTAGTCGGCGGGCAGGTCGGTCATCGGCTCCAGCCAGCCTTTCTCGCCCCACAGTGCCGCTTCGTACATGCCGATGGTGAGCACGTCGAACTGGCCGCCCTGGGTGGCGATGTCAGTGGTCAGGCGCTGGCGCAGCACGTTCTCCTCGAGCACCACCCACTTGAGTTTGATGTCCGGGTTCTGCTGTTCGAAGGTTTTCGACAGCCGCTGCATGCGGATCATGTCGCTGTTGTTGACCGTGGCGATGGTCAGGGTTTCGGCGCCCTGGGCGACTACGGTGAGGGACAGGCAAGAGGCTGCAACGAGTGCTTTGATCGAGTTGTTCATGCTTGTGAACTCCTCTCCCGCGCCGGCACGGCTACGGAAGAACGTTATTGTTTTTGTTTCGCTCGGGCCGGATTACACCCCCGCAGGCCCGCGCGGACAAATCCTTGAGTGCACAGTGATCGATACTTTTTTGCACTGTCAGGGCAAATGAAAACCAGCCTCGCTATCGAGGAAGCTGCCTGGAATCAGGGTTGAGGAGGGTATTGCTGCAGAGCGGCATGGCCGATTCAGTACAGGTTTTGTTCGGTCAGGCGCTGCACCGCGAGCTTGCGATAGCCCGAGGGCGTCATGCCCTTGAGCTGCTGGAAGCGGCGGTTGAAGTTGGAAATGTTGCTGAAGCCGGACTCGAAGCATACGTCGGTCACCGGCTTGTCGCTCTTGCTCAGCAGCTCGCAGGATTTGCTCACGCGCAGGCGATTGACGAACTCGACGAAACCACGCCCGGTGGCCTGCTTGAAGAAGCGCGAGAAGTAGCTGGTGGTCATGCCCAGGTGTTCGGCGACCTCTTCCTGGGTGATGCCCTGAGCGTAGTGCTGGAAGATGTAGTCCACCGCCCGGTTGATGCGTTCGACATGCTGTTCGTCGCCCAGCTCCGACGAGGTCACGGCCGAGAGCAACTGGTAGTCCTCGCTGCCGGCCAGCAGCTCCATGAGGATGAAGAAGTGGCCCAGACGGGTGATGCCACGGCTGCTGGCGATCTTGCCCATCAGCACGGCGGCTTCACGAATCAACTGTGGGTCGCGGAACTCGATGCCGAACTGCGCGCGGGCCAGCAAGGGTTGCAGGGTCTTGAGCTCGGCGAACACGGCGGTGCCGCTTTCCAGCACTTCGTCGGTGAAATTGACCAGCATGTCGCGGGTCTCCACCACCTCGCCTTCCTCGACCTGGCTGATCCAGTTGTGTGGCAGGCCAGGGCCGGTGAGGAACAGGGTATGGGGGGAGAAGTTGCCGATGTAGTCGCCGATGAATACCTTGCCGGAGCTGGCGACGATCAGGTGCAGCTCGTATTCCTTGTGGAAGTGCCAGCGCACCAGGGGCGAGGGAAAGCCATGCTGACGGTAGATCAGCGAATGACCTTCATGGTCGTCCATCAGCTCGTAGGACGGGTCGGCTACGCGAGATGTGCGGGTCATGGGCAGTGCCGGTCAAAGCCTCGGTTGCTCACGTTTTAACATATCGCGACCTGCTGCCAAGTCAGAGCAGGCTCAATTGCGCACCTGGCGGGCAGAACTGCGAACAGTCCAGCATCACGCTGCCGCGTCGATCCAGGCCGAACCTGCGCCGCGCCAGGCGAAAGCGCTGCTCCAGCAGATCGGCGAACTGGCCCTCGCCACGCATGCGGCTGCCGAAACGGCTGTCGTAGTTCCGGCCGCCACGGCTCTGGCGAATCAGGCTCATCACGTGGGCGGCGCGATCCGGAAAGTGCACCTGCAGCCACTCTTCGAACAGCTCGGCGATTTCCAGCGGCAGGCGCAGCAGCACGTAGCCGGCGGAGCGGGCGCCTGCATCGCGGGCGGCTTCGAGCAGCGCTTCCAGCTCCATGTCGTTGATCATGGGAATCATCGGGGCACAGATGGCGCTGACCGGTACGCCCGCCTCGTGCAGCGTGCGCATGGCCCTCAGGCGCGCCGCTGGCGCGGCGGTGCGCGGTTCCATGATGCGTTTGAGCTCGTCGTCCAGGGTGGTCAGGCTGAAGGCCACGCTGACCAGGTTGTGGCTGGCCAGCTCGCTGAGCAGGTCGAGGTCACGCAGGATCAGCGAGCCCTTGGTGATGATGTGCAGCGGGTGCTTGTAGCGCAGCAGGATTTCCAGCGCCTGGCGGGTCAGGCGCTGTTCGCGCTCGATGGGTTGGTAGGCGTCGGTGTTGATGCCCAGAGCGATGGGTTGCGGCACGTAGCCGGGCTTCTGCAGTTGTTCTTCGAGGCGCTCGGCCAGATTGGTCTTGGCGATCAGGCGGGTTTCGAAGTCGATGCCGGGCGACATGTCCCAGTAGGCATGGCTTGGCCGGGCGAAGCAGTAGATGCAGCCATGCTCGCAGCCACGGTACGGGTTCACCGAGCGGTCGAAGCCGACGTCCGGCGAGTTGTTGCGGGTGATCGCCGTCTTCGCCTTCTCCTGGCGCACTTCGGTGGCGCGGCTGGGCGGCGTTTCGTCCTGATACCAGCCGTCGTCTTCCCGCTGCGAACGGGTGGGCGCATAGCGGTTATGCGGGTTGCTGGCGGTGCCACGGCCACGTGGCGGCAGGCTGATGGACATGCTCGGACTCCAAAATATACTGTATAAAAATACAGTTATTTGAGAGCCGAGCAAGTCCCTTCTATCGCTGCGTCGATCAGGCCGCCGCGATCTGTGGCGCTTCCTCGCGCTTGGCGTAACGCTGCGCCAGCACCGCGCAGACCATCAGCTGGATCTGGTGGAACAGCATCAGCGGCAGGATCAGCACGCCGATGGTGCTGCCGGCGAACAGCACCTGGGCCATGGGCACGCCGGTGGCCAGGCTCTTCTTCGAACCGCAGAAGAGGATGGTGATGCGGTCTTCCTGGTTGAAACCCAGCCATTTGCCCAGCAGGTGGGTCATCAGCAGGGCCAGGGCCAGCAGCACGCAGCAGGCGGCAATCACCATCAGCAGGGTGGTCAGCGGCACCTGCTGCCACAGGCCGCCAATGACCGCAGCGCTGAAGGCGGTGTAGACCACCAGCAGGATCGAGCTCTGGTCGACGTATTTCAGCCAGCTCTTGTTCTTGGTGACCCAGCCACCGATCCAGCGCTGGGCGACCTGGCCGAGCACGAACGGCAGCAGCAGTTGCAGGCTGATCTTGCCGATGGCGTCCAGCGTCGAGCCGTTGTCGCCGTGCACGCCCATCAGCAGGGCCACCAGCAGCGGGGTGAGGAAGATGCCGAGCAGGCTGGAAGCCGCCGCGCTGCAGATCGCTGCCGGGATATTGCCGCGCGCCAGCGAGGTGAAGGCAATGGCCGACTGCACGGTGGCCGGCAGCGCGCAGAGGTAGAGCATGCCCATGAACAGCTCGGTGCCCAGCAGCGGCTCCAGGGCAGGGCGCAGCGCCAGGCCGAGCAGCGGAAAGAGGATGAAGGTGCAGGCGAACACCAGCAGATGCAGGCGCCAGTGCCCGGCGCCGGCGAGAATCGCCTGGCGCGACAGCTTGGCGCCGTGCATGAAGAACAGCAGGGCGATGGCCAGGTTGGTGATCCACTCGAAGATCGTGGCGACCTGGCCACTGGCAGGTAGCAGCGTGGCGGCGAGTACCACGGCGAGCAGGGTCAGGGTGAAATTGTCGGGCAGCAGGCGGCGCAGGAACATGGCGAATCTCGGACTTGCGATACAGGAGGGCGCCAGACTATCGTCGTCGAAAATTTCCGGCTAACGCCAAAGAGCCAGCAAGTGTCGCCAAACAGACATCCCGCCGCCATGCATCGCCGCCTGCCCGAGCTGCCGAGCCTGCCCCGGCCGCTCTATGGCCGCACCGAATCGTTGACCAACCGTGCCCTGACCTTCCGCCATACGCACCCCTGGGTGCAGCTCTCCTACGCCATCGCCGGGGTGCTCGAGGTGCAGACTGCGGGTGCCCGCTTCGTCGCCCCGCCGCAGCGCGCGGTGTGGGTGCCGGCGGGTGTCGAGCACCAGGTTTTCAGCTCGCCCCGTACCGAGATGCGCAGCCTGTATATCGACGGCAGCGCCGTGCCCTGGGGCTCGGCCGACTGCCGCGTGTTGGCGGTCAGCCCGCTGCTGCGCGAACTGATTCGTGGTTTCAGTGCGCTGCCTGCGGAGTACGACGAGCAGGGCGCGCCGGGCCGGCTGGCCGCGGTGCTGCTGGACGAGCTGCGCGCCGCACCGGAGGTGGCGCTGGTGCTGCCGCTGCCGCAGGACGCGCGGCTGCGCGAGGTATGCAAGGGGTTGGAGAATGCGCGGCTGCGCCAGCTTGGCCTGGGCGAATGGGGCGAGCGTCTGGGGGTTTCGGAGAAAACCCTGAGCCGTCTGTTCCTGCGCGAGACGGGATTGAGCTTTCGCGTGTGGCGTCAGCGCCAGCGTCTGCTCGATGCGCTGACCCCGCTGGAGCAGGGCGAGCGCGTCACCGATGTGGCGCTGGCCTGCGGGTATGACTCGTTATCGGCTTTTATCGCTGCCTTTCGCCGCCAGTTCGGTGCAACACCTGGGGAATTCTTTCGCCAGTAGGGTGTAATGTGCGGGACCCATGTTCACGCACATTGCGCGTTTCATGAGCAGATCAGTGCAGTTCCACGGGCAGCGCCTTGCCGCCCTGCTGCTGCCAGGTGCCGGTTAGCGAGCCATCTGGCTGCAAGTGCAGGTCGAAAACGGCAGGGTCGTCGCCGCCTTCGTACAGGCGAACCTGGTCAGCACTGATGCTCTGCGGGCTGAGTTCGATCTGCCGGGCGTAACGCTCGTAGAAGTAGCTGCTGGAGGCATAGACGCTGCTCCCGAGCACCAGGCTGATCGCGTAGCGGCCCGCGATCTTGCCCTGGTAGGCGCCACCGGCGCGCAGGTCGGCAGGGCGCTGGCAGTCGCTGCGCTGCTCCAGCAGCAGGCAGCGGCCGTAGGGGCTGAAGTCATCGGCCAGTTGTGTATAGGGAATGCTGTTGCTGTATTCGCCCAGGTCGTCCAGGGCACGCACGACGTGTGCCGCGCAGCCCTCGGCGACCAGAACCAGAGTATCGCGGTGCAGCTCCACACGGTTGTATTGCAGGTCGCTGCTACTTCGACGCGGCAGGCACTGCTGGTACATGTCACGCTGGGTTTCGAGGCGCTCGTCATCCTCGTCCAGCTCTGTCGCGGTGTCGGTCGGAGGCGGCAATTCGGCGAGAAAAGCTTCGATGCGCTGGCCGCGCTCAAGACCTACACGTTCGCCCAGTCGTTGCAGGCCCGCTGCCGTGAACAACTGCTCCAGACCGATGGGGCGGCCACTGCGCAGGTCGAACGGGTAGCTGAAGGTACCCATGCTGGTATAGGCCCCGGTGTATTCGCCCGTCACGCTCAGGGACAGGTAACCCGGTCCCTGGCCATCGATCATGTATTCGATGCTGTTGGTCCCCCAGATTTCGCCGTCCTTGGGCCAGATGCGTTCGAACGGCGAGCGCTCGAAGCGCCCTGGCAGGCCGTTCAGCACGACCGCATGCAGGTAGGTGTTGATACGCCCGATGGCAGGGCTGTCGCCGTTGAACAGGGGGAAACGGTAGGTTTCCCAGTCGCTACGCTTGGCTTCCAGGTTCTCGACACGCAGCTCGGCGGCTACCGGCAATGCGGCGCTGAGCAGGAAGAGGAAAAGAAAACGCATATGGCCCTCCATGGCCAGAAGTGGGACTACTCGTTGGGTTTTTTCAGCTTCGGATTGGGGAAGAACTGCACCGCCTGCACGTTCGGGTCGGCCGCCTTGGGCTTCAGGCCGCTGACGTTGACCCGTGTCGGCAGTTCCTTGGGCACCGAGTTGCCGTTGGCATCGAGGGTGTCGGCGTAACCGCACTTGACGCATTCGCGGTGCGGCACACCGTCGACGTTCCACATCTTGATGCTGTCGGTCTCGCTGCACGCCGGGCACACGGCGCCGGCGATGAAGCGTTTCGGCGTGCTGTTCACAGGCGTATCGCTCATGCGGCCTCCTGGCTCAGGCCGAGATGGCGCAGCAGGGCGTCGATGCTCGGCTCGCGGCCACGGAAGTCGACGAACAGCACCATCGGCGCCTGCGAGCCACCACGGGCCAGGATCGCCTCGCGGAAGGCGCGGCCGGTATCGGCGTTGAACACACCTTCTTCCTCGAACTTGGAGAAGGCGTCGGCGCTGAGCACTTCGGCCCACTTGTAGCTGTAGTAACCGGCCGCATAGCCGCCAGCGAAGATGTGTGCGAAACCGTTGGCGAAGCGGTTGTAAGCCGGCGGGCGCAGCACCGAAACTTCGCTGCGGATCGCCTCGATCACGTCCTGCACGCTGCGGCCGTCGCCGTGGGTGGCGTGCAGCTCGAAGTCGAACAGCGAGAATTCCAGCTGGCGCACCATCATCAGCCCGGACTGGAAGTTCTTCGCCGCAAGCATCTTGTCCAGCATGGCCTGCGGCAGCGCCTCGCCACTTTCATAGTGACCGGAGATCAGCGCCAGGCCTTCCGGCTCCCAGCACCAGTTCTCCATGAACTGGCTGGGCAGCTCGACCGCATCCCAGGCCACGCCGTTGATACCCGAGGCGCCGGCATGCTCGACACGGGTCAGCAGGTGGTGCAGGCCATGGCCGAATTCGTGGAACAGGGTGGTGACCTCGTCGTGGGTCAGCAGCGCCGGCTTGCCGCCGACCGGCGGGGTGAAGTTGCATACCAGGTTGGCCACCGGGGCGATCAGTTGGCCGTCGGCGTCGCGGCGCTTGTCGCGGGCGCCGTCCATCCAGGCGCCGCCGCGCTTGTTGGCGCGGGCGTAGAGGTCGAAGAAGAAGCGGCCGACGTGCTGGCCGTTCTCGGAAATCTCGAACAGGCGCACGTCCGGGTGCCAGGTGTCGAAGCCTTTGAGCTCGCGAATCTCGATGCCGTAGAGCTTCTGCACGATGGCGAACAGGCCGGTCAGCACCTTGTCCACCGGGAACCAGGCGCGCACTTCTTCCTGGGAGATGCTGTAGCGCTGCTGGCGCAGGCGCTCGCTGTAGTAGCCGACGTCCCAGCTCTGCAGGTCATCCAGGCCCTGTTCGGCGGCGAAGGCTTTCAGCTCGGCCAGATCCTGTTCGGCGAAGGGCTTGCTGCGCACCGCCAGGTCACGCAGGAAGCTCAGCACCTGATCGGTGGATTCGGCCATCTTGCTGGCCAGGCTCAGCTCGCTGTAGTGGGCAAAGCCGAGCAGGCGCGCCAGCTCCTGGCGCAGGTCGAGAATCTCGGCCATCAGCGGGCCGTTGTCGTTCTGTCCGGCATTCGGCCCCTGGTCGGAGGCACGGGTGCAGTAGGCGGCATACACCTCTTCGCGCAGGGCGCGGTCGTCGGCGTAGGTCATCACCGCGTAGTAGCTGGGGAATTCCAGGGTGATCAGCCAGCCATCCAGGCGCTTGGCCTGGGCCGCCTGCTGCATCTGCGCCTTGGCCGAGTCGGTCAGGCCGTTCAGGCGCGCTTCGTCGCTGATGTGCTTGGTCCAGGCCTGGGTGGCGTCGAGCAACTGGTTGGAGAATTTGCTGGTCAGCTCGGACAGGCGCATCTGGATCTCGCCGTAGCGCTTCTGCTGCGCCGCTGGCAGGTCGATGCCGGACAGGCGGAAATCACGCAGGGCGTGCTCGAGAATGGTCTTCTGCGCCACATCGAAGCCTTCGGCCGCCGGGCTTTTGGCCAGCGCATCGTAGGCCTCGAACAAGGGTTTGTTCTGGCCCATCTCGGTCCAGTATTCCGACAGCTTGGGCAGGCAGGCCTCGTAGGCCGCGCGCAGCTCAGGGCTGTTGCACACTGCGTTGAGGTGGCTCACCGGGCTCCAGGCACGGCCCAGGCGCGCGCCCAGCTCGTCCAGCGCCAGTACCAGGCCATCCCAGCTCGGGTTGGCCTGCTGCTGTTCGAGCAACTTGGCGATGGCGGCGCGACTGTCGGCGAGGATCTGGTCGACGGCAGGCTCGACGTGTTGCGGTTTGATCTGCGAGTAGGGCGGCAGGTCGAAGTCTTGCAGCAGGGGGTTGTTCGCGGTCACGACGAGGCACCTGTGGCGAAGGAAGACGGTGTTGTACTGGCTGGCATTCGCGCGAATCCAGTACGCAGACAACAGACATGGGGGCCATCTTAATTACAATCAAGCTTTCCCGCAGCCCAGGAGCCTCTATCGTGGCGATTCGCAAATACCAGCAACACTTCCCGCAACTGGGCGCGCGCGTCTTCGTCGACGCCAGCGCCGTGGTCATCGGCGATGTCGAGCTGGGCGAGGACAGCTCGGTGTGGCCGCTGACCGTGATCCGCGGCGACATGCACCGCATCCGCATCGGTGCACGCACCAGCGTGCAGGATGGCAGCGTGCTGCACATCACTCACGCCGGGCCGTTCAACCCGGACGGCTTCCCGCTGACCATCGGCGACGAAGTGACCATCGGGCACAAGGTCACCCTGCACGGCTGCACCCTGGGCAACCGCATTCTGGTCGGCATGGGCAGCATCGTTATGGACGGCGCAGTGGTCGAAGACGACGTGATCATCGGTGCCGGCTCCCTGGTGCCGCCGGGCAAGCGCCTGGAAAGCGGCTACCTGTACGTCGGCAGCCCGGTGAAGCAGGCGCGAGCGCTGACCGACAAGGAGCGCAACTTCTTCAGCTACACCGCCGGCAACTACGTGAAACTCAAGGATCAGCACCTGGTCGAGGGCTACGACCAATGAGCGCCGAGCTGATCATCCGCCCCATCGAGGCGGCCGATTTCGACCAGGTCTGGCCGATCATCGAAGGCGTGGTGCAGGCGCAGGAAACCTACGCCTATGCCCCGGAAATGACGCGCGAAACCGCCTGGAAAACCTGGGTCGAACTGCCGCGCGCCACCTTCGTCGCGGAGCAGGGCGGGCAGATTCTCGGCACCTACTACATCAAGGCCAATGCCGCAGGCCCCGGCGACCATGTGTGCAACTGCGGCTACATGACCGCTCCCGCGGCGCGGGGCAAGGGCGTGGCCAGCCAGCTCTGCGCCCACTCGCTGGAGGTGGCGCGCGAACTGGGTTTCAGCGCCATGCAGTTCAACAGCGTGGTGGCCACCAATACGGTGGCCGTGGCGTTGTGGCAGAAACACGGCTTCGAGATCGTCGGCACCCTGCCCAAGGCCTACCGCCATGCGCGACTGGGGCTGGTGGATTGCCATGTGATGTTTCGCAGTCTGCTGGATTGAGAAGCATGCGCCAGCAAGGCGGATAAGTAGCCTGGCTTCTGCATCGACTGCAGTACGTATACAGGCTGTCGCACTTTCTTCTGTCGCCAGTATCGTTATCCTCCGACCGCCTCCCAGTGGACTGTGTCAACGACAAGGATCGCCCTATGACCGAACCCAATCCCTTCGAATCTATGTCGACTGCTGCAGTGAGCCCCAGCCCGAGCGAGTGGCCGGCATTACCGCGCCAGATGGCCTGGGTTGCGCTGGTGGTAGGCGTGACCGGCATTGTCATCACGCTGATTGCCTGGAACCGGATCGACGATTTCGACTACGCCAGTTTGCTGCGTCAGTCGCTGTCGTTCTGGCTGAGCCATCTGCTGATGTCGGCGCTGGCTGCCTACTGGGTGACGTTGGCCTATCTGGAGCGCAATCACCTGGCGAACTATCCGCAGCCTGCAGTGCTCATGCTTGCCTATGGGGTAGCCTGGTTTCTGCTGGCCTGGACGTTGGGATTTGCCCTTAGCCACCTGTACATGTGGCTGTATGAAAACCTCGATTATGGCGGTGCTGGCCGCTTGCTCAATGATTGCCTGTGGTGGCTGGTCGGCCTGTTGCGTTTCGCCGTCGAGGCGCTGTTGACGCTGTGGCTGGTGTTGCACCTGTTTCGCCACAAGGCCAGGCCGGCAGAGAGCCCATTGCAGGTATCGGCGAATGCCCTGGCTTGGTTTTTCGCTCTGGGCGTGGTGGTGATCAGCCTGCAGTTGAATGGATTGGCGGTACGCCTGTCGATGGGAGGCATGGCAAGCGAGGTGTTCGATGGCTGGTCAGGGCTGACCGGACTGGTCAGCGCCGGCCTGAGCGTGCTGGTTGCCTTCTTCGCTGCGCGTTCGGTACTGCCGGCGCAGGTGCAGGGTTTTCGGGGTGGGCGGCTGGCGCTTGCCTGCCTGATCACTTTTGCCTTGTGGTTCTGCAGCGCGGTGCTGGGCATGACCTTGGTGTTGGCGGCGCTCTGGTTCGATCTCATGGATGGCTTCGTGCTGATGTTGCTAATCGGCTTGCTGCAACTGGCGCTGCTCTGGCCATTCAGCCGTCTCGGCCTGCGTTGGGGCTATCGGGCGCAGGCTGCCTGAGCGTGAAGCCGGTGACAAAGGCGGGTATCCTTCGCCACCGTTCCGATTGCGAATAGGCGCTCGCCATGCATCACTCCACCATTCTCTTCGACCTCGACGGCACCCTGACCGACCCGCGTGAGGGCATTACCCGTTCGGTGCAGTACGCGCTGGCCAAGCTGGGTATCGATGAGCCGGATCTGGCCGCGCTGGAACATTTCATCGGCCCGCCGTTGCTGCAGTGCTTCATGACCACCTATTCGCTGGATGAGGCCACTGGCTGGCAGGCGGTCAATCACTACCGTGAACGCTTTCGGGTGACGGGCCTCTACGAGAACCGCGTGTTCGAAGGCGTGGAGGCACTGCTCGAGGCGTTGGTGGCGCAGGGGCGCACGCTGTATATCGCCACCAGCAAGCCGACGCTGTTCGCCGAGGAGATTGCCCGGCACTTCGGTTTCGCCCGTTACTTCAAGCGCATCTATGGCAGCGAGCTGGATGGCACGCGTACCAACAAGGTGGAGCTGCTGGCGTATCTGCTGGAGTCGGAACGCCTGGCGCCCGGCTCGGCGCTGATGATCGGCGATCGCAAGCATGACCTGATCGGCGCGCGCAGCAACGGCTTGCAGGCGGTGGCGGTGGGGTACGGATTTGGCAGTCGCGAGGAGTTGCTCGGCGAGGCGCCGGACTTTCATTTCGAGACGCTGGAAGACATGCGCCGGGCGTTTCTGCCCGGCGTCTAGGCCTGTGTATCAGTCGTTGCGCTGGTAGACGATCTTCTGGGTACCGCCGTCGCAGCTGCCGACGACCATGCTTTGATCCTGAACTTCGTCGTTCGGCACGATTTCCAGGGTATAGCTGGGTACGTTGTTGGCCTGGATCTTCACTTCGATTTCCTGCTTGAGTTCTTCGCAGGGCTTGGTCGCGGCCAGTGCGCTGCCTGCAAGCAGCATCAGGGCCAGAGCGGGAATCAGTCGTTGCATCGCTTGTACCTCCGGTGTTGGGCGAAACCTGAGTAGGTTGGACTGGCAAATGGCCGCTCAGTTCTGGCTGTTTTGCAGCAGGCCTTGCAGCTCGCTCAGGCGCTCGTCTGCCGGCAACCGACCAAGCGCGGCAACGGCCGCGTAGAAGGCCGGCCAGTTGCGCTGAGCACGCTCGAACAAGGCGGCGAAGGCCGGCACCCATTGATCGTAGAGGCCGAAGGGCAGCAGCTTGGCATTGTTCAGCGGGCTTTCGATCCAGGCGTCATAGCGCCCCTGGCCGCCCCACTCGCGCTGGCGCATGGCGCGGTAGTCGCGGCGCAGGCGCTCGAACTCGGCCTGTTTGGCGATGCGCATGTCTGCTTCTGGGAGGTCGCTGGCGTAGAGCTGGCGCAGATGTTCGCGACTGGCCAGCACCAGTTCGATGAACTGCTGGCGCTGGCGATCATCCGTGGCTGGAGGCGTTTCCCCGCGGCTCGCGTGCCACTGGCGCAGGCCTTCGCGCTCGACGAAGGTGGCGAAGGATTCGTTGAAGGCCGTGTCACCCGACAGGTAGTACTGCTGGTGCGCCAGCTCGTGGAAGATCACCGCGATGAAGCGCTCGTCGTTCCAGCGCAGCATGGTGTTCAGCAGTGGGTCGTCAAACCAGCCCAGGGTGGAATAGGCCTCGACGCCGCCGATGTAGGTGTCCAGTCCCTGCTGGCGCAGCAGCGCGGCCGCACCGCGGGCACGGCCCTGCTGATAGTAGCCGCGGTAGGCGACGCAACCGGCGATGGGGAAACAGTGCAGCTCGGGGTCGAGGGAGAACTCCGGCGTGGCGAAGACATTCCACACCACGAAGGGGCGCTTCAGGTCGGCGTACAGGCGATAGCTGCGGTTCTCAGGCAGGTGCAGTCGTGCACTGGCGAAGTCCCGTGCCTGCTGGCTCAGCGTCAGGCGCCTGGCCAGGTCGGGATCGGTAGTGGGGGCTTCGAGCAGTTGCTCCACCGGTTGGCGCGCCTGCAACAGTTGCCACTGGCCCTGGCCAAGATGGGCGTAGTAGTCGAGGGTCGAGCAGCCGCCCAGCAGCAGGGCGAGCAGGGGAACCGCGAAGCGGCGCAGCAGGTCTTTAGGGGAGGCGTTGGGCATGGCGTCACGCTAGCTGATTGCACGGGTTGTCTCCAGCCCCGGCGGCTCGAATACGCCCGCTTCGCCTCGGTTTTACCCGCCTCCCGGTGTAGGCTGGTGTCTGAACCCCATTGTGGAGGCCGCCATGCGTGCCCTGCTTCTCGCTCCTGCCCTGATGATGCTCGGGGCCTGTGCATCATCTGTTCCTCAACCTGACCCGCAGCAGGCCTGGGTCGAGCTGTATTCCAGCGCCGACACCCTGCTGATGGCCCAACGTCTGGATGGCAAGCGCTGGCCCGATGGCCGTTACTTTCAGGTGACGCCGGGCAAGCATGAACTGGAGACCCGCTTTCAGTTCGAGGTGCGTAGCGGCGGGTCGATAGGCATGCAGAGTGAGCCGTTGCGCATGACCTGCGAGATTCGCCTGCGCTATGACGACTTCGCCGCCGGCCAGCGCTACCGCGTCGAGGCACGCCAGCTGCTGATGAAGGCGCAGGCCTGGCTGTACGACGATCAGCGTAATGTGCTGGCACGTGGTGAGGTGCTGCGCTGCGGGACGGGGATCTAGATCGGATCTGCTCGGCGTCCCCGGCTGCTGCCGGGGGCGACGCGCAGGCAGGATCAGGCTTCGAGTATGCCTTCCAGGGTGATCGTGGCGTTCAGCACCTTGGACACCGGGCAGCCGGTCTTGGCCGCTTCCACGGCTTTCTCGAATGCGGTGCGCTCGGCGCCAGGGATCTTCGCCCGCAGTGTCAGGTGCACGGCGCTGATCTCGAAGCCGCCCTCCACCTTGTCCAAGGTCACTTGCGCGGTGGTTTCGATGCTCTCGGCGGTCATGCCTGCGTCGCCCAGTTCCTTGGACAGTGCCATGGAGAAACAGCCCGCATGCGCGGCGCCGATCAGCTCTTCGGGGTTGGTGCCGGGCTTGTCTTCGAAACGGGTGTTGAAACCGTAGGGTGAGTCCTTGAGGGCGCCGCTCTGGGTCGAGATGGTGCCCTTGCCGTCCTTGATGCCGCCCTGCCAGTGGGCCGAAGCTGTCTTCTTCATGTGCGTCTCCCATCGAATGAACGAGGCCGCCGGTCTGGCGACCTGTTCTGATTCAGAGGGCGGTCACGCGCACAAGTTCGAATTCAACCGCGTTGCAGCTCGGCGAGGATGTCGAAGGCATGCAGGCGGTCGCTGAAGTCGTACATGTCGCAGGTGAAGATCAGTTCGTCCGCTTCGGTCTGTTCCAGCAACTGTTCCAGGCGTTGGCGCACGGTCTGTGGCCCGCCGATCGCCGCCAGGCCGAGGAATTCGCTGACAGCCTGACGCTCATGTGGCAGCCACAGGCCTTCCATGCTTGGTACCGGTTTGCGTTGCACCAGGCTCTGGCCGCGGATCAGCGACAGGATACGCTGGAACGCCGAGGTGGCCAGGTACTGCGCCTGCTCGTCGCTGTCCGCTGCCAGCAGCGGTACACCGAGCATCACGTAGGGCTTGTCCAGCACTTGCGAGGGGCGGAAGTGATTGCGGTAGATGCGGATTGCCTCGTGCATGAAGCGCGGCGCGAAGTGCGAGGCGAAGGCATAGGGCAAGCCCTTGCTGCCGGCCAGCTGGGCGCTGAACAGGCTGGAGCCGAGTAGCCAGAGCGGCACATTGGTGCCGGTGCCGGGCATGGCGATCACCCGTTGCCCTTGCTGGCGCGGACCGAGGTAGGCCTGCAGCTCTTCCACGTCACTGGGGAAGTCGTCGGCGCTGCCATCACGGCTGCGGCGCAGGGCATGGGCGGTGAACTGGTCGGCACCGGGCGCACGGCCCAGGCCCAGCTCGATACGACCAGGGTAGAGCGTGGCGAGGGTGCCGAACTGCTCGGCGATCACCAGCGGCGCATGGTTGGGCAGCATCACGCCGCCTGCTCCGAGGCGGATCTTCGAGGTGCCGGCGGCCAGGTAGCCGATCAGCACGGAAGTGGCGGAGCTGGCGATGCCGTCCATGTTGTGGTGCTCGGCCACCCAGAAACGTTCGAAACCCAAGCTCTCGACGTGGCGCGCCAGCGCCAGCGAGTTGTGCAGGGCCTGGGCAGCGTCGCCATCGTCGCGAATCGGTGCCAGGTCGAGGGTGGAGAGCTTGATGGAGGCCAGTCGGCTCATGGAGAGTCTCCTCGTTGCGTGGCTGGCTACTCTAACCCTTCGGGTCGAGGCCGCGCACGCCAGGCGCAGGCATAGTCATCATCGATGTGGCTGATGCGCTGGCGGCAAGACCCCTTTGCCCAGCCCGGTTGCGTCGCCGCATCGTTGTACAAAGCGCTTGGGATCTGGCGTCCGCTGCCGGGCTGGTGGTGTCTCACGTCTGCACCTCCGGGGTCGGCTTTCCCTCGTCCTGGGGGCTGCGCAGGCCGTCGAAGCAGTCCTCACCGCTGAGCAGGCGCTGCAATTCCTGCGGGGAGCGCGGGCGGCTGAACCAGAACCCCTGGGCGTAGTGACAGCCTTCGCTGGTAAGGAAGTCGAGCTGCGCCTGTTTTTCCACACCTTCGGCGACCACTGCCAGGCCCAGGCTATGACCGAGGCCGATGATCGCCCGGCTGATGGCCAGCGATTCGGTGTCCTGCGGGGCGCCGGCGATGAAGCTCTTGTCCACCTTGATGATGTGCAGGGGGAAGCGCTTGAGATAGCCGAGCGACGAGTAGCCGGTGCCGAAATCATCGAGCGCCAGCTGAATGCCGAGGCTGGCCAGCTCGCGCAGGCAGGCCAGGTTCTGCGCGCTGTCCTCCATCAATTGGCTTTCGGTGATCTCCAGCACCAGGCTGGAGGGTGGCAAGCCGGTTCGCTGGAGGATGTCGGCGACGCGCGCAGCGAAATCACTCTGCTGCAACTGGCGGCTCGACAGATTCACCGAGCAGCGCAGGTGCGGCTGCCCGGTGCGCTGCCAGATGCGTACCTGGCTGCAGGCCTGCTGCAGCACCCAGTCACCCACCGCGAGAATTTCACCGGACTCTTCGAGGCAGGGAATGAATTCCAGCGGTGCGACCTCGCGGCCCTCGTGCTGCCAGCGCAGCAGGGCTTCCACGCCGATCAGTTGCGGCTGGTTGCCGTCGAGCTGGCAGATCGGCTGGTACGCCAGGTGCAGTTCGTGTCGCATGCCGGCCTGGGCCAGGGCATTTTGCAACTCCAGCTGGCGCTGCGCCTGTTGCTGCAGTTCGTTGCTGTAGCGGGCGAATTGCGCCTTGCCCGCACTCTTGGCCCGGTACAGCGCGAGGTCGGCGGCCTGCAGCGGATCCAGCGGCTGGCCGCTCTCCCGCAGGGCGGCGATGCCGATGCTGGCGCTGATGGCCAGAGTCTGCTCCTGCAGTTTGAGCGGCAGGTGCAGGTTGTCCAGCATGCGCTGGGCGACGCGCTCGGCGTCCCCCATGCAGGCCAGGTCATCGAGCAGGGCGACGAACTCGTCACCACCGAAACGCGCCAGGTGATCGCCGGGGCGCAGGCAGTGGCTGAGGCGTTCGGCCACCTCCACCAGAACCCGGTCGCCGGTCTGGTGGCCGAGGCTGTCGTTGATCAGCTTGAAGCGATCCAGGTCGATGAACAGCAGGGCAGCCTCACGTGCCCCCGGACGTTGCTGGCGTTGCATGGCCTGTTGCAGCAGCTCGCCGAGCCGCGCGCGGTTGGCCAGGCCGGTGAGCGGATCGTGACGTGCGGCATGATGCAGTTGCTCCTCGGCTGCACGACGCTGGCTGATGTCGCTCTGCGAGCCCGCCATGCGGCGCAGGCCGCCACTGCAGATTTCCACCACGCCACGTACCAGCACCCACAGGTAGCTGCCGTCCTGACGGCGAATGCGATATTCGTGGTTGAGGAAGGGCGTGAGCCCGCGCAGGTGGTTGTCGATGGCCTGACGCAGGCCGGGCAGGTCGTCGCCGTGCACGCGGCTGAACCAGCTCTGGCTGGTGGGCGAGAGGCTGTCGCGGTCGAGGTCGAGCATGCGAATCCAGCGCTCGGAGAGGTACAGCTGGTCTTGCTCCAGCTGCCATTCCCAGAGTCCATCGTTGGCGCCGCGCATGGCGCGGGCATAGCGCGCCTCGCTGTCCTGCAGCGCCTTGCGTTGGGCGGCGCCGTAGCTGTCCAGCGCCAGGCCGATGTCGAAGAACACCTTCTTGATCAGGCTGGAGAAGCAGTCGCTGGCTACGGAAGATCCGAGCAGCTCGCCAAGCAGTCGGTCCAGGTACAGGCGGTAGGCACCCAGGTACCACTTCAGGTCGACCCCGGTGTGTTGATGCACCCAGCCGATGCGCAGGCGTTCCAATACGTACGCTTCGTCCAGCGGGCTTTGCCACAGGCCCCGGTAATAGTCGGCCTGGCGCTGCTTGAGGCGTTCGGTCGTGGCCGGATCGCCGAGGATCGCAGCCGGGGCCGGGTAGTCGGCCAGTTGCTGGTAGAGCGTGTCGACGAAATGCTGATTGGCGTGTTCGGCCCGTTGCGCGCAACGCGACAAGCGCTCGTTGTCGGTTTGTCTCCAGCCGAGAAAGCGCAGGCGCTGGTGCAGCTCATCCGGGTCTGGCGCGATATGTTGCAGCAGGTCTTGGAATTCTTGTTCGTTGCCCATTTCAGCCTCGTGCTTTTCCTCAGCGCAAAAAAAAGCGCCGCCGACCGCACTTCCTCGAAGGAAGGCAGCCAGCGGCGCTCTGTCTTGCAGGCCCTGTGTCCTGCCCGGCAAAGCCGGTCTCCGCATGGGGCGGAACCTACTGTGGCTAGCTTTTACCGCATTGCCCCAGAGCGGACAACTCTTCACGCAGCTGGCTCAGGCGTTTGCGCAACTGGGCCAATTGCACGGACTTGAATGCATGGCGGGTGCCCTCCAGAACTGCGATGGCGTCGTCCAGATGGCTTTGTACGTCGCCGAGGCTGCCTGTCGGCAGGCGTTGTAACCAGCCACACAGCGGCTTTTGCTGGCAGCCGTCGAGGCTGTCGATGACCTGACAGAGTGGCGCCTGCTGGCGCACAAGCCTTGCGATGCGCTGACTGGACGCGGCGTCCGGCAGGCTGAGCAGTAAGTGAGTCTGAGACATGACCGTCGCGCTATATGGCAAGTGGCTATCTAATGCTACGGCGCCGCCGCTGGTGGTTTATTGATCAGGATCAGTCCGGCTCGTGCTCGTACCGAGGCTGTACCAGCCGGCTGCAGCCAGCGCCGTGCAGCATGGCCAGCGGCGGGCTGGCGAGTCTCCGGTTGCCTGGAGCAGGCCCAGGCCCGAGCCTCACACACGCCGTTACGAGCGATTGGCCAACAAGGCGTGCATATTCGGCCTGAGGGGTTAGACTTCCCTCCCGGACGTCGCTCATAAGGCGCGCTCGCTCAAAACAACAGAAAAAGGAGATTTCCCATGAAAGGCACATCCTTGGCATGGGTCCTGTCCGCCGCACTCGCGGGCACTGCCCTGAGTGGCATGGCACAGGCCGAAGAAAAATTCGTCACCATCGGCACCGGCGGCCAGACAGGTGTGTATTACGTCGCCGGCCAGTCCATCTGCCGCTTCCTCAACCGTGGCACCGCCGAGCATGGCATCAAGTGCAACGCTCCGGCCAGTGGCGGTGGCGTGGCCAACGTGAATGGCATTCGCAGCGGCGAATTCAACTTCGGCATCATGCAGTCCGACCACCAGTACAAGGCGCTCAACGGTCTTGCACCGTTCGAGGCCGAAGGGGCGATGAGCGACATCCGCGCCGTCTTCTCCCTGCAGAGCGAAGTGTTCACCATCCTCGCCCGTCGCGATGCCAACATCAAAAGCTTCGATGACCTCAAGGGCAAGCGCGTCAACGTCGGCAATCCGGGTTCCGGCCAGCGTGACACCCTGGAAGAGATCATGGCCGTCAAGGGCTGGGATCGTTCCGCCTTCGCTCTGGCTGCCGAGTTGAAGCCGGCCGAACAGGCCAGCGCTCTGGGCGACAACAATATCGACGCCATGACCTACTTCGTCGGTCATCCCAATGGTGCGATCCAGGAAGCCACCACTACCACCGACGCCGTTCTGGTTCCGGTGACCGGTCCCGAAATCGACAAGCTGCTGGCCGAGAAGACCTACTACACCAAGGCCGACATCCCAGGCGGCCTGTACCGGGGTAACGACCAGCCGACGCCGTCCATCGGCGGCAAGGCGGTGCTGTCCACCAGCGCCAAGGCCGACCCGGAAGTGGTCTACCAACTGGTCAAGTCGGTGTTCGACAACATCGATCGCTTCAAGCGTCTGCACCCTGCCTTCGCTGACCTGAAGGAAGAGGACATGATCAAGGTCGGTCTGACCGCCCCGCTGCACGAGGGCGCTGAGCGTTACTACAAGGAACGCGGCTGGCTGTAAGTCAGCACTTGCGGTGATGGACGAAACCGCGGCCTGTGCCGCGGTTTTTTGTTCCCGGTTTTGCCTCAACCCTGCTCACCGAGCAGGTCGATGGCCAGTGTCTGCAGGCGTTTCAGCAGGGCTTGCTGAATGCCGAGGGCATGATGAAGGCCGGACTGAGCGCTGCCATGCACGAAGGCGCGCTACGCTTCTACGAGGAAAAGGGCTGGCTCCAGCTGAGCTTGAGAGACTCGGACGGGGCTCTAAACTCTTGGATAACGGGCGCGGCTGGGCGTGCAAAGGTAAACTGCGTGCTCAGAGACCCTTGAAAGGGTCAAAAACCGAGCCCCTCCGTTCGCGAGGGGCTCGCCGTTTTTATCAGAATGACAACGTAGGTGTCCTACCCTATGGCCGAAAAAAAACTGTCCACCGAAGAACTGATTGCCCAGGATGTCGGCGCGCGTACGCCCGTCGGTCCGATGGCTCAGGTGATCACCGGGCTTGCCTTGCTCTGGTCGCTGTTCCAGTTGTGGATCGCCTCGCCACTGCCGTTCATCTTCGGTGTCGGCGTACTCAACGATACCCAGACCCGCGCCATCCACCTGGCGTTCGCCTTGCTGCTGGCCTTTCTCGCCTACCCGGCGTTCAAGAGGTCGCCGCGTGATCGGGTGCCGCTGCTGGATATCGCCCTTGGCCTGGTCGCCGCTGCCAGTGCCGCCTATCTGTTCATCTTCTACCAGCAGTTGGCCCTGCGCCCTGGCAGCCTGACCACGGGCGACCTGGTGACCGCCTGCATCGGTATCCCCCTGCTGCTGGAAGCCACGCGCCGTGCGCTGGGCCCACCCCTGGCGATCATTGCCCTGGTGTTTCTGGTCTACAGCCTGGCCGGCCCATACATGCCCGGCCTGCTCGCGCATCGCGGGGTCAGCTTCACCGCGCTGGCCAACCACCAGTGGATCACCACCGAAGGCGTGTTCGGTATCGCCCTCGGCGTATCCACCAGTTTCGTGTTCCTCTTCGTGTTGTTCGGTGCGCTGCTCGAGCGTGCCGGTGCCGGGCACTATTTCATCCAGCTGGCGTTCAGCCTGCTCGGTCACTTCCGCGGCGGCCCGGCCAAGGCGGCGGTGCTGGCTTCCGGCCTGACCGGGATGATTTCCGGTTCGTCGATCGCCAACGTGGTGACCACCGGTACCTTCACCATTCCGATGATGAAACGCACCGGCTTCTCCGCGGAGAAGGCCGGTGCGGTCGAAGTGGCCTCGTCGGTCAATGGCCAGATCATGCCGCCGGTAATGGGGGCTGCGGCCTTCCTGATGGTCGAGTACATCGGCATGCCCTATGTCGAGATCATCAAGCACGCTTTCCTGCCAGCCGCGATTTCCTACATCGCGCTGCTCTACATCGTGCACCTGGAGTCGCTCAAGCTCGGCCTGCAGCCCATCGGCGGCCATCAGCCCAAGCCGTGGCTGCGTCGCCTGACCGGCTTCGCCTTTGGCGCGGCGCTGATCAGCGGCCTGTCGCTGGCCGTCTACTACGGTCTTGGCTGGCTCAAGCCGGCGCTCGGCGACTACGCCCTGCCGGTGATTGGCGCTCTGCTCGCGGTGGTTTACCTGGCGCTGCTGAAAGTCGCTGCCAGTGTGCCCGTGCTGCCGGCCGAAGACCCCAATGCGCCGCTGGAAGAGTTGCCGCAGACCCGCGCGGTACTGCTCTCCGGCCTGCATTTCCTGCTGCCGGTAGTGGTGCTGGTCTGGTGCCTGATGATCGAGCGCCTGTCGCCCGGCCTGTCGGCCTTCTGGGGCAGCGTGATGCTGATCATCATCCTGCTCACCCAGCGCCCGCTGCTGAGCTGGATGCGCCACGACGGCAGCCATGACCACGGCACCTTCGTCGATGGCGTGGTCGACCTGCGCGAAGGCCTGATTGCCGGTGCCCGCAACATGATCGGTATCGGCATCGCCACTGCCGCCGCCGGCATCATCGTCGGCGCCGTGTCGCAGACTGGCGTGGGCCTGGTGCTGGCCGATCTGGTCGAGTTGCTGTCGATGGGCAACCTGCTGCTGATGCTCATGCTGGTGGCGGTGTTCAGCCTGATTCTCGGCATGGGCCTGCCGACCACGGCCAACTACATCGTGGTGTCCAGCCTGCTGGCGCCGGTGGTGGTGGCGCTGGGGCAGCAGAGCGGCCTGATCGTGCCGCTGATCGCGGTGCATCTGTTCGTCTTCTACTTCGGCATCATGGCCGACGTGACCCCGCCCGTGGGCCTGGCCTCGTTCGCCGCCGCGGCGGTGTCCAAGGGTGATCCGATCAAGACCGGCCTGGTGGCGTTCTTCTACAGCCTGCGTACTGCGGCGTTGCCTTTCCTGTTCATCTTCAACACCGATCTGCTGCTGATCGACGTGGACTTCTGGCATGGCGTGCTGATCTTCATCGTCGCGACCATCGCCATGCTGATCTTCGCCGCCGGCACCCAGGGCTTCTTCCTGGTGCGCAGCCGCTGGTACGAGAGCGTGTTGCTGCTGCTGGTCGCCTTCAGCCTGTTCCGCCCCGGCTTCTGGATGGACATGGTGCACGACCCGTATCAGGACATTCCGCCGGCCCAGCTGGCCCAGGCGCTCGATGGCGTCGAGGATGGCAGCTCGCTGCGCCTGCGTATTCGCGGTGAGGATGCAGTCGGTGATCCGCGTGACTTCAGCCTGCTGCTGCCGGTGCCCGACGGTGCCACCGGCGAGGAACGCCTGCAGAAGCTGGGGCTGAACCTGTATGAGGAAGACGGCAAGGTGCTGGTCGATAGCGTCACCTTCGGCAGCATGGCGGCCGATGCCGGGCTGGAGTTCGACCAGCAGATCCTCAAGGTGCGCGCGCCGACCGACCGCTGGGTCAAGGAGCTGATGTGGATTCCGGCCTTCGTGCTGTTCGGTCTGATCGTGCTCCTGCAGCGTCGTCGCCAGGTGCCGCAAGCGGCATAACCGGGTCGAGGTGACACCAACAAGGCAGCTTCGGCTGCCTTGTTCGTTTATGGCCGATGGCCGGGTTGATAGACTCGCTGGCCTGACCATTCGGACAACAAGGACTCAGCCCGTCATGTCGACGCCGCGCGTGCATTACCCCTGGTACAAGAAGGAGGACACCGACGCCTTCTTCGCCCTGTTCCAGAACAACATCGCCAACTTCGTGATCATCGCCATCAGCATGCTGGGTATGGGCTTTCCTGCCGAGATCGTGTTCGCTCAGGTGTTGCCGGGTGCGGCGGTGGCGGTGATGGCCGGCAACTTCTACTACGCCTGGAGCGCCGCACGGCTGGCGCACAAGGAAAACCGCGCGGACGTCACCGCGTTGTCCTACGGCATCAGCACGCCGGTGATGTTCGTCTTTCTGTTCGGCGTGCTGCTACCGGCCAAGACCCTCACCGGCGACGCCGAGCTGGCCTGGAAGGTGGCGGTGGCCGCCTGCTTCATCAGTGGCCTGATCGAGGCCGCCATCAGCCTGGCCGGCAACTGGGTGCAGCGTCATCTGCCGCGTGCTGCCATGCTTGGCGCGGTGGCCGGGGTGGCGCTGACCTTCATTGCCGGGGAAATGCTGTTCAAGACCCTGGAAGTCCCGGTGATCGGCCTGCTGGTACTGGCCATCACCATCGTCGGCCTGGTGGCGCGGGTGAGCATGCCGTTTCGCCTGCCGGCCTCGCTGTTCGCCATCGTCGTCGGTACGGCGCTGGCCTACCTGATCGGCGCCGCTGACGGCGGCAAGTTCAGCGACGCCTTCACCCACCTGGGTTTCTACCCGCTGCTGCCCAACCTGGCCTGGTACGAAGGCCTGGGCCTGCTGTTCACCAGCCTGCTGGCGCTGATGACGGTGATCCTGCCGATCACCCTGTACAACGCCATCGAGACCATGAACAACGTCGAGGCCATGAGCGCCGCCGGTGACAGCTACAGCGTGCGCGAGTGCCAGGCCGTGGACGGTCTCGGCACCTCGCTCGGTGCGCTGTTCGGCGGTGTGTTCCCGACCACCGTGTACATCGCCACCGTCGGTTCGAAATGGATGGGCGCCGGGCGCGGTTACAGCCTGCTCAATGGTGCGGTGTATGGCCTGGCGACCATGTTCGGTCTGATCGCCTTCATCGCCGCGCTGATTCCGGTGTCGGTGGTGGCGCCGATTCTGGTGTTCGTCGGCATGTCGATGATCGCCACGGCGTTCAACAGCAACCACGCCCGTTACTACCCGGCGGTGGCGCTGGCGATGCTGCCGTACTTCGCCAATTACCTGATGACCCGCTTCAACCGCGGCGCACCCGAAGTGGTCGAGGGTATCTCCAGTGCCATCGGCGCGCTGGGGCAGGGCGCCATGTTCAGCGCCATCCTGCTCGGCGCCATGTGCGTGGCGGTGATCGATCGCCAGTTCCGCCAGGCCACCACCTTCGCCCTGGTGGCGGCGGCCATGGCTTTCTTTGGCCTGATGCACGCCCCCAAGCTGGCCTGGTACGCCGCGCCGGACTTCGTCCACGGCTATCTGCTGATGGCGCTGTTCTTCGCCTGGTACGCCTGGCGCGGTGTGCAGCCGGCCGAGCCAGAGCGGGTGACAAGCGCCGACTGAGTCATTCGCCACCTTCGAGCTTGAGGGCGCCGGTCTCGCCGCCCTCCAGCACCACGTAGGCGCTGGCGCAGAACAGCGAGTTGAGCCGTTTCATGTCGGCGATCAGCTCCAGGTGCAGGGAGCTGGTTTCGATGCTCTGCACCACCTGCCGTTGCAGCCGGCCGATATGGGCATGCGCCAGGCGCCTTTCCTGGGCGCGGAAGCGGCGCTTCTCCCGCAGCAGCTGGCTGGCACTGGCGTGATCGGCACTGAGGAACACGTTGAGCCCCAGGCGCAGGTTGGCCATCAGTTGCCCATGCAGGCTGGTCAGTTCCTCCAGCCCCTTTTCGGAGAAGGCCCGGCGTTGCGCGGTCTTCTCGTTCTGGATCTTGCCGAGCATGCGTTCGATCAGGTCGCCGGCCTGTTCCAGGTTCACGGCCAGTTCGAGAATCTCCGCCCAGCGCCGACTTTCGTGCTCGCTCAGCGCTTCTCGCGGGATCTGCGCGAGGTAGAGTTTGACCGCGCGACAGAGACTGGCGACATCGTCATTGAGGCTGCGCAGCTCCTTGTTCAGCGCCGGCTGGTTCTGCTCCAGCACCGGCAGCAGGCGGCCGAGCATGGCTTCGATCTTGTCGCCCACGCGCAGGGTTTCGCGTACCGCGTTGGACAGCGCCAGGCTCGGCGTGGCCAGGGCTGTCGGGTCGAGATGGCGCGGCCGGGCAACGCCGCTGTCGTCGGCCCGATCCGGCAGCAGCCAGTTGCAGAAACGCGCCATCAGCCCGACGCTGGGCAACATCAGCAGCGCGCGCAGGGTGTTGTAGAGCAGGTGGAAAGCGATCACCAACTCTGCCGGGCGCCAGTTCAGGCTGTCCAGCCAATGGGCCAGGGGCTGCAGTACGGGCAGCACCAGCAGCAGTCCGATCAGCTTGTAGATCAGGCTGCCCAGCGCCACGCGACGCCCGGCCGGGTTCTGCAGGCTGCTGGTGAGAAAGGCCAGCAGGCCGCTGCCGATATTGGCGCCGATCACCAGGCCGATGGCCACTGGCAGGCTGATCAGCCCGGCGCCGGCCAGGGTCGCGGTGAGCAGCACAGCCGCCAGGCTGGAGTAGGTGAGCAGGGCGAACATCGCGCCGACCAATGCGTCGAGCAGCAGGTCACCGGTCAGCGAGGCGAACAGCACGCGTATCCCGCGCGCTTCGGTGATCGGCGTAGCCGCGGCGACGATCAGTTCCAGTGCCAGCAGCATCAGGCCGAGGCCGATGGCCACGCGGCCAAGCTGGCCGGCACGGGTCTGCCGCCGTGAAAGGAAGAAGATCACCCCGAGAAAGATCAGCAGCGGGCTCAGCCAGCTCAGGTCGAGGGTCAGCACGCGCGCCATCAGGGCGGTGCCGACATCCGCGCCGAGCATGATCGCCAGGCCGGGCGCCAGGGCCATCAGGCCCTGGGCGACGAAGGAGGTGACCAGCAGGGCTGTGGCGTTGCTGCTCTGCACCAGCGCCGTGACGCCGATGCCGGCGACGAACGCCAGCGGCCGGCGGCCGATGTTGTGGCTGAGCACCTTGCGCAGTTGTGAACCAAACACGCGCAGGATGCCGGTACGTACGATGTGTGTGCCCCAGACCAACAGGGCAATGGCTGACAGCAAATGCAGCAGGGTCAGCATAACTCGGCCCCCTGAAAGACGGCCGATTAGAGGTTATGGTTTCGGCCTGTATAGATGAGCATCGGCCGAAATCGCCCATAAAGCCAGTCAGCCGTCGCGCAACACCTTGAGTTCGGCGTCGTCGGCAGAGAAACCGCGCTCGAGTTTGAACTTGAGGCTGAGGTCGGTACGCGAGTCGGCGAACTTGAGCGCTTCGGCCAGGTTGATGCGGCCGGCTTCGAGCAGGGCGAACAGGTGCTGGTCGAAAGTCTGCAGGCCTTGTTCGGCCGCCCGCGCCGTGGCTTCGCGCAACTCCTCCAGTTCGTCGCGCTGGATCAGGTCGCGGATGTAGGGCGTACCGAGCATCAGCTCCACCGCCGCCACGCGCTTCTGCGCGATGCCGGGCACCAGGCGCTGGCCGATCACCGCCAGCAGGTTGTGCGCGACATCGGCCAGCACCTGCTTGCGCGCCTCGTCGGGGAAGAAGCGGGCGATGCGTTCGATGGCGTGGCTGCTGCTGGTGGCGTGCAGGGTGGCGATGCACAGGTGGCCGGTCTCGGCGTAGTGCAGTGCGTGCTGCATGGTGGCGGCGTCGCGGATTTCGCCGAGCATGATCACGTCCGGCGCCTCGCGCAGCACATTGCGCAGGGCGTCGTCGAAGCTGTGGGTATCGAGGCCGACTTCGCGCTGATCGATGATCGAGCGCTGGTGGCTGTGGAGGAACTCGATGGGGTCTTCGATGCAGACGATATGGCCGCTCTTGTGGCGGTTGCGAAAATCCAGCATCGCCGCCAGCGTGGTGGATTTACCCGAGCCCGCCGCGCCGGTGACCAGAATCAACCCGCGATCCTGCATGGCCAGTTTCTCCAGCAGCTTGGGCAGGCCGAGCGCCTCGAAACCGGGAATCTGGCTCTTGATCAGACGCACCACCATGGCCACTTCACCACGCTGGTAGTAGACGTTGACCCGATAGCGTCCGGCGCCTTGCAGGCTGACCGCCAGGTTCATCTCCAGATCGCGTTCGAACTCGGCGATCTGTTTCTGGGTCATCAACTGATAGGCCAGTTGCTGCACTTCGCCGGCCTTCAGGATGCGCTGGCCCGCCGCTTGGCTATGGCCTTCTACCTTCATGTGCGGCGGTGCACCGACACTGAAGAACAGGTCCGATCCGGCATGCTGGTGCATCAGCTGCAGGTAGGGGAATACGTCGGGTTGTTCGGCGTTGGTTTCGTTCATCGGCTTGCCGCAGGTCATTCGTGTTGCAGCAAGGATAGACGGCGTCCTGCAGCGCCAGTTGTTCCGTATCAAGAGAACGGCATGAATTGTCGCCCTATAACCGGGTTGCGCTGGACAGCCTTGTTCACGAAGGCGAGAGTCAATGATCAGGAGCGCGAAGGCGGATGCAGGCCAGGTACTGGAGATCGATGGTGGGATTTTGGGGGGCGGCTCTGCTGAGTCTGCTGTTGTGCGCATCGGCGCGCGCACAGGTGCTGCATCTGGCTACTGGCGACGACTATGCGCCCTTTACCGGCAAGGCCCTGCCCGGGCAGGGCATGCTCACCCAGGTGGTGCGTGCGGCGCTGGCCGAGCAAGGCACGGCGATCACGCTCGATTGGCTGCCCTGGAATCGCGGTTATCTGAAGGCCAAACGCGGTGACTACGATGCCACCTTTCCCTACGTCCGGTCCGCCGAGCGTGAGGCGGAGTTTCTCTACTCTGCGCCCATCTATATGGCCGAGCAGTACATCTTCAGCCGGGCCGGTGATCACGTCGAACTCGATGATCTGCCGGCCATGAGCGGCCGCCGGCTCTGCTACCCACTGGGCTGGCAGCCACCTGCAGCGATCCAGCAATTGCTCGACCAGGGCGTGTTGCGTCGCCATTCTCCGCTGGGGCTGCAGGAGTGTGCGCGGTTGTTGCTGCTCAAACGAGACGACCTGTTCGTCGCCGACCGCAACCTGGGGGACAGCGCCCTGCGCAGTGCCGGCGCCGACATGCAGCGCTTTCATCGGTCGCAGGCGCCATTGCAGAGCAATACGCTGCACCTGATCGTCTCGCGGCAACATCCACATGCTGCCGAGTTGATCGAGCGCTTCGACCGCGGGCTCGAAGCGCTCAAGGCGAGTGGGGAGTATCAGCGTCTGATCGAGCGCTACGCGCAATAACGGCTCAGACCAGCAACGCCATGATCGCCACCAGGCTGCCCGCTGCCAGCAGCGTCTGCAGGGTGATGATGCCGGCCATCAGCTGACTGTCGCCGCCGAGCTGGCGGGTCAGTACATAGGCCGTGGGGGCGGTGGGCAGGGCGAAGAACAGCACCAGCACCGCGCTTTCCATCGCCGGAAGCGCCAATGCCCAGGCCACGCCCCAGGCCAGCAGCGGCATCGCCAGCAGCCGCAGTACGCTGTTCCAGCCCAGCGCGGGAATCTCCCCACCCAGTTGCTCGGGCTTCAGTGCCGCGCCGACGCAGAGCAGGCCTAGCGGTAGGCTGGCGGCGGCGAGCAGGCTGAGCAGGCGATCCGTGCCACCCGGCAGGCCGATGCCTGTGAGGTTGAACAGGGCGCCGCCGACACAGGCAAGAATCAGCGGGTTCTTGATGATCGGCAGCAGCAGGCTACGCGCGCTGACGCCGCGCTCGGCAGTCAGCGACCAGACCGACAGCACGTTCACCGTCGGCACCATCAGGGCCAGCATCAGCGCGGCCAGCGTCAGGCCCTGCTGGCCGAACAGGCTGCCCACTGCGGCCAGGCCCAGGTAGGTGTTGAAACGCAGGATGCCCTGGCTGAAGGCACCGAAGCGTCCGGCCGGCCAGCCCCGCACGCGGCGTACCAGCAGCAGGACGACCCAGGCGATGCCCAGCGCCAGCAGCACGGCCAGGGCCAGGCGCGGCAGGGCCGGGTTGTTCAGCGGTGCGCGGGCCAGGCTGGAGAACAGCAGCGCAGGGAACAGGATGAAGTAGTTGAGGCGCTCGGCACCCGGCCAGAAGGCCTCGCTCGGGAACTCACGCAGGCGCAGCCAGTAGCCGGCGACTATCATGGCGAACAGCGGCCACAGGGCCAGCAACAGGTCTATCACGGGAACCCCCGATGGTGGTGAGCGCCTATCTTGGTCAGCGGCGCGGGGCAATGCAAGACGGAGGCAGAATGAAGATCGAACATCAGGGCGGTTGCCAGTGTGGTGCGCTGCGTTACCGCATCGAGGCGCCGCTGACGGATAGTGCGCACTGCCATTGCTCGATCTGTCGGCGCAGCAGCGGCGGCATCCTCACCACCTGGGTCACGGTGCCGCGCCAGGCGTTTCAGTGGTTGCGCGGCACACCGAAGGCTTTCGCCTCATCGAGCAGTTGCACGCGCTATTTCTGTGGCGACTGCGGTGCTCACCTGGCGCTGTTTACTTCGCTCAGCCCGGAGACCCTGGACGTGACCGTGGCCACGCTGGATAAGCCTGAACAGGCACCGGCGAATCGGCATATCTGGGTGGAGAGCCGCTTGCCCTGGCTGACGGTCGATCCGCAGCTGCCGGAAGAAAACGAGGAGATCATTGCGTAGGACCTTGCCCCGTAGCCCGGATGCAATCCGGGGCTGGCTGGCACGATTTGCCGGATTGCGTCCGGGCGACCCCGCTCTCGAATCTAGGGCAACTCCAGTCCACCACTGGCCTTGTGCAGGGCACGCAGGTGTTCGCCCAGTGCGACCAGGTTGGCCTCGTTGGCTTCCAGCTCGGCCAGGCGCTCGGGTTGCAGCAGGTTGCGCACCTCGCCATCGAGCTCGTCGCTGAGCTGACGCAGCTGCTGCTGGCGCTCGCGACTGCGGTTTTCCAGGCCTTGCCATTCGCTGCCTTGCGGCAGGCCGTAGCCGCCGTTGAGCAATTCTGCCGGGCGACTGAGGAAGCCGCTGTTGGCGAGGATCTGCTCCAGCGCGGCGCCGGCCTTGTTCAGGCTCGGATCGCCGGCGGCGCGGCCGGTGAGGTAGCGCCGCTTGAGTTCGTCCTGGGCCAGTAGCAGTTGCCGGCGCAGCGCGGCCTGCTCCAGCAGCAACAGCGCGGCACTGGCGCGCAGATCGGCCTGGGCGAACCAGGCGCGCCGGGTTGCGGCAGACTGCTCCAGCCAGGTTTCGACGCTGTCCTGAGTTATCGGCAGACGCTCGCGCAGGACGCGGAACATCGCCTGGTAACGTTCGCGGAAGGAGTCGAAGCGATAACCCAGGCGCAGTGCTTCACGCGGATCTTCGAGCACCTGAGTGTCGGCCAGGCCGCGGGCATCCATCAGCTCCAGCAGGCCATTGGGCAGGATGCTGTCGAGCGCCTGCAGGCGTGGGTTGCCAGTGCCGCTGCGCAGCAGCTTGAGGGTTTCCACTGCACAGTTGTTGGAAACGAAGTAGTAGTCGCCGTCATAGCTCCAGTGCTGTTCGGCAGCGCGTACCACCAGTTGCTCGACCTCGTCGCGCGACAGGCGCAGCGGTACCGATGCCAGGCTGCGCAGCTCGACCTTGGTGTATTCGTCGATCACCTGCTCCAGCGGCAGGACGAACAGGCGTGAGGGATAGACGCCAGTCAGGCCATCCCAGCTCGAGAGTTGCAGGTCGCCGACGAAGGCGCGGTAGGACAACACCAGGTGGTGATCGAGGTCCAGGCGGCAGTCCGGGCCACGCGGCCGGCCCGGCGCGCAGACTACCAGGCGCAGCATGCTGTGGCCCCAGCGGCTCATCCAGGCATCGTTGGCTTCGGCGAGCAGGTAGTCGACCTCATACACACGCTCGGGGTTCAGCCGTCCCAATGGCTGCTGGGCGAAGTCGCGCCCGGCGTTGAGGTAGGGGTAGTCGTTTGCGCAAGGCTCGCTCGGCGGCGTCCAGTCGAAGTGCTCGCGGAAATAGCGGGCCAGTGAAGGGCGTCGGCAGGCGTAGCTGGGATCGAGCAGGAAGTACTCGAGATTGACCGCGACGAATTCCAGCGCATTGGTCAGCTCGTAGCTGTCCGGGCTGCGCGCGACCTGGCCATTGTCCAGATCGCGTGCGCCACGCTGGCCGACACGTTGCTGCCAGCCGGCCAGATCGAGCAGACGGGGATCGTCGCTGAGGGTGAAGCGGCGTTCGGTCTGGCCGCGGCAATCATCTGGCAGCCCGACCAGGTCCGTCGAACCGGCGCGTTGCTGGCAGAGAGAGATGTGTCGACGCTGGGCCGCAGGCCACAGGCGTGCGCGGTCGTACAGGTGGGTCAGCTCGTGCACCAGAGTGGCCAGCAGTTCCTGGCGTTCGCTGCCATGTGGGCGAGCGGTGCGATTCTTTGCCGCCGAGCCATCGACCAGTTTCGGCAGGAGTTCGGCATTGAGCTCGATACCACTGAAACGCCCGACCTGGCCGTAGACCTCCGAGGGCAGCCCGGCACGCCAACTGACTTTTACGTGGCGATCCAGTCGTTGGACGAAGCGCGGAGGCAATGCCGCCATAGCCTCATTGAGCAGGGTCTGGCTCGCCTGGCGTTCGGCGGCATCGAGGCCGGCGGTTTCCAGGTCCAGGCGCAGCTGCGCCTGGACGCCGCCTGCAGCTATCGCCAGCAGCGCGAAGCAGCACCAGGCGGCGAGGTGGATCACAGCGCGAGAATGGCTTCTGCCAGTTGCAGGTCGCTGGCAGTCTGCGCTTGCGGCAGCTGCTGGCGGATGGTCTGCAGCGCAGCCTCCAGTTGCGCGCCGCGAATCTCGCCGGCACTGGCGACGAAGCTGGCGGCATCGTCACGGGCTTGCACCACGGCTTTCATATCGCGCAGCGAAGTGGTGGTGTCGGAGGTGAAATTGATACTGCGATCCAGGGCGCGCACCACGATGTTGCTGGTGGCGACCACGGTTTGCGCCTGGGCGATACCGCTGAACAGGGCGCAGGCGGCGACGGCGATGACGAATGAACGACGCATGATAAGAAGCTCCGAGGACTGCAGAACGGACGATTTGACGTGCACAGGCCGGCGCGGTTCCCCGCGACCAGGCAGGTAGGCGAAGTTTACGGGGCCAGGCTGCGCCGGTCAGCAGCGAGCTTATCGATAGACGTGTGCAGAGTTTTCACAGGCTGAGGATGGCCTGGGCCAGTGCGAGGTCATCGGCTTTGGCCAGCTCGGGGTCATGGTTGCGAATCTGCAGCAGGGCCGCTTCTAGCCGTGCGCTACGGATCGCTCCATCGCTGGCAACGAAGCTGGCAGCATCGTCGCGGGCGGCGCGCAGCTGTTTCATGTCGCGCAGCGAACTGGTCGCGTCAGAAGTGGCCTGGGCGGTGCCGGCCAAGGCTCCGCCCAGGGTATCGGTGGTCGCGACCAGGCTGCTGGCGCAGGCAGTACCGGCCAGCCCCAGCGAAAGGAGAGCTGCAATCAGGGATTTGTTCAGGTGCATGTGGGTAACTCCGGTAGAGCGGGGCGCTGTTCTGCCCGCATCCGCAGCTTAGCCCAACAGCGTTCCCCGCTCCATTGCTGGCTCAGCGCCAGAATGGCTTGGCCAGTTCCTGTTCACGCTCGGTGGTGCTGATGCCGGCGTCAGCCAGTTGCTGCTCATTGAGCAGTGCCAGTTGCCGACGGGTACGGTGGTTGCGCTGCCAGTGACGCAGCATCGAGTAGAGGCCGAGCCAGTGCAGAGATGTGCGGCGGGCAGATTGCGTGAGCGGTTCGTGAGTGCGGTCCATGGCGTTCTCCTGTCTAGAGACAAGGTGGCAGCTCATGGTCTCGCAAGCGTTCGTGAACGAGCAGATACAACCAGGGGCAATTGTGTGGGGGCAGTGGAGATTTTATGGCAACTGTACTGCTCGTCAGGGCGACGACTGTTGCAGATAAAACGAAAGCCCCACCGCAGCAGAGGCGGTGGAGCTCTCAGAAGATCCCAATTCTGGGATGGAGCAAAGCGGCTATCAGCGCCAGAACGGCTTCTGCAGTTCGACGAAACGCTGGTTCTCGCTGATACCGGCGTCGGCCAGCAGGCGGGCATCCAGTCGAGCCAGTTGACGACGGCTGACGATGCGGCGCTGCCACAGAGTAAGGGTAGCGATAACGCGGAGCGGCCAGGCGGACTTGTCACTGGCAACGCTGTGGGTTTGGAGCAGGGCGGAACTGAGGGTACGTTCCATGGTGGTCATCCTTCCGCTTGTGGCGGGGTGTGTTTGCTGTCGATGGGCAAATTATCCCGAGGGCAGCAGTGGCTCAGTAGTCACAGCTGAAAGAAATTGTTGTGCTATTAGATAGGTTGCTTTGTAACTGTGCTACCTGAAAATCGATTAACTGTACTTGTGATAAGTGATAATCCTGGGTGCAACCGACTTATGCGAGATTTTTAACTGGGTGCAACCCAAAAATACTGGTCTTTCAAGCAGTACAGTTACAAATTGATTTGCCATGCTTGTTGACCTGAATATCAGTTTTTTGCCGATGGCAGTAACAAAAAACCCGGCACATGACCGGGTTTCCTGTCGAACTGGTCAGGGTTAGTCGACTGCCTTGACCATATCCTCGATGACCTTCTTGGCATCGCCGAAGACCATCATGGTCTTGTCCATATAGAACAGTTCGTTGTCCAGGCCGGCGTAGCCGCTGGCCATCGAGCGCTTGTTGACGATCACGGTCTTGGCCTTGTAGGCCTCAAGGATCGGCATGCCGGCGATCGGCGACTTCGGATCGTTCTTCGTGGCGGGGTTGACCAGGTCGTTGGCGCGAAGCACCAGCACTCGAGGAATAACATCACCACGCCATCTTGAAGGTGGCTGAGAGGTCGTGGCGCTGGTCGGAAGCAGCGAACTCACCCTGATAGCCCAGGTTCAGCGAGGCGGTCTCTGTGACCTGCACAGTTAGACCAAGACCAACTCGAGCGCGGTCACGATCCAGCTCAGGCCCGCTGACACTGAAGCTAGCTGTAGGTGCTGGGGCAAAACCGGCGCGCAGCGCGGCCTCGTTATCCATGAATTCATGAACCCAGGCGAGCTCGACAGTGGGCTGAATGCGGCCGCCACTAGCGGTAGTCCAGCTGTGTTCAAGACGCGCGCCGAACGCCGAACGCAGCGAGTCCTGATGGTCGCTTCGAACATCCAGATTGGCGGCGTCGGCGCCCTTTTCGGTAAAGCTGGAGCGGCTGATATGGGCGTATTCGAGCCCGGCCAGCGGCGTAATGGCTGTGTGGGTGCTGAGGGCAAATTTACGCCCGGCTTCGAGGGCGATGTTGCCGGTCCAGGCGTCGTAGTCGGCTTCGGCCTTGTTGCTGGAGGGGCCGACAGTGACGCGGCGATTGGCATCAATATCGTGGTAACCGAAGCCTGCGATGCCACTGGCATAGTAGTTATCCGTCAGCAGCCAGCGGCCGTAGAGCGCCGCCTGGTAGCTATCGACTCCGATGCTGCCGTCTGCGACGGCGGTGTCGGTGCGGCTGTAGCCGAAAGCGGCGCCCAGGGTCAGTGAATCATCCAGATTGAAATCGATGCCGGTGGCCGTACCGCTGGCGTTGTAATGAGCGCCGCTGGCATTGCGTGTACCGTCGATTTCGCCATAACTGACTGTACCACTCAGCCACCAACCGCGATCCGCTGCAGGTCTACTGCCGAGTAGTTGCGAACCAACATCGATCACCGTGCCACTGTCGTTATAGGCCAGCATCAGCTGGCCATTGCTCGCGAGGAACTGGTTATTGCCTTGCAGGCGATCAAACAGCAGGCCCCTGAACTGATTCAGCGACTGCAGAGCAATCTGATTGCTGTAGGTGTGCTGCACGCCACTGAGCGAGTCATAGGCTTGGTTGGCACCTGCGGCGCTCAAAATATTGAGGTTCTTGAACAGCTCATCAGCCCCTGCACTATCGGAGCCGAACACTGTATCGAGTGCAGTGCCAACAGCCGCTTGGTTGGTAGTCTCAGCGACCGACGCGTAGTCAGACGAATTGCGGCTCAGGTTGAGCAACACGTTGTTGGCATCGTAAGACAGCGTCGGGGTCAGGAAGGCCAGGTTGGAACTGACACTGTCAAAGGTGGTGCCACCCAGGCCACCGGCGGCCGTGAGAATGGTGTAATCCGTGCTCAGTGCGTAATCCCCGGCTTCGGGCAACACCAGCACCGAACCGTTGGTGAGCACAGCACTGCCGGTGGCGTTGATCAGGTCCGTGTTGCCGGCCGCATCGACCTCCACTTCGTAGACCCCGCCCCCCGAAAAGTCCAGATTGCCCGCAACATTCATCGTGCCGATGGAGTTGCCGGGAGCCAGAGCTCCGCCGTTGAGTGTGATGCTGCCCAGAGTGCCGCTACCGCCCAGGCTGCCGCCGGTATTGATCGTGGTGTTGGAGTTGGCAATGGAGCTGTTTACCACAAGCCGGCCATTGTTGATGGTGGTGTTGCCGGTGTAGGTATTGATGCCCGCCAGGGTCAGGGTGCCCATGCCGGTTTTAGTCAGGCTGCCGCCCACGCCGGAGAGCACACCACTGAAGGTGGTAGAGGTGTTATCTGCACCTGATGTCAAACGATGAGAACCGAAAACACTCGTAAGAGTAACCGCTCCATCGCCAGCCAATGAGCCTATGTTCAGATTCTCAAAGAGCAAAAGCGCCCCACCGGAATTAACCACCACAGCACCGTTGCTGCCCAAAGCAGATAAGTTTCGGGTCCGTAATTCTCCACTGTTGATGGTAGTGCTGCCAGTGTAGGTACTCGCAGCATAAAAAAGTTGGATCTCATTGCCATCAATAATGATATTGCCTGTGCCGGAAATAACGGCATCATTGCCGCCAGCGATACCTGAAACACTACCTAGGGTTAACGTATTGTCATTGAGTAATACTTGGCCACCACTCATGTTAAGGAAGCCTATCGTCTCATCACTGAGCAGCTCAAATTCGCCAACCCCCATCACCATTTGTGAATCCCCAATGGCATTGCCGCCCTCGACTGCCAGGCGACCGGCGTTAATTTGGATATTGCCTACACCCGTCTGTGAATTGGTACCGGTCAATACCAAGGTTGCCGCGCCATTCTTGATAAGCGCGTCTTGTAGCATATCGCTAGCTCCCGAAAAATTACCGGCATAGGTCTGGTCCACCGTTTGATTAACGGTCAGAGTACCTGAGCCGCCTGCGCCGATATTGATAGTGCCGCCGCTGCCCGAGAGGTTCGCAACCGTCTCGTTAAAATTATTTAAGTCGAAAGTTCCGCCATTGATAACCAGATCACTGGTGTCTGCAATCCGATTATTGCCACCTAACTGTAATGTGCCGTCGTAAACAACAGTGTCACCGGTATAGGTGTTATTACCTTGCAAGGTAACAGTGCCAGCACCTGTTTTAGACAAGCTGCCGTTACCACTAAGCGCCACATTAATTATTGCATTAATACCGCCATCAGTCCGCACATCAGCGCCACCATCAGCCAGCACTAAACTGCCATTGTTATTAGTGTCTTGCAGCATGTAGTTGTCGGTAACGAACTGTAAGCCTTTGACTGTATGTGCGCCGTCAACTTCGACTGTTCCGGCTGTGCCGCCGAACACAGCAGTAAGTTCATCCCAAGTACTGTTTGCATTACCAGACTGGTTCGTCCAGTTGCTGCCGCCAACCGTCCAGATGCCAGTGCCGCCCTCAACTGTTGCGTTTGCAGTGCTGTTATTGCCGTCCCAGAATTGCAGCCCATTAAAATCCGCGGTTAACGTGACAGCACCGGCTGTGGCGGTATCAACGTTGTAGTTGTAACCACTCAGTAACCCTGCGCCTAATACCAGGGTGTTGTTGACTAAGTTCCCGCCGTAGTTGAACAGGGTGTAACTACCGGCATCCCCCGGGCTAACCGCAAAGTCAAAGCCGCCCAGGTCGGTGATATTGAGAATGCCGTCCAGGGTCAGGTCGCCGATCACAGTGATCAGGTCACTGTCCACACCCGCTGTGCCAGTGGGCGAATCCAGTTCGTAGTCGAGAACCGAGGCGTTATTCAGGTGTAACTCTCCCAGGGTTAAATTCCCTGGCGAGTTACCGGCCGCCAAGCGACCACCGTCGGCGACCGTGACACTGCCGGCGATACTGCCACTACCGCCCAAGCTGGCGCCGCTTGAGACCAACACACTGCCACTGCCGGTCGCACTGCCAGACGAGTTGTTGACCTTGAGGGTGCCGCCGTTGATCTCTGTGCCACCGCTGTAAGTGTTGATACCGTCGAGAGTCAGGGTGCCGCTGCCGAGCTTTTGCAGCGTGCCGCTACCGGAAACCGCCCCGTTAAACGTGCCGTTCGTGGCCTGATCGAAGGCCAGTGTGGCGTTGTTGACGATGTCGCCTTGCAGACTTGCGGTATCACCTTGCAGGGTCCCGGCGGCGATGGTCCAAGGGGTGGCGACATTGGCACTGCCGGTCAGGCTCCAGGTGCTGGTGCCGGTTTTCTCGAAGAATTCGAAACCCTGATATTGCGCCGTGCCACCGATCTGGCTGACGTCGAAGCTGCTGTTGCTGGCGCCGCCCAGCGCCAAGGTATCCCCGGTGCCGCTGCTCGTGCCACTGCTGCTCACGACATTGCCGGTGATGCTATAACCGTGCTCCAGTGTCAGCCTGTTGTTGCCATCGGAGAGCGTCAGGGCGTTGGCTCGTGTGCTGCCATCGGCGGAGAGACCGCCGCTGATGTTGCCACTGGTGGTGATGGTACTGGCCCCCTCGACGTGGACACCAACCCCACCCTGGCCAGCGGTGCCCGGATTGGGGAAGGGGCCAGTGCCAACACCGCCAACACCTCCGTTGCCGCCACTGATCGCGCCATTGTTGTTGAGGGAGATAAAAGTGCCGCTAACGCCTACCCCGCCATCACCGCCGCTGCGACCAGCGCCAAGGCCTATGCCGCCTGCGCCACCGCTGCCGCCAGTGATCGTCCCGCTGTTGCTGAGGGCAAAAAACGAGCCGCTAACAGCCTCCGCGCCATGACCGCCGTTGCCGCCGTTGCCAGCGTTACCGCCGGCGCCCCCGCCCATCGTGCCTTGGTTAGTGAGGGTCGTGCCGCGTGCAAGGACGGCTTCCCCCCCGTTGCCGCCATTGCCGCCGACGGCGCTATCTCCAGCGCCGCCGTTGCCGCCGGCGCCCCCGCGCATCAGGCCACTGTTGTTGATCGTGGAGCCACTACCAATCAGCCACGGCCCAAAGGCCGCGCCGAGGTGGCTCCAGTCCTGAGCGTCGACAGCAAGCCAGCCGTTTACACCATTGCCGCCGCTGGGGTTGTCGGGCGAACCCGCGCTACCGTTGTTACCGTTAGCGCCACGTAAGGTGGCTGCAGCCATTACATTGAGGGTGCCGAACCTGGAGACCAGGATAGCCTCGGCACTGCCAGTGAGGTTGACCAGCTGGTTCCCGTCACCCACCTGCAAGGTGCCATTCTGCAGTTGCCATTGCTGTGCGGGGCCGCTACCTGTCAGCGTCCATGTGCTGTTGTCAGTTTTCCTGAGTTCGCTGAAGCCAAGATACTGCTTGTCGATCAGGCTGGTGTCGAAGCTGGCATCCTGGCTCCCGCCTAAATACAAGGCATCACCGCCATTAGTGGAACCACTATGGCTCACCACGTCGCCGGTAAAACTATAGCCGGTATTGAGTGTCAGGATGTTGCCGCCCCCGGAAAAGTCCACGGCGTTGGCGCGCGTGACACCGTCTCCGGACAGGCCGCCGCTGATGCTGCCACGACTGGTGATAAGGCTATTGCCCGTACTTAGAATGCCTGCACCGCCCAAGCCGTTGCTGCCAACAGAGCCTGCCGCACCTAAGGCACCGACACCGTTGAGACCACTGAAACCGCCGAGACCACCCGTGCCACCCAAGCCACCGGAGCCGCCATTGCCTCCGGTGATGCTGCCGCTGTTAATGAGTGTGATCTCCGATCCCATGACCCCCGCCCCGCCATTACTGCCGTTGCCACCCTGACCGCCATTGCCACCATCGCCTGCGAGACCATCGCTGCCATCTGGTGCCGAGCCAGGTTCGGGCGCGTTGGTAGCACCCCGGCCGCCTGAACCACCCTGGCCGCCGAACCCGCCCATACTGCCATTACCGCCGTTACCCGCATTGCCGCCGCGGATGTCGCCACTATTATTGAGCGTGAAATTCGTCCCTGTAACACCTGCACCGCCTTGGCCGCCCGCACCACCGTTGCCAGCGCGGCCACCCCCGCGACCGTCGCCAGCGACGCCACCGGGATAGCCCAACCCGAAACTGTTGCCGCCTCTACCGCCGTCGCCACCTGCGCCACCATGGCCACCCGCACCACCATTACCGCCGTGGTCACCGTTGCCGCCCGTGATACTGCCGCTATTGCTGAGCAAGCTGAGACCACTGACGCCCGCACCGCCGCTGCCGCCGCTGCCGCCGCTGCCGCCGTTGCCGCCATTGCCACCGTTGCCGCTGTTGCCGCCGTCATAGCCGCTGTCGCCCAAGCCCCAGTCACCGGTGTCGCCATTGCCGCCATTGCCGCCATTACCACCCACGCCGCCATTGCCGCCGCGATCGCCGTTGCCGCCAGTGATGCTTCCGCCATTGGTCAGCGAGCCGGTACCACTAACGCCCGCACCACCGCTACCGCCATGACCGCCGCCACCCCCATGACCACCGTCACCACCATAATCGCCGGGCTCGCCATCAGTATTGTCAAGACCGCTACCACCGTGGCCCGCGGCGCTGGCGTTACCGCCAGCACTGGCTTCACCGCCGGCAATATTGCCCATATTGGTCAGAATAAAACTCGTCCCCTCAACGCCTGCACCACCGTTACCCCCGGCACCACCGTTGCCACTGCGGCCACCTATAGCGCCGTTGCCGCTGATGCGATAGACCGTGCCGGTACCCCCTTGGCCTGAGTTGCCGCCGCTGTTGCCGGCACCCCCAAGGATGTTGCCATCACTGCCATTGGTGAGGGTGTAACTCGTGCCCTGTATGCCCGCGCCACCGGTGCCACCAGCGCCACCGTTACCGCCCTGGCCGCCCCACTCTCGGACACCAATCACTCCCGTAACTCCCGGCATACCATAGCCGCCGGCGCCGCCACTACCGGCTGTGCCCCCGGTAACGCTGTAGGCGTTTGTCTCATCCTGACCAGCGAGATAAACCGTCCCCACACCTCCGCTGCCGCCAGCAGTGCCGGACGTACTGGGATAACCCGGTTCAACGGGAATGCCGGGTGTACCGCCAGTGCCGTCGGCACCGCAGATCTGTTTGGCATCTGGAATACAGGCCGCTGCCATTGCTGGCAGGGCCATACTCGCGATGGCTGGAGCCATCACCGCGGCACAGACTTGAGCGTTGAGCCGTGTGCGGCTGAACAGGAAGGGTAGGGAGGTGTCACTGGCCGATTGGCAAACGGCTGTTCGCCCCTTCACTTTGTTCTTGGCCAGCTCGCTTACCACCACCCATAGACCGCGTACGGCGCTCCAGACAACTCGATGATGTCGGTTCATATTCTTCCGTTGTTTATATAAATGCGGTGAGTGGTTTTCACGAGCAATCGCCTCTCCCGATCGCGGCTTGCGTCCGGTGAGGTGATCGTTGGTCGGTCAAATGGCAACGGGGTGAAGGCGTGAGGGGTAGTGATACCGCTTGGAAGCCTGAATAGCGGATGATTAATGCTTGTGCGGACTAGGCCGCAGGCAGGCTTGGAAGCGCGCTGACACGTCGCAGAACGCTGGCCGTGGACGCAGCTGTCAGTGTGCGCACGCCGTGGCACTTCAACTGCCTGCATAAGCTGCTGGGAGGGCTTAGCTCCTGAGCGGTAACCGGCAGTGACTTTCCCGAATCCATGCGCAACTACCGCATTCACATCGTTGCCGCCCCTTGGTTAAAGTTTTTCCTCACTATTACCGGGGCATGGCGACGCGGCTATCCGATTTCCGCAAACCTGTTGGGAAGGTCGTTTTCCATAGCGGGTGGAGCGGGCAGGGTCAGGACGCGAGAGTTGCTGAGGGGGGCTCGCCGAACACCCGCCTGTAATCCTGGGCAAAGCGCCCAAGGTGCAAAAAACCAAAGCGCATGGCCACGGCTGTCACTGTCGTGGCTTGTGGGGCGGAGGTGCGCAGCGTCGTGCGTACGCGGTTGAGGCGGCACAGGCGCAGATAAGCGACTGGCGACATATCGACATAGGAGCGAAAGGCATATTGCAGGGCGCGCTCCGATACGCCGATGGTTCTGCAGATATCGGTGACGGTCGGTACGGCATCGATGGCAAGGCTGTCTTCGACAAAGGTGCAGGCCATGCGGCAAATGTAAAAAGCCCGGGCGCGTTCAATCGGCGGTGGCTGTGATTGATTCTGGCTCGAAGTTGTGGCGACCTGCAGAATGTTCTCCAACAGCAACCGGCGCATCATGCGGTCATCCACAATGGGCATGCATGTGCCGAGTTCGCGGGTTGCACTGAACCAGTGGTTGATTGTGTTTTTTAGTGTGGCCTGCTGAGCCGTTTGCAGTTGTTGCAACTGCTCGGGCGTTCGCTCCCACTGTTCGGGATTGAGCGTGCGTGCGCCCTGCAGGAATTCTTCCTGGTCGAAGCTGACATAAGCCGTTTGCGCACCTGCGGGGACGTAAATGTCGAATTCTGTATGCTCAGGCATAAAGAAAAGGGTGTCGGTCTCGCTGGCGCCAATCTCGGAGAAGCGAAAGTTGGGCGTGGGCGTGCAGTACGAGAGTGTGCAGAGATTCGCCGGGGTAATCCCCAGCTTTTGCACGGAGGTTGCCTGGGATTCGCGGACGATTTGCTGGCTACCCAGATTCAGTGTTTCCATCCGCGCCAACTGTTTACCCGGGCTTAGCTGGTAACACTCCATCTCGATCCAGGGCTGCATAGCGGCCTGAACACTGGCGTCTTCGATCACCGCTGAGCGCAGCTCTTGTCCGGCAACTATGGATGAGGTCCCAGTCCGCTGGTCTACCATCATTTCCGCCTTTTTAGTCACCGTAGATCGCCTGAGCAAATGGTGTCTTTGCGTATTTCCTGTGTGCGATGCAACGCCAATATAGGCCAGTTGAACTCAATGGGCATTCATCTTGTGTCGCCTGCGTATACCGGTGAGCCCGGCTCCGGCTCGCGAGCATAAAAAATGCCGCTCACTTGTTGAGTGAGCGGCATTGGTTTGCAGGCCAGAGTCGTTTCGGGCCAGGTCGGCCGTCAGTCGACTGCCTTGACCATATCCTCGATGACCTTCTTGGCATCGCCGAAGACCATCATGGTCTTGTCCATATAGAACAGTTCGTTGTCCAGGCCGGCGTAGCCGCTGGCCATCGAGCGCTTGTTGACGATCACGGTCTTGGCCTTGTAGGCCTCGAGGATCGGCATGCCGGCGATCGGCGACTTCGGATCGTTCTTCGCGGCCGGGTTGACCACGTCGTTGGCACCGAGCACCAGCACCACGTCGGTCTGGCCGAACTCGGAGTTGATGTCTTCCATCTCGAACACCTGCTCGTACGGCACCTCGGCCTCGGCCAGCAGCACGTTCATGTGGCCCGGCATGCGGCCGGCGACGGGGTGGATCGCGTACTTCACGGTCACGCCACGGTGGGTCAGCTTCTCGGCCAGCTCCATCAGTGCGTGCTGGGCACGGGCTACCGCCAGACCGTATCCGGGCACGATGACCACGGTGTCGGCGTTGGTCAGCAGGAAGGCCGCATCGTCGGAAGAACCGGATTTGACGCTGCGCTGCTCCTGGCTGCCGGCAGAGGCGCCAGCATCCGCATCGGCACCGAAGCCGCCGAGGATGACGTTGAAGAACGAGCGGTTCATCGCCTTACACATGATGTAGGAGAGGATGGCGCCCGAAGAACCCACCAGCGAGCCGGCGACGATCAGCATCGAGTTGTTCAGCGAGAAGCCGATACCCGCCGCTGCCCAGCCCGAGTAGGAGTTGAGCATCGACACCACTACCGGCATGTCGGCACCGCCGATGGGGATGATGATCAGCACGCCGATGACGAAGGCCAGTGCCACCAGGATGGCGAAGGCGCGGATATCACCGGTGAAGGTGAAGTACAGGCCCAGGGCCAGAATCGCCAGGCCGATCACCAGGTTGACCATGTGCTGGCCCTTGAAGACCACCGGGGCACCCTGGAACAGGCGGAACTTGTACTTGCCCGACAGCTTGCCGAAGGCGATCACCGAACCGGAGAAGGTGATGGCGCCGATGGCCGCACCGAGGAACAGCTCCAGACGGTTGCCGGACGGAATCGCATCACCCAGGGCGGCGACGATGCCCAGCGACTGCGGCTCGACCACAGCGGCAATGGCGATGAAGACAGCGGCCAGGCCGATCATGCTGTGCATGAAGGCGACCAGTTCCGGCATCTTGGTCATTTCGACGCGCTTGGCCATGATGGTGCCGACGCTACCGCCGACCAGCAGGCCGCCGATGACGAAGCCGATGCCTTGCACGGCCAGTTCGGCGCCCAGCTTGTGGATCAGGCCGACGGTGGTCAGGACGGCGATGGCCATGCCGATCATGCCGAACAGGTTGCCGCGACGCGAGGTGGTCGGGTGCGACAGGCCCTTGAGCGCCTGGATGAAGCACACCGAGGCGACGAGGTAGAGAACAGTGATCAGGTTCATGCTCATGGTCAGTGTTTCTCCGCCTGCGCTTTCGGCGCCTTCTTCTTGAACATTTCCAGCATGCGTCGGGTGACCAAAAAGCCACCGAACACGTTCACTGCGGCCAGGGCCACGGCCAGGGTGCCCATGGCCTTGCCTAGCGGGGTAACCGTGAGCGCGGCAGCGAGCATGGCGCCGACGATCACGATGGCGGAAATGGCGTTGGTCACGGCCATCAGCGGGGTGTGCAGGGCCGGGGTGACGTTCCACACCACGTGGTAGCCAACATAGATGGCCAGCACGAAGATGATCAGGTTGTAGATGCCGTCGGAAATCAGATCCATGTCCTTGCTCCTTAGCCGTTCTTGCGCACGACTTCGCCGGCTTTGCACATCAGGCAGGCCGCGACGATGTCGTCTTCGAGGTTGAGCTGGAACTGGCCTTCCTTGTCGATCACGAGCTTGAGGAAGTCCAGCAGGTTGCGTGCGTACAGGGCGGAGGCGTCTGCCGGTACCAGTGCGGCCAGGTTGGTGTGGCCGACGAAGGTAATACCGTGCTTGACCACCACTTGGCCGGCTTCGGTCAGCGGGCAGTTGCCGCCCTGGGCCGCAGCCAGGTCGATGACCACCGAACCCGGTTTCATTTCCAGTACGGTCGCTTCATGCAGCAGCGTCGGCGCCTTGCGGCCCGGGATCAGTGCGGTGGTGATGACGATATCGGCCTGTTTGGCGCGCTCGTGCACCGCCTTGGCCTGACGCTCCATCCACGAGGCGGGCATCGGTCGGGCATAACCGCCGACGCCTTGGGCGCACTCGCGTTCCTCATCGGTCTCGAACGGCACGTCGACGAACTTGGCGCCGAGCGATTCGATCTGCTCCTTCACCGCAGGGCGCACGTCGGAGGCTTCGATCACTGCACCCAGGCGCTTGGCCGTGGCAATGGCCTGCAGGCCGGCGACGCCCGCACCGAGAATCAGCACGCGAGCGGCCTTAACGGTGCCGGCAGCGGTCATCAGCATCGGCATGAAGCGCGGGTAGTGGTTGGCGGCAAGCATCACGGCCTTGTAGCCGGCGATGTTGGCCTGCGAACTCAGCACGTCCAGGCTCTGCGCGCGGGAGGTGCGTGGCGCGGCCTCCAGAGCGAAGGCAGTAATGCCACGGGCGTTCATGCGCGCAATGGTGTCGTTGCAGAAGGGGTTGAGCATGCCCACCAGTACGGCGCCGGCCTTCATCTGCGCCAGTTCGGCGTCAGTTGGCGCGACCACCTTCAGCACCAGATCGGCAGCGAAAGCGCTCGATTCGTTGCTAATAGCGGCGCCAGCGGCTTCATAGGCGCTGTCCGGGATGCTGGCACTGATGCCGGCACCGGTCTGGACGGTCACCTGGTGGCCCTGGCCAACCAGTTTCTTGACGGTCTCGGGCGTCGCGGCAACCCGCGTCTCCCCAGCATGGGTTTCGAGAGGAACACCAATGTGCACTTCTAATCTCCTGCGTGATCTTTTTTGTGAACCGGTGCACTGCGCTGGCGCGCCGGCGATTGGGGATCAGCACAACACTCGCCGTAAGGTGGCGGGCGCGGCGATTGTGCAATCGAACGCAGACCCTTACAAGAAGTTATGGAGTAAAAAAAATGCATTACTACAAGTAATGGGTCTATGAGGGATTTTTATACTGCGCGCAGGCCGCGCCATTTCTGGAGCGAAGGCAGAATTCACAGGCCTTTGCGCGGTATTTATCATTCATCAGGCGAATGACCGTTGGTCGCATCGGCTGCGGTGTGGGAAGTAGCGAACGGCAGCGTTCGAAATAGTTGAATGCCCCGAAAGTACTGGTGTGGCGCGGATTGATTCGGCGATGGCGTTGTAGTGTGACTGTATAGGTGCTACTCGTTCTGATTGTGGTCTTCCATGTCTTCATCTGTGTGCGTTTGGGCGGTGCTGGCATCCGGGCGATAGGCGGCAGCTTGCTGCAGGAGCCAGTCGCGAAAGGCCTTGAGTGCCGAGGATTCGGCCTTACGCTCAGGCACCATCAGGTAGTAGGCGCGGTCGTTGTTGGGTACGGCGAGATCGATCGCGATGACCAGGCTTCCTTCCTGCAGCTCGCGTTGAATCAGGAAGGGTGGGATCAGCGCGACGCCCATTTCATGCCTGGCCGCTTGAGCAAGCATGGAAAACAGCTCCAGGCGTGGGCCAGTCATATCGCGCGGGACACTCATGCCTTGGGCCGCGAACCATTGGCGCCAGGCATAGGGGCGGGTGGTCTGCTGCAGCAAAGGGAGCGTGGCGATGCGCGCTGCATCGACCGGGGCGCCGTCCAGCAGCGCCGGGCTGCACACCGGAAGCAAATGCTCATGCATCAGGAAATGCACCTGCGTACCTGACCACTCGGCATCGCCGTAATAGATGGCGGCGTCGAAGTGGGTGTCGGCGAACAGAAAGGGGCGCGTGCGGTTGGTCAGGTGTACCGTCACTTCCGGGTGCAGTTGCTGGAAGGTTCGCAAGCGCGGTAGCAGCCACTGCGTGCCGAAGGTTGGTACCACTGCCAATTCGATACTGCTGCTGCCTTGATTGCCCATCAGCGCCAGGGTGTCACGTTCCACGGCGTCGAGTTGTGCAGCTACCTTGCGGCTGTAGGCGACACCGGCCTCGGTCAGGATCACGCCGCGTCGCGAGCGGCGGAACAGCTCGACGTTGAGGAAGCTTTCCAGTCCACCGATCTGCCGGCAGACCGCGCTTTGCGTCAGGTTCAGCTCATCCGCCGCCTTGGTGAAGCTCTGGTGGCGAGCTGCGGACTCGAAGGCGACCAGGGCCGCGGTGCTGGGGATCTTGCGGCGCATCTGTGCGAAAGCCTCATTCATAAATGTTGAAAGCAGTTGCTAAAGCTATCTCGAAGTGAGCAAAAAGCACAGGTCTGTGCAAATTCTGCGTTTGCCCTGTTTGCCGCGCAGGCCTAGGATCAGGTCATTCCGGGTCGGCTGGACCGACCGCTTACTTAACTGCTTCGAGGTTTCTCGCGATGGCCAAGGCAAGCTTCAACTGGATCGACCCGCTGCTGCTGGATCAGCAACTGACCGAAGAAGAGCGCATGGTGCGCGACAGCGCCCAGCAGTTCGCTGACGACAAGCTGGCGCCTCGCGTGCTGGAGGCCTTCCGTCATGAGCAGACCGATCCGAAGATCTTCCGCGAGATGGGCGAGACTGGCCTGCTCGGCGCCACCATTCCCGAAGCCTATGGCGGCAGCGGCCTGAATTACGTGTGCTATGGCCTTATCGCGCGCGAGGTGGAGCGTATCGACTCCGGCTACCGTTCGATGATGAGCGTACAGTCGTCGCTGGTGATGGTGCCGATCAACGAGTTCGGCAACGAGGCGACCAAGCAGAAGTACCTGCCCAAGCTGGCCAGTGGTGAGTACATCGGCTGCTTTGGTCTGACCGAGCCGAACCATGGTTCCGATCCCGGCGCCATGGTGACGCGCGCCAGGAAGGTGGAGGGCGGCTATCGCCTGAGTGGCAGCAAGATGTGGATCACCAACAGCCCGATCGCCGATGTGTTCGTGGTCTGGGCCAAGGACGATGCCGGTGAGATTCGCGGCTTCGTGCTGGAGAAGGGGTGGGAGGGTCTGTCTGCGCCTGCCATCCACGGCAAGGTTGGTTTGCGCGCTTCGATCACCGGCGAGATCGTCATGGACAACGTGTTCTGCCCCGAAGAGAACGCCTTTCCTGATGTGCGCGGCCTGCGTGGCCCGTTCACCTGCCTTAACTCCGCTCGTTATGGCATCAGCTGGGGGGCGTTGGGCGCTGCCGAGTTCTGCTGGCACACGGCGCGCCAGTATGTGCTCGACCGCAACCAGTTCGGTCGCCCGCTGGCGGCCAATCAACTGATTCAGAAGAAGCTGGCCGACATGCAGACCGAGATCACCCTGGCCCTGCAAGGTTGCTTGCGTCTGGGGCGGATGAAGGACGAAGGCACTGCAGCCGTGGAAATCACCTCGATCATGAAGCGCAACAGTTGCGGCAAGGCCTTGGACATCGCCCGTCTGGCGCGCGACATGTTGGGCGGCAACGGCATCAGCGACGAGTTTGGTATCGCTCGTCACCTGGTCAACCTCGAGGTGGTCAACACCTATGAAGGTACTCATGACGTGCATGCGCTGATCCTCGGCCGCGCACAGACCGGTATCCAGGCGTTCTTCTAAGGACGCCCTTGTTCAACCATCCGGGGTGCGCGTGACGTGCCCCGTGGAGAAACACCATGTCTGGTGCCCTTTCCCATATTCGCGTGCTCGATCTTTCCCGCGTGCTCGCCGGCCCCTGGTGCGGACAGATCCTTGGTGACCTCGGTGCCGAGGTGATCAAGGTGGAGCGACCAGGTTCCGGGGACGACACCCGACATTGGGGGCCTCCTTATATAAAGGATGCCGAGGGCGGTGATTCGCGCGAGGCCGCTTACTTTCAGAGCGCCAACCGCAACAAGCAGTCGCTGACGCTGGATTTCACCCAGCCCGAAGGGCAGCGGCTGGTCCGTGAGCTGGTCGCGCAGTGTGATGTGCTGCTGGAAAACTTCAAGGTGGGCGGCCTGGCAGCTTATGGCCTCGATTATGAATCGCTCAAGGCGATCAATCCGCGCCTTATCTATTGTTCCATCACCGGCTTCGGCCAAACCGGCCCTTACGCCAAGCGGGCTGGTTACGACTTCATGATCCAGGGGCTTGGCGGTCTGATGAGTCTGACCGGGCGCCCGGAGGGTGAGGAAGGTGCCGGGCCAATGAAGGTTGGCGTGGCGCTGACCGACATTCTCACCGGGCTCTATGCGACCGTGGGTGTTCTGGCTGCGCTGAATCAGCGTGAGCAGTCCGGTACCGGCCAGCATATAGATGTGGCGTTGCTGGATGTGCAGGTTGCCTGCCTGGCCAATCAGGCCATGAACTACCTGACCACGGGCGCAGCTCCCAAACGCCTGGGTAATGCGCATCCCAATATCGTGCCCTATCAGGATTTCCCCAGTGCCGACGGCAACTTCATCCTGGCGGTTGGCAACGATGGGCAGTTCCGCAAGTTCTGCGAGGTCGCAGGTGTTGCGCATCTTGCCGACGACTTGCGTTTCGCGACCAACAAGGCTCGTGTCGCGCATCGCGTCGAGCTGATCCCGTTGTTGCGTCAGGCTACGGTATTCAAGACCACCGCTCAGTGGATCGAATTGCTGGAAACGGCTGGGGTGCCCTGCGGACCGATCAACGATCTGCCACAAGTGTTCGCCGACCCTCAGGTGCAAGCACGAGGTTTGCGCCTCGATCTGCCCAATGCCCTGGGCAGCACCACGCCGCAGGTCGCCAGCCCGCTGCGTCTCTCTGCTACGCCGGTGGCGTACCGCTCAGCTCCGCCTTTGTTGGGGCAGCACACCGACGACTTGTTGGAGAGGCTGCTGGGCATGACTGAGGCGCAGGTTGCAGAGCTGCGAAAGGCTGGAGTGATCTAGGCCAAACCGTCTTCTATATAGAGGGCGGAAGGTATCTGGATATATATGTGATTTTTTTGCTGATCAGGGGTTTACAGCGCGTCGTGCTCATGTAGAATGCGCGCCTCGCTGAGACGAACCCAGGTTCGACGAAGCGCTAAGTTGTTGAGATAGAAAGAAAATTTCTTCAAAAACAACTTGACGAAGTAAAGAGGTGCTGTAGAATGCGCGCCTCACCGAAGCGGAAGAGATGAAGCTGAGGTTGCTGCAAGTTGTTGAGTAGAAAGAAAAAATTCTTCGAAAAACAGCTTGACAGAAAGAAAGGCTGCTGTAGAATGCGCGGCCTCGGTTGAGACGAAAGACTTAACCAACTGTTCTTTAACAACTGAATCAA